>DATCKU010000052.1:0-42939 GCA_036564245.1 Actinopolymorphaceae bacterium
CGTACCGCGACACCGCGAGCGTGACCGAAACGGCGAAGACAATGAGCACCGTTGCCCACAGAACCGGGTCGGTGCGTGACGACATCGCCCGCGCCCACGCTGTGATTCGTGCAGCGGCTCCTGCTGTCACCTGCCTGGTCATCGTGACCGGGAGGGTACACGCAAGACGGAGCCGAGACGGCGCGGGCCGGTAGTCCCGGGCGCAACATGGACGAGTGACCGATGCCAGGCCTCCGACTCCGTAACAAGCTGGTCCTGCGAGGCAGGGGTGACGGTTGTGCCTTGCGGTGCCAGCAGGCCGGGACCTGACTGGTACACAAGCCGCACTTCGGACATTCCTTCCGGCCGATCCCAGCCGCACGCTGACGCCAGACGAGGCCTACACCCAAGGGGTGCACCATGAGCTTTTCGGCTACCCACGAGCTCCGTCGTCGCGGGCAGAGTCTGTGGCTGGATTGCCTCTCCCGCCCGATGCTCGACACCGGGCAGATCCAGCACTACATCGACACGTACTCGATCACGGGGCTCACTTCCAACCCGTCGATCCTCGGTACGGCAATCGAGGCGGGCTTCTACGACGAGGCGATACGGGCCGCGGCGACACCGTGCCGCAGCCACGAGGACGTGCTCGTCGACCTGGCGATCGAGGACGTGCGCCGCGCGGCAGACCTGTTCCTACCGATTCATGAACACACCGACGGTGTCGACGGTTGGGTCGCGTTCGACGTCTCGCCGCTTCTCGCGTACGACACGGGTGCGACCATCCACGCGGCGAAGGCCTTGTACAGGCGGGCTGCACGGCCGAACCTCCTGGTCGGCATTCCCGGTACGAAGGAAGGGTTACCTGCCGTCACCGAGTGTGTCGCGGCCGGCATCCCGGTCAACGTGACGTTGCTCTTTTCCGCCGACCACTACCGCGCAGCGGCACGTGCCTATCTCAACGGCCTGCAGCGAAGGATCAGCGCCGGTCGTCGTCCCACCGTCGGTTCAGTGGCGTCTGTCGTCATGTCTCGCTGGGACGCCGCGGTGGCCGACCGGGTGCCGCAACAGCTCAAGGATCAACTCGCCCTAGCGGTGGGACTGGACATCTACAGGGCCTACCGTCGGATGCTCGACTCCGAGACGATGCAGGAACTCCAACGCCACGGCGCACATCCGCAACGGCTCGTGTGGGCGAGCAGCCGCACGCAGGACCCAGCGGGCTCGGACACCTTCTACACGCACGGACTGGCCGCACCTCTCACCATCAGCGCGATGCCCGAACCGACCCTCGAGGCGCTGTACGATCACGGCGAGGTCGGCGAACCGATGCCCTCCGACGGTGGCTCCTGCGACGTCATGCTGAACCGTTTCGCCGACGTCGGCGTCAACGTGGTCTACCTCGCCGAGCGGCTCCAGCAGAAGGGGGCACAGGATCTCGTCGCTTCCTGGAAGAAGCTTCTCAGCCAGGTCGGCCTGGCGCGCACTGCCCAGTCCTGCTGAGTGGTCTGTCGCTCCGAGGTGGCGTGCTGAAGCATCACATACGACGAGAACTCGATGAGGTGCGCGCCACGCCTCGCCCACCACCTCCACACGACCTCGACCAGGCGGTAGTCGGGCGCAGACAGAAATGGTGGGGCGCTGATCAATCCCCCTCGTCGATCAACGGGTGCTCGAGATAGCGCGCCTCACGCTCGGCAACCTCGTCGATGTTGGAGGCGTCGACCACCTCCGCGCCAGTGTCATAGTCGACGGCTGGGAAGCCGGCCTCCATCTCCATGTCCAACAGTGCCGAGGCCACGAAGCCTTGTGCGTACGGGTTCTGCCCGATCGACCACTGCGCACTGCCGTTCTTGATGGCGTCCAGGACCCCCTGCACGAGATCGAAGCCTCCATTCGCGAACCGGTCGACCAGGCCTCGGTCCTGTGCCCAGATGCTCGTGAACCAATGGCCGAAGTCGGCGTGGGCCCAGCCGACGATCCGATCCCCGTCGGCAGACCACTTGGCATCGATCCGAGAGACGGCTTCGGCCTGCTCGGTCGAGGTTGCGAGCACCTCGGTCTCGAACCGCGTGCCGTTCTCCCGGTTGTACTGCTCGACGCCCTGCCGGGTGCCCTGCATCCGCTGTTCCAGAGCGCTGTGGCCAGGAGCGATGGTTCCCATGACGATCAGGCCCTCGTCGCGACCCGTGATCTCGTGTGCGTACCGTGCTGCCTGAAGGCCGTTGATCCGACCGGCAGGGAGGAACTCCTGACCGACATACGCGACTCCGAGGTCGCGGTAGCCCTCGCTTGCCGTGTTGAAGAGGATGACCTTGATCCCCTGCTCCTTGGCACGCCGAATGTTGTCGTCGAACGAGGTCGTGTCCACCCGCGTGAAACCGACCGCGTCAGGGTTGGCGCTGATGGCGTTCTCCTGCAGCCGTACGGTCGCCGGTACGTCGTGGGATGGCGGACCCAGGAACTGCGTCTCCCAGCCGCGAAGCGCTCCGAACGTCTCGAATCCTCGGATCACGGGAACGAAGAAGGGGTTCAGGTCATGCGTGACAAAGATGACCTTGCGGCCGGTGCGAATCTTGGACGAACCGGCTTTGCCCTGCGATTGTCTGCTGGCGCGTTCACCGGAATCGCCTGAGCCGCCACCTACCCTGGCCTGCTGCGTACAGGCCGCAAGCGCGGGCAGGGCGGCCAAGCCCGCGCCGAGAATGCCGGTTCCGGTGAGCAGATGACGGCGAGAGACACCCTGCGGAGGTTCGTTGACGGTTGCCATGGTGGTGATCCTCCGATCGATTCCACGTGTGCAGGGACAGACAGGCCTTCCCGTTACACCTTCTGCCTTCGACGGACGGTGACGCTCACCAGGACAGCGATGATGATGACCGCACCCTTGACGACGGGTTCCCAGTACGCACTCACCCCGAGGAGGACAAGGCCGTTGCTGAGCATCCCGATGATGGCAGCGCCCAGGAACGTTCCGGTGACGCTGCCTGAACCACCGAAGAGATTGGTGCCCCCGATGATGACCGCGGCGATCACGTCCAGCTCGAACGCCTCACCGGTCAGTGGACTCGTGCCCCGGAGCCAGCCGATGAGGATCGCCGACGCCAGCCCGACGAGTGCACCTGTGATCACGAAACACATGGTCTTGGTCCGCGCCACGTTGATGCCGACATGTCGAGCGGCGGTCGGATTGCCACCTGTCGCGTAGACGTCGTATCCAAAGCGGGTACGCCGCAGAAGCCACGCTCCGGCGACGACGATGAGGATGAGCCACACCGCCTGGGCCGGCACGAGGCCGAAGAGGTACGAGCTCGTCACGAGACGATACGTCGGTGCCTCCAACCCGCTGACCGGCAACCCGCCGGAGGTCAGGAGGGCTGCGCCGCGGAGGACGGCGAGCATGCCGAGCGTGACGATGAAGCTCGGGATGGCGAACCGTGTCGTGATGGTGCCGTTGACCAGGCCGAGCCCAGCGCCCATCGCGATGACGGTGAGCGCCGCGAGGAACGGATCGACACCGCCATTGATCGTGAGCTGAGCCATGACGACGGCCAGGAAGCCGTACATCGACCCGACGGACAGGTCGAGCTCACCCGAGATGAAGACGAACGTCATGCCGACGGCGATGATGCCGAGGAGCGAGATCTGCCGCACGACGTTGAAGAGGTTCTCGGGCGTGGCGAACTGCGGCGTGAGGATGCTGAGCAGGACGAAGAGCGCGAGCGCACCGCAGAAGATGCCGAACTCGCGAGCACGGACCAGCCTGCCGACATAGCTGGACAACGCGTCGTCGTTCGTACGTGTGGCGACGGCACCAGAACCCGAGCCACTTCCGATGACGTCCTGTTGCACGACTAGCCCTCCGCTGGTTGGAGTTCGGCGGCACCGACGATGAGGCGAACGATCTCCTCCGGCGTCGTGTCGGCCTTGCGGCGGGTACCGGCGACGCGACCGGAGCGCATGACGACGATGCGGTCAGCGACGCCGAAGACATGTTCGAGGTTGTGGCTGATGACGAGCACCGCCTTGCCCGCTGTGCTGAGATCCTGGATGAGCCGCAGAACCTTTCGCTGTTCCTGAACGCCGAGGGCGGCCGTCGGCTCGTCCATGATCACAACGCGGCCACCTTCCCGGACTGCGCGGGCGATCGCGATGGCTTGCCGTTGCCCACCCGACAGTGCGCCAACCGGGGTGTGAAGTGACGGGATGTCGATCCGAAGTGCGTCGAGCGCGGCACGGGCTTCGCGATACATGCGGCGTCGGTCGACGGTGAGGCCGCGCACCGGTACGTCTCCCAGGAACACGTTGTGGGCGACATCCCGGCTGTCGACGAGCGCGAGGTCTTGGTACACCACGGCGACACCGTGCTGTTTCGCGGCGCGCGGGCTCGCGAAACGTACGGTCTGGCCGTCGACCTGGACCTCCCCCGCGTCAGGCGCAATCGCACCGCAGAGCACCTTCGTGAGCGTCGACTTGCCGGCACCGTTGTCGCCCACGAGCGCCACGACCTCGCCAGCGAACAACTCGATGTCGGCGTCGACCAGCGCCTGCACATGGCCGTATCGCTTCGACACCTTGCGCGCTGCGAGTACCGGCCGACCGGCCGCCCGAGAATGGTCCCTGCCGGACGTGTGCTCAGCCATGATCGCGACCCTCTGCGCGGTCAGCGGCTCGTGAAGACGTGGTTGTGGTCGGATCAAGCGTCGATTGCGAGCTCGACTCAGAGGTCGTCTCCGGCTCTGTCAACGAGGCGATGCTCGCCAAGAGGTTGTCCAGCGACAAGGCGCTGCCGAAGAGCCGCCTGGCCTCGCGTCGCGCGACGTCGTCGAGCGGGCTGTCCAGGTCGTTACCGTACAACTGCTCGGCGACCCGAAGATGCTCAGCCGCCTCCGCGCGCGCAGCGTTCGGATCACGAGCACGGATGGCCTCGAGGATGCGCCTGTGGTACGGCACGCCCATCCGGGTGACGTTCGGATCGGCAAGGCTCCGCAAGATCATCTCAGCGGTGAGGCGGCTGATCGATCCGTACATCGCCTCGACCACCGGGTTGTGCGCCGCCTTGACGACGGCGAAGTGGAAGGCGAAGTCGTACCGTGCGCGCAGGAGCGGATCCGCGCTGGCATCGAAGTTCGCGATGGCCTTCTCCATGGCGGCGAGGTCGGACGAGTCGGCTCGCACCGCCGCCAGCTCCGCGGCTTGCGACTCGAGCATGCGCCGCGCCTCGACCACTTCCCGTGGCGTGGACTTGCGCCAGTAGAGGCGTTCCAACGGACGAGCCACGTCGGCGACACTGACGTCCCGGACGAACGCGCCCCGGCCGGGGACGACGTCGAGGAAGCCACGTGCGGCAAGATCGCGCAGTGCTTCCCGGACGGCCGGCCGGCTGAGCTTGACCCAATCGGACAGCTGACGCTCACTGGGCAGACGAGAACCGGGCGGTAGCTTCCCGCTGAGGATCTGCTCCTCGATCTCGGCGCTGAGGCCCCGGCCGGTCCGGACCGTATTCCCTGCCTTCGCAAGGTTGGCCCAACCGGTCTGACCGCTCATGCCGCCGTAGCGTACGAACGCGGCGCTCATGGCGTCAAGGTGCGCTGAACACTGGGCAGTCAGCGGCATGGAGCCGGTCGAGGCCAACATCTGCCGTTTCGAATCTCATTGCTTGACGGCCCTAGGCGCCCCCACTACGTTCCGTCGGCATGACTGGTCATACCAGTCATGCCTAGACCACATACTTGTCGCAACGGCCGCACGAGGAACCTGCACAGCGCGGACAGCGACAGCTCGTCGACCGTCCGGGGTGGGAGGTGTACGGATGCCGGCACCTGTCCTGGGGTTCGCTCGCGCCCTCGCACTCGGCGGAATGCTGGCGATCGCAGCCGGGCTCCTTGCAGCGCCGACCCTTGCCGCACGATCCGCGCCCGCAGCCATCGTCGTCGGCGAGAACGCCGGACGCCTGGAACACCTCGCAGCGCGGGAGGTCCAGCGTTACCTCTACCACCTGACCGGGGAAATGCTGGAGATCCGCAGCGCCGCCGCCCCGGACTTGGTCCGTTTCGCATCCGTCGTCATCGGTCAGGTCGACACGAACGGCCTGATCAGGAGGCTGGTCGACGAAGGGCTGCTACCCGACCGACAGACAGCGCCCGGTCCCGAGGGTTACGTCATCCGGTCAGTCGAGTACGCCGGCAGACAGATGCTGGCCGTGATGGGAAGCGACGCCAACGGCACGCTCTATGGCAGCTACGAGCTCCTGGAACACTACGGCGCGCGCTTCTACATCGGGCGCGATGTCCTCCCGGAATCCCCGACACCGTTCACGATCAAACCGCTCGACATCACAAAGGAGCCAGCGGTCCAGCGCCGGGGACTTCTGCCGTGGCACGACTTCCTGAACGGGCCATCCGGCTACAGCTACGAGGACTTCACCTCCTACATCGACCAGCTGGTCAAGCTCAAGATGAACACCCTCGTCCTGCACAACTACGGCGGCGGTTACCCGGACGAGGACATCAACGAGCCCTTCATGGACTTCGAATGCAACGGCGCCCGCCCCGAATCCTGGCTGGACACGTCGATCGACAACCAGCGCTGGGGAATGGCGCCCTCATATGCCGGCGACCTCGCGTTCCGCTCCGGGGACTACCTGCCGTACGACGTGCTGGGTTCTGACGCCGCCCGCTACACGAAAGCCCAGCCGCAGGCTCAGGAACACATCGTCGCCAAGGCGAAGGCGATGATGCAGAAGGTCATCCGCTACGCCCAGGCTCGCGGCGTCGAGGTCGTGCTCGGGACGGACTTCGACATCCTTCCAGCGTCCATGCGGGAGGCGGGCTGTGACCCACTCGACCCGTCCGTGCTGCGTGCCCGCATCGACGACATCCTCACGACGTATCCGACCGTGAAGTACATCCAGATGTACTTCAACGAGGTCAGTGGGACTCCGACGGCCGAGGCCATCGAGGCGTACCGGTTCATGCGTGACCACCTTGCCGAGAAGCGCCCATGGGCCCGGTTGGTCACCGGATCGTGGTTCCAGGAGGCGCGATTCCCGCAGATGCATGCAGAGCTGCCGCGCGACATCGTCTTCTCCACCTTGATGCCGCACGACATGACCGTGCGTCCGGAGTGGGCCCAAGTCGCCGGCGAACGTGAGGCCTGGCCGGTGCCCTGGATGGAGTTCGACGGTGGCCTGTCCGAGCCTCAGCTCGCGGTCAGCCGGATGGCCCAGCAGCTTCCGCAGCTACGCGAGGCAGGTGTGAGCGGCGTCATCGGAATCCTGTGGCGGGAGATGCCTGCGGAGGCGAACGTCGCCTACCTGGCCCAGGACCTGTGGCGGCGACCGGGTGACGTGCTGTCCGCCCGCGACTTCTACCGGGACTACGCGGCTCACGCGTTCGGACCGGACGCGGCAGAGCAGGGGGCGCAGGCTCTCCAAGAGCTCGAGCAGGGCGGGGTCTATCCCGGTGTCGGGTCGCTGCCTCTCACAACCCCCGAGTACGTCGGGTGGACGCGGTGGGCGGACCCTTCCGCTCTGTCGTACGCAGACCACTACCAAAAGCTCGAATCGAAGTTCCGCTCGCTCGCGCCTCTCGTCACCACGACCACTGGTCGACGAAACCTCGAGTTCTACACCGAGTTCCTGCGGTGGCTTCGCGAGTACTGGACCGCGCAGCACAACGTGCCGGCGGCAGCGGCCCGGGCCCGGCCCAGGCTCATCAACCACTTCCTCGTCGACGCCGGATCGACCGAACCTGAGAAGGACCTCGAACCCGACTACGGCTACTACGGCGGTCCACCCAACAACTTCACCACGAGTGGGGTGGTCGAGAACGACTTCGGCTATCCAACGGCGATCCGGTCGGAGCGATGGTCGAGCGAGACGTTCGGCTACCGGTTCGACGTGCCGGAGGGCTACGACCGTTACCGCGTGGAGCTGTACTTCCAGGAGGGCTACTTCGGGGTCAACGTTCCCGGCGACCCGGTAGGCAAGCGGGTGTTCGACATCGCGATCAACGACACGGTCGTCGCGGAGGACTTCGACATCGCCAGGGAAGCCGGAGGGTCGTTGCAGGGCATCCGGTTGAGCTTCGACGTCGCAATCAGCGACCGGGTGCTCGACATCCAGTTCCGACCGGTGGTGTCCAACCCGAAGGTCGACATCATCCGGGCGTACCCGATCGACGCGTCAGGCACTCCACTGCCCAAGGAGTTCGAGCCCGGCCAACCCGTGCAGGCGTGGAAGGACCTGAAGAACAGCGGATTCCGAGCGGCGATCGACGCCTACCAGCACATGGTGCGTGACCTACCGGGTCTCGGCGGCCTGGTGTCCGCCGCTGGAGGTCGCTGGTACGCGACCGCGCCAGACTGTCCGCGCTGTGCCCGCACGAGCTACACCACCTACGAGCGCCAGGTCGTCGACGAGCTTCCCATCGCCCCGCCGGACGCGTTGGTCGTACGCGGCACCCGCACAGGCGCAACCCTTACGTGGCGGGTACGCCCGAGCAGCGACAGCACAGATCTCGTCGGCTATCACGTCTACCGTAGACCCGTATCGGACCCCACGTTCCATCGGCTCACCAGCACACCGATCGCCGCTACGAGCTACCAGGACAAGGCCGATGGTGAGTTCGTCTACGCGGTCACCTCGGTGCGTCGCGACGGGACCGAGAGCCCGTACTCGTACGAACAGTCAGTCGCTGCCGGACGTGCTGACGACGAGCCTCCGCGCCTCCTGCTGCTCCCGCATAACCTCACGGGCACGCGAGGTGAACCACTGCCGGTCACAGCCGTCGCAGTCGATCAGCGGGCACCGACATATGTCCGCGCCACCCTGCATTACCGCAGACTCGGCGAGCACACGTGGCACTCCGTCCCGATGCGACGCAACTCGTTGGCTCGTCCTTATGCGTTCTTCGCACAGGTGCCGGCCCGTCACGTGACGGGCGAGACCATCGAGTACTACGTCAGCGCGTCCGACGGACGCGTGACTTCGTACGCTCCCGCGGGCGCACCGCGCCTCACGGCAAGCGCCCTCGTCATGCACGCCGACTCACCGGTACCCGAGGTCGTGCGGGACGTCGAGGCAACATGGGATCCGAAGGCCGAGGGCGTGATGCTGCGGTGGCCTTCCGCAGGCCCGGAGACGCATACGTACGCCATCTACCGTTCCACCACACGCGGCTTCAAGCCTGACCGAAGCACCTACGTCACCTACGTACCCGCGCGGCAGCGGGTCTTCCTCGACGTCGACGTCGAGCCAGGAACGACCTATCGCTACCGCATCCAGCCCGCGAACGTCGAGGGACGAAGCCCATCGGCAAGCAAAGAGGTCGCGGTCCGGATACCGCCGAACTGATCTGGGAGTACAGGCATGCGTGTGTTCTCCAAGTCCGGGATCTGTTGGCTGGTCGGCTGCGCGATGATCGCAGCGACAGTGGCGGCGGCTCCCCCGATCGCAGCTGCCAACTCCTCCGCACCGGTGATCGTCGTGGGCAAGGACGCGTCGAGCCGCGAACGCCTCGCCTCGCAGGAGCTCCAGCGATACCTCTACCACCTGACCGGCGACCGGCTGGAGATCCGGACCGACCGCGACGTCAAGCACTCACGGTTCAGCGCCATGGTCGCCGTCGGCACGGCGAGCACCAACCAGGTCCTCGGCGACCTCGTCGACCAGGCACAACTCCCCAGCGGCGACGAGGCACCAGGTCCAGAGGGCTATGTCGTCAAGACCGTGGAGTATCGCGACACGCCCACCATCGCCGTGATGGGCAGTGACGCCAACGGAGCCCTCTACGGGTCCTACGAGCTCTTGGAACGGTACGGCGCTCGGTTCTACATCGGCCGCGACGTCATTCCGGAACCCAAGAAGCCTTTCGCGGTGCAGCAACTCGACATCGCCGAGGAACCGGCTCACGAACGACGTGGGCTTCTGCCGTGGCACAACTTCCTCAACGGGCCGTCCGGTTACAGCTACGAGGACTTCACGTCGTACATCGACCAGCTGGCCAAGCTGAAGATGAACACCCTCGTCCTCCACAACTACGCCGACGGGCATGGCGGACGGCCGATGAACGAGCCGTTCCTGAACTTCGAGTACCGCGGCGTGAAGCACGACGGGTGGCTGGACACCTCGGTGTCGGGGCGGTATCACCACGTCCGCTGGGGAATGGAGCCGTTCGAGACCGGGGAGCTCGCCTTCGGATCCGGCGACTACTTCCCGTACGACGTCATGGGCTCCGACGCCGCGCGCTACACAGATGAGCAACCCGACGCGCAGAAGTACATCTTCAGCAAAGCCCAGGCGATGCTGCGCAAGGTCATCCACTACGCGCAGTCACGCGGTATGGAGGTCGTGCTCGGGACGGACTTCGACATCGCACCTCGAGAGATCCTCCAAGCCGGCGGCGATCCGCTCGATCCAGAGATCCTGAAGGCACGCATCGACAACATCGTCGACACGTATCCCACGCTGCGTTACGTGCAGTTCCACTTCCACGAGCATTCGACGACGTCCACGGCCGACGCGATCAAGGCGCTGCGGTTCGCCCACGACTACCTGAAGCAACGCCGACCTGAGGCACGGCTCGTCACCGGCGGATGGTTCCAGGAAGCCCGCTTCCCCGAGATGGACAAGGCGCTTCCCAAAGACATCATCTTCTCCACCTTGATGCCACACAACATGACGGTGGCACCCGAGTGGGGGCAGCTTTCTCCCGAACGGGACATCTGGCCGATCCCGTGGATGGAGCACGACGCGAACCTCTCCGAGCCGCAGTTCGGTGTGACCCGGATGGAGCAGCAGCTGCCCAAGCTCCGCGAGCTCGGTGCTGAAGGTGTGTTCGGGATTCTGTGGAGAGAGCGTCCCGCGGAGGCGAACGTCGCCTACCTCGCCCAGGACGCCTGGCAGCCCGCCGGTGAAGTCCTCGCCGCCGAGGACTTCTACCGCGACTACGCCACGGCGAACTTCGGAGCTGCCGTGGCTGACGAGGCCGTCGACGCGTTCCTCGCGATCGAGGCGACGGGCTTCCCGAAGACGTCCGGCATGACCGTCGAGTACGGCCAGTGGCGGCTGTGGGGATGTTGCACCGAGGTCCAGGTCGCCACGTGGAAGCGCATCAAGGAGAGCTTCGAGGCGCTGCGCCCCAAGGTCACAACATCGAGCCAACGAGCGAACCTCGACTACTACATCAACTTCATGACCTGGCTGGAACGCTTCTGGATCGCTCAACAAGCGCCTGCGCCGGCCAGTCCTCGCTACGAGCGGACGGCGACGTTCGACACGTGCGAGTCGATCGAAGACTGGACGGCATCGGACGGTCACACCCTCACGGCCGACCATGAGAATCCGCAGGAGGGTGAGGCGAGCTGTGCATCGACCGGTGGCGGCCCCGACTTCTTCCGCAAGAAACTCGACTCACCGATCGACAGCAAGGTCACGCTAGAAACCGGCGTGCTCACCTTCTGGCTCCACGTCTCCGAACCGCAGAAGCTCGGTGGAATCGGGCAGTTCGAGCTGACGAGCTCCGGTTCGTTCGACCAGCAGGAGATGGCCTGGGGTGCCGGTGCGGTGGTTCCGTACCTCTCCCCGGGGTGGAATCTCGTCCGGCTCCCGTTCCGTGCGGCCGGCTTCACCGGAGGTGCGCCAGACCTCAGCAAGCTGAACTTCTTCCGGCTCTATCTCTTTCCCGACGAATCCGTCACGTTGAAGATCGACGATCTTCGGATCGAGCGCCAGGTGGTGCCCGACGATCCCGTGCAGCGGTGGGAGGACCTCAAGGACAGCGGCTTCCAGGAAGCCATCAAGGCGTACCAGAGGATGGTCGAGGACATGCCGCTGCAAGGTGGTCTGGTCTCGGCTGCGGGTGGTCGTTGGTACGGACCGGCCTACCTTCCGCTCGAACGCGAGATCGTCGCGGATCTGGACGTCCCGCCGCCACAACGGCTCGTGGCGAAGGGGACGACGGACGGTGCCCTTCTCCGCTGGGAGGAGCCGGACCTGCCGCCTCCGTTCCCGCAGTATGGCGACTACCGCATCAACGCGGGCGGCGGTGAGGAAGGCGACCTCGCAGCCGACTTCGGTTACTCCCCCAACTCCTCGGCTGCGAGCTTCGACCGTCCTGTGACGAACGACTTCGGCTATCCGCAGGCGATGCGGACGGAGCGCTGGTCGTCCACGACCCTCGAGTACCGCCTGCCCGCACCGCCAGAGATCACCGACGAAGGTCGATACCGCGTCGAGCTGTTCTTCGCCGAGGGGTACTTCGAGAACGACGAAGGCGGCGAGCGGATCTTCGACATCGAGATCAACGGTGAGCTCGTCGAGGACAACTTCGACGTCGCGGCTGAGGCAGGAGGCGTCGACATCGGGATCCGACGTGTGTACGAGACCCAGGTCGACGGTGACGAGCTCGTGATCCGGTTCATCCCGGTCGTGTCGAATCCTAAGGTCAACATCATCAAGGCGACCCGGATCGACGCCGAGGGCAACCCGCTCCCGCCGGTGGATCCGCCGCCCGGCAACGAGTCGCCGATCGCGGGCTACCACGTCTACCGCAAGCCGGTGGATGGTGGCGAGTTCGAGCGCCTGACGTCGAAGCCTGTGACGTCCACGACGTACACCGACTCGGCTTCGGGCGAGTTCGTCTACGCCGTCACGATGGTCGACCGTGACGGCAACGAGAGCCCGCTGTCGTACGAGGAACAGGTGATGGCAGGCCACGCCGACAACGAGCCGCCTCGCATCCTGCAGATTCCTCGCAACCTCCAGGTCGTGCGCGGTGAACCGCTTCGCGTGACTGCCATCGTGGTCGACCAACGCACACCCGACACGGTGAGCGCCACGTTGCACTATCGGCCACTCAGCAAGGGTCGGTGGAAGGCACTACCGATGAAGCGCAATGCGCTCGCGCGCGACTATGCGTTCTTCGCAGACATCCCAGGACGTGACACCACCACGACCATCGAGTACTACATCTCGGCGACCGATGGCGACAACACAAGCGTCGCGCCCTCCGGCGCACCGGATCTCACCGCCTCGGCTCTGGTCAAGCCGGCTACGGGTGGCGTGCCGGGTACCGTGAAGCGTCTGCGCTCGACATGGGACGGCGACGCGGGCGGCGTGATGCTCACCTGGAAGCCGGCCGGCTCGCAGGTGCATCAGTACACCATCTACCGCTCGACGACACCGACGTTCACGCCGAGTCGTACGACGTACGTGACATACGTCCCGTCCGACCAGCTCTTCTTCCTCGATGTCAACGTCGAGCCGGGCACGACGTACTACTACCAGATCGAGGCAGAGTCGATCTCCGGGCGAACCGGACACCCGGCATCCACCTCGGGCATCACGGTGCCCGAGAAGTCACCTCCAAGCTAGTGGTGATGGGCGACGTCGACGCTGCGAAAGGCGTACTGCTTACAGCCGTGCGGCCTTTTGCAGCGCGGCCCTCGCCAAGCGGTCCGCAGCACGAGTCGTCTCGGGGAGCCGGTAGCGGTCGCAGAGCGCCAGCGCGAGCCGGCACGCGTCGTCCAGGTCGATCCGATGGCCGATCGAGACGAACACCGGTCGCACGCCGTCCTGCGTCCGCACGACCCTGCCCACGACCTCGTCCCCGTCGATCAAGTCGGTCGACGCGCCTCGCGGCCACGCCGGTTCGGCATACGTTCCGGCAAGGCGGGCCTTTGCGACCCCGACGGAGGGCAGATCGGTCAGGACCCCGATGTGGCACGCCAGCCCGAAACGTCGGGGATGGGCGATCCCGTGCCCGTCGCAGACGAGCACATCGGGTGTGGTGCGAAGTCGTTCCAGAGCCCTTGCCAAGGCTGGAACTTCGCGAAACGCGAAGAGGCCGGGATAGTAGCCGAACGTACAGGTGTCGACGTGCACCGAGAGATCGACGATCTCGAACGACTTCACGTCGAGCACTGCGACAGCGGCGGCCAACCGGAGGTCGTCGCGGGCGTACGCGACATCGAGTCCGGCCGCGAGACGTACCGCTTTGCACGACGTCGCCTCTCGGCTCACCAGGTGGCGCAATCGCTCCTGGACCGCCTCGGCCTCTTCGGCTGTGCCGGGCCACGGGTCCACCAGGGGTAGCACCTGCACGCCTGGCAGACTAGCTCTACGAAGCTCGATCGTGCTCGCCCAGCTGACGTGCTTGCCCTTCAAGCAAGAGTGGCGAAATCACTTCGACTTCGTGTTCTCTGAGCGGGGACCAATCGGTTTACGGTGTGCGAGGGGTTCAGGCTGCGCTGAGTGTCCTTCGCCCTGGCGGCCTGACCTTCTCCGAGGTGATCGGTGACCTGCACCACCAGGAAGTTCGGGAGGTCTTCAGCCAAGGCCCACGGTTCAATCAGCTCGTCTGCGCCGCGCTGGACCAGGTGACGGTTGCCATGGAACACGGCAGCGTCGGGCTACGGCTGGTGGCGGATGTCGTCTCAAAGGTCCGGTATCCCGATGTGTACGAATGGTTGAAGTTCCAGTGCAGCATCTGGGCCTGGAGCGGCGCTCCCCTCGCCTTCCTCGCCGGACGATCCTCGGCTCGAGATGTTCGCGCAACGCCACCCAGATGGCGGCGAGGTCACGCATCATGTCGTGTGGACCGCTGACGTCAAGCTGGAGCATCCAGCCCCATATGACGAGTACGAGCACTTCCCGAGCTCGGTGGAGGCGTGAAGTCGCCTGCTTGGCATCACCCGGGCGCTCACTGGCTCACACGGTCATACGGGACGCCGATCGAGGTGAAGCAGGAGGGCAGCGTTACGCGGCACCTGCAGCGTGATGTGGCCGTGGCGATTCGTGCGGCGCGTGCCGACGACCTCGTCGTGACGCTGCGCGCTGAACTCCCGGAGCTCGCCCTGAGCTTTACCGACGAGCTCTGACAGGTCAGCCCGGACGACGTAACTGGCGGTCGTGGAGCTGTTCGTCACCAACAGGTCGAAGCCACCGCTCGGGTTCTCGGTCGTGATGGCGAGCAGGTCCGGGCTGCTCGTCACGCTCTGGTGCGTTGGCCTGCCACCTTGCAGTGCTCGAATAGCCATGCGCAGCGCATAGTAGGTCACACGTCGTTCGCCGTCGGGACCAATGAGATAGGGACGGTTCACCGCATCGTAGAGGTTGACGATGTGATTGCCGTACACATGACCGTCGCCCGGCCACGACATCCGGATCAGGTTGTTGATCATCAGGATGCCGTTGGACACCTTGAGGTAGGAGTCTCCGCCCTTGAAGACCGGGCCCCACTCGGTGACCCAGAGATCGCGATGGCCCTCCCCAACCGAGTTCATGACCTGGTGGACTTCACGGATTCTCCCGCTGGGATCGTCGCTGAAGTCGTGGTAGTCGACGCAGTCGAAGTACTGCGGCACCTTCGCGAGCGCGTCCTTGATCCACCCCCACTTCTCCCCAGCCTCGTTGACTGAGGCGCCCGCGGAGACCGGTGCGTACTTGCGATAGCTCCGGCCAGGCAGGTAGCGCTGGTACACGTAGTCGATCGCATCGGCCGTGAGCTTGACGAACTCCCAGTAGTCGTCCTCGGTGGCAATTCCTGCCCAGCCTTGTCCTGCGTGGTTGGGTTCGTTGCCGATCTCCCAGTCGTCGACGCGGTAGTCGTTGCGTACGTTCATCCAGTAGACGACGGCAAACACGTGCTCCCACCACTCGTTGCGTCCCTGCGGGGTGTTCGGTGGGTTGAGTGCCGCCGCCCAGTCGGGTTTGATCTGGGCGTTCTGCACCCGCAACGACACCACAGGCTTGACGCCGGCATTCTTGAGGTCTCCGAAGATCTTGCGGCTGTTCCCTTTCCACCCCACGCCGGGCTCGGTGGCGTACCAGAACGGGCTGCCTTCGGGCGGATTCGTGAAGATCTCGTCCCACCACGCCCAGTTGATGACCTGAGGGTCGGCTTTGATGTCAGTGATCGTCGGGTTCCCGAAGGTGCCATCGTCGTCGAGATATTCCCAGGGACCCATTCCGCCGTAGAAGCGGTACGTGTTGATGCCGAGGTCGTAGAAGTCGGCGATGTTGAAGTTGGTGACTCCCCGGTTGGCTCCGATGTAGCGCGTGCTGCGCCCCCACTGATCGCCAAACACCTTGATCGTCGCCATCAAAGCGGCGTCTTCTCCGTCAGCATGGGCGGCCGCCATCCCGGCAGATGACAGCAGGCCGGCGGTAGGCACCGCTGTCGCGAGCTTGAGGAAGTCCCGTCGGTCGACCGGCCGCTGCATAAGAACCGCCTCCCCGGAGCTCGATGCGTACCCATGCGGTGTGCATGCCAGCGAGACTTTTTTAAGAAGCCTTATAAAGGCTTGATCATTACGGTGTCGCTCGCTGATGGCACGCGTCAACGACTTGCCAGGTATCGGCCACCTATCCGTCCCGATACACCTCGCTGACCAGCTGGTGACGCTGGCCAGCTCGTCGTTGGAAGCAACCCGCACTCGGCTGAGCTGGCGACCTCGAATCCGGGCTGACGGCTCACGACCTCGCGAGGTGCAAGTCCACGAATCGAGGCCGGTTGAAGTTGGCATTCTGCCTGATCCCGTCCAGCCCAGCGGAGGAGTTCACGTTGTACGAGATCGTCAACGTCCCGGGCTTACTGATGGACGGGTGTGCTGCGATGTTGTACGGCGCGTACAGCCCCTGGCCGGAGTGCGCCTCGGGTGCGACGTACACCGCCTGACGCTCCGTGAACGGCCCTGTGGGAGAGTCCGCCACCGACACGTAGATCGTGTCTCCGAGCACCGCGTCGGATGTGGTGAGCACCCACTTGCCCTCGACCGGAGTCACGCTGTACGACGCACCCACGTCGCGCGCAAGGCGTGCCGAGGACGCAGGATCGCTCGTCCAGCCCTCGCCGTCGAAGTACTCCCACGAGTCGATGTCGGTGAGGTGCCCGACCCGAGCGCGGGCGAGGTGCATGTGCTTGTCCAGCCAGACCGATTCGACGCCATAGATGTAGAGGAACGGGCCGCAGCGCACCACGTCGACGCCCCACCCCACGTTCCCGTCCATCGGAACCGTTGCCACGGCCTGGACAGCGAAGTTCTTGTCGAACGTGACCAGGGTGGTGCCGATCCATTTGAAGTTGAACGGCGGTGGGTCGTCGCTCGGTCCCTGCTCGTACTCGAAGACCTGGAGCCGGCCGGCGTCCACGATGCCGTCGCCGTTCCACTGCCACAGCGGACCGGCAAGCGACGTCGGTTCCTCGTGGGTCCCGCCGGTGATGGTCACGTCAGGGAGGCCGTCCCGACCGGCTAGCACGGCCGAGTTGTTGACGAGCTTCGGCGATTCGCTCAGGCTCTCGTCTTCATTGACCGGGCCCAGCCAGGTGTCGTTGAACAGCCAGACAACCCGCTTCCCGGGCAGCAGTGTCGAGTACGTGCCATCGGCTGCCGCCCAGCCGCCCTCGTTCTCCCAGCCGCCACCGCTGTTGCCGAACTCGCGCCACGCTTCGGTGAGCTCGGTGTTGGGCGTGGCCTCGGTCACCACGACGTCACCGCCTGGCGGTGACGCAACGCACGTCCCAGGCCTCGGCGCCCCGGCCGTTGCGCTTCGCGAGGCCGCCGCGGCAGCCGTGGGGGCCAGAGTTGCCGTGAGGACTGCCAGCGCGAGGAGCACGAAGCGGTGTTTCCGACGCGTTGGCGCATGAGCGGCGCGTGGAGCTGGCTGGGTGTTTCTCACGGCGACACACTCTGTCAGCGGCTGAAAACCTCTGTCTAGTGAAACCTCGAGAATGGCCGGTCTGGTGTCCTGAACTGGCTCACGGCCAGGTGGTCATCGAAGGCCTTTCGTGCTCGCCCCGGGCTTGCTCGCGATGTGGTGCATTGCGTGACGCTAGAGGAAGTAGCGAAGCCAGACGTAGATCCAAGCCAAGACCGACGTGAGGACCAGGGTGATGAGGCCGTACTTCGTGAAGCGCCAGAAGCTGATGTAGTGCCCTGCTCGGGCAGCGATGCCGATGGCGACGACGTTCGGGCTGGCGGCGACAGCCGTGCCGTTACCACTGAAGTCGGCTCCGAGGGCGAACGCCCACCACAACGCCTGCGCGGTTTCGGGGTCCGGAGCTCCTTCGGCGATACCTTCGACGATCGGCGCCATCGTCGCGACGTACGGGATGTTGTCGAAGAACGCGCCCAGAACGCCCGAGCCGAGGAGCAACGCGGTCGCACCGAGGAAGTAGTTGCCGGACAGCCGCTCGGCGGCCCAGGTTCCGATCGCCTCGATCACGCCGGTGTGGGTCAGCCCGGCGACCATCACGAAGAGCCCCATGAAGAACACGAGCGTCTGCCACTCCACCTCTTGGAGCACCTCGTGGACGTCCACCTTCGTCACGAGCAGCATGAGACCCGCACCGACGAGGGCGACGATCGCCGGGTCGATGTGCACCACCGCGTGGAGGCAGAAGCCGATCACCACGAGGCCGAACACCACCAGGGCCCGGACCAGCATCTGGGGGTTGGTGATCGCACGACGCTCCTGCAGTGCCATCACCTCGGCGATGTGCGTGCCGTCCTGCCGGAACGTACGAAAGAACAGAACCCGGGTGAAGAGGACGAAGACGACGAAAATGAACGCGACGATGGGCGTCATGTGCATGAGGAAGTCGGTGAACGTGAGGCCCGCCCGGCTGCCGATGATGATGTTCGGCGGATCACCGATCAGGGTGGCCGCGCCACCGATGTTGGACGCGAGGACCTCGGCGATGATGTAGGGCTGTGCGGGCACGCGCAGCCGATCGCACACGACCACCGTCACCGGGACGACCAGCATGATGGTCGTCACGTTGTCCAGGAACGGTGAGGCGACGGCCGTGATCGCCATCAGCATCACCATGAGCCGGTAGGGATGCCCTCGCGAGCGCTTCGCCGCCCAGATCGCCAGGAAGTCGAAGAGTCCTGTCTGCTTGATGATCCCGACGATGATCATCATGCCGAAGAGCAGGAAGATGACGTTCCAGTCGATGCCGTCATGCTCGGAGAAGAAGACATCCGAGCCTGGGATCAGCCCGAGCACGGCCATGATCCCGGCGCCGACGAGGACGACTTTGACCTTGTTGACCTTCTCCGTCGCGATGAAGTAGTAGGCGCCTACGAAGATGGCGAGAGCGAGGATGGCCGCTACCATCTACTCCCCCGCGCCGAAGACGGCAAGACTGGTGATCAGCCGCTCGAGCGTGACCGCGCCGGTGAGCACCCCACGACCGTCCACGACAGCGACGAGTGGGCTGCGGTGCCTCGCCATGACGGCCGCCACCTCGAGCACGGTCGCGTCGCCGAGCACGGTCGCGGGCCGTGCGGGTTGCGGAGGTGCACACTGCGCAACGGTCCGGCTACCCAACTCCAACCAGAACTGGTCAGCGTGGGCCTCGTCGACGGTGCGAACCAGCACGGGGTCCTCTTGGTAGGAGCTGGGAACCGCGAGGCGCAGCACCTGGGTCCCGGGAAGCACCATGTGCGGCCGTGAGTCGCTATCCACCACGATGAGTCCCGGCAGACGACTGACCGCCATCGCCCGGATCGCCTTGGCGACCGTGTCGTCCGGGGTCACCGTCGGAACGCTCACCGAGATGTCCCGCGCACGCATGGCACCCCAACCTGTCTGGTCAGACTTGTGCCCACGCCGTCGTGGACCCCTGTTCCTCCGCCGTCACAAGGGTTCCGGCACACCCCCTACAGCGGCCATCGGTGACGACACCCAAATCACGTGAGGGTGAGCATGTAGGCGGTCCGTTCACGGATGGCACAGTGCGTCCGCGGTCGACGCCGAGGTGTGATGATCACGCGATTTGATCGGGCCCCAGGAAGCCTCGGTACAGTGGCCCCAATGGGTGAAAAAGGCACGGGACGGAAAGGGTTTCGACCAGATGTCGAGGGTCTGCGGGCTGTCGCAGTCGTGGCAGTGCTGCTCTACCACGCAGGGCTCGGGTTGGTATCCGGCGGCTACGTCGGTGTCGACGTCTTCTTCGTCATCTCGGGCTTCCTCATCACCGGCCTGCTTCTGACCGAGCTCGAACGAACCCAGACCATCTCGCTACTCCGCTTCTACGCGCGCAGGATCCGCCGGTTGCTGCCGGCGGCGACCGTCGTCCTCGCCACCGTGGCGATCGCGTCGGCAGTCCTGCTGTCACCGGTCGAGCGAGTGGCAGTCGCCCACGACCTCATTGCCTGCGGGCTCTACGTCATCAACTGGCGTCTCGCGCTGCAGGCGGTCGACTACTTCGCCGAGAGCGGTGCGAGCCCGGTCCAACACTTCTGGTCGCTTGCCGTCGAGGAGCAGTTCTACCTCGTCTGGCCTGCGCTGATGCTGGCCGTGGCGTGGTGGTGCCGGCGCCGGAACGCCTCGCTTCGGCGGTCGCTCGTTGTGACATTCGTCTCGGTCGGCGTGGCGTCGTTCGTGTACTGCCTGTATCTCAGCTATCGCGGAACTGGTGACGCCTACTTCTCGACGTTCACCCGCGGCTGGGAGCTTGCGCTCGGCGGTGTGCTCGCGATCGTGCTGGCGAGTGGTCGACGGTTGCCCGGATGGTGCGCCCCCTGGATTGCCGTTGGCGGTCTCGTGTCGATCGCCGTCTCCACAATGCTCTTCGACGACGAGACCGCGTTCCCGGGAGCTCCCGGCCTTCTGCCCACCCTCGGTGCGGCAGCGATCATCGCGGCAGGCGCGACCGCGACGAGCGGGCCAGGCTGGCGCCTGCTCACCCTGCGTCCGGTCCGCCACATCGGCCGAATCTCCTATTCCTGGTACCTGTGGCACTGGCCGGTACTGGTCTTCGCCGCTACTCGATGGGAGGAGCCGTCGGTCTGGCGCTCGGTCGCAGTAGTCGTGGCGTCGTGGGTGCCTGCGGTCGTCACGTACCACCTGATCGAGGAGCCGTTCCGCACGGCGCGGCTGGGGAACGTCGCCCCTCCCCGCATCCTGCGCCTGGGTGTGGCGACGACCGCGGTGACGGTCGTCGCCGGGGTGATCCTGCAGGTGACGACACCATCGGTACCGCTTGCCGATCGGCAGGAGGCGATCGGCGCCAAGGCGGTCGAGCGTGGCAAGCCCGTGCAGAAGGACGCGAGTGCGCTACGGCCGCAACCGCTCGAAGCCAAGGACGACCGATCCAAGATCTACGACGACGGCTGCCTCGCGGCTCCAAACGAGACGACGTCGAGTACGTGCGTCTATGGTGATCCCGAAGGAGATCTGACGCTCGTCGCGTACGGCGACTCGAAGATGATGCAGTACGGCGTGGCGCTCGACGCGATCGGCAAACGGCAGGGCTGGCGCGTTGTCGTCCTCACGAAGTCTGGTTGCCCACCGGCCGACGTCCTCGTGCACAACGCCAACCTCCGGCGCGCCTATTTCGAGTGTGACGAGTGGCGTTCCCACGTCCACGACCGCATCTCTCGCGAGAAGCCTGACCTCATCGTCGTGGCGGGGCGAGCCCACTACACGGTGATCGAGGATGGCACGCACCTCGATCGCGAGGAAAGCGCCAAGGAGCTCGAACGCGGCTGGGAGCGGGAGCTCGACCATCTGCTCACCTACAACAGCCAGATCGTTGCCATCGAGGACAATCCCCAACCAGACAAGGACGTTCCCGCGTGCGTGGCGCAACAGATCGATGATCTGGACGAGTGCGCCACTCCAGAGGACAAAGCGCGCGCTGAGACCGTCCTCGCCACGCACGTGGCGAGCCGCTACGACGAGGTCGAGCTCATCGATCCAGCCGTCGTCCTCTGTCGAGACGGGGTCTGCCCAGCGGTCATCGGCGACGTGCTCGTCTACCGCGACGACAACCATCTGTCGGCGACGTTCGTCGAGACGCTGACCGACTGGCTCGAGGACGAGTTACTGAAGCGGCTGACCTGATCCCACAGATGAGGCCAATCACTCAGTCGGACGACTCGATCCAGCCGTCCGAGACCAGACGCGCTGCGTCAGCTGGACGTTCGCTGTTGAACAGCACCCTGGCCCCGTCCGTGATCCGGACGGCGTCGACGTAGATGCCCCGTCCTTGGTAGCCGGGATCGGTCGTGTAGCTCCAGCGCACGTGGGTAGTGCCGACGGGCAGCGCTGCACGAGCGACGAGCCACCGCCTGCCGGCGAAGCCGGAGAACGACCCGTCGTTCGACCACGTGTAGCCAGCGGTCAGGAGCTCCATCGGCACCGGAGTCCAGCTGGTGCCGCCGTCGGTGGAGGCGAGAAGCCAGCCGTAATCGGTGGACTCGGTGTCGTACCAGAGTCGGAAGGTCAGCGCTCCCCTCGTCGCCGGTGTCGGCAACGGAGCGGTCAGGTTCACCGTGGTCGCGTCCTCCTGGCCGGAGTACCACGCGCTGGTGCCGACAGCCGGCCGGACCGGGACGGCACGGGCGAGCTCACGAGCGGCTGCTCGGCGGTAACCGCTGTCAGTGCCCCACTCGCGCGTCGGGTGGACGCGGTTCGTGTGCAGGACGAGGAGCGAGTTGGTGAGTGGATCGAGCACGAGGGAGACTCCGGTGTACCCGGTGTGGCCAGCCGTTACAGGCGAGGTCATCGCGTCCATGTAGAACCGCTGGTCGAGCTGCCAGCCGAGGCCACGCGCGGCGGAGCTGCCCAGACCGACGTTGAGGTTGGTGAGCATGAGGCGTACGGAGTCCTCGCGCAGGATTCGTACGTCGCCGTAGCGGCCGCCGTTCAGGACCATCTGGCCGAAGATCGCCATGTCGAACACGGTCGAGAAGAGCCCTGCGTGCCCAGCCACGCCGCCGAACGACCAGGCATTCTCGTCGTGTACCGAGCCGCGGATCATGCCGCGTCCGGTCCATGGCTGGTACTCCGTCGCCGCGATCCGGTCCAGCTTCTCAGCCGGCGGATTGAACCCGGTATCGACCATGCCAAGCGGTCGGGTGATTCGCTCGGCTATGACGCGGTCCAAGGGCATACCGGTGACTCGCTCGACGAGCTTGCCCAGGACGATCAGGTTGAGGTCGGAGTACTCGTAGCCGCTGCCGGGCGGACGCCGCAGGTCGGACTCGTAGATCGCTGTCATTCGAGCGTCGTCGTCCGGCAGGGTGTAGAGGTTGAGCCACGACACCATTCCCGAGGTGTGGGTGAGCAGCTGACGCACGATGATGGCCTGCTTGGCCTGGTCTGCCTGGGCGAACTCCGGAACGTAGTCGGCCACCGGTGCGCTCAGGTCCAGCTCGCCGCGTTCGGCCATCTGCGTGACGACGACCGAGGTGAACAGCTTGGTCACCGATGCCAGGTCGAAGATGGTGTCCGGCCGCATCGGTACCCACTGGTCTTGCGGAAGCTCGACCGCGGTCTCGGTCTCCGCATCCCAACTCGCATAGCGCAGTGCGTAACCCTTGGCGTCGTGGACGACGATGACGCCGTTGCGGGCGGCGAGCACGGCGAAACCTGGATGCGACGGGTTGGGTCCAGCTGGGCCACCGGGTTCCATGTACGCGGCCTCGGTCGGCACGATGCGTTCGACGTACTCCCGAAGCAACTGAGCTTGGCGGGCCGTGCCGTACCGCAACGTCCGCGGATGCTTGAACGTCAGGTCCGCTCCTGTCACCGTCGGCGGTCCGGTCTCACCCGACCTGGCGGGGCGCAAACCGGTCGGCTGGCCCGGAGTGGCCAACGCCTGGGATTTACGTCCGAGAACCGGCGACATGCCGAGGGCGCCCGCCGTCAACCCGCTGACCAGGAGCTTTCGTCTGCTGAGCCCGCACCTGCCGCCTGCCCTATCGCCGCTCGTCCCAGCTGTGCCTCGGGTCATGCTCAGTGCCCCCAACCGTGTCAGCCGATCACCGCGTGGTCGAATCCGATCCAGGTCCATCGACCTGTGCGATGGCGCCCCAGCGTCCGACGGCCGTCGCATGACGACTCGCGCTACGCACCAGCCGGTTCCGAAGGAGCGCTCCTGTAGCTCATCGAGGTGGCCCTGCGTGCCCTTTGAAGCTAGTTACGCCGCTAAGGCTCGTCAACATCACGACCACAGGTGCAACGGGCGTGTGGCATGTGCTCTCGTACGAATCGGCGGCCGATCGTGCACGCTGAAGCGCTTACGCTTTCCCTGGGGTCCGACCAGGACCGACTCGTACCCTCCAGTCATCCTCCACCGCTGTGGCCCGAAACGGTCGCCTCACACCTGAACAGCCAAATGAAAGGTGTCGTTAAAGGCGATCGCGGGCCGCCATGCAGAGCTCACCGAATTTTTGGAGAGTCATGCATTCGACACCTGATCGAAGACGATTCATCCTGTCCGGCACTGCACTTCTTGGTAGGCGCAGCGATTACTCGGCAGTGCCCATCCCGCAACCGCCGCAAGTGCGGCGCCGCCCGCGCACTCCTTAGCGCGACGACCAATCAGGAGGGCACAGCCGTATCTCTGATCTGGGAGCCCATTACCGAGAACGACGCAACGGAGGCTCTGGCCTTCTTCGCGAACGACAGGTTCTTGTTCAAGCCGACCTCCCCCGAACAATCTCACGTGCAGTTCGTAATCTCGACGACTTGGGCTGGACGGGTCGAGACGTGTCACGCTCGTCGGCGTAGACGCGACAGGCAACGAGTCGCCGCCCAGCAACGGTCTCGTACCAGTCGCTCCGGGCACGCTGCCGGCTCCCGAACTGACCAGCGCAGTCCTCGAGGAGGGCCGTGTCACCCTGAGGTGGACGCCATCGCAGACCAGCAGGGAGGAGTTCGGTCCGATCAGATACGGTATCCAAGCCAATGGTGCGCCCGTGCCGACCGTGGGCACCACGTCGACGTCCATCACCTTCCCCCTGGCCTCGCTTCGGGCGCGCTCGAGCACGTGCGCCAGTCCCATGAGCCGAGGCTGTGCGCGCCCCGACTCGGGCCCCCACTGTTACGAGGTCATGCCGATTCCAGGCTTACCGACCTACGTTGAGCTATCGAGCCAGGTCGCCAACGATCGTCGGCCCCCCTCGATCACGGTGTCGCGAAGCCTTGTAGGCACCTGCCATGCGCGAATCTGTACGTCAAGACGTTCACGAGCAGAGCGAACCTGCCATTCGCCGGCAAGTCGTCCACTCACCAGAACCAAGCCGCCTTTGTCCGAGCGCGCAAGCGGCCGACCGTCCCATCCGAACCTCGACCTGTCCTTGTACGCATAAATGATGTTGTCGTAGCGCGGGACCAGCCGACAAACGTCCTGCGCTGACTGCAGAGTTTCCAGTCCTTTCAGATCCATCAGACGCTCGCCTTGCGGCCCTTCCAGCCAGGTCAGAGCGCTCTCGCACGAGTCGATGACCTCCCGCCAGTTCCCAACACCTGAGAAGTACGTGAGATCGTGCTCGGTACCTGCTCCGAATGCCGCCAGGTACCGCTTGAGAAAGGCGGCTCGGTCAACTTCTGTGCTCGGTCGACGCCCGAGCCACGTCTCGCAGTCCTGGTACCGCAGCACCTGCGGCGTCGGGACCCCACGATCCCTCACCGCATCGAGTGCCCAGCGCTCCCCTCGAATCGCGGCTCCTCCTCGCGCGAGATCCGTACGATCACCTCGCCTGCGTCGTACACCTCGCAGACCTGCCCACCGTCGACTGGACTCAGGCGGTCCGGTGTCGCACCGGTTGCTTTTCGTACGACAGCGCGGATGACGGCGGTCGGCGTACGCATGCCGCCGTACACGTTGCGGCGCCATGCATCAGTCGTCGGGCATCGGCAGAGCATGACCGATCCAGGGTCGACCGGCAACGCATTACCGTGCCTGCACGTTCACATCGCTGAATGCGGTCTCCCCCGTACGACGTCGTAGAACTACCCTCTCCAGATGTCCCCCGCGACGATCGCCATGACGCCCTGCGTGGCTGGTGCTCCTCGCGCAAGCGACGGTTCGTCCAGGACGTCCTCCTCACTGGTGAAGGGATAGCAGAGTGCTCGAGCTCGACATCAACGGTTCGCTCTTCTACGACAAGGTTTATGGATGTTGGCTGGGCAAGAACGCGGGCGGAACGCTTGGAACACCGCTCGAGAAGACGTTCGGTCAGGAGGAGCCATTCGACGTCTGGTGGTACCCGGAGTTGCGGGAGGGTGGTCTGCCCAACGACGACCTGGAGATCCAGCTCGCCTGGCTGAAGGCGGTCGAGGAGGTCGGGCCGGACCTCACGGCACGCGATCTTGCCCGCTACTGGCTTGACCACGTGGGCTACAACTTCGACGAGTACGGCCTGTCCAAGGCCAACCTCCGGCTCGGCCTCGAGCCGCCGATCAGCGGCCACTACAACAACTGGTTCAAAGACTGCATGGGCTGCCCGATCCGTTCCGAGATCTGGGCGTGCATCGCTCCCGGCGCACCGCGGGTCGCCGCGCGCTATGCGTACCAGGATGCGATTTGCGACCACGCAGGCGGCGAGAGTGTGTACGGGGAGTTGTTCAACGTCGCCGTGGAGTCCGCGGCGTTCCTCATCGACGACCGGCTCGAGCTCATCGACATCGGGCTGTCGTACGTTCCGCCCTCGAGCAAGACCGCCGCGGCGATCCGGGCCGTGCTGTCCGCCCACGCCGCCGGAGCCGACTGGAAGGAAGCACGCAAGCGCGTGCTCGAGGCGGCGCCCCACTACAACGCGCAGTACTCCCCTATCAACCTCGGCTTCCAGGTCATCGGACTGCTGTACGGCGACGATTTCGGCGACGGGCTCTGCAAGACCGTCAACTGCGGCTACGACACCGACTCCTCAGGCGCCGCGATCGGTAGCTACCTCGGCATCCTGGCCGGCCGCTCCGGCCTACCGGAGAAGTGGATCAAACCGCTCGGCGACACGATCGCCACGAACGAGTCCTGGGGCGGTGTCCGTCACCTCACCGACGGGCCGAACCCGATCCCGGCCACGCTCGACGAGCTCGCCGAACGGATCCGTACGGTCGCACGCACCGTCCTGTCCAAGCACGGCCTGCTCGGGCCCGACGGGGTGCTGCGGGTCTCGCGGCAGGACCTGTACGCCGACGACGCCACACTCGCGCTTCGTGACTCCAGCCCGACCACGGTGTCCTACCCGGCACCCGACGTCAGCGTCGACGTCGACTACCTCGACACCCCCGCCGTCGCACCCGGCTCGACGAAGACGCTCCTCACCCGGCTGACCAACCGGCGTCCGGACGACGTGCAGGTGACGTGCACCTGGACGGTGCCGACCGGCTGGGCCCCAGTCCCCGCCAGGACCGCGAAGGTGCCCGCGCGAAGCTCGGTCGACCTGACCTGGGACGTGACCATTCCCGGCCGCGACCTCCTCCAGAACAGCAACCGGCTCCATCTCGCAGTAGCGCCGGCCGGCCGCCCGGCCCAGCCCGCCGTTCCCGTCGTACTGATCGGCGCGGCAGCCTGGCGGATCGCAGGGCCATACCCGCGCGACGGACGCTCAGACGCCGACTTGCTGGACGCCGCCTTGCCCGCCGACCGCTCAGCGCTCAAGTGGCGCGAAGTCGCCGCACTGGAGAACGCCCTGCCGCTCGCCGATGCGTTCGACGGCCCAGGCGTGATGTACGCCCAGACATTCATCCTGGCGCCCGACGCGCAGCAGCTGTGGCTCGTCGTGGACGCCAACTGCCCGACAGCCTTCTGGATCAACGGCGAACTCGTGCGGTCCGCCAACCGCTACCGCGGCGTACGACCAAACTTCAGCGGCAGCGCCGACTCCGCCGGGCCAGTCCAACTCACCGCCGGCTGGAACGAGCTCCTCATCCGACTCGTACGCTCCGACACCGCGCCACCAGCCGAATGCCACCTCACAATGGCAAGCAACGACAAATTCCGCAACAGCCAACCACACCTCGGCCGCACTCGCTTCCCGTGGGACTAGCGCTGGGGCAGGTCCGCCGGCTACGAGGTCAGTCAGCCCGCGGACGCCCCACCACACCTCAGCCACCGTGCGGCGACCCGATGGTCTCGGCCACGGGAACGAGCTCGATGTAGTCGAGCGCGAGCGTGGAGTCGGTGCTGGCGTCGTTCCTCCCGACGACCGTGAAGCGGAAGGCGCTCGGCCCGCTCGAGGTGAACGTCTTGGACCCCATGACGTAGCTCGGGTAGCAGCACCCACCGAAGTGGTCCTGCGGATCTCCCTGCTCCACGCCGTCGATCGTGAGCTGGAAGATCCCCCGGCTGTGGTGGGCCTTCGCCCTCGCGACGACGAGGTAGTCGCCCGGCGCTGGAACGTCCACCTCGTACTCGACGAAGTGCCCGTTCTCGTGGCCGTTGAACTTGTTGCCATAGGTCCCGCTCATGGCGGTATCCCGGAAGAGCTCCTCGGTGATGCCAGCGGTCTTCGCGACCGTCTTCAGGGCCTCAGCCTCATAGCGGACACCGCGTCGCGGATCGGCCGGAACGAGCTCGAAGTAGTCGAAGGCGAGCGTGAAGTCGCTGCTCTCGGCGTTCTTGTCCACCACGGTGAAACGCAGCTTCGCCGTACCCGCATCGAGTGCGGCCGATCCGATCGGGTGCACGCGGTTGCCGCCGCCGCCGAACTGATCGCGCGGCGCGCCGACCGGTGTGCCGTCCACGCTGAGCTGGAAAACCCCTCGGCTCGGATGCAGTCGGGAGATCACGATGATGTCGTACGTGCCGTCCGCAGGAACGTCGACGTCGTACTCGATGAAGTCGCCGACCGCACGACCGTTGTACTTGTCGCCCCGGCCACCGCTCGAGTCAGGATCGTTGAACTGCTCTCGTGTCGTGTTGGGCGCGGTGGTCGCCGGCAGCGCCTCGGCCTCCGCCCGAATGGGACGCACCTCGATCGCGTCCACGTCGCCGCGCACGTAGACGGGGTCCTTCGTGAGCTTGACGAGGAGCTCGCCGTCGACACTCTGACCGACCGGGTTCCCCATCATGTCGACGAGCTCGAGCTCGCCGCCGGAGAGCTTGGCGTAGCGGTTCTCGTCCCCGGCCCACATCACCCGGACATGCTGTGACCCGTCGCGGAAGGCATAGCTGCGGATCCCGGCTGGCGTGTCGTCCCGGCCAGCCGGATCTGCCTCGCCGAGCTGCCGGATGAGGGCCGCGTAGGTGGCATAGCTCGGCTTGGGTGAGTACGGACCGCGCTCGTCGACCTGTGACCGAATGAGCCCGAAGTGAACCTCCCGCGTGTTCGGGACCTCCTCTGGAGGAGCCAGGTTGTTCATGAAGTTGAACCAGAACACCCGGTCGAGGCCGCCATCGAGCTCGATGGCGAGGAGCTTGGGCAGATCCCTCGCCACCAGGGCCTCGTCCCTCGGGTAGAACGTCGGCCAGCCGGTCTCACTCGCCCACGCGAGCTTCGCCTCCCCGCCGTGCTCCGCGAGCAGGTCTTTCAGTCCGCCGAGGTCCGACTCGCGGCTGGTGGGGTCGATCGGGTAATGGTGCACCGAGACCCCGTCCGCCGCGTCCAGCGCTCCGGCCTCGAACGCCTGGGCGAGCCACGGCAGGTCGATGCCAGTCGTCGCGCCCGCGAACACCGGCACGTCCGACACCTCACGAACTGCTCGGCTCACCCGCCGGACCATCTCGGCGTAGTTCACTGGGTCGCGGGCGGCAGGACCACGCGTGAAGCCCTGGCTGTTGGGTTCGTTCCAGACCTCCACGGCCGAGAGCTTCGCGCCGTACCGCTTGGCGATCTGTCGGCTGTAGGTGGCGAACCCGTTCAGGCCTTCGTCGGTGTACGGGGTGTTGCCGTCGTCGTAGTGCTGGTTGAACAGCGCCAGCGTGATCATCGGGTGCAGGCCCGCCTGCGCGAGCTTGTTGATGTACTGGGTGAAGTGCGGGTCGAAGTGGAACTTCCCCTTCTTCTTCTCGACGAACTCCCAGCGCACCGAATCGCGCACGCCGCCGACACCCAAGCGCTCGATGAGCGGGATCACCTCGAGCGGATACGGGCCTGGGTCGTCGACCTTGCCGAAGTGGGTCTGGACCCCGAACTTTGCGCCGTCGTCAGGACCTGCCGGGCTGACGACGGCGACCTCCGTCCTGGCGATCGATGACGTCGGAGCGCCACCCTGGTACGCCTGAACCTCCACCGTGAAATGGCCCTGCCGCGTGCTCTGGAACCGCAGATCCGCACGCCCCTGCCGGGCCGCCGCAGTGCCGCTCGCAGCCGTCGCGCCCCAGAAGTCCACAAGGCTCCACCGCACCTCGTCACCGACGATGCAGTGGACCGAGAGTCTCACCGGCTTGCCCGTGAGGAAGATGCCGCCGAGCTCGCCCGGGCTGACCCGGAGCTTCCCCGCCTCACACCCGCTACCGGGCGGCGCTGGGGGTTTGCCTGGCGGCGCCTTCATCGCCACCGATCCACCGGCATCGCCGGCCGGCGCCGCACCTGCGCTCGGTATCGCCATCACCATGGCGACAGCTAGCGCCATGGCCGTGACAACCAGTTTCGTCCGCCGTGTGCCGCGCGTCGAGGGTGGGTACGACATGACGACCGCCTTTGCACCAGCTAATACGCATTATGGCGGAGTAAAGCACTCGGGTCTCACGTCCGTCAACCGACGGCCTCACCACCATGACTGCGGCGTCGGCAGCGCTTGACATCCCGGGCTCAGCGTCGATACTTGAACGCTTATACGCATTAGTACTGCCGGGGAGGCGGTTCCCTTGCTCCGGATCACTGATGGACGCTTGCTGCGGATGTGCCGTGCCCTGTTCCGGCGCCAGAGCACTCGAGCTTCACAAGCCGCGACGATCACACCGAGGATCGCTGCGTCGTTGCTGGTCGCGACCCTGGTGACCTCGTGCGTTGGGTCCTCGTCCACCGGTGAGGGCGGCGGGGACGCCAACCAGCCCGTCACTCTCCGGTTCTCGATGTGGAGCAACAACGAAGCCCACGTGGCCATGCTGGAGGGATTCGCGAGAGAGTTCCGCAAGTCGCATCCCAACGTCTCCATCGAGTTCGTTCCGGTGATCAGCTCCGACTACCTGCAGAAGATCAGCACCGCTCTTGCCGGTGGCCGTCCCTTCGACGCAGGCTGGCTCGGCGAGGGAGACGTGAGCCAGTTCGTGTCGGCCGGCGTCCTGGCCGACCTCGCGCCCACGTTGAGCCGCACGAAGGGCTACGAGCTGAACGACTTCATCGGCAAGTCCATGCAGAGCTGGCGGAGGGGCGACAAGATCTACGGAGTGCCGTTCTCGACGTCGCCGTTCCTCGTGTACTACAACAAGGATCTCTTCGCCCAGGCGGGAGTCGCGACGCCAGAAGAGCTGACGGCCCGCGGTGAGTGGACCTGGGAGAACTTCCGCGCGATCGCGCGGACCATCCGGGAGAAGGCGGGTCCGTCAGTCTATGGCTTCCAGGGTCACGACGGTGCGCTGTACGACAACGTCACGAGCTTCTGGAACACGGTCGTGCCCGCGATCCGTGCGTACGGTGGCTCGATCTGGGACCCCAGCACGGGCTCGTGCGATCTCGCCGACCAGGCCACGGTGGATGCGATCGATCTCTTCCGGCAGATGGTCGCGGTCGACAAGAGCATGGTGCCGCCTGGTGAACAGGCCGACTTCTTTGCCGGGCAGGTCGGGATGACGATCAACCAGCTGAGCCGCACGTCGCTGCTCGAGGAGGCGACGTTCGAGTGGGGCATCGCTCCCCTGCCGTCCGGCCCAGCCGGTCCGACGAGCTTCTACGGACAGGCAGGCGTCGTCGTCTTCAACGCGAGCCCGCATCCTGACATCGCGGCGGAGTTCGTCGCCTTCATGACCAACAGGCAGAACGTCGAGACGATGGCGGAGTTCTTCCCGCCGGCACGGCAGTCGGTTCTCGACTCCCCCGCGTTCCGGTCCAGCAACGCCGCCGTCGGGGAGGCTGGCATGGAGCTCGTCGCCGACCAGGTGCGGCAAGGTGAGTCCTTCCCCTTCCCGGCCAACTTCGCCGACGTGAACCTGGCGCTCAAACCCGAGCTCGACAAGCTGTGGTCGGCTGACGCCGACGTGGCTGCGATCCTGCGGCAAGGGTGCGAGGCGGTCGAGTCTCTGCTCACCACGAGCTAGTGCTGGTGTGGTAACGGGGATGCACGACAACCACCACAGGAGCCGGAGTGGAGGAGGCTCGTGACGATCGCATACCAGCGGGCGGTGACAGGTCGTCGGGCCGGGCGGTCGCTCTCTCTACGACGACGGGAGGAGTTGACGGGCTACCTCTTCATCTCCCCCCAGGTCCTGGGATTCCTGGTGATCGTCCTCGGCCCGATCGTCGCCGTCGTCGTCTACAGCCTGCAGAACCGCACCCTGCTGGCACCGGAGGCGACGTTCGCCGGCCTGGAGAACTACCGTCACATGGTGGAGTCGGATCCGTACTTTCGACGGATGCTGCTCACCACAGCGATCTTCTGCGCGGGTCTCGTGCCGATCAACGTCGGGCTGGGCTTGTGCACCGCACTGCTCCTGTCCAGCAACCGCCGCGGCGACGCGGTGTTCCAAGCCATCTTCTTCCTCCCTGTCGTGACCTCAGCCGTCGCCTGGGCCGTCGTGTGGAGGTACGCGTTCCAAGGAGAGCTCGGACCTATCAACCAGTTTCTCGCCGTGCTCGGCGTGACCGGCCCTAACTGGCTTCAGGAGCCCACCTGGGCGCTCGTGGTCGTGACCGTCACCCGCGCCCTGAAGACCGTCGGGCTGAAGATGGTCATCTTCATCGCCGCCATCCAAGGCATCCCCAAGGAGCCACTCGAGGCGGCACGCCTCGACGGGGCGAACTCGTGGCACGTCTTCCGCCACATCATGCTGCCGTTCCTCGCGCCCGCGACCTTCCTGGTCGTGGTCATCACGATGATCGGGTCGATGCAGGTCTTCGATCACATCCTGCTCATGACCGCGGGCGGCCCGTCCAACGCCACCATGGTGTTGCCGTACTACATCTTCCATCAGGCGTTCCGCGCCTTCGATACGGGCTACGCGAGCGCCCTGGCCGTCGTCCTCTGCGTCCTCACGCTCGGGCTCACGACCCTGCAGTGGGCCGTACGTCGCCGGGTGGTGCCTGATGAGCAGTGACGTGGCGTTTCAGACGCCCGCCCGATTGCGCCCGACGCGACCATCCCGTGGTGCGCCGTCGCTCCGAGGCACCGCGATCATCGCGACCACGGCACGCTACCTCTTCCTGACGGTGCTGTCGCTGGTCTTCATGTTCCCGTTCTGGTGGCTTGTCACCAGCTCTCTCAAAGGTCCGAGCGAGATCAGGCAGACGCCACCGACATTCCTTCCCGAGTCACCTCGCTGGCAGAACTACGTCGAGGTCTTCACCTACCAGCCGTTCGCCCGACACCTGTTCAACAGCATCTATCTCGGTGTCGTGGTGACCATCGGAGTTCTCGCCATATCCGCGATCTCCGGCTACGCCTTCGCCCGGCTGCGCTTTCGCGGACGTTCGGTGATCTTTGTCGTATTGTTGGTCGCCTTGATGATGCCCACCGAGGTCACGATCGTGCCGCTGTTCTCCCTGATGCGCTCGCTCGGGCTCGTCAACACCCACGTGCCACTCATCCTCATCCCGATCTTCGGCCCGCAGACCATCCTCGGCGCATTCCTCATGCGGCAGTTCTTCCTCCAGCTGCCACGAGAGACCGAGGAGGCCGGTATGGTCGACGGTCTCGGACACCTCGGTGTGTTCCTCCGACTGGCTCTGCCACTTGCCCGTCCCGCCCTCGGCGCTCTCGCCATCGTGACCTTCCTCTACAGTTGGAACCTCCTCCTCGAGCCGCTGGTGTTCATCGACGACCCAGACCTTTACACGGTTCCGCTCGGGCTGAACTCCTACACCGACAGCTATGGCGTGCCGATCTGGCACCTGCAGCTTGCGGCGACGAGCATCTCCATCGTTCCGATGGTCGTCGCGTTCCTCGTCGCCCGCCGACAGCTCATCGTCAGCTTCGCCTTCACTGCCGGAAAATGACCGTGACATTTCCTTCAGAGCAACCTCAACACGACGCGGGGAGCGCAACGAGATGGTGACTGGCAGGCCACGACAAGCCGACATCGCACGGCGAGCTGGGGTATCCCAGGCCACGGTGTCGTTGGTCATCAACGGCCGCACAGACGACCTCAACATCAGTGAGGAGACGCGACAACGTGTGCTCGACGCGGTGAGGGAACTCGGTTACGTCGTCAACCCTGTCGCGCGCAACCTCGCGGGCGGACGTACCCGATTGATCGGCGTCTACACCTTCGAGTCCGTGTTCCCGATCCAGCATCGGGACTTCTACCACCCGTTTCTGCTCGGGATCGAGGAGGAGTGCGAGACACGATCCCACGACCTCGTGCTCTTCACCAGCGCCACCGACTCCTCCGGCCGTCGTCACGTCTACCGTGACGGCATCAACCGGTTGAGGCTCGGCGACGGCGCGGTGCTGCTCGGCCGGGACCCCGACCGGGAGGAGCTCGCGCGTCTTGCACAAGAGCAGTTCCCCTTCGTCTTCATCGGCCGACGGGAGGTCGGCGGGTCCGAGATCTCTCACGTCACTGCCGACTACGCGGGAGCCATGCATGACACGGTCGATCGTCTGCTCGCGCTCGGCCATCGACGATTGGCCTTCATCGGCGACGCCGTGGCACGCGAGGCCGATCTGGAACGTGAAGCGGGCTTTCGCGCGGCCGTTCGCGCGCACCGCGAGCTTCGCCCGTCAGTCATCAAGCGGGTGAGACCTGACGAGGTCGACGCCTCCTGGCTCTCCCGGATGCTCGACGCAGGCGTGACGGGCTTCTTCGTCGAGCAGCCCGAAACAGCCACGCGCATGCGTACCGTCGCCCGCAGGTTGGGGACGAAGGTGCCCGACGACTTCTCGATCGCCACCCTCGTCCACCATCCCACGACGAAGCGCCGCCGCGGCTGGAGCGGTATCAGTGTGCCCGGACGAGAGATGGGACGCCTTGCCGTCGGAATGCTCATCGACATGTTGGAAAGCGGCGACACCGGTCCGCATCGCGTGGTCGTGCCGTGCCCATTCATTGTGGGCGCGACCATCGGTCCAGCGCCCGGCCGAAAGCCGCGTCTCAAGCAGGCCTGAAAGCGACGCACCCGAGGACGAGGAGAAGGAGCACGTGGTGGAGGCAAGTGCTGACGTCGTGATCGTCGGTGGCGGACTAGGCGGAGTCGCGGCGGCGCTCGCGGCTGCCCGGCACGGTCGAAGCGTCATCGTGACCGAGGAAACCGACTGGCTGGGCGGGCAGCTCACCGCGCAGGCAGTCCCTCCCGACGAGCACCCATGGATCGAGCACTTCGGATGCACGCGTTCCTATCGCGAGCTGCGGAACGCCATCCGCGCCTACTACCGCGCCCACTACCCCCTCACCCGCGACGCCCGGAACGATCCGTTCCTCAACCCCGGAATCGGTGTGGTGAGCAAGCTGTGCCATGAACCTCGGGTCGCGCTCGCCGTCATCGAGGCAATGCTCGCGCCGTACGTGAGTGCTGGTCGGGTCCGCATCCTGCTCAACCACGATCCTCGTCGCGCAACGGCCGATGGTGACCGGGTGACCTCGGTGACGCTTCTCGACCGCGACGGGGGTGGCGAAGTCGTCCTGACGGCGCCGTACATCCTCGATGCCACAGAAACCGGTGAGCTCCTCCCCCTCGCAGGTGTCGAGTACGTCACCGGCGCCGAGTCGGCGGACATGACAGGTGAACCTCACGCACCGGAACAGCCGCAACCATTGAACATGCAGGCGATCTCGGTGTGCTTCGCGTTCGACCACGACGAGAACGCTGACCACACGATCGACCGGCCGAAGATGTACGACTACTGGCGCGCGCAGACACCGCCCGGATGGCCAGGACCGATCCTCGGGTGGTTGACTCCCGATCCCCGCACCCACAAACCCGTGGAGCACGTCCTCGCACCCAACCCGGACGACGCGCGCCCGCACGAGCCGGACGGTGTGACCGAAGCGCACTCGCGCGACCTGTGGCGATATCGTCGCATCCTCGCGCGGCGCAACTTCGTACCCGGCCACTACGCGAGCGACATCGTTCTCGCCAACTGGCCGATGCTCGACTACACAGGCGGGCCCATCATCGAGGTCGACGACGAGACCGCGCGTCGCCATCTCGAGGCCGCACGCCAGCTCAGCCTCAGTGTCCTCTACTGGTTGCAGACCGAGGCGCCTCGACCGGATGGCGGGGTCGGATATCCAGGGCTGCGGCTACGGGCGGACGTCGTCGGCACTCGTGACGGGCTCGCGAAGTACCCCTACGTCCGTGAGTCTCGACGGATCAAGGCACTCCACACCATCGTCGAGCAGGAGGTCGCAGCGGACGTCGCCCCGGGGCCGGTGGCAACGTACGACGACACCGTGGGAGTCGGCTGCTACCGCATCGACCTCCACCCCTCCACGGGAGGCGACAACTTCCTCGACATTTCGTCCTTCCCGTTCGAGATCCCGCTCGGCGCATTGCTGCCGCAGCGGGTCCGCAACCTGCTCCCCGCGGCGAAGAACATCGGGACGACACACATCACCAACGGCTGCTTCCGCCTGCATCCTGTCGAGTGGAACATCGGCGAGGCATCTGCCCTCCTTGCCGTCTACTGCTTGGAACGCAAGGCCGAGCCGCAGGAGGTGCGCGCCACGAGCGAGCTGCTCGCTGATTTCCAAGACCTGCTCACGCGAGACGGAATCGAGCTTCACTGGCCAGCCGTGGGACCGGTGTAAACGTTCCCCACGTCCGCGCATGCTTGAGGGCAAGGGTGGGACATGGGGTCAGCCGGAGACCTGGTCCTTCAGCGCGGGGCGGGCGTCCGCTGCACGGTCTCGCGAGCCACGAAAGCGAAGACCAGGATGGTCGCCATGATCACGGCGGCGAGGGCGACGACCGCTGTCTGATAGCCGGTGTGGTCCACCAGCCAACCCAAGCTGATCGGGCCGAGGATGCCGGCCAGGTCACCGAAGGTCCGGTACATACCCACAGCCGGTCCACGCCCGTTGCTCGACGCGACGTCGGCGACGTACGCGGCCGGGGTCGGCCCGGAGAAGCCGGCGGCTACCCCCGTGACCACGGTGACCGCGATGAACCACGCGGCATTCGTGGAAACGAGGTAGAGCGGCAGGAACACCGCGATCACGAGCATGCCCGGCACGATCACCCGCTTCCGCCCGACCCGGTCGGAGAGCGCACCAGCGAGCGACACCATGATCAAGTTGCATGCGGTCACGGTGCCGAGGACGAGCCCGAGCTCACCGACGCTGAGGCCCACGATCGTGTACGCGATGATGGGAATCAGCGACTGCACGCCGCCGAACCGATGCAGGAACACGGAGAACCCAACAGCACAGATGGCGAGGTAGCTTCGGTCGGCGAGCAGGCTGCCGAGGCTCCCTCGGCGCTCGACGCCGGACTCCGTCCGGCCCTCCGACGTCGACCTGCGCTGGCGGGAAGCGGCCTCGACCGTGGCCCGGGGTGCGCGCAGCAACGTACGCCACCCGAAGACCATGACCAGCCCTGCGAGCGCGCCACACACGAGGAACGGCATGCGGTAGCCCCACAGCACGGCCACCAGGCCGCCCATGGGAGGCCCGATCGCCCCGCCCACGAGCTGCACACCCTGCAGAAGTGACATGGCGCGGCCGCGGTTCGTCGTGTGCGTGAGATCCGCGATGAGCGTCATGCCGCTCGTAATCGCCGTACCGCCGGCGAGCCCGGTCGCGAACCGCAAGCCGAGCAGCACGTCCAGCGAGGGGGCGAACGCCGTTGCCGCCTGGAACGCCATGACGCCGACCACGGCGACCACGAGAAGCTTTCTCGCGTCGACGCGGCTGCTGAGAATCCCGGCCGGCAGGTTCACCAGCAGTCGGCCCACACCAAACATCGCGATGACGAGACCGAGCTCGGTCGCGGTCGCGCCGAATGTTGCGGTGTAGGCAGGCAGGACGGGTATGACGACGGACCAGGCGGTCTGGGTCGTCGCGACGGTCAAGCAGACGACGAGCAGTACGGGGTCGACGTCACGGATCCGGCCCCGCCATCCGCCGTCGCGGGATGCCGGCCTGGCTCCTTCACGCTTCAACGTCGCCACAATGCCCGTACCCTCCATCCCACGCATCCCGCAGCGATCGCACCAGCGACGCTCATGACTGCGACGGCGGGCCCGACGCTGGTGACGCCCGTGAGACCCGCCAAGGCCGTCGAGCCGACCGGCATGGTTCCCCGGTTGACCACCCAGACACTCGAGATGCGTCCGCGGTAGTCGTCCTCAGTGTCGCTCAAGACGAGAGACTGGGTGAGGGTTCGGTTGTTCGCCTGGAGCAGGCCCGCGGCGAAGAGCGCGACCGCAGACACGACAAGGTCGGTCGAGATCCCGAAGACGGTAATGGCGACTCCGAATCCCACGGCGCTCGTGACAATCCGGCGACCCGGCCGCGGTACCGGTGGACGCGCGGCCAGCACGATGACCGACACCAGGGATCCTGCGCCCAACGCTGCCATGAGCAGGCCGGCTCGGGTGGCGTCAAGGCCGAGCTGAAGCACCGCGATTGCGGGGACCACCCCCCGGAACGGCTGTACCAGCAGCATGGACGAGACCGAGATGAGCAGCAGTCCGGGCAGCACCTCGTGGTGTCGCAGGTACCGAACGCCGTCCACGGCGCTGTCGCGCAAGCGACCCTGCGCCTTGGCCGTACGCTCTGGGAGATTGATCCGACGGATGAGCAGTCCTGCCATCGCGCACATCGCAGCCTGCACCACATAGCTGCCGGCGACGCCGACGAGTCCCACGCTGACACCGCCGATGACCGGACCAACCGCCTGCCCGATGTTCAACGTGGCGGTGTTGAGGACGACGGCACTCTGCAGGTCCCGCTCGGGGACGAGGGAAGGAAGCGCCGACTGCCGGGCCGGTGCATTCAACGCCATCCCGAAGCCGACCAGCAAAGCCGTGAGGTAGACGTGCCACAGTGACACGAGTCCCGTGAACACCAGCACCGCGACCGCGAGGTTTCCCACCACGTTCATGGTCTGGCTCGCCAAGAGGAGCCGCAGCCTGCTCACCCGATCGGCGAGGATCCCGGCGAGCAGACCCAGGACGAGCAAGGGTGTGCTCCGAACCGCGTTCACGAGAGCGAGATGGGCGCTCGAGTTGACGAGCTCGAGGACGAGGAAGCCACGGGTGATGGTGTCCATCCACTGAGCGGACGTTCGCATGACCTCCCCCGTCCAGAGCAGGCGGAAGTCACGGTGCCGAAGCGTTCGCAGTGGATTCTGGAACTCCCCCAGGAGGCTCATGAGCGGGCTCGGTCCGCGAGATGGCAGGCCACCAGCGAGCCTGGCCCTGCGCTTCGAAGCTGCGGCCGCTCCACGGCACACGCGTCCATCACACGAGGGCATCGCGTCCGGAACGCGCACCCGGACGGCGGCGCAGACGAATCCGGGACGTCACCCTCCAGCACGAGACTCGCACGCGTCTGCTCGACGACCGGGTCGGGCACCGGCACTGCGTCAAGCAGAGCACGCGTGTAGGGATGCCGTGGATTGTCGAAAACCTCGTCGGTCGGGCCGTACTCGACGATACGGCCGAGATACATCACCGCCACCTCATCGCACAGATACCGCACGGTCGACAGGTCGTGGGAAATGAAAAGCATCGTAAGTGAAAGCTCGCGTTGCAAGTCACGCAGCAAGTTCACCACCTGCGCTCGCACCGAGACGTCAAGTGCGGACGTCGGCTCGTCCGCCACCAGCACCGCGGGCTCGAGAGCGAGAGCCCTGGCGATACCGACCCGCTGGCGTTGTCCTCCCGACAACGCGCCAGGTCGCCGCTTGCCGATGTCGTCGTCGAGCCCCACCCGTCGCAGCAACTCACCCACCCGGGAGGCGATCTCCCGCCGCGGCACACCACTCACCCGGAGCGGCTCGGCGACCGACTGCGCCGCCGTCATGCGCGGGTCGAGTGAGGCGAGCGGATCCTGGAACACCATCTGGATCCGACGTCGGACCGTGCGTGAGATCCGGCCGTTCAACCGGTGCAGAGGTTGACCTTCGAGCACGACATGGCCGCTCGTGGGCTCGTCCAGTCCGACGATGAGCCGCCCTGTCGTGGTCTTGCCGCACCCTGACTCGCCGACAAGGCCCAGACAGCGACCACGGTCCAGCCGCAGCGACACGCCGTCCACCGCACGGACGGTGCGCTTCACGCCGTTCACCCGTACCGCGAAGTGTTTGACGAGGTCGTCTGCCTCGAGGACGGGCCTGGTGGCTTTGTCGGCCATCAGCTCACTCCTCCTTCGGCCGTTGGGGTTGCGTGCTCGCACCGTTGTCGGGTGCGGTGACGTGACAGGCGGCGAGATGTGCAGAACCGTGGTCTGCGAGTTCCGGGACGGCGACGCGGCAGATGTCGACGGCATCAGGGCAGCGTGGGTGGAAGGCACAGCCGCCCGCTCGGGTTCGCAGTCCCGGTGGCGCGCCGGCGATCTGTCTGAGGGACGCCTGTCGGTCGGTGGTCGGCATGCTCGCCAGCAAAGCCCGCGTGTACGGGTGCTGAGGTCGGGCGAACACGTCACGGACCGGCCCTTCCTCGACCACCCGTCCGGCGTACATCACGGCGACCCGATGAGCGAATCGGGCGACCACCCCTAGATCGTGTGTCACCAGCAGGCACACAAGCCCGAGGTCGTCACAGAGCTCGGTGAGCAGACGGATGATCTGCGCCTGAATCGTCACGTCGAGCGCGGTCGTCGGCTCATCCGCGAGCAGCACCCGTGGGCGGCACGCCAGCGCGATCGCGATCATGACCCGCTGCCGCATACCTCCGGAAAGCTCGTGTGGGTAGGCGCGCAGACATCGTGCGGGGTCTGGGATCCCGACCCGGCTGAGCAAAACGGCGGCCTGCTCCCTCGCATCCTTCGCGGACAGGCCGAGGTGACGCCGCATGGGTGCCGTCATCTGCCGTTCGATGCGAAGCACCGGGTTGAGCGACGACATCGGGTCTTGGAAGATCATCGCGACGTCCTTGCCACGCACGTCGTCCAGTCGCCGTTCGTCCAGAGTCAGCACGTCATGACCAGCGACGAGCAGCTCGCGTGCCTCGAGCCGCGCCATGCCCGGCAGCAGACGCAGCAGCGAGAGGATGGTGACGGTCTTGCCGCTGCCCGACTCGCCGACCAAGGCCATCCGCTCACCCGGCTGGAGCGCCAGGTCCACGCCGGTCACGACGGGGTACGTTCCGTCGTCGAGGGCGAACGAGACACGAAGGTCGCGAACCCGCAGGCCCGGCGCGACGCTCGTGGCCGTGCCTGCCGTCGAGGGTGCGTCTGGAGCCGCGGTGGCGCGGTCCACGTGGCCTGTGAGTGGCGTGGTCGTCATCGGATCCTCCGAGTGAGCGTTCGGATGACCGACCCCCGGTCAGTCGGCGACACTGAAGCGTTCCCGCAGGCCGTCGGCGAGCAAGTGCAAGGAGATCGACACCAGGACGATGGCGATACCGGGGAACGTCGAGATCCACCAGCCTTCACGCAGGTAGGGGCGTCCGTCGGCGATGAGGTTGCCCCAGGAAGGCGTGGGCGGCACGATGCCGAGGCCGAGGAAGCTCAACGCGGACTCCACGACGATGGCGGTGGCCGCGTACATGCTGGCGACGACCACCATCGGCGCCACGGTGTTCGGGACGACGTGTCGAACGAGCAGCCACCAGGTCGGCGCCGCGGCCATCCGAGCCGCATCCATGAACGGCCGGGTCTTGAGACTCAACACCATCGACCGCTGCATCCGTACTGCGCGTGGCAGATCCGCCACGGTGATCGCGAGGATGACCTGCCACACGCCCGCTCCGAAGATGGCCACGAGCGCGATCGCCAGCAACAGCGACGGGAACGACAAGAACACGTTGGTCACGGCCATGAGGATCCCGTCAACCTTGCGACCCAAGAAGCCGGCGAGGGTTCCGATCACCATGCCACCAGCGACCGCGAGGATGGCCGCCGTGAGACCGACGAGCAAGGAGACGCGGGCGCCGGCCAACGTGCGAGCCAGGACGTCGCGTCCGATCCGGTCGGTTCCGAACGGATGCAGCAGCGACGGCGGCTGCAAAGCCTCCACGGGACTCGGGGCGGTCGGACTCGGCAACGGGAGCAATGGGTAGCAGAGCCCGAGAACGATCATGGGAAGCAGGATCGCGAGACCGAGCACCAGCGTCACGTGGCTGAAGGCTGGTTTCCTCCGTCGACCCACGAAGCCGGCCAGGAGACCGGGCCTCGTCACCGTGTCTGCGCGCGTTGCCACGACCCGCAACCTCCTTCTCTAGTAACGCACCCGTGGGTCAATCCGGCGGTAGGTGATGTCGGTGGCCAGGTTGAGGAGAACGAACAGCAACGCGTAGATGAAGACCACGCCTTGGACGATGGGATAGTCCCGACCGTTGATGGCGTTGACCAAGAGCGTGCCGAGACCCGGCAGGGCGAAGATCGACTCCAGGATCACAGTGCCGCCGAGCAGTCGGCCGAAGGACAATCCCATCGCCGTCACGACCGGCAGGAGACCGTTGCGGACCGCCTGCCGGAAGAGGGTCGAAAGGCCGGACTCCCCGAGCGACCGCGCGGTCCTGATGTAGTCCTCGTCGAGAACGTCTCGCACCGAGGTGCGGGTGATCCGGGACAGGCTGGCGACCTGGTCGACGCCCAGGATGAGGACCGCGGGCAGCAGCCGGAGCACCAACGCACCGGGGTCGTCCCACGAGACCGGGCCAGTCGCCGGGAACCACCCCAGGTGCAGCACGAACACCAGCATGAAGATGAGGCCGAGCCAGAACGACGGCATCTGGTCCACGACCATCGCGCACCAGGTCATCGCCTGGTCGAGGAGCTTGCGGCCCCGCCAACCCTGGTAGGCGGCCAAAGCGCCCAAGGGAATGGCGATCAGGGTCCCGAGCACCATCCCGCTCACCGCCAGGACGATCGTGACCGGCAACGCGGTGGCGATGAGCGTGCTCACCGGCAGGTTGGTGAGCAACGACGTGCCGAAGTCCAGTCGGCAGACGCCGAGTACGTAGTCCGCAAGCTGCCTCGTGATGGGCTGGTCCAGCCCAAGGCGTTCCCG
>DATCKU010000053.1:0-6926 GCA_036564245.1 Actinopolymorphaceae bacterium
TTCGGCCTGGACCTCGATTCCGTTAGATTCCCTGCTGGACGGACTCATGGTGCTCCTCCGGTTTCAGGTGGTGTCCAGCAACCCCTTCTACCGGAGACCCGTGGGTCCGTTCGCTTTTACACAGAAGAAGGTACGCTACCCACGCGAAAAACATGCTCTGGAATGGCTTGAAACTTTACCACCTCCTCTTATCTATGCATCTGATGCGGTCAGCCGCACCGCCTTTGCTCATTATGTACCAGTCAACGATACTCCATCAATAAAAGATAAGAACTCGAAACCAGGGATCGTTCAGTCGATCCCTGCCATACCGCGTATCAAGCAACCCCGAACCTTCCCGCGCGTGCGCCCGGTCGACGACACAGTCTGGTTCATCTGGCCGGACGTGGATCCACCAGAGGCGATTCGCGACGCGCTCGATTCGCTCTGTTGCAAAGTCGTGCGCGTTGGGCACTCGTCGTCGCTCGTACAAGCTTGGGTCGCCCAGGAGCTCAATGGGGTTGTCCCGCGCTGGATCCCCGACGACGAGACGGCCGAAATTCGCATGCGGGTCCCGAGCCGTGGCACGCTCGCCATGCTCCGGGACCGGTACAACGCGGAAGCGATCGAGACGTTCTTCGACCTGGATGCCCGCATTCGGTCGTCACAGGGAAAGGACCAGAAGGAAGCGAAAGCCGCGTTTCGAGAGGTGTTCGGTAGAGAGTGGAAACGCGGCATCGCGCCACCGGAACGGTTGCGCCCCGTTCTGGGCCTCTGGCAGGGCTACCGTCGCGTCGATACCGAGGCAGATGTTCCTCCCCGAGAAACCGTGTTCGACCCAGCGTTCACGGTGCTACGGCTGGAGCCGACAGCTGAAGCCTTTGGCGGCCGACTCGACCTGACGACGACACTGCGTCTGACGGACGTGCTACGAGCAGCCTTGATGAACCGTGCGACCGAGCTCGGCCTTGATCCGGTTCCGGAGGTCATCACCGGTCACCAGCTCGATGGCCAGCCGCTCCACCGTCCGCACGCCGCCTTCATCCCACTCGGCTTCGTCGGTCGCGAGCACGCTGACGGACACCTCCTCGGCCTCGCGCTGGTTCTGCCCCGCGATGCGCACTGGCCTCGGCACGCAGTCGAGCGGCGCCAGGTGCTGACGGCGCTGGCGCGCATCCAGACGCTCAAACTCGGGCGCCTCGGGGTCTGGCGCCTCGTGCCCGAAGTGCGGGAGTCGCCCGCGTACAACTTGACTCCGGAGGCGTGGACGGGAGGCCACCGCGGGGCACGCGTCTGGGGCACCGTGACGCCGATCGTCCTCGACCGCCACCCGAAGGCGGAATCCCGCCGCGAGTACTACGAGGAGGTCGCGGCCGTGATCCGGCAGAGCTGTGAACGGATCGGCCTGCCCACGCCAGTCTCGGTCACGACCGGCCCCGTCTCCCCGCACCTGGGCGTGCCGGCGAGCCACGAATTCCCACGGTTGGAGCGCAAGGACGGGAGCCAACGTAGGCATACGCACGCCACGATCGTCTTCGAGGAGCCGGTGGTGGGGCCGGTCCTCCTCGGCGCCGGGCGCTACCGCGGCTACGGGCTCTGCCGCCCCGTGCGGGAAGGAGAGGTATCATGAAACTCCATCTGGCTCCAGAGCACTTCGATGCGTTCTACCGCGAGGTGCACGGTTATCCGCCGTTCCCTTGGCAGCGGATGCTTGCCGAACGGGTAGCCGTAGGCGATTGGCCCGCATGCATCGACCTGCCCACGGCGAGCGGGAAGACGGCGTGCATCGATGTCGCCGTCTTCGCCCTGGCCTGCCAGGCGGACCGGCCGATCGAAGAGCGTACCGCGCCACGACGAATCTTCTTCGTCGTCGACCGCAGGATCGTGGTCGACGAGGCCTTTTCGCGTGCGACCCGCCTTGCCCAGAAGCTGGCCAGAGCGCGGGAGGGTGTGCTGCGCGTCGTCGCCGACCGCCTCCGTTCACTATCCTCAGCCGGCGAGTCCGAGGCGCCGCTGATCGCGACGCGCATGCGCGGCGGCGTCGCACTCGACGATGGGTGGGTGCGCGACCCGTCGCGCCCGGCGGTGATCACTTCCACCGTCGACCAGGTGGGTTCACGCCTCCTCTTCCGCGGCTACGGACGTAGTGCTCGCGTCGCAGCGATCGATGCCGGCCTCGTCGGCAACGACGCGCTCTTCATCCTGGACGAGGCGCACTGCGCTGTGCCGTTCTCTCAAACTCTCGTCGCAGTTCAGGAGTACCGCAGCGCACGTTGGGCGCAGCACCCGGTGGTCAGCCCGTTTCGCGCCGTCGTTATGTCTGCAACACCGCACGAAGGCGTTGCGGCAGACGACGTTTTCCCTGCGTCTGAAGAGCGGGATCGAGCCCTCGATGCCGAGCGGCTCGCGAAGCGGATCGGGGCCGTCAAGCGAACCGAACTCGCCATAGCCCATGCGCCCCAGAAGCCCCGCAAGGGGGAGCCCGGCCTGAGGTGTGATCGACTTTCGAACGACCCGCTGGTCCTCGACGCCGCCGACCGAGCGCTACGAGCTGCGGCGGTCGGACCGACACGGATTGCTGTCATGGTCAACCGCGTTGCGACCGCCCGCGCGATCTGGAGACAGCTCCTGGCGGAGACTCGCTCCGAAAACAATCCGGCCACGGTCGACGTCGTCCTCATGACGGGCCGGATGCGCCCCTACGATCGCGACCGGATCGTCCGGCGCTGGGAGAGAATCCTTGCCGCAAGGGAGGACCAAGAGCCGCTCGAGCGATCGGTCATTCTAGTCACTACGCAGTGCCTCGAGGTCGGCGCCGACTTTAGTTTCGACGTGCTGATCACCGAGTGCGCTAGTCTCGATGCGCTCCGCCAGCGCTTCGGCCGCCTCGATCGCCTGGGCGTAGCCCAGCACACCCAGGCTGCGATCCTAATCCGACCAGGCCAGGTCAAAACTCCCTTGCAGATCGACAAGCTCGAGGAGTCCGGCAAGACCGACGATCCGATCTACGGGAATGCCCTCGCCGCGACATGGAACTGGCTGATGGAGCACGCTGAAGCAGACGAGGACGGCACGCCGTGGATCGACATGGGGATCGCTGGACTGGAAGCGCATTTCCCGAAGGACACGAAGGCGCGTAGGCAGCTCCTCGGCCGACTCTCTGCTCCGGCGCCGAGTGCGCCTGCCCTGCTCCCGGTGCACCTCGACCTCTGGATCCAGACCTCGCCGCGTCCTCACCCGAACCCGGACATCGCTCGTTTCCTGCACGGCCCGAACCGAGGTGAGCCCGAGGTGGCGGTGGTGGTTCGGAACGACCTGCAGCTCGTGGCTGAGCTCGATGGAGAGGACGACGCCCACCCCTGGATCCAGGCCATCAGCCTCCTGCCGCCCACGACACCCGAAACGTTCTCGGTCCCGCTGCGGCTGGTTCGGCAGTGGATGGCGGCCGGCGAGGCGAACGCGGAAGAGTTGACCGACGTCGAGGGCGTGCCGATCGGCGACAATGATCCCGATCTAGCTGGCCGCCGACGCTACGTCGTCCTTTGGCGCGGACGTGACCGAAGTATCGTGACGTCAAACCCGGCGGCGGTGCGACCTGGCGATATCGTTATCATCGCCGGAGTGGAAACGCTGCCCGAGGCGTTCGGCGACGTGGGGGAAGACGAGGAGAGGCGTCAAATCCTCGATATCGCCGATGCAGCTTTCCAGCAGGCGCGCCGCCGCGCGGTCCTACGGGTGCACCGTCGAACGCTCAGCCTGTGGCAGGATGACCCAAGGGTGCAGGCCCTGCTTGACTGGGCTGAGGATCCGGACCGCGAGACGGACCCTGGAGACCTCGACCAGATCCTTGGTCGGCTCGCAGACGAGCTCCAAGACGGTGAGTCGAAGCCGCTCCCGCCGTGGCTGCGCTCGGCCGCCCGGGTCCTAGCCGATGGCTGCGAGATCGCACGGCACCCGTGCGGCGGGTACGTCCTCTCGAGCCGGGTACCGATCCCCGGTGAAACCGAGACGGAGCCCGAGCAGGACGCTTTCGCCGATGACGACGACCTCTGGTCCGAGGCCCCGGGTCCGATTCCCCTTTCGCGCCACCTGGAAGATACGGCGGAGGTCGCCCGTAGCTATGCCGAGCGATGCGTGCCGAAACAACTTGTTGACCCCATCGTGCTCGCGGCGCAGCTACACGACTTCGGCAAGGTCGATCCGCGCTTCCAGCAAATGCTGCACGGAGGCAACGAGCTGGCCTCGCTAGATCAGCCCGAGCCGATGGCGAAATCCGCACACCTGCCGACGTCGCAGCGGGCGAGGCTGCGCGCGTACGAACTCTCCGGGCTGCCCCGCGGATTCCGGCACGAGGCGCTGTCTGCACAGCTCGCCGAACACTTCTTCGACCTGCCCGAGGATCCGGCTGCACGCGACCTCGTGCTCCACCTCATCGCGACGCACCACGGGTTTGCCCGGCCATTTGCCCCTGTGGTCGTCGATACCGAACCGCCCCCGATCGATGCCCAGGTCGGCAAGGTATGCCTCACGGTCGAGAGCCATGAGCGGCGGAACTGGCCCGCCGCGCACAACCTGGGCAGCGGCAACGCTGACCGATTCGGCCGCGTTATCCGTCGCCACGGTTGGTGGGGCGCTGCCTTGCTTGAGGCCGTGCTCCGCCTGGCCGACTGGACAGCTAGTTCGAATGCGGCCCGCCAAGTCGGAGGCACGACCGGCCAACTCGTGGTCGCCGGAGGTGAACGATGAGCGACAAACACCTCAACGAAATCGTCCTCACTGGTCTGGACGGGATGAACCCTCTCGCCTTCCTTGCGGCGCTAGGGACGTTGTACACGCTGAAAACCGCGTGGCCCAACCGCGACGTACGGATGGGCTGGACCGTCACACTCGGCGCATGGCGGCCGTTCCTGCGGATCGCCCACGGAACGAATCCGGATGAGATCGTGGAGACGGTGAACGCCCAGGTGCCCAGGACCGACGACCTCTTCCCACCACAGCTCCGGGCAGAGTCCGAGGCCGCGGGGCCACGAAGCTCCGGTGGAAGCACGAAGTGGAAAGACAAGCTTCGGTTCCCGGCTGGAGTCTTCACCAGGTATGTGCGTTCCGCCGCGAGCGCGGCATCCTGGGATGCCCGGACGGCTTTGGACTTCATGGCTGCATGGGCATCGGACGGCGTCGTCGAGCAGGCTGATGGGATCGAGGTGGCTCAACGGACGGTTTTCGATTTCACGTCGGGCCAACAATCCTTCATCGACCTGATCGACAAGCTCGCGCTTCATGTCAGCGCGGACGACATTCGCAACGCTTTGTTCGGCCCCTGGACATACACTCCGGATCCGGGCATTTCTTTGCGGTGGGACCCGATCGATGAAGGCCGTCAGTACGCGTTGCACGCCATTGACCCTGCGGATGGAAACAAGAACCCGATCGTTTCTGTCCCCGGGGCCAACCTCCTGGCTGCCGCCGGTCTGGTCTACTTCCCGGTCATCCCGGGCAATAATGGCGCCGAACAACCCGGCCTCGGCCGATTCGGCTCCACCCGTGCCTTTCGATGGCCCATCTGGGAGTCCGCAGTGTCGAGCGAGACTGTTCGGTACCTCGTCGGGCTGGAGGAGATCTGCAAAGATGCGCCAAACCGCGCCAGTCTGAAGGCGATGGGGATACCCGTGGTTTATCAGGCCAGTATCGTCATGCCGTCCGGACGCTATCGGAACTTCACGCCGGCCCAAGCGATTTGAACCCTGAACGACAGCATCGTGTCAACCACGTCTGACCCGTTAACTCATGTGTAATTATCTGCAAAATACCAACTTACTAACGATCCTGGCCGACACGGTGAGCTTAGAAGTGTCGGCCAGGATCGCTCCAAGTGAACCCCTCTGCCAGATTTCGATTGTTGCGATTCGAGGCGCTCTGTTCTCTCAGGATCGCGCAGGAACGATCAGACCACATGCCGATACCGCCAAACCCCAGCCGCCTGACCCGCCGCCTCCGCCTCGCCTTCCTCCTCTTCCTCGCCATCTACGGCGTCATCTGCATGACGAGCCCCGAGAAGGGCCGGCTCCTCGACAGCGTGGACCTGGCGATCCACGAGGCCGGGCACCTGGTCTTCGCGCCTTTCGGCGAGTTCATGAGCCTGCTCGGGGGGACGCTGCTCCAGCTCATCATGCCGGGCGCGTTCGTCGCGTACTTCGGCCGCCGCGGCGACGGGTACGCGGCGGGCGTCGTGCTGTGGTGGGTCGCGCAGAACCTCTGGAACATCTCCGTCTACGCGGCGGACGCGCGAAGCCGCGCGCTCCCGCTCGTGGGCGGCGGCGAGCACGACTGGCACCACATCCTGCTCCGACTGGGGCTGCTGCAGCACGACTGGCTCGTCGCGAAGGTCATCCACTTCGCCGGGATCCTGGTCTTCGGCGCGGCGCTGTACATCGCCGTGCGCCACGCGGGCGGTCAGGCCGTGCAGCCGCGCGCCGCTCACCGGGGACCTTAGTCGTCGCGTGCCGTCGCGGTCGGGACCTGCGGCTGAGCCGGGTCAGGCTCGGCCGTTTGCCGACGCGCGGTGCCGCCGCGCGCATTCGTCGCTCGACAACGAAGATCCTCCCCACGGCCCGCAGCTCCGCCGAGTCGCGCGGGGTCGGATGGCTGCAAATCTTCCATGTGGTGGCAGATTTGCATGGTTGGAGCACCGACTGCGGCGCCTGCCACTCCCACGCCTCGATCGCGTCGTCCCGGCGTGGGGCGGACGGCATGGCTCCTCTGCCTGGCCGCGGACGACGTTCCCGAGGCCCGGCGACCGTTCGTCGAAGATTCCCCAACGCACGCGCGGATCGTCGACTTCGCCTCGAGCGCGGGCGGGTACAGCCTGTAGCCGTCAGCGCGATGGCCTTCTCCTCTCCGGCCGCTCGTACTCCGCGGCCAGCTCCGGCTGCCCTCGCGCCCGGTAGAAG
>DATCKU010000054.1:0-207612 GCA_036564245.1 Actinopolymorphaceae bacterium
GGGCTCACCGCGGGCAGATCCCAGGGCTCACCGCAGGCAGATCCCCGGGAGTCACCGCAGGTAGGCAGTCCCACCCCCGTTGCGGAATGCGCCCGGCGTGAGCCCGTAGTGCCGGCGGAACGCCGTCGTGAAGTGGCGTACGTCGGGATACCCGCACGCGTGGGCGACCTCGGTGATGGTCGGCGCACCCTCGGCTGTGCGTTCCAGCAGACGCTGCGCAGCGATCTCGAGCCGCAGCCGTACCAGGAAGTCGTGGATCGTGGTGCCGGTGTGAGTACGGAAGAGCCGACTCGCGTGCCGCTCGCTGAGATGCACCTGGGCTGCCACGTCACGCACCGCCACCGGCCGGTCGAAGTTGTCGCGCAGGTACTGCACCATCGTTCGCGCCACCTGCTCGTCACGGTTCGTGGTGCGAAGGGAAGGCTCTGGAAGAAGCGCGGAGGTGGGGGCGAAGCATCGCGCGGTCTCGATCAGCAAGACGCCCGCCAACCGATCGATGGTCTCGGATGACGCCGCGGCCGGCCTGGCAGCTTCCCGCGCCAGCAACTCGAGGATCCCCGGGATCCCGCTCGGCTGCTTCACCACCACAGGCGTTCGGACGCTCCCGAACGACTCCAGCAGCCGGCGTCCCTGGTCATCCTCGCCGCCCGACGCGCTCTTCTGTCCGCGTCGAGTACGACGAGTCGGCACGAGGGTGTACGACCAGAAGTGGATGGACAGCGGATCGTCCGTACTCGAGACGATCTCGTGCACGTCGCCCGGTCGGGCGAGGAACGTCGTCCCCGCATCGACGACGTACTCGTCGTCACCGGTCCGGAAGAGGCCACGCCCCTCGTAGGCGTGACAGACCTCGAAGAACGAATGGGTGTGGAGGTAGTTGCGCCACGGGCGCGGCTCGTAGAAACCCCAGTAGAGGAACTCGGCACGATGCTCGGCGATGTCGAGCCGGACGGGGACCGAGTTCAGACTCTCGATCACCCGTCCGTCGTACGGCAAGGAGCCACGACGCCCTGGAGAGCTTTGAGGGCCGTGGCCCCCGAAAGCCTCCAGGGTTCGTGCCGAGCCGCGGCTCATGTCAGGCGGACGCGCTCCTCGACGTCGGGTCGATGCCACGCAGCATCATCCCCTGGCCCAACGATTGCGTGTGCCGGTCGACCGTCGGCGGGTCGGTCGGGTCGCGGAACTGCACGAGGACTGTGGTGCGTGGCTCGGACGTGGTGTTGATGCCGGAGCCGTGGACCGTGAGGTAGCTGAAGAAGAGCACGTCGCCCGCCTCCGCCTCGCACGGCACCGACGACTCGAGCGGCCATTTCTCGAACGGGAGGTGGAAGCCACCCTCGGACTCGTGCTCGATCGGCCCGTTCTTGTGGCTGCCTGGCACGACTCGCACGCATCCCTTGGCCAACGGAGCATCGTCGAAGTGGAAGATTGCCGCGGCCACCGAGTGCTTGGCGTGCGGGAAGTACGGATAGTCCTGGTGCATGGGGAAGGGCGAGCCCTTCTCGGGCGGCTTCACGAACATCTTCGTGTGGTGAAGCTGCACGTTCGGCGTCTTCATCAGTGCCGCGGCGATGTCGGTGAACCGTGGGTCGATGATGAGCTTGGAGAACGCCGCCGAGTAGAACTGCACGTCGTGACAGTGCCGCAGCATGGTCTGCTGGCCCATCGTCAGCTCGCGCGCGCTTCCCCACGTCGGATCGACGTCGCGGTTGAGCCGCTCGACGAGGGCGTGGCACTCCTCGCGATATTCAGCGGCCTCCGACTTGCTCAGCAGACCCTTGACGAGCACGTAACCCGACTCTTCGTACGCGTCGACGTAGGCCTTGAGTTGTGTTTGATCGGTCATGATCCCTCCCGGATGCTCCGGATGCGAACCGCGGCGTGCGCCTCACGTCGACCGTAGAGCCAACGTAAGCCATCGTCGCCGGGTGAGGACAGACATGGTTGTTGAAAATCCGGACACGAGGTGGATCTTGCAACGTGTCCCGGACGTACCTCCCCGCGTGCCGTCGCCGCCCAAAATGACCATGTGCACTACGCCCGTCGGAGGTGCACCACGTGTCGGCACGTGTCGCAGGTCCGAAACGGCACCAGTGCCGCCACGGCTTCTTCCGGCTGGGCGCTCGGCGTCAGGGCTCAGGTCGTACGGCGACGTCGTGCCATGGCCATGAGCGGCCGCGGCTAGGGTGAGGCCTCGTGGCGAGCCTCGTCTTCGTGGGATCGGTCAACGCGGACACGATCGCCGTGGTCCCCCATCTGCCGAGCCCGGACGAGCGACTGCTCGCCGACGCCGTCGTCCACGCCGGCGGAGGAAACTCCGCGACCGCGGCTGTCGCGGCGGCCCGCCTGGGCGGCGATGTCGCCTTCGTGGGACCGGTCGCAGCAGACGAGCAAGGCGCCCGGATCCGGGAGGATCTCGCTCGAGAGGGAGTCGACGTCAGCGGCCTCGTCGAGGTGCCGGCCGGTCAGGGCGGTGCCAGCGTGGTTCTCGTCGACCAGTCGACCGGTACGCGCTCGATCTGCACTCGACCGCTGCCCCCATTCAAGATTCCGGACACGAGCCCAGCCCTGGACCTCATGTCGGCCGCACGCTGGGTGCACGCCGATCATCTCGGCTGGGCAGCGGTACGAGAGTGGCTGACGACCTTCCGGCGCGCAGGAAGCGATGGCGACCGCATGCCGCGGGTCTCGGTCGACGCAGGCAATCCCATTCCGGGGTTCTCGCCCTCAGGAGTCGATCTCTATGCCCCCACGGTGGCGTCCCTGCGACGGTCATACGGCGAGCTTCCCGTCGGCGACCTGCTCGACCGTGCGCTCGCCGACGGCGCCCACTGCGTGGTCGCGACCGATGGCGGACAGGGCTCTTACGCCGCACGCCGTCCGGGTGAGCACGTGCACGTCCCCGCGTTCGATGTCGAGGTGGTCAGCACCCTCGGAGCCGGTGACGTCTTCCACGGCGCGCTGCTGGTCGCCGTCGACCGCGGCCTCGACCTTCCCGAGGCCCTGCGCTACGCGAACGCGGTCGCCGCGCTCTCGTGCCGCGCCATCGACGGCCGGTCCGGAATCCCGACCCATGCCGAGGTGACCGAGTTCCTCGCTCAGCAAGGTGCAGCCGCGCGGTAGCACTTGACTGAGGACCCCCTCACGAGGTCTGGCGTCGTGGCGACTTTGGGTTATGCTTTCCGGCCATGAAGCTGCGGATCCGACACCAGCACCAGTGGTGGCGCCGCCTGTAGGCGGCTGCCCGGATCCGCGCATGTGACGGTACGAGCGACCGCCTGCACCGGCGGTCGCTTTCTCGTCTCCGCGACAGGCGTTCGCTCGGTGCGGGCCAAGCAGAGAAGGGCCGACCATGAACGCCACAGCTCGACAGACACCCTCTGAACACCACCAGCGCTACCGAACAGCCGGCGGTATCACGATCGACCGCACTGCGACTCCGACCGACCTCACCTCGGTGAGCGAAGCGGAGATCTCGGAACGCCTTGCGGAATTCGCGGTCGACCTCGAGCGTCGCCGCGGCGGCATCCTGAGCTCAGGCATCGACTACCCTGGCCGGTACACCCGCTGGCATGTTGCCTACATCGATCCTCCGGTCGAGATCACAGCCCGCGGTCGAGTGATCGCTGCGACTGCGCTCAACGGCCGTGGGCGGGTTCTGCTGCCCGTCATTGCGGACGCCGTGGCCGCGACCGGCCGTGTCCTGGTGAGAACGCCCGATCGGGTCGCGGTCGAGATTCCGGCGGCAGAAACCCGCTTCCCGGAGGAGGAGCGCAGCCGCCAGCCAAGCGTCTTCTCCGCCCTGCGCGCCATCGTCGCGGCGTTCGCCCACCCGGACGATCACCAGCTCGGACTCTACGGCGCCTACGGCTACGACCTCGCGTTCCAGTTCGAGCCGCTCAGGCTGGCCCACGACCGTTCGCCTAGCGGGCCTCCCGGGTCGGAGGACATGCACATGCCGCCCTCTCCCAGGGACCTCGTGCTCCATCTGCCCGACGAGATCCTGATGGTCGACCGCAAACGCGAGCTTGCCGTGCGATATTCGTACGACTTCACGATCGGCGACACGACGACGGTCGGCCAGTCGCGTGCGACCGAGCCGACGCCGACCCCACGTGCTGGAAAGCCGCTCCCGCCTCCGCCCACGCCAGGCCGTTTCGCGCAGATCGTACGCGAGGCAAAGGAGAGGTTCCTGCGCGGCGACCTCTTCGAAGTGACGCCAAGCCATGTCGTCTCGGCCCGCTGCGAATCACCCGCGAGGCTCTACACCCGGCTGCGTGAGCTGAACCCCGCGCCGTACGAGTTCTTCTTCAACCTCGGCGAGGGCGAGTATCTCGTCGGAGCCTCACCGGAGATGTACGTCCGCGTGACCGGAGATCGGGTCGAGACCTGCCCCATCGCCGGGACGATCAACCGCGGTGCCGACGCCTTCGAGGACGCCGAACGCATCCAGACGTTGCTGACCTCGCAAAAGGACGACGCCGAGCTCACCATGTGCACCGACGTCGACCGAAACGACAAGGCGCGTATCTGCGTGCCGGGCAGCGTCCGGGTCATCGGTCGTCGGCAGATCGAGCTCTACAGCCGGCTGATCCACACCGTCGACCACATCGAGGGCAGGCTTCGGCCCGGCATGGACGCGTTCGACGCGTTTCTCACCCACATGTGGGCCGTCACGGTCACCGGAGCGCCGAAGCAGTGGGCGATGCAGTTCATCGAGGATCACGAGGACGGGCCACGGCGGTGGTACGGCGGCGCGATCGGCTTCGTCGGTTTCGACAGATCCATGAACACCGGGCTCATCTTGCGGGCTGCCCACATCGAGGATGGCATCGCGTCGGTACGGGTCGGTGCGACGTTGCTCTACGACTCCGACCCCGAGGCCGAAGAACGCGAGACCTACCTCAAGGCTCGGGCCGTGCTGGACGCGCTCGGCGAGGCCGACGGAGTGTCGGGAAGCGCCGAGCGGGACACGCTGTCGGCTGCGTCGAACGAGTCGCTCACCGACCTCGACCGTCCCGGCGAGGGGATGCGGGTACTCGTCGTCGACCACCAGGACTCGTTCGTCCATACGCTGGGCGACTACTTCCGGCAGCAGGGCGCCGAGGTCACGACGCTGCGGTTCGGATTCCCCGAAAGCGTCCTCGACGACATGGCACCCGATCTGGTCGTGCTGTCGCCCGGCCCTGGGCGACCGACCGACTTCGACTGCGCCTCGTTGCTGAAGGCGCTGGAAGCCCGACGCCTGCCGGTCTTCGGCGTGTGCCTCGGTCTGCAGGCGATGGTGGAGTACGACGGTGGCAAACTGGACCTGCTCTCCTATCCGGCGCACGGCAAGGACCTCGAGGTACGTGTGCAGGGCGGCAGGCTTTTCGCCGGGTTTGCGCATCCGAGCTTTCGCGCCGCGCGTTACCACTCGCTCTACGCCACGCCTGAGCAGGTCGAGGCGGCCGGCGGCCACTACCAGATCACCGCAACTGGCGAGGATCCCAACGCCGGGAGCACGGGGATCGTCACCATGGCGATCGAGGACGACGTACGACGGTGGTACGCCGTGCAGTTCCACCCCGAGTCGATCCTCACCACGGCTGGCCGTGCCGGACACCGGATCATCGGCAACGTCCTCCGGTCATGTCGGTCCGACCGGTCGTCCTAGGTGGGCGTCTTCGGTGGGTACGTCAATCTGGTTTGCGATGTCGCGGGGCGCCAGGTCAACCTGAACGTCGTGGACCTGAACCTCGTGGACGGCATGTCGGCGGTAGACCCGGCAGACGCCACAGAGCTGATAGCGCCGGCTCTCGCCGCCGTGGAGCAGGAGCGCCCCGGCATCGCCACCCCACCGATCCGCCTGGTCGACATGGGTTTCTCGAGCTATGTGTTCGCGACCGGGTCCGGATACATCGTGCGAGTCGCCCGGACCCCGCAGGCGGCCAGCGGGCAACGTCGAGAATGCGAGCTGCTGCCGAGGCTCGCTGGTCTCCTGCCGGTCGCGGTTCCGGTCCCCGAGTGGCGACTGGAGCCTGGCACGACGTCGAGGTTCGGAGCCATGGCGTACGCCCGGATCGACGGGCGCACGTTGCCCCGAGACGCTCGCTGCTTAGCACGGCTCGTCACCCAGCTCGCGAGCGTTCTCGTTCGAGTGCACGGGATCGACCGAGAGGCGGTTGCCGCTGGCGTCACCAGTCTCGACGAGTGGAAGCAGGCGACGATCTCCTGGGTGACGAGGGCCGTCGACCACCTCACTGGCGAGGTTTCCGCTGCCGAGCACGCGCGACTAGTCCGCTGGCGGGAGCGTTTCGTCGCCCACGTCGAGAGGTTGTCCGACGACACGGCAGTCGTGATCCACGGCGACCTCTGGCACGACAACATCCTCATCCGCGACGATGAGATCGTCGGCGTTCTAGACTGGGAGTCCGCCGCGATCACGGACCCGGCCGCGGACCTCGCCCCGGTCTGGGACATCGACGACGAGATGGGCAAGGCACTGGTGCGCACGTACCAGCACATGACATCGCCCGATCCTTCGCTTGCCGATCGGGTACGTCTGTTCCGTGTGGCCCGAAGCGTGAGCGGTATCACGTGGTGTCTGGAGAACAACGATCTCGAGGAATACCGCGAATCGCTGGCGAAGGTGCGACGCGTGCTCCCGTTGACCTGATGTCGGAGGTTTGAACGTTGGGTCTGGTCAACGAGGACGTGCTCGGTGGTTGCTCGACGGGTGTTCGGTGCCGATGCGTCGGTCCTGAGCTCGAGCCTGTTGGCGGAGGGAACAGGCAACCTCGCTCACCTCCTCACGTTGCGCGGTCACGATCGCCGTTACGTGTTCCGGTTCAACCGTGGGCTCCGGGAGGACACATACGACACGGAGGTCGCCACCGACAAGCCGGTCGCGGAGGCAACGGGCGTACGGGTCCCCGATCTTCGCCATCGACCGCAGCTGTGCAGAGGCACCCACCGCGTACATGGTGATGGAGTACCTCACCGGTGAAGACTGGGTGGAGCTGTGCCGACCCGACAACACGCACACCACTCCTCGTGAGAAGCGTGAGATCCGTGCTGCCACAGGCCGCTTCTACGCCGACCTTCATGCCGTGACGCGTCCGGCTTCGCCGGAGGAAAGCATCTCGACGATCCTCCTGAGGCTCTCCCAGCTTGCCGGAGCCGCCGACGCCGGCATGCCCGTCGACGACGAGGCACTGGCACGGCTGGGGTTGTACAGCCAGCTGAGCCTGTGGGCCATCATCGCGGCCGAGAATGCGCCTGCCGAGAAGAAGCAGTGGATCCGGGAGCAGAAGCTTCCGGTGATCAACCAATTGATCGATCGCATCGCAAGCTTGTGACACGCCACACGGGTCGTACCAAAACCGTCGTCACGACCGCTCACGAAACGCCGGAGCGCGACTGGTCGCCTGGCGCGGCTGGGAATGCAGCAAAGGCAGCGTCCGCGACCCGATGACCGTGGACAGGACGATCACGCTGGTCGACCGTGCGACCAACGACGACGCGTTCAGGCGTAGCAGGATGTCCTGCAGGTCCTGGTGTGAGGATGCCGCAACCTTGCACAGCACGTCACCAGTGCCGGTGATCGCATAGGCCTCCAATACCCCGGGTACGCCCTCCAGATATGCGGCGACATCTGACAACGCCCCTTGGACGATCTCCAACGTCACGAAGGCCTGCACCGGAAACCCGGCCGCCGCCAGGTCGATGTCAGGCCCGTAGCCGGTGATGACACCGGCCCGCTCGAGCCGGTTGAGCCGCGACTGCACGGTCGCCCGCGCCACCTTCAAGGACCGGGACAACTCGAGCAACCCAGCACGTGGCCGCTCCCGCAATGCAGTGAGCAAGGCGAGATCCAGGGCGTCGAGTGTCACACCATCAGCCATGCAGCGAACCCATCAACTGAAACTAGACAAAATGCACAGCAATCAAGGCCAATCATTACAGCGATGCGGCAAATCGGCTAGTTCAGATGACATCGCTTGTATTGATTAGCCCTCTTGACTATCCATTTCGACATCAGCGTCACGGGAGGGCAGCGCCATGACGATGCACCACGCATTGACCACCCAGGAACGGCTCGCTGAACTCGATCTCGACCAACTGCGCCAGCTCGTCGGCCTCGTCGACTATGACCCGGCATCCGATCCCTTTCCCGTGCTCGGATGGGATGCCGTGGTCTGGGCGGTGGGCAACGCCACCCAGGCTGCTCTGGTCTTTCAGAACGTCTACGGGATGGAGCTCGTCGCGTACTCCGGTCCGGAAACCGGCAACCCTGATCACTGTTCGTACGTCCTGCGCAGCGGCGCCGTCCGGTTCGTGCTCAACGGCGCGGTCGACCCGGCGAGCCCACTCGCAGACCACCATCGCAAGCACGGCGACGGTGTCATCGACATCGCGCTCGAAGTGCCTGACGTCGACGCCTGCGTAAACCATGCGCGCAGCCAGGGTGCCACCATCCTCGCCGAGCCGCATGACCTCACTGACGAGCACGGCACGGTACGCCTTGCCGCGATCGCGACCTACGGTGAGACCCGGCACACGCTCGTCGATCGTTCCCGTTACACCGGGCCGTATCTTCCTGGCTACGTCGCCAGGACGTCGAACATCGCAAGGCCCGCGGATGCTCCGAAGCGGCTGTTCCAAGCTCTCGATCACGCGGTGGGCAACGTCGAGCTCGGCGCCATGGACAAGTGGGTGGACTTCTACAACCGCGTCATGGGGTTCACGAACATGGCGGAGTTCATCGGCGATGACATCGCCACGGAGTACTCCGCTCTCATGAGCAAGGTGGTCGCCAACGGCAATCGTCGGGTGAAGTTCCCGCTCAACGAGCCGGCTGCCGGCAAGCGGCGCTCACAGATCGACGAGTATCTCGAGTTCTACTGCGGGCCCGGCGTCCAGCACCTCGCACTGGCTACGAACGACATCCTCACCACCGTCGACACGCTGCGCGCTCGTGGCGTGGAGTTCCTGGACACACCGGACTCCTACTACACCGACCCGCAGCTGCGCGCCCGGATCGGAGAAGTACGGGTACCGATCGAAGAGCTGCAACGCCGTCGCATCCTCGTCGACCGCGACGAGGACGGCTACTTGCTGCAGATCTTCACGAAGCCGATCGGCGATCGGCCAACGGTATTCTTCGAGTTCATCGAGCGCCATGGATCGCTGGGGTTCGGCAAAGGAAACTTCCAAGCGCTCTTCGAGGCAATCGAGCGCGAGCAGGCGAAACGAGGGAATCTCTGATGCCGTACTACCGCCGAGTGGGCGAGGTACCCCCGAAACGTCATACGCAGTTCCGTCAACCAGACGGAAGCCTCTACCGTGAAGAGTTGATGGGCGAAGAGGGATTCTCCTCGGATTCTTCGTTGCTCTACCACATCGGTGTCCCATCGGCGATCGTCGACTCCCAACCGTGGGACGTGGGCGATCGCAGCACTGCGCCGAACCATCCGTTGATGCCGCGGCATCTGAAGCTGCACGAGTTGTTCGAGAACGCCGAGTGGAAGTCGTACAACCCGGTGACGGATCGACGTCTGGTGTTGGGCAACTCCGACGTACGAATCTGCTACGTGTGGGCAGGCCAGCCATCGCCGTACTACCGCAACGCCCTCGGCGACGAGTGTGTCTACATCGAGGCAGGTGAAGCGAAGGTCGAGACGGTGTTCGGCGTCCTGACCGCACGCCAGGGCGACTACGTGATCATTCCACGGGCGACCACGCATCGTTGGGTGCCCGAAGGGGACACCCCGCTTCAGGCGTACTGCATCGAGGCCAACTCCCACATCGGCCCGCCGCCGAAGTACCTGTCGCGGTTCGGTCAGTTCCTCGAGCATTCGCCGTACTGTGAACGGGACCTGCACGGCCCGACCGAGCCGTTCGTCTGTGAAGGCAGCGATGTCGAGGTGCTCGTCCTGCACCGCGGCCCTGGACCGTCCGGCATCGCCGGCACGCGGATGGTCTACGCCACGCATCCCTTCGATGTCGTCGGCTGGGACGGGTGTCTCTATCCGTACACCTTCAACGTCGCCGACTTCGAGCCGATCACCGGACGAGTGCATCAACCGCCGCCGGTGCACCAGACCTGGCAGGGGACGAACTTCGTCGTGTGTACGTTCTGCCCCCGCAAGGTCGACTACCACCCGCTGGCGATTCCCGTGCCCTACTACCACTCCAACGTCGACTCCGACGAGGTGATGTTCTACGTCGGCGGCGACTACGGCGCACGGAAGGGATCCGGCATCGGGCTCGGTTCGATCTCGCTGCATCCGGGTGGGTACGCACACGGACCCCAGCCAGCCGCGATCGAGGCGTCGCTCGGCGTGCAGGAGGTCGACGAGCTCGCCGTCATGGTCGACACGTTCCGACCGCTCGAGCTCGGGGAAGCCGCCATTGCCAGCGACGACGGCGCCTACGCGTGGACCTGGGCCGGCGGCCGGAGGTGAGCACGATCCCGATCCCGGAGGGCTCGCTCTTCGGGCCGGACAACCTGCCCTACGGCGTCTTCTCCACCCCCGGAACGGCCCCACGTGTCGGCGTACGAGTCGGGGAGCACGTCCTTGACCTCGGCGTGGCGCTGGGCGACGACGTCTTCGCTCGTCCTTCGCTGAATGCCTTCATGGCCCAGGGCATCGACCGGTGGGCGGAGGTTCGCCGGCAAGTTGCCGATCTCGTGGTGAGCGACGTGCCCGACGCCGCGCTCCACCCCGTCGCCGAGGTGCAGATGCACCTGCCGATCGAGGTCGGCGACTACGTCGACTTCTACGCGTCGGAGCACCATGCGTCCAACCTCGGCCGGATCTTGCGTCCCAACTCCTCGCCCCTGCTGTCGAACTGGAAGCACCTGCCCGTCGGGTATCACGGCCGCTCCGGCACCGTCGTCGTGTCGGGAACCGACATCGTGCGCCCCTGCGGGCAGTACCTCACGCCCGAGAGCGACTCCCCGGTCTTCGGCCCGTCGCGCCGCTTGGACGTCGAGGCCGAGGTGGGCTTCATCGTCGGAGTGCCGTCACCACTCGGCACGCGGGTGTCGGTGGAGGAGTTCGCCGAGCGGGTCTTCGGCGTGGTCTTGGTCAACGACTGGTCCGCCCGCGACATCCAGGCCTGGGAGTACGTCCCGCTCGGGCCGTTCCTCGGCAAGAGCTTCGCCACGTCGATCTCGGCGTGGGTGGTGCCGCTGCTCGCTCTGGACGCGGCCCGAGTGACACGGCCGGCGCAGCAGCCGACACCGCTTGCGTACCTTCACGAGAAGCAACCATGGGGGCTGGACATCGATCTCGAGGTGCGCTGGAACGGCCAGCTGGTCTCCCGCCCGCCCTACCGCGAAATGTACTGGTCACCGGCCCAGATGCTGGCCCACCTCAGCGTCAACGGGGCGGCGACCCGCACCGGCGACCTGTACGCTTCAGGCACCGTCTCCGGGCCAGGAAAAGATCAACGCGGCTCGTTCATGGAGCTCACGTGGGGTGGCGAGGAACCCCTCGACGTCGGCGGCAGGCCGAGCACCTTCCTGGAGGACGACGACGAGGTCGTGATCTCGGCGACCGCGCCGGCGGCAGGCGGTGGCCGCCTCGGGTTCGGTGAGGTACGCGGCAGAGTGCTGCCGGCGCGGACCTGACCGCATCGGTGACGGATTCCGGCAGCTCCTCCGTGGCTACTAGCGCGAGACCGGGCACAACCGTGACGATGAGACGAGAGGAAAGACCTCGAGGGCACCGGCGATCGCCATCGGAGGACTCGCATGGCTGCACCCACCAACGCTCGACCGACCGCCACGCAGATCTACCGGGAGGCCCGCGACTTCCTGCTCGCGCACCTGGACGACTACCACACCGCGGAACGCGATTTCGCGTGGCCTCAGTTCGACGGCACGTTCAACTGGGCGACGGACTGGTTCGACCACATCGCACGCGACGAGTCGTCGGCCTCGCGAGACCGCACGGCCCTGTGGATCGTCGAGGAGGACGACACCGAGCGCTCGCTCACCTTCTCCGAGCTCGCGTTCCGCTCCGATCAAGTCGCCGCCTGGCTGGAAGCGCAGGGCGTCACCCGTGGCGACCGCGTGCTCCTCATGCTCGGCAACCAGGTCGAGCTCTGGGAGTCGATGCTCGCCATCATGAAGCTCGGCGCGATCATCGTCCCGACCACGACCCTGCTCGGTCCTGCGGACCTCACCGACCGGATCACCCGCGGCGAGGTGAGCCACGTCATCGTCAACAGCGCGGACACGCCACGGTTCGACGACGTGCCGGGCGACTACACACGGATCTGCGTGGGGACGGACGGAGTGCCTGCGGGCTGGCGTTCGTACGTCGACGCGTACCAGAGAACCGACCCACCCCGTCGTACGGCCGTGACTGCGCCCGACGACACCCTGTTGCTCTACTTCACATCGGGCACCACCAGCAAACCCAAGCTGGTGCGCCACACCCAGGTGAGCTACCCGGTGGGCCACATGTCCACGATGTACTGGCTCGGTCTCGAGCCCGGTGACATCCACCTCAACGTCAGTTCGCCCGGATGGGCAAAGCACGCGTGGAGCAGCTTCTTCGCTCCGTGGATCGCCGAGGCGACCATCTTCGTCTACAACTACACGCGCTTCGACGCCGCAGCACTGCTGCGTCAGATCCACCGCGCGAAGGTCACCAGCATGTGCGCACCACCGACGGTGTGGCGCATGCTGATCCAGGCCGACCTGTCCGGCGGACCGGGTGAGCTGCGGAAGGTGGCAGCCGCAGGCGAGCCGCTCAACCCCGAAGTGATCGAGCACGTGCGTCGACACTGGAATCTCACGATCCGCGACGGCTACGGCCAGACCGAAACCTCAGCTCAGATTGGGAATTCGCCAGGTCAGGAGGTCAAGCCCGGCTCCATGGGGCGTCCCCTGCCGGGCATGAGTGTCGTACTGGTCGACCCGGTGACCGGCCAGCCATCCGACGAAGGCGAGATCTGCCTCGATCTTTCCAGGCGTCCGGCCTGCCTGATGTCGGGCTACCTCGGAGATCCGTCGCTGGACGCAGAGGCCATGGCAGGCGGCTACTACCACACCGGTGACTTGGCCGAACGGGATGCGGACGGCTACATCACCTACGTCGGGCGTACGGACGATGTGTTCAAGGCGTCCGACTACAAGGTTTCGCCGTTCGAGCTCGAAAGCGTCCTGCTCGAGCATCCCGCGGTGGCGGAGGCGGCAGTCGTACCAGCACCCGATCCGGTACGCCTCGCTGTGCCGAAGGCGTACGTCGCCCTGGCGGCCGGCCACGCGGCGGACGAGAAGACCGCGGCATCGATCTTGTCGTACGCACGCGAGCGTCTGCCCGCATACAACCGGGTGCGTCGCATCGAGTTCGTCGAGGCGCTACCGAAGACGATCTCCGGCAAGATCCGGCGTGTGGAGCTGCGGGAACGGGAGACGAAGCTCGCCGCAGACGGAGAACGGCCTCCGGGAGAGTTCCGAGAGGACATCCTGTCCTGACCACGGACGCCGCGGATCCAGCTCTCGCCGACAGTCGATGCCGGCTTCGTCCCGCGTGCGACACCTATGGTGGGTGACGTGGAAAGGCCCGAACCGCCGCGAAAGCCCGGGCGAGTGAGCCAGGCGTTCGCCGTGTCGACGACGGCTGTCCGGGACGCCTGGCAGCGTGCGGCGCACCTTTTCACGCGGATCACACCAGTCGTCACCGTGCTGCGAAACGGCTGCGCGGCCATATTCGTTCGCCTGCGTCGTCCGGCCATCGTCCTGGGTGTCGCCGCTCTCGCCACCGGTGGTGCGTGGGTGGGCATGGTGGCGCTGGGACAGTCGGCCCATACCGTCGGGCCGGTCGAGACGACGATGCGGTTCGAACCGTCGTGGCAAGGCGAGTCGGTCGTATCGCTCCCACCACTCGGAACCCTGGAGCTCGACACCCATGTGGGTCCGATCCGGCTGCACGTGAACGTCGACGGGGTCAACCAGGAAGCTGCGAAGCGCCTGGTCGAGCGCGGCGCCACGCTCGCCACGCTCCAGGAGGTGATCCTGGAGGACGTACGGACCGGCATGTACGCAGCGGCAGCGCGTGCCGTGCTTGCCGGCATGGTGGGCGCGGTGGCTGTGACCCTCCTTGTGACACGTCGGTTCCTCCCGACCCTGGTTGCCGCTGGCGGGTCGGCGATCGGGCTCCTGGCGGTGTTCGGGCTTGCGGGCGCGACACTGGATCCGCGGGCGGTGACCGAGCCGAAGTACACCGGCCTTTTGACCGAAGCACCGGCGCTGGTCGGAAACGCCCGTGACGTGGCGGAGAACTTCAACGCGTACTCCGACGAGCTGGTACGCCTGGTCACCAACGTCACTCAGCTGTACGACGTGACGTCGACGTTGCCGGCGTACGAACCTCAGGAGGAAACCATTCGACTCCTGCACATCTCTGACCTGCATCTGGGCGAACATGCGTGGGACATCATCCGGTCGATCGTGCGCCAGTACTCCATCGACCTGATCGTCGACTCCGGCGACACCACCGACCACGGTCTGCCGGCTGAGAACTACTACTTCACCAGACCGATCCGTGATCTTCGAATTCCGTACGTCTGGGTGCGGGGCAACCACGACTCGCTCGTCACCGAGCGGGCCATGCGGCGGATCCCGAACGTCGTCGTCCTGGACGGGAAGGTCAAGACAGTCAAGGGAATCCGCTTCCTCGGTGCCGGCGACCCGCGCTTCACACCGGCGTGGCGGAGGGTGGTGCCGGACTCGGATGCTGAGGCCGTTGCCGAGCAGGCCATGGCCCTGGCCCGCGTAGCGGAGGCCGCCAAAGATCCCGTCGACGCGATCGTCTTTCACGACAGCACCGGAGCGGCCTTCTTCGACGGCCATGCGCCACTGCTGCTCACGGGACACGGGCATGAACAGCTCACCGCCGTCTTGCCCAAGGGCAGCCGGCTCATGCAGGAAGGGACGACCGGTGGTGCCGGCATGCGTGCGTTGAAGTACGACGAACCGCAACCGGTGCAGCTCTCTGTCCTCTACCTCGATCCTCGCACGCAGGAGCTGCAAGCCTGGGACAGCATCACGCTGGGCGGCCTCGGCCTCACGTCCGCCCGGATCGAACGTCACCAGGTGACTCCTGCGGAGGAACCTACGAGTCCGCCGAGCCCTGTGCCTACACCATCGGGCCCCGTGCCGACGACTCCCCTCACGACGCCAACGGTCACCAGGATCCCCTCGCCCATGCCGACGCCACCGTTGCCGACCTCGGAATCGCCCACATCGCCAACGAGCGCGGCCGGCGCGGAATAGGACCAGCGGCCTCCCGACGCCGGTCGCACCAAGGCACCGCCTCGTCACATCCTCTGTGCCGGAGCGCTCGTCGCCCAGGCGGGTCGCTACCTCCTCGTCCGGGAGGCACGCGGTCGACACGCTGGATGGTGGGGAATCCCCTGGGGCTTCGTCGATGATGGCGAGCTTCCCCATGTGGCGGCCGAACGTGAGTGCCTCGAGGAAGCGGGAATCCATGTCACCGAGCGCTGGTGCCAGTGGCTGATCCAACAAGATCTCAGGGGTCTCGCACCGATTCGGCACTCAGACGACGATCCGTACGCCCAACCCGCCTGGCTGGCACCGGCTCCCGTGCCGACGAGTTAGATCGATTGAGTGAGATCGATTTCTGTGAGACAGCGATCGGTCCTTCCGTACGACCGGCGCGCCGATCCCCGCGACGTTTGTGACACCGCGGTCGACGGGAGCCACTCTCGCGATCACGAAGGATTGCGGCTGCGGTCGTTCGACCCAGTTGCGGGCACGAACATCCCGACATGGGAGGCTCAGTGGTATGCCGCAGCGTTCGCTTCCTGCCCATGATCGTGGAGCCACGGCAGGGGTGCCGGTCGAGGAGTTGCAGGCCGAGCTGGCGAAGGTCGTCAGCGGGCCGGTGAGGTTCGACGCCGGAAGCCGGGCGCTCTTCTCGGCCGACGCGTCGAATTACCGGCATGTGCCAATTGGGGTGGTTCAGCCGTACGACACGTCGGACGTACTCGCGACCCTCGACGTGTGCCACCGGCTCCGGGTCCCTGTGCTGCCACGCGGCGCCGGCACGAGCATCGGCGGGCAGGCGGTCAACACAGCCGTCGTCCTCGACTTCAGCCGCTACCTCAACGAGGTCCTGGAGATCGACCCGGAACGCCAGATCGCGCGGGTGCAACCCGGGGTCGTCCTGGATGACCTGCGTACGAAAGCCAACGCATACGGCCTCACGTTCGGACCGGATCCCTCGACCCACAACCGCTGCACGCTCGGCGGCATGATCGGCAACAACGCCTGCGGCGCGCACTCCCTCCCGTGGGGCAAGACCGTCGACAACGTCTCGAGACTGCACGTCGCGCTCCTGGACGGGACGCAGCTCACCGTCGGCCCGACGACCGAAGCAGAGCTGGACAAACTTGCGGCGACACCCGGACGGACCGGGCAGCTCGTCACGGCCTTGCGCACAATTCGTGATCGCTACGGCAAGCGGATCGAGGAGTCGTACGCGGCAGACGACCACGCCCTCACCCGTCGCGTCTCCGGGTACAACCTCGACCAACTGCTGCCCGCGAACGGCTTCAACCTGGCGCGCGCCCTCGTGGGCACCGAAGGCACCTGCGCCACCATCCTCGAGGCCGAACTCACGCTCGTGCCCGCGCCGGCAGCACGAGCCCTTGCTGTCGTGGGATTCCCGGACCAGTTCGTGGCCGCGGACCACGTCGTCCCGTTGCTCGAGCTGCATCCCCTCACCATCGAGAGCGTCGACGCGACGATCGTCCGCATCGTGCGCGACCGTAACCCCGCCAATCCCGCGCTCGACGCCCTTCCGCCCGGTGGCGCTTGGCTCTACGTCGAGACCGGAGGCGAGTCGCCTGCCGAAGCACGGAGCAACGCGGACATGATTGCGGCCGCCATGAGCCGTTACGGGGCGACCAGTGCGGTCATCACCGACCCTGCCCAGATGCGTGCGCTGTGGCGAGTGCGGGAAGAAGGTGCTGGCAGCACGACTCGCCGGCTGGACGGCAGCGAAGCCTGGCCTGGATGGGAGGACGCCGCCGTACCGCCGAACCGTCTGGGTAGCTACCTGCGCGGATTCGACGCTCTGCTGAAGGCGCACGGACGCCAAGGTGTCTACTACGGGCACTTTGGCGATGGTTGCATCCACGTCCGGATCGACTTCGACCTGCTGACGACCGCCGGGCTGGCCGGCTTCCGGCGCTTCATGGAAGAAGCAGCCGACCTCGTGGTGGAACACGGAGGTTCGCTCTCCGGTGAGCACGGCGACGGCCAGGCACGTTCGGAGCTCCTGGATCGCATGTATCCCGCTGACATTCGGACGGCGTTCGCGGAGTTCAAGGCCGCTTGGGACCCGGATGGCCTGATGAACCCCGGCCGCATCGTCGACCCAGCCAAGCTCGACGACGACGTACGGGTCTTCGTCGCCCGACCAACACTGCGAGGCGACACCTCCTTCGCGTTCTCTCACGACGCCGACGGCTTCTTCGGCGCCACTCGGCGATGCATCGGCGTCGGGAAATGCCTTGCTGCCAAAGGCGGGGTGATGTGCCCCAGCTACCGCGTCACCCGGGAAGAGAAGCACTCCACCCGAGGCCGAGCCCGGCTGCTGTTCGAGATGGCGAACGGCGAGGTCGTCAAAGGTGGCTGGCGTTCGGAGGACGTGCGCGACGCGCTCGACCTCTGCCTTTCGTGCAAGGGATGCAAGACGGACTGCCCGGTGAACGTCGACATGGCGAGCTACAAGGCTGAGTTCTTGCACCACCACTACGCCGGCCGGCTTCGTCCGGCTTCCCACTACTCGATGGGGTTCCTCCCGCTGTGGCTTCGGCTGGCCAGTGTCGCTCCGAGTGTCGTGAACGCGGCTGCCCGGCAGCCGTGGCTGGCATCGCTGGCCAAGCGAATGGGAGGAGTAACACCCGAACGACAGATTCCCGTCCTCGCTCGACACACCTTCGTACGCCAGTTCCGGAGACACAGGCGGGCCAACGAGTCGACAGCGACCCGACGGATTCTGCTCTGGCCCGACACCTTCACCAACGCCTTCGATCCTCAGATCGGGATGGATGCCGTCGCCGTGCTGGAGTCACTCGGCTACCACGTGGAGGTGCCGACCAAGCCTGTCTGCTGTGGTCTCACCTGGGTCTCGACCGGGCAACTCGGCGTCGCGAAACGTGTGATCCGGCGCACGCTCGCCGTTCTGCGTCCGTGGCTTGACGCCGGCACGCCAGTCGTCGGCCTGGAGCCGAGCTGCACGGCGCTGTTCCGAGGCGAGATCACAGACCTCCTGCCAGGCGACGAGACCGCGGCGAAGCTGCGCTCGCAAACCAAGACGTTCGCCGAGATCCTTGCCGACCACGTCGACGACTTCACGGTACGAACGACCGGGTTGCGCGCGCTTGCCCAAGTGCACTGCCACCAGCACGCCGAGCTCGGTTACACGAGTGACACGGCCGTGCTGGAAGCCCTCGGGGTGGACGTCGACGTGCTCGACTCCGGATGCTGTGGGCTCGCCGGGAACTTCGGCTTCGAGAAGGGCCACTACGACGTGTCGATGGCCTGCGCCGAGCGCGTTCTCCTCCCTGCCATCCGCTCCGCCGATCCGAAGGTCGCCGTGCTCGCCGACGGCTTCAGCTGTCGTACCCAGATCCGTCAAGCAGATCTCGGCGACCAGCGACGCGAGCCGATGCATCTCGCCCAGATCGCTGCCCGCGCCCTCGGCCTACGCGACAGCTGAGTCACCGCTCGACCGTGAGTCGTTCGTCGTTCTTTCTGAACCCCTCGACGATGCCGCTCGTCACGCCAGTCGCGAGGCCGGGGTCGACGCTGAACGCCACAGGGAACACCGCATCGGCTGATCGCCCGAGAGCTGCGTAGAACCGCTGGCAATCTCCCGCGGGCACTCCGAACCTGCCTCCCCAGAACCCGAAGAGTTGCTCTCCGACGAACATGTGGGGTCGCTGCAGGCCGAGATCGTCCTCCGAGGTAGGCGTGACGAAATCCCTTGAAGGTCGTCCCGTCGTGCAGCGTGAGTGTCGCTCGGACGAGAAGCATTCCCTCGGATGGATCGGCCGGCAGCTCACCGGTCCACGGTCTGAACGTCTCCTCATCCGTCTCGTCATTCCAGGGCTCGTCGTAGTCCACCGTGTGGCAGGTGATCCAGACCGGATGACGCTCGAAGTCGGCTTCCGAGAGATCTCCGAACTGCTTGAGCTCAGGCTTCGACGTGGCCTCACATTATGCGCTCCCGCGGCGTCAGACGGGGTGGTGCGAACCGCGGCCGCTCTGGCGGCTTCGGGGCGTGAGGCGGATGCTCGGCGAGCCGCTCGAGCGCGACCTCGATTGCCTTGTCCAGCTGCGGATCCCGTCCCGCGACGAAGTCTTGCGGCGCGATGTCGACCTCGATGTCCGGGTCGGTGCCGTAGTTCTCGACCCGCCAGCCCACGTCGTCGAAGGCGAACGAGTACTCCGGCTGCGTGGTGATGGTGCCGTCCGCGAGCCGATGGCTCGGCGAGATCCCGATCACCCCGCCCCACGTCCGGCGCCCGATCAGCGGACCGAGCCGCATCAGCTTGAACGCATGACAGAAGATGTCGCCGTCCGACCCGGCCATCTCGTTGGTGAGCGCCACCAGTGGCCCTCGCGGCGACTCGTATGGGTACGGTTCCGGCTCGGTCCAGCGCGGGAAGTCGTACCCGATGCGTCGGCGCGCCAACTTCTCCAGCAACAGGGGCGAGACGTGCCCACCGCCGTTGAACCGGACGTCGACAATCAGCGCCTCACGGTCGTACTCCCGCAGGAACTGCCGGTGGAACTCCGCGAAACCGTGCGGCCCCATGTCGGGGATGTGCACATAGCCGACCCGGCCCTCGGTGCGTTCTGCAACGTACGCTCGATTCGACTCGACCCAGTCGCGGTACCGCCCGGCCTGCTCCGACCCGATCGCCTTCACGGTAACGGTCTGCGGCTCGGCTTGATCCGGCTTGCGGATCGTGAGCTGCACTTCCTGGTCCGCCTGGTTGACCAACGGTTCCCCAGGCAGCGTGTGGGTGCCGTTCGGGCCGGCACCGATGGGTTGGCCGTTGATCGCGAGCACGATGTCGCCAACCGCGACGTCGACGCCCGGCCGGATCAGCGGCGAGGTCGCGTCGGGATCCCAGCGATCGCCGGACACCACCGTGCCGATGCGGTAGTGCCCGGACTCCGCGTCGTACACCCAGTCCACGCCAAGGAAGCCCTGGCGGTAGTGCGGACGCGGTCGATAGGCGCCACCCATTTCGTACGCATGCGAGGTGCCGAGCTCGCCCTGCAGTTCCCAGATCAGGTCCGAAAGCTCAGACCTCGTGGAGACCCGATCGACCAGCGGCAGGTAGCGGTCGTAGATCTCGTTCCACGCGACGCCCGACATGTCCTCGGCCCAGAAGTGGTCGCGCTGCAGTCGCCAGGTCTCGCGGAACATCTGCCGCCACTCGGCGCCGGGGCGCACCGACACCTTCACCCGGTCGAGGTCGATCCATCCCGTCGTACGCCTGGGCTCGTCGGACTCTTCGGCCGGCTTCTCACCCGCCTTCAACACACGCAGCCGATCGCCGGCGCGATACACGAGGGTCCGGGCTCCGGGGTCGAGCCAGAAGTCTGTGATGCCCTCGATCAGGCGTTCCTGCTTCTGGGTCTCGAAGTCGAAGTACTCGAGAACGTTCCGACTTGGCGGCCGCTCGTCGAACCAGTTGCGGTCGAGGCTGCCTTGCACCGGCTGGCTCGTGAACAGCACCTTGCCGCGAATACCGGCAACCTTGGTGTAGCGGGCCTGCGGAACCGGGAACTCGACGACCCGATCCGGAAGGCCGTCGACGTCGATCTCGATGGTCCGCGCTCCGTCGCCTTCGCCGCCTTGTCCGGCCGTGCCGGTTTCCGACTCGGCCTTCGCAGACTTGTCCGACTCCTTCGGCTTCTGCCCGTCGGCGACCAGCGGACGTGGGCTTGGTACGAACGGCGAGCTCACGTCGCGCCGCAGCGCGACCGCATACAGCCGGGCGCCGAGCGGGAAGCCGAGGTCGAACTGCAGCTCGTCGTACACCGGATTGAACTCACGCTGGCCGATGAAGTAGAGGTACTTGCCGTCCGGGTCGAAGCTGGGACACGTGTCCCGCAACACCGGCCGGGTCACCGGCCAGGTCTCACCGGTCTCCACCCGGCACAGCACGATCGCCCGTGTGCTGGGGCCTTCCGGCTTGGCGTAGGCGAGCCAACGACCGTCTGGCGCCCACGTGACATTGCGGATCCTGCCGTAGCGACTCGCGTCGATCCGGCGCACTGTCGCCTCGTCGTCGGAGACGTCCACGACGAGCACCTCGTTGCGGTGGTTGGCTACCGCGACGACAGGCTCGCGTGGCGAGACGGCAAGCTCGGTCACGCGACCGACGTCCAGGCCGTCCAGCCACCGGGCAGGAGCGCTGCCGTCAGCGGTGAGCACCACCAGCCGCTCCTCTTCGCGCTCGTCACCGGCGGCCGCCACCAGACGCCGGTGGTCGGGCAGCCAGGTGAGGAGCCGGTAGCGCACGCCATCCGGCTCACCGTGCTGGCGTACGGCACCCTCCCAGTGTGCGAACGAGAACGCCTTCCCGCGCGTGGTGATCGCGAGGTCGCTGCCGTCAGGACCCAGCGACACGGAGTCGAGATACTGCCCAGCAGGCACGAACTGCCGGTTCCGTTGCGTCAGCGAGCTTCCCACCTGCACGTCGATCCGGCGCGACTCGTCCGTGCTCGGCTCGAGCAGGTAGAGGTCGCCGGCACAGTGATAGACCAGGCGGACGCCGTCGGTGGAGAGGTTGCGGGCGTAGAAGGTGTCGTGGTCGGTGTGGCGTCGCAGGTCCTCGCCATTCGGCAGACATGAGTAGACGTTGCCGACGCCCTCGTGGTCGGAGAGGAAGTAGATGCGATCGCCAACCCAGCACGGGCTGGCAAGGTTACCGTCGAGCTTGATCAGGCGGACGAACTCGCCCGTGCCGTCCGCGTCGATCCACAGCTCGCCGGCTGTCCCACCGCGATAACGCTTCCAGCGCGCGGGGTCAGCGGTGTTGCGACCGAGCACCACCCCGCGGGCGCCTCCCGTGCCGCGCCCGGAGGCGGCCTGCGAGAAGGAGATCGAATGCGCCCATCCGTACGGCAGCTCATGGGACGGGCCGCCGAAGCGGCTCACCGCGCGGAGCCGGAAGTCTGCCACGGGACGCCCAGTGAGGCTGGCGTACACGATGGTGTCCTCGTCCAGCCAGCCGGCGACATGGCATCGCGCCGCCTCGAACGTCAGACGACGGGCCACACCGCCGTTCGACGGCATGACGTAGATCTCGCCGGGCCCTTCTTCCTGACCGACGAACGCCACCTGTGAGCCGTCGGGGGAGAGGAACGGTCGGCCGGCTTCGGCCACTCCTGCGGTCAGGCGCCAGGCTCGCCCTCCGGTGACCGGCACACTCCACAGGTCGTCCTCGGTCACGAAGACCACCGTGTCGCCGCTGATGGTTGGGTACCGCAGGTATCTCTGCTCCGTCACGCCCGACGCTCCCTCCTCAAGACCTGCTGGTCACGCGCGATGGCGCTGGCTGCCGACCCCCACGCCAGCGACCTGCTCGTACTGCCACCCACGCCGCCGGCCGGCGTGGCCGCGCGGGCAGACCGCTCCGCACCACGGCCGTTGCGTCAGGTCTACACGCTCGACTCCGCGGCGCCAAACTCCTTTTGCACGTCCGTCCCCATAGGGAAAGATCGACGTCCATGGACTCGACCTGGTTGCTCACGCTCGACCCTGACGCGATCACGTCAGCCGATCCGGCCGACGACCCCGGGGCAGATCCCCGGATCGCGGTCAAGGACTGCATCGACGTCGCCGGCACGATCACCACAGCGGGTTGCCGCTTGATCGCAGAAACCGCGCAGCCAGCCGCGTACGACGCCCCGGTCGTGGCGCGGGCGCGAGAACAGGGCGGGCGGATCGTTGGCAAGACCAACCTGGTCGAGCTCTGCCGACACGCCGACGGCATCAATCCGTGGTCCGGCACACCCACCAACCCACTGGATCCGACACGTATCCCCGGCGGCTCGTCGAGTGGGTCCGCCGTGGCGGTCGCGCGTGGTGAGGCGGACGTCGGATACGGGACCGACACGGGAGGATCGGTGCGGGTGCCGGCCGCTTGCTGTGGCATCGTCGGCCTCAAGACCACGGCGGGCAGGATACCGACGCACGGCGTCTTCGAGTTCTCTCGGACTCTCGACACGGTGGGACCGCTCGGGCGGACGGTGGCCGACGTGGCCCTCGGGATGCGGATGATGGAGCCGGACTTCGAGATCGCGGCCTTGGACGACATCCCGCTGACCGTCGCCCGCCTGCGCGTGCCGGAGGACGGTCAGCCGATCGATCCCGCCGTCGACGCGGCGATCGACGAGGCGTTGCGCCGAGCCGGGATCACGGTGGCGCAGGTGGAGGTGCCGGACTGGTCGCGCTGGATCAAGGCTGCCAACACGATCATGATGTACGAGGGTTACTGGGCGCACCGGCACCTGCTCGACAACGCCGACAAGCTGGAAGAGCGGCATGCGGGTGGGATCGCAGCAGGTCGGGACATCTCGGCCCAGGAGGTCGTCCAGTGTCGGCGCGTCGGCGTCGAGGCGATTCGTGCTGTGAACGAACTACTCGACCAGCACAGCTTTCTCGCGCTACCGACCCTGCCGTTCGAGCCGCCGCGTATCGGCGAGCCGGCCCGCACGACACGCCTCACCGTGCCCTTCAACCTCCTCGGTCTGCCAGCACTCGCCCTCCCCGTGCCCCGTGACGACCAGTCGCTGCCCGCGTCACTGCAGCTGGTCGGGCATGCGTACGCAGAGGAGAGCCTGCTTGCGCTCGGCGCTCATGTCGAGGCGGCGGTCGCGTAGGAGGCCAGCTCGCCAAGGGGTCCGGCCCACCGGCTCCTGGTAGCGATCAATGTGTGGCACGGCGTTCGTGACCGAGACATTGCGTCTATGCCGTGTTGACACCGCAAGACCCCTCCGAACGTGGTCATTTTTCGGCGGCGCGCCGGGTCATTCGGCGGCGTGCGGGGTCAGTGTTGGGGAGTCAGATGGGTTTGCAGCCAGGCGAAGGCCGACTCCTGCATGGCGACGTCGAACTTGTGCGGGCCGTCGTAGAACTCGCCTCGGTAGGCGTCCGGCGCACCCGCTTCCTGGTAGCGTCGTACGAGCAGTTCGTGAGCCGCCTGCATTCCCTCGAGGGTGAAGAGCTGGTCGTCCCGGTCGTACTGCACAAGGAGCGGAGCCGGCGCCCGACTGGCCGCAAGGTCTGGCCAGTCGCACACCCGGGCCAATCCAGACGGGAAGAACATCCACGTGTGGCCGTCGACCAACCGATCGAGCAGCGCCGCATGCGTGCTCATCATGCCGACGATCACGGCCGCGCCGACCTCGTCACTCGTCGCCTGAAGCAGGGCGACCCGGCAGCCACCGCCAGACAGGCCGACACAGCCCACCCGGTCGCCGGCCACGTCAGGACGTGAGCGCAGATACGCCACCGCCGCCCTATCCTCGTACGCCACCACACCGGCCAGCGTGGTGCCGAGCAGAGCGCAGTACTTCGCGACGAGGTCCTCGTGCAACCGGGCAGCGGCTTCGTACGCCTCGTCCGGACCATCACCCGTCGCGGCGGCCGACAGCGCTCCAAGCCGGCGGATGCGGTCCGGCATGGTCTCGAGCGGGAACCGCCGACTGCTCCACAGGAAGACGTCGTGCGCCACGACGAGAAAGCCCATCCTGGCCAGCGCGTTCGCGAACGCGCGGCCGCCGTACGACTGCTCACGCAGTCGGACCACCGCATCGGCCGGTTCGTCAGGACCGTCGGCGATCTTCTCTTTCCCGTACCTCTTCACGCCGTCGTGGCTGTGCAGCGCCACAACCGCAGGCAGCGGACCCTCCACGCCGCTCGGCTTGAGCACCCAGGCGTAGGTCCGCGGGCCGTAGCCGACGGACCAGGAGACCTCCTCGCCGTCGACCCCGTCGCCTGACCACGTGCGCTCGGTACGGACGTCGGTCGGCACCGCGGGCAGCGCCGTGAAACCCAGGACGTCCCGGATGGCTTGACGGAGGGCGGGGCCGGGTTCGGCGGCAGTCCCCGGCTCGGACGTGGCCTGTACACCCGGCGGTCCGGCCGCGAGGTGACGGCGTGCGGCATCAACGAGGTCCGAGTACACGCCGAGGTGCTCCACGGTGACTCCTTCCGTCGCGCTCGCCGATCTTTAGGAGACCGGGCGGTAGAGGTCGGCCTGGAACCGGTACGCGTCACCGCGGTAGACCGTGCGGCTGGTCAGCACCGGCACCTCCGCCCTGTCGTACGTGACCTCCTGGCCCACCAACACCGGGCTCTTCTCGGCGATCTCCAGCAGGCGTGCGGTCTCCCGGTCGGCAGCCGCCGCTTGGACCGCGTACGAACTCCGCGCCACCACCACGCCGCACTCCTGCTCGAGCGCTTCGTAGAGGGAGCGATCTTCCAGGTCCGCCGTGATCAGCGGCTCGGCCCGGGCCGCAATGAGAACTGTCGTGTCCAGACACACCGGAACGCCGTCCATGCCACGCACTCGTCGGATCTCGAGCACGCGCGATCCGGGCGTGATCCGGAGTCGTTCCGCCTCCTCGAACGTCGACGGGCGGACGATCTGCTCGAGGATGTGCGAGCTTGGCGTGAGACCGCGGGCCCGCGCCATCTCGGTGAAGCTCTGCAGCACGCTGGGCGGCTCACCGACCACTCGTCGCGGGACGAACCAGCCCCGTTGGGACGAGCGCTGCAACCTGCCCTCCGCGGCCAGCCTTCCGAGCGCCTGGCGCAGGGTGGTCCGGCTGACCCCCAGCTGGGCAGCGAGGTCACGCTCACCCGGAAGCCGGGTCCCCTCCGGGTAGATGCCACGGCGGAGTGCGTCCGCGAGATGGGCGTAGGCCTCCCGGGCCGCCGGACCGGCGTTCCCGATCTCGTGGGCAGAACTCACGCCTTCGCGCGACGCCTGAGGTGCCGCGGCATCGGCGGTCGACCGGGTGCTCACGGGAGTGGACGGTATCAAGGACGAGGGCACCACTTCCTGGGGTCGATCCGCATGACCGATCAGGCACCGATCAGGTTCGGCACCGGAAGTGAGGCGCGAAGTCGACCGACCACCTCAGCGCTGACCTCGAAGCCAGCCTCGGCGAGCGCGTCGAGCGTGGCGCCGGCGACCGGTGGCAGCGTGGTCACGCATGCCCTCGCGCCGGGCAGTCGTTCCGGCAGCGCCTTGAGGAGCGCGCGCGTCACGGGCGAATCGTCGCCCCTCAGCACAGAGCCGGCGAGCACGACCGGGACCTCACCGTTCGCCACGTCGAAGCCGACCCGCTTCGCGGTGACGTACGCATAGTCGGCCAGCCGACCCGCCAGGTCGTGGACGATCTCGCCCGCCACAACGTCGCCGGCGATGGCGGCCTTGCTGACCTCGGCCGCGGCGGTGTGCGCCGGACGTGACGGCGTGCCGCCGCGACGGGTGAACTCACGCAGCATCTGCTCGACCGTGGCGTACCCGAAAAAGGTGAGGAGGCGCTCGGTCAGCTGGGTCGCCGGACCCAGGCCGAGCTCGGCGAAATAGACCGCACGCAACGCATCGGCGACCATGCTCGACGCCGCGTGACCGTCCTGGATCCAGAAGCTCATGCTCCATTCGGTCCCGGTCGGACCGCGACCCGCCACCGCAGCGCCGGTGCCCGCGACGACCGCCACCGCGACACCAGTCGGCTCAACACAACGGATGGGTGCGAAGCCGTCGTTCTCGATCGAGCACCGGCCCTGCCGGACCAATCGGAAGACGTCGGGAAGATCCCGCGCCAGGACGTCGTACCAGAACTCCCGATCCTCCGGCCAGTCGACGCCGGCCAACCGGAAGGCGGCGCCGTGCACGTCGCTCGCCTGCCGTCCTGCCATCGTCAAGGCAGCCTTGACGCAGCCCAGAACCTCGTCCACCGCATGCTGCTCGGACTTCACGCCGTAGATGTCGCCGGTGCCGCCCCGGCCGTACCCGAGCACGCGTCCGGTCTCGTCGCACGCCAGTGCCACGGTCTTGCTGTTGCCGGCGTCGACACCGAGAAAGACGCGAGCCGTCGTCGACGTGGTCATGCTCAACGCGGGAGGAGGCGGTCAGGGAGGTACGGCGCATGCGCCTTCGCCATCTCGGCGTACAGCTCCTCGGCCACCGACAGCGTCGGCACCAGCGGATGTGCGGCCAGCGCACGGACGCCATCCCGGGCGTCACCCTCCCAGGCCGCCCGGGCAGCGAGCACCTGATGCTCGGCGAGCGCCTGGACCAGACCACGCACCTGATGCGGCAGCGCCGGCTGCGGCAGCGGCGTGAAGCCCGTCGCATCCACCCGGCTCGGGATCTCCACCACCACGTCCTCGTCGAAGCCGGGAAGCGCCTTGCCACCCCCGGGAAGGGTGTTCGGCAGGTTGGCCGGCAGGGTTTCCCCGGTGTCGTTGTAGTAGGCGTTCATCGCGTCGATGGCGAGCTCGAGCTCGTGGATGCCGCCACGGGAGCGAGCCGGGTCGAGCACCGGCGCCTCGGACTTGGCCTGCTCGGTGTAGTGGGCCCAGTAGCCCGGCACCTCGGCCATGATGTCCTCGGCACGCGTGGTGGGCTTGCCGCGCAGCTCGCGCAGCACTTCCTCCCGGAAGTAGTAGTAGAGGAAGTACGACGACGGGATCGACTCCATCACGCTTGCAAGGTGCAGCAATCGTTTCGCGTGCGTGCTGGTCGACGGGTCCTCGCGGCGCTTTTCGTACGCCTGCTGAATGAACGGAATCGCGTCCTGCCCGTCGTAGGTGTGCTCCACGCTCCAGCAGTTGTGGTTGATCCCCACCATGGTGGCCCTGATCCGATCCGGATCGAGACCGGCCGCCTCGGCGACCTCACGCGGGAAGATGATCGGCCCCTCACAGAACGACACCGTGGGGATCTCGGTGTACATGGTCATCGCCTGGGCCACGATGTTGACGGGGTTCGTGTAGTTGAAGATCCGGGCGTGTGGCGCGACCTCGGAAAGGTCTTCAGCGACCTGCTTCATCACCGCGATCGAGCGCAGCGCCATGAAGAACCCGCCGGGCCCCTGGGTCTCCTGCCCGATCACACCGTGCTTGAGCGGGATGCGTTCATCGAGCGCGCGAGCCTCGAACCCGCCGGGACGAAAGCTCGACAGCACGGCGTCGACGTCCCGGAGGCCTTCCCGCCGGTCGGTGGTCGTGGTGACGGTGAGGTCGAGGCAGGCATGCGCCGCCATCCGGTCGGCGAGCTCCTTGATCAGGGCCAGCCGGTCGGCGTCCAGGTCGATGAGCACGACCTCCGAGCCGGCGAACTGATGACCGTGGTGGACGAACGACGCCATCGTGCCGGCGGCCCGCGTCGAACCGCCGCCAAGGTACGCGAGTTTGATCCGGGCCATTACCGCTCCTCGTCGCCATCTGGGGGCGCTACCCCGCTACCGGCTACTCCATCGGCCACTCCGTGGGCCAGGTCGTCGGCTCCGACGCCCACCTCGGACATTGCCGCCTGGTCCACATAGAGCGCGGCGTCGCGACACTCGCAGATCACCGTCGCCGGCCACGACTCGTCGTAACCCGTCGCACACAGCAGACGCCTCACCGATTCTGCCTTGTCCGGACCGTGCGCGAGCATGGCCACGGACGCCGAGTGGCGCCGGATCGTGTCGATGCCGACGGTGACGCCGTGGCGCGGGACGTCGGCCAGGGACGCGAGGTGGGGAAAGGTCGCCAGGTTGTCGCGACGTGTGCTCTCGGCCAGCTCGACGATTCTCGTCCCGCTGGTCACAGGCGTTCCCGGTGGGTTGAACCCGACGTGCCCGTCCGACGCCCCAGTAGCCAGGAGGAACAGGTCGACACCGCCGACCGCCGCCAGCCTGTCGTCGTACGCCGCAGGGTCGGCGGGATCCGGCAACCAGATGTGCTCGGGCCTCACGCCGCGCCCCGACCCGGCGGCCAGTGACAACGGACGCGCGATGACCTCCCGCGCGAACCTGCCGCAGCTGTGAGCGAGATCGTCTGAGATCGCCACGAAGCCACCGGACCCGTTGTGGGCCTCACGGGCCTGCTCGACGTAGTCGTCCATCATCACGATGACCAGCCCGGACAGGTCGAGGGAGCGCTCACGCACGAGCTGCGCCAGGGCGGCGTACGTGGTCATCGGGCTTCGGCCGCCCGGACATCCCAGGACGTAACGCCTACCGCTCCGGTTGGCGGCAGCGATGCCGTCGGCGATCCGACGAGCCACGGCATCTCCCAGCGCTTCCGGGTCGGGGAAGACGGTCGGGCATACCAAGACGGCAGACTCCCCTGGTAGTCGTACGGACGAGTCCTTGTGGACCAAGTGGACCTACCGGAGCGTATCTGGTCCAACTGGTCTCGACAACCAGAGGTCCATCGCGCTCGTGGGCTCGAAAATGGACGCATCGGGAGGACAATGAGGTGTGCGCGTCCTCCTCAACATCATCTGGCTGATCTTCGGCGGCCTCGTGCTGGCGTTCTGCTATGCCGTCGCTGGCGTGGTGTTGTGCATTCTGATCATCACGATCCCGTTCGGGATCGCGGCGTTCCGCATGGCCAACTTCACGCTCTGGCCGTTCGGCCGGCGCCTGGTTCGACGGGAGGACAGCGGGGCGGCGTCGTTCATCGGCAACGTGATCTGGGTCATCCTCGCCGGATGGTGGTTGGCGCTCGGCCACATCATCACTGGCGTCGCGCAGTGTCTCACGATCATCGGGATTCCACTCGGACTGGCCAACTTCAAGCTCGTCCCGGTTTCGCTGTTTCCACTCGGCAAACAGATCGTCGACGCCGACGACCCCCTTGCGTTCACACGCTGACTGCGCGGACCGCAGACCGTCGTCGTTCGTTTCATGCGCCGACCATGTCGGTAAGCCTTTCGAGCCGGAGGACCTCGACTTCTCCGCGTCGCAGCCGTATCGTCCCCTCGCGCTCGAGGCTCTTCAGCGCCCGGTTGACCGTGACACGTGTCAGTCCCAACACCTGAGCGAGCCCTTCCTGGCTCCCGCAGGACTTGCTCCCGGGCAGGGGAACCCGAGCACTCCTTCTCATCGCCACGTGATCTGTCAGCCACCAGGCGACGCGTCGCTTGGCACCCGAGATGTGCGAGGCGACGAGCTGCGACTGTCGCAGGCGATGCTGCCTGGCGAGCATGCCGAAGACGTGTCCCGCGGCGCTCGAGACCGAGGTGACCGTCTCCAGGAACGCCTCACGTGGTACGCAGGCGACGACACAGGCCTCGAGGGCGGTCAACGTGGCGGAGTGACGTCCGGTGTCGAAGATGGCTGTCTTGTCGACCGCACACGGTGCCTGGACGTTGTCCAAGGCGACCGTCCGCCCGTCCGGCAGGCCGAACGACGACGCCAACGCCCCGGAGAGCAGGACGAGCACGTGAGTGGCACGATCGCCCTGCATTCGTACGATCTCGCCGCGACGATAGGTCTCGAGCGCGCTGAGCTCCCACAACCGTTGCCGACGAGCGTGGTCGATCGTCGCGAGCACGGGAACGCGTGAGAACGTTGCGAAATCTGGCGAGGGCGGAGCAACCGAGCCGGTCACCGCATTGCGGCTGTGCACTGTCTTCAGCCTGACCTTTGGGTTCGATGTATACGCCGATACTGACGGCACGACATCAGCGACCTTATGGTTCGAGGACTACACCGACAAGGAGGGTCACGTGTACGTTCTCGAGCTCGCCTTCAGCGACGATCCGGCCCGCCTCGAAGCCAGGCCAGCCCACCGACGTCTGATCCAGGAACTGCATGACCAAGGCGTCGTCGTCATGGCAGGCCCGTTCGCGGACGAGTCGGGCGCCCTTGTGATCTTCGACGTGCCTGACCGGGAAGCCGTCGACCGGATCATCGCCCAGGATCCCTACTACAAGGCGCCGGGTGTCACGATCGTGTCGTGTCGCGAGTGGTCACCGATCACGTGAAGACCAGGCCATCTGGTGTCAGCGATCGGCTGGTGGGCTGAAGGCGCCCACCGGCCGGCTTCACAAGCAGGTTCGCGACGTTCAGCCCGGACGTCATCTGCTCGAAGCAGAGTTCCACAGGCGCCGGGTGCGCCGGGTCTTCGTGATGGCGACCCGGTGTCGGATCCGAATCGCGTCGTCAGCGGATGAGCAACGTGTAGATCCGACGCCGGCCATAGGCCGTGAAGCCGAGGCGACGCAGGATCGGAGCCGATGTCGTCACGTTGGCGTGGACCAACGCCAACGTAAGCCCGCGGGCCACTGCGTCGTCGATGCGTGCCGCGAGCAACCCGCGATAGACACCTCGGCCCCGAAAGGCCGGCGCGACGCCGGCGCCCCACAGTCGCGCGACCTTCCCCGCGCGGGTATATCCGCCACCACCTGCTGGCTGTCCGGCATGGAAGGCGACGAAGTATCCGGGCTCGTCGCTTTCGAGGGTCGCGGACTGCCGCTCGATCTCGTCGTCTGTCGGTGCGTCGCGGCCCCACGCCAGTGCGGAAGCGATCAGCATGTCCCGCAGGTCTTGGCGATTCGCGACCGGGCGTGCCGTGACATCGCCCGGTACGGGAATGTCGGGGGCACCCCGCGTCAGGTCGTACGCACAGATGTCGAGGGTCGCCGTTGCCTCACCACCCAGCTTCGTGAGCACATCGGCGAGGTCGGCCGGCTGGGTACGCGGGCCCACGTCCCAGTGGAGACGGTCCGCCCCTTGCCGGCGCGCGAGGTCGGCCACGCGGCGGATCAGCTTCTCCGTGTCACCCGTCGCACCACGACAGGTGGGATGTTCGGCTCGTATGACGGTGGCCGCCATGTCCTTCACGTAGAAGTGGACCTCATCGGTCTGCACGGTGATCGCGTCTGGAGGCGTCCAATGCCACGCGTCCGACTCGGTCAGGATCGCCTGCGCATCCCACTCGCCCATGGATCGCCTCACCCGTACTCCTACACGACGGCCGTCTTTCCCCGGTCCGTTTGACCATACGACCCCGCCCAAATGACCAGGCGCGGCGACTACGTACCCGCCACGGCAGGGGCCGGCACCGGGTGAAGCGATCGCACACCCAGCGAGGCCCACCGGCGAGCAATGCGTCAGCCGTGGGCCATGTCGACGAAGCGCTGGTAGTGGCCTTGGAACGCCACCGTGATGGTCGCCGTAGGCCCGTTCCGGTGCTTGGCGATGATGAAGTCGGCCTCGCCGGGCCGGGACGATTCACGTTCGTACGCATCCTCTCGATGCAAGAGGATGACCATGTCGCTGTCCTGCTCGATGCTTCCGCTCTCACGTAGGTCGGCGAGCATGGGCCGCTTGTCGGTGCGCTGCTCCGGACCACGGTTGAGCTGCGCCACGGCGACAACAGGCACCTCCAGCTCCTTGGCCAGAAGCTTGAGGTTTCGCGAGAACTCCGACACCTCGACCTGACGGCTCTCGACCTTCTTTCCCGAGGTCATGAGCTGCAGGTAGTCGACGATGACCAGACGCAGATCATGCCGTTGCTTGAGCCGCCGACACTTCGCCCGGATCTCCATGAGGGTCATGTTCGGCGAGTCGTCGATGAACAGCGGCGCACCGGAGACCTCACCCATCTTGCGCGCGAGCCGCGCCCAGTCGTCGTCGGTCATCGTGCCTTGACGCATGTGCTGCAACGGCACGCGCGCCTCTGCAGCAAGCAGACGCATGGTGATCTCCGTACGGCTCATCTCCAACGAGAAGATCACCGAGGTCAGATCGTGGTGGATCGACGCCGACCGTGCCAGGTTGAGCGCCAGGATCGACTTCCCCACACCGGGCCTTGCCGCCACGACCACGAGCTGCCCGGGGTGCAGGCCGTTGGTGAGCGCGTCGAGGTCGGCGAACCCGGTCGGGACGCCGATCAGCTGTCCGCCATGGGAGCCGATCGCCTCGATCTCGTCGAGCGTGGCCTCCATGATCTCGCTCAGCGGCCGGTAGTCCTCGCTCCCCCGACGGTCGGTGACGTTGTAGACCTCGGCCTGCGCCCGATCGACCACGTCGTCGACGTCGCCGTCGGCCGCGTACCCCATCTGGGCAATTCGGGTCCCTGCCTCCACGAGGCGCCGCAGGACCGCCTTCTCCCGCACGATCGCGGCGTAGTAGGCGGCATTCGCCGCGGAGGGAACCGACGCGATGAGCGTGTGCAGGTAGGGAGCACCACCGATCCGGGCGAGCTCCCCCCGCCGCTGCAATTCGGCCGCCACCGTGACGGCGTCGGCAGGCTCGCCGCGGCTGTAAAGGTCGAGGATCGCCTCGTAGATCGTCTCGTGGGCCGGGAAGTAGAAGTCGGCGCCGCGTACCGACTCGACGACATCAGCGATCGCATCCTTGGAGAGCATCATGCTCCCGAGCACGCACTGCTCGGCTGCCTTGTCTTGTGGCGGCACCCGGTCGGGCGTGGCGGATGGCTGGCGTGGCACTGGCAACTCGCTGATGCTCACCCGAGTCGTCCCTCCCCCCAGGGCTGAGAGCCGAAAGCCATGAGACACCTGGTCGAACGTACGATCGACCACTTGTTGTAGCGCACGACACCGACATCGCGACCGCACGCCGCCCGGGTGGGGCGACCGCCGCGACGAGTGGTGCACGACAGTACGCCTGCCGGCCACAGGGCGGCTACTTCGTCATACACAAGTCCTGTGGACAACTGGGGAAAACCGGTGCACAACCTGGGGATTCGCTGTGCACAGGCTGCGGATTTCGCTGTGGACAACCTTGTGTGACGGGCCGCGATCAGCGGAGTTGCCTCGGTGTTCGGCGTCCCCACAGTGTGGATAGCAACTCGTTCCCGAAAAAGTGATGGGCGAGAATCGGTGAAGTGCGTCTGCGGCATCCACATGACCGAGAGATCCTGCGGCTCGCCATCCCAGCTCTCGGCGCACTGATCGCCGAACCCCTCTACCTCCTGGCCGACTCGGCGATCGTCGGCCACCTCGGCACCCCACAGCTCGCGGCCCTCGGCCTCGCAGGCACCGCACTTCAGACGCTCACGACGGTCTTCATCTTCCTCGCATACGGCACCACCGCGACCGTCGCGCGCCATCTCGGCGCCGGCGACCACAGAGGCGCCATCAGCGCGGGCCTGGACGGCCTGTGGCTCGCGTTCGGGCTGGGTGTCGGGGTCGCGGTGGTGGGTGTGGCAGCGACGCCGGCCATCGTGGCCGGCTTCGATCCGTCGCCTGCCGTCTCGGCGTACGCCATCACCTACCTGCGCATCGCCATCCTCGGCATGCCGGCCCTGCTGATCACGTTCGCCGGCACCGGTGTGCTGCGTGGTCTGCAAGACACCCGTACGCCCCTGTGGATAGCCACCGCGGCGTACGCGGCGAACATCGTCCTCAACCTGCTCTTCGTCTACGGCCTTGGCTGGGGAATCGCCGGCTCCGCCTGGGGCACGGTCGTCGCGCAGACCGGTGGGGCCGTCGCGCTGGTCCTGATCGTCGTCCGCGGCGCTCGGCGGCATCACGTCTCGCTGCGTCCACACCTCGCAGGAATTCGCAACTCGGTGCACGACGGCGTCCCGCTCCTCGTTCGCACGATCACACTGCGACTCGCCATCCTGCTGGCCACGTACGTCGCCACCCGGATCGGCGACACCGCCCTCGCGGCGCACCAGGTGGCGTTCACGCTGTGGACGACGCTGGCACTGGCTCTGGACGCGATCGCGATCGCCGGTCAGGCGATCATCGGCCGCTACCTCGGCGCCGCCGACGTCGCTGGTACCCGGGCCGCCACGCGTCGCATGATCGAGTGGGGCGTCGCGGCAGGTGTCGTCCTCGGCCTGCTGCTCCTCCTTGCCCGTCCGCTCTACATTCCGCTCTTCACCACCGATCCGGCGGTGCGCGAGCTGCTCGCCGACGTGATCATGGTCTTCGTGGTGTACGAGCCGATCGCCGGCATCGTGTTCGTGCTCGACGGCGTGTTGATCGGAGCGGGAGACGGTCGCTACCTCGCGTACGCAGGGGTGTGGACCCTCGTCGCCTTCCTGCCACTCGCGGGAGCGGTCTTGGCGTTCGGCGGTGGACTGGTCGCGCTCTGGTGGGCGTTCGGTGGGTTCATGCTCGCCCGCTGCGTGACCTTGCTGCTACGGGAACGAGGCTCGGCCTGGTTGGTGACCGGCGCTCCCGCCCACAGATGACCAGGTTGGAGGAGCCGCTCTTCGCCCGACCGTCCGATCGGGTACACCTCGAACGGCTGCGGACCCCGACCTCGTTCCGGGAGCATCCCCGACCACCTAGGCCCACGACGCGTGTGGCGGCCCTTCCGACACCCAACCCGGGCCGCCGAAAGGACCGCCACGTCTTAGTAGTGCGCGCCCTCAGTGCGAGGGGTTGCGGCTGTCAGTCCGCAGCTCTGCCCGCGTCGTGTCCGCGAGTACGGTCGGCGTCGGCGGGTCGACCGTCCAGTCGGGGTGGTTCGGCATCGGAGGCGTCTTGGTGCCGTAGAGCCACTCCTCGAGGAACGGCCTCACCTTTGGGTCATCGGTGACCTCCACCGCCACGTCGATGAACTGCTCCGTCGAGATGTTGCGGTTCTTGTAGCGCTTCAGGATCGTCCGCTCGATCTCGGTGAACGCCTCGACACCGACCTTCTCCTGCAGGGCGTACAGCACCAGCACGCCACCGGTGTAGCGCTGGTTGTCGAAGAGGTTCTCGGCGTTCGGGTCGGCGACCGGACCGGACAGGGCTCGCCAGATGTCGCCCTGGCTGTAGGTGTACTTCATCCGCTGCTCGAGCGTGGTGAAGCCGCGCGAGTCGGGCCAGCCGCGCTCGTAGCGGTACATCAGGCCGTAGAGGTCGGCGTGTCCCTCGTTGATCCACAGGTCGGACCAGCTTGCTGGCGAGACGCTGTTGCCCCACCAACTGTGCACGATCTCGTGCATCATGTGCGAGCCGATGCTCGGCTCCTCCTGCTCGAGGAAGGCGGGCTTGTAGAGCGTCAGCGTCTGGGTCTCCAGCCCGGTGAAGTCGAACGCGTTCGGGTCGTCGGTGTCGGCCGGCAGCAGACCGTACGCCTCGAGCGGGAACTCACCGAGGTACGGACGGATCCAGCCCAGGTGGCCGGGTGTCAGCGACAGGGCCGGCTCGAGTCTCGCGACCCGATCCGTCGGCACGACATCGCGCAGGTGAACGCCGGTGTCCGTACCGCGGTCGACCACCTGGTAGTCGCCGACGGCGATCTGCAGCAGTTCGGTCGCGATCGGGTCGCGCGAGACGTACGCAAAGGTCCTGCGCCCATCCGCCTTGGCGTACTCCCCGACCTTCGTGCCGTTGGCGACAGCCTGCGTACCTTCAGGGACCGTCAGACGGAACGCGAAGTACGCCTTGTCGGACGGGTGGTCGTTGCACGGCAGCACCGAGTGCGCGCCAGCTGGCTGCGGCGCCAGCGCGAAACCACCCTCGGTCGGAACGAAACCAGGGTTGGGGACTTCGTTTCGCGGGTCGACGGTGTACTGCACCGTCACGACGAACGGCGCGCCCTTGTGGATGGCGGATGCCGGCGTCACCACCAGCTCCTCGTCCTGCTGGGCGAAGCTCGCCGGCTTTTCGTTGACCTTCACGGACTCGATGTCGAGGCCAACCGCGTCCAGATTGAACGAGGACAGCGCATGCCTCGCCTCGGCGACCATGACGACGGTCGCCTCGACCGTCTGCGTGTCGCCGGCGTACTCGAGGTCGACGAGATAACTCTTCGCGTCATAGCCGCCGTTCCCGAGGTTGGGATACACCTTGTCCCCGACACCGGGGGCACCCGGCCGCGGCACATCTGCTGCACCGGGCTCTGCCGTGCTCGTGTGAGCTGCCGCCGTGGTTGGAACCAGCGGCGCAGCCATCACTGCAGCCGCGGCAGCGGCGGAAAGGAACGTCTTCCGCATTCTCGGATGCCAACGAGGCATGAACGAACTTCTCCTCCCGTAGCAGATGTACGAACCGGGCCAGGTAAGGCGTGACACGCTGTTGCGTCTCACTCGCGAGGATGCGTCCTGGGCGCCGAAAGGTTTGCACAACGGGCGAAAGAAGGCCCACGTCTGCCTGGCCTCGCCGGCGATCGATACGTACTCGTGATCTTGTGAAGCATGGTGCGGGACACGATGTGGCACGAGCCTCGTCAGCCGACCACATCCCAGCGGACTGATCGCCCACGGACCCGATTACGCTCCAGCAACGTGTCCGGAGTGCCACTGCGCGACCACGCCCGCCGGTTGGTGGAGCGACGCTGGTTCCAACGGTCCGTGGTTGCGGTCATCGTGATCAACGCGATCACGCTCGGCCTGGAGACCTCGCCCGGGGCCTTGCAGAGCTACCAGAGCACCCTGCACGTCATCGACCGTGCCGCGCTGGCGTTCTTCGTCGTCGAGCTGCTGCTGCGGCTCCATGCGTACGGCTGGCGGTTCTTCCATGACCCGTGGAGCATCTTCGACTTCTGCGTGGTCGGGATCGCCCTGGTGCCCGCCTCCGGACCGTTCGCCGTCATGCGCACGTTGCGGGTGCTGCGCGCACTCCGACTCATCTCGCAGGTGCAGTCCATGCGCAGGGTGGTCTCGGGACTGATCGCCGCGCTTCCGGGGATGGCGTCCACCGGGGCGTTGCTCGCCCTGGTGCTCTACGTGGCCGGGGTCATCGCCACCAAGCTCTTCGGCCCGGTGCTTCCGCAGTACTTCGACGACCTCGGGACGACGCTCTTCACGCTGTTCCAGGTGATGACCGGCGAGGCGTGGCCGGACATCGCGCGCGAGCTGATGGCCGAGATGCCCCTGGCGTGGATCTTCTTCGTCATCTTCATCCTGGTGTCCAGCTTCGCCGTGCTCAACCTCTTCATCGCGGTCGTGGTGAGCGCGATGGAGTCCGAGATCGCCGCCGAGCGTCGGGTCGAGCAAGCCGAGCAGGAGGACGCGACCCGCCAGCGGGATCAGCAGCTGCTCGAGGAGGTACGAGCCCTCCGCGCCGAGGTCGCCGAGCTTCGCGCGAACCTCGCGACTCGCAACGACCCCGTGTAGAGCCGTACGCGTCGTGTGCGAGCCCCGCATGGCGTCGAGGCCGCGCACAGGTCGCAGGAGCCGTCGTTACGTGGTCATTGTTGGGGTCAGCAGGCCTTGACCCAGGAGCACTCCACGCCGTCCGGCCCGTAGGTCGTCTTCGGTACGGACGGAATGCGGGCCACCCCCTGGTCCGGCTGCGCCGTACGGCTGAACTCCGCAAGCCGGATCGCGACCTGATCCTCTACCTGCTTGGCGTTGATGCCGAGGTAGTTGTTCTGCACCATCGCGAACACGAGCGGCTCACCGTCTGCGCTGTCGACATACCCCGACAGCGCGGACACAGCCGTGAGCGAACCGGTCTTGGCGTGGACGTTCTCCGCCGCCGGTGTGCCGACCATGCGGCTGCGCAAGGTTCCCCCGACGAAGCGGTCGGAGACACCCGCCACGGGCAGCGCGTCGTACCACACGTCGAACCATGGTCTCGTCCGCGCGGCGACCAGCAGGTTGGCGATCTGGTCCGCGGGTACGAAGTCCTGTCGCGAAAGCCCTGAGCCGTCCACGAAGCGCAGCGAGCTCACGTCCACGCCGAGCCCGCGCAGGGCCTCCGACTGCGCCGCAAGGCCAGCGGACCAGCTTCCCTCGCCGGACACCGCCCGGCCCATCTCCTTCACCAGCACTTCGGCGTGACCGTTGTTGGAGAGCTTCAGGAAGGGAGTCAGCAGCTCGCGCAGCGGCATCGACTCGTGGCTTGCGAGAAGCCGGGCATTGCTCGGGGTAGCACCGAATTCCGTCTGCCGTGCGACGTGGACGCCATGCCGGGCGAGTGCCTTCCGGAAGACGTCCACGGCGTATCCCGTCGGCTCCCAGACCGACGCCCACGACCTGTCGACGTCCGCACCCATCGGGATCGTGCCGGTGATGCGAATGGTGTTGGTGCCGTGCAGGCGTTCGACCGCGATGGTGTTCCCGCCACTGGCTGAGGTGGTCGCCCGGTTGTCCACCTTCACGTAGTCGGTCTCGGGAATCACGGTGACCTTCGCGGGCTTGCCCGCCGACGAGCCCGGTCGTACGTCGACGATCACGGTGCCCGCGTCGTAGTCGGTGTTCGGCGAGACGGTGAGCGCGGAGACCTGGGCGGAGTAGTAGTACGGCTCGTCGTCCCAGGCCCAGTTGTTGCCGAGGCGTACGTCGTCGTACCACGTGTCGTCGGCCACGAGGCGACCCTGCACCCGCTCGATGCCCTCCGCGGCCACCTTCTCGGCGAGCTCGTCGTAGTCCTCCGCCAGCATCGTGGGATCGCCCTGCCCCCGCAGGTAGAGGTCACCATGAAGCACTCGTCCACGCCGCTCACCCGTGGCGAGCACGCTGGTGGTGAACCGGTGGTCAGGGCCCAGCACCTCGAGGGCCGCGGCCGAGCTGAAGAGCTTGGCGTTCGACGCGGGCAGCAGCCGGTCGGAACCTTCGCTGCTGAAAAGCGTGTCCCGGCCGTCTGCCGTACGGACGACCAAGGAGGCGTGCGCCGCGGCGACACCGGGCTGGTCGAGGATGGCCTGCAGATCCGCCCGAAGCTGCTCGACCGGATCGGTTGCGGCCGCACCTGGCTCAGAAGCAGCAGCCGGCCGCTGATCTGACGCCGCCCGGTCGACCACGGTCGACAGCACAGGCGCCAGGGCCGAGGCACCGAGGACGCCAATCGTGGATGTGGCGGCGATGAGGCGACGCGTATGAGGGCCCATGACTGAACACCTCTTCGGGAGCTGGTAGGAGCCGCTCGGGACGATCGAGGGGTGCGCAAACGGTTTACCGTGATTTTGCCGCAGCTGTAGGCATTTGACGAGGCTTTCGATCACACATGACCGCGTGCTGCCACGGGATCATGTGGAGACGAACGTCACGCGGCTCCCACGTGACCGTTGCGCTGGAACCAGCTCGTACGCGCACAAATGACCATGTGCACTACGCCTGCCGGGCCTGCAACACGTGCCGACACGTGTCACACCTCCAACAGGCGTAGTGCCACACGTCAGCTGGCCGGAACGACCTCCAACGAGATCGTCGCCGTGAGGTCGGCGTGCAGGCGTACCGAGGCCTGGTGACTGCCGACGCTCTTGATCGGGGTCCTGATCTCGATCCGGCGCCGGTCGAGCTCCGGCCCACCGGCATCCTTGACCGCGGCGACGATGTCGGACGGGGTGACCGAGCCGAACAGCCGGCCGGTCTCTCCAGCCCGCGCCGACAGCCGCACGGTCATGCTCTCCAGCTGCTCCTTGATGGTCTGAGCCTGGTTGATGTCCCGGATCTCACGGGCCGACCGCGCCCTGCGGATCGAGTCCACCTGCTTCTGGCTGCCCTTGGTCCACGGGATGGCGAGCCTGCGCGGCAGCAGGTAGTTGCGACCGTAGCCGCCCTTGACCTCGACGACATCGCCCGGCCCGCCGAGGCCGGAGACCTCCTGGGTGAGAATCAGCTTCATCGTGGCGATGTCCTTTCTCAGCGCGCGGTGCTGGTGTACGGCAGCAGGGCGACCTCGCGGGCGTTCTTGATCGCCGTCGCGACGTCACGCTGGTGCTGGGTGCAGTTGCCGGTCACCCGCCGGGCGCGAATCTTGCCGCGGTCGGAGATGAACTTGCGCAGCAGCGTCGTGTCCTTGTAGTCGACGTAGGAGATCTTCTCCTTGCAGAAGACGCAAACCTTCTTCTTCGGCTTGCGCACGGTTGCCTTCGCCATCGTGGTGCTTCCTCCTCGAAAGCCCCGCGGTCACGCGGGAATGGTCGCTTGTCTTCGGTCTCGTGGGGCGCGAGGTCGGGAACGCCAAGCCCTCACGCGTACGGATCCTCAGAAGGGCGGCTCGTCGTACGATCCGCCAGCCTGGCCCGCCGGCGGCTGGCCACTCCACGGATCCTCTGCCGGCGCACCGCCTCGGGAGCCTCCGGGCTGGCTCTGCCAGGGGTCATCGCCGAAGTTTCCGCCCTGAGAGCGGGTGGTGCGGGTGACCTTGGCGCTGGCATACCGCAGGCTCGGGCCAACCTCGTCGACCTCCACCTCGTAGACGGTGCGACGTTCGCCCTCACGGGTTTCGTACGACCGCTGCCGCAGCCTGCCCTGCACGATCACGCGCATGCCGCGCTGCAGCGACTCAGCGACGTTCTCCGCCGTCTGGCGCCAGACGTTGCAGGTGAGGAACAGTGCCTCGCCGTCCTTCCACTCGCCGGTCTGACGGTCGAACGTGCGTGGCGTCGATGCCACGCGGAAGTTGGAGACTGCGGCACCCGACGGGGTGAACCTCAGCTCGGGGTCGTCGACCAGGTTGCCGACGAGTGTGATGACAGTGTCGCCTGCCATGATGACCTCCTTAGGTCAGCGAGCGCCTGGGCGGATGACTTTAGTCCGCAGCACCGACTCGTTGAGGCTCAACTGACGGTCGAGCTCTTGGACGACCGAGGGCTCGCACGTGAGGTCAATGACCGCGTAGATACCTTCGGACTTCTTCTTGATGTCGTACGCGAGGCGACGTCGACCCCAGATGTCGACCTTCTCCACCGAACCCCCACCATCGCGGACAAGGGTGAGGTACTGGTCGAGCGAAGGGCCGACGGTGCGTTCCTCGAGGTTGGGGTCGAGGATCACCAGCACTTCGTAACGGCGCATGCGTTGTCCACCTCTCCTTTGGACTCGGGCGGCCGCGGTCCTTCCGCGGCAGGAGGGCCTGCGTCAGGTCCGGTTCTGCCTAATCGATCAGGCGTGGGCGGCTGCGGGTCAGGCAAGGACTGAACGCCATGCCCGGGCCCACGAAGGCGACCGGACGTGTGCCGTCGTCGGCGCTACCGGGCCTGCCCACCGGACCGACGCTCAGCGTACCAGCGGGACGAAAGCGGTCAGCCAGCCGCCGGAAGGCGGGAGATCGTCGCGACCAGCTGGGTTTCCGGATCATGCGCGACCGTGGGCGATCCGTCGACGACAAGATCCGCCCGGTCACGGGTCTCGTCCGCAGCGAAATGGTCCTGCTCCCAGCGCATCCATTCCTCCCACAGCGGGCGTAGTGCCTCGCCGTCGCGCTCCAGGCCCCGCCGCAGGCGGGTGGCCTCGTCGGTCTCCACCCAGATCCGCAACGACGGCCACGGTTCGACACCCCGCGCCGCCGAGCTCACCCCCTCCACGATCAGTAACCCTTCTGCGCGTACGACGTGACGCTCGGCGTAGCGCTCGGCATGCCAGTCGTACCGTCGGTAGCTGCCGTCACGCCCGGCCGCCAGTGGCACGAGCACGTCCTCACGCAGCGTCGCGACGCCCTTCTCGGCACCGGTCCATCCCTCGTACAGGTCGTCCATGTGGACGACCTGTACGAGAGGTGGCTGCGCCAGGGCACGGACGGCTGTCCTCAGGCGACGGGCGAGCGTCGACTTGCCCGAACCCGCTGGACCGTCGACGCAGATCAGGCGGACCGGCCCCAGCTTCGGCGGCGACTGCAGCACGTGCTGGACGAGCTCGGCGAGACTGACCACGTTCAGCGACTCGGCGATGTGCGACATGGCCTCAAGGGTGGCATGTGTCGGCGTGTCGGCGTGAACTCGTAGGGTTCAGGACATGACGCGGATGTTGATTGGCGCCCACGTTGACCAGCAGGACCCGATCGCCGAGGCGCGAGCGCGCGAGGCCGACATCGTGCAGTTCTTCTTGGGCGACCCGCAGAGCTACAAGGCTCCGGTCATCGCGTATCCCGGTGGCGCGTCGGCTCTGGCGGCCGCTGCGACCGAGGCCGGGATCGGGCTCTACGTCCACGCGCCGTACCTCATCAACGTGGCGACAACCAACAACCGGATCCGGATCCCCTCACGCAAGCTGCTGCAGCAGTTCGTCGACGCAGCGGCGGAGATCGGCGCACGGGCCGTGGTCGTCCATGCCGGTCACGTGCTGAAGAACGACGATCCAGCGGTCGGGTTCGACAACTGGCGTAAGGCGATCGACCGGCTGGAGATGCGCTGCCCGGTGCTGATCGAGAACACTGCCGGTGGCGACAACGCGATGGCGCGCCGGATTGACCGAATCGCCCGGCTGTGGGAGGCCATCGGTTCGGCCAAGGGCGGTGACACCGTGGGCTTCTGCCTCGACACGTGCCACTTCCACGCCGGAGGAGAGGAGCTCGCGACCGTCGTCGAACGGGTGAAGGCGATCACGGGACGAATCGACCTGGTCCACGCCAACGACTCGCTGGACGGCTTCGACTCCGGGCGCGACCGTCATACCAACCTCGGCGCCGGCAAGATCGCCGAAGCGGACCTCCTGGCGGTGATCCGGGATGCCGGTGCGCCCGTCGTCGTGGAGACGCCCGGTGGTGTGGAAGGTCAAAGCAACGACATCGCCTGGTTGCGTCGCCATCTCGCGCCTGAATCCTGACACCTCCAAATGACCATGTGCACTACGTCTGCTGGAGGTGTGACACGCGTCGGCACGTGTCGTACCCCCGCCGGGCGTAGTGCACATGGTCATTTGGGCGCCCGGCCACGCGTCCCCATCACTACGGGGTAGCCTCGCGTCCGTGGCTTTGCGTGTGCGTACCTTGACGCCCGAGGAACACGTGGCGTTCCTCGCGACCCGAGATTCAGCCAGCTTCCTGCAGACACCCGCGTGGGGTGAGGTGAAGCGCGAATGGCGGGCCGAGTCGATCGGCTGGGTGGAGGAGCCGTCGGGTACTCCGCCGTCACGTACTGCCGGAAGCGATCCTGGAGGCGATGAGAAGATCCTCGGCGCCGCTCTGGTCCTCTACCGGCGGCTGCCGAAGATGCGGCGTTCGCTCGCCTACCTGCCGGAGGGCCCGATCATCGACTGGGCCGACCCCGACCTCGCCCGCTGGCTGGTCCCGCTCGCCGAGCACGTCACGGCGCAGGGCGCCTTCGGCATCCGGATGGGACCTCCCGTGATCTGCCGGCGCTGGTCGGCTGCGACGATCAAGGCCGCGTTGGCCGAAGGCAAGGCCAAGTCGATTGCGGAGGTGCCGCCCGACCACGTCGACCACACGGCCCTCGGCGTGGCCCAGCAGCTGCGCAAGCTCGGCTGGCGACCACCGGCCGAGAACGCTACGGGCTTCACCGCGGGCCAGCCGCGCTACGTCTTCCAGGTCCCGCTTGCCGGTCGCACCGAGGACGACCTGCTCAAGGGGATGAACCAGCTCTGGCGGCGCAACATCAAACGAGCCGCCAAGTCAGGCGTCGTAGTCAGCCAGGGCACGCCCGACGACCTGCCGGCATTCCACGAGCTCTACGTCGAGACCGCCCGTCGTGACCACTTCAACCCTCGGCCGCTGACGTACTTCACCACGATGTTCCGCGCGCTCAACGCCGAGGAGCCCGACCGGATCCGGCTCTACCTCGCCCACCACGAGGGCGATCTGGTCGCCGCGACGACATGGGTACGCGTGGGTTCCCACGTGTGGTACTCCAACGGCGCGTCCTCCACTCGCAAACGCGAGGTGCGTGGCTCGAACGCCATCCAGTGGCAGATGATGCGCGACGCTCTACGGGAAGGCGCGACGGTGTACGACCTGCGCGGCATCACCGACACGCTGGACGAGAACGACTCGCATTTCGGGCTGCTGCAGTTCAAGATCGGAACCGGCGGGGAGGTTGCCGAGTATCTCGGTGAGTGGGATCTCCCGATCTCGCGGCTGCTCTACACGGCGTTCGATCTGTACATGCGTCGACGCGGGTAAGGGCCGGGCGATGGCACTCACGCTCTACGTCGACACCCAGCGCTGGCGAGACCAGCTCGACGCGGCCTGCCGTGCGTACCCCCGCATCGTGCCGGTGGCCAAGGGCAACGGCTACGGGTTCGGGCTGGAACGCCTCGCCGCCGAGGCGGCGAGGCTGGGGACGGACACCTTGGCAGTGGGGACGTACGACGAGCTGGTCGCGGTCGCCACGACCTTTCCGCGCGACCTGTTGGTGCTGACGCCGTTCCGCTCGTACGACACCGCTCCCGATGCGGCCCACGCTGGACCGACCACAGCGACCGGCAGCGATCTGCAGGACACCATCGGCGACCGGTTGATTCGGACGGTGAGTCGACCCGACGACCTCGCCGAGCTGGGCGACGCCCTGGATCGTCCCCGCATCGTCGTGGAGCTGCTGACCTCGATGCGCCGGCATGGAGTCGGCGTCGACGACCTGCCCACGGTCGCCAAGCGGTTGGACGACGTCCGGTGCGAGGGCTGGGCGCTGCACCTGCCACTGCCGGTCGCCGGTGCGCACAAGCCCGAGGTGGAGGCCTGGATCAACCGGCTGCGTGAAGCCGGGCTGCCGGTCCAGCGGATGTGGGTCTCCCACCTCACGCCGGGCGAGCTGGACGAGCTCGGCGATGCGTATCCGGAGATCGAGTTTCGTCCTCGGGTCGGCACCAAGCTGTGGCTTGCCGATCGTGGGAGCTACGAGGCGCGAGCCCACGTGCTGGACGTGCATCCGGTGCGCCGCGGGGACAGGTTCGGCTACCGACAGCGCAGGGTGCCCGGTGACGGGCATCTCGTCGTGGTGAGCGGCGGCACCACGCATGGCATCGCCGTGGAGGCGCCCAGCCACGTGGGTGACTTCCGAACGCGGGTGAAGACGTTGGCCCTCGGCGGGCTCGAAGCGGCTGGCCGAGCCTTGTCGCCGTACACGATCGCCGGCAAGCGGCGGTGGTTCGCCGAGCCGCCGCACATGCAGGTGAGCGTGCTCTTCCTTCCGTCGTCCGTACGCCCGCCCAAGATCGGTGATGAGCTCCCGGTCAACGTCGGCATGATCTTCACGCGATTCGACCGGATCGTCTTCCGCTGACCTCTGCGCTCACCGCGTGTCCACTCACCAGGAGTCCACTCACCAGGTGTGCGATAGCCGTGGTGGGCGCGGGTGCCTCCCTCGGCGAGTGCGCAGTCGCCTCGCCTGGTCATTTTGACGGGATTAGCCGGCCCACTTGCCCGTGAGATACGCGGCGGCCCACACACCGAACAGCGGCACCGAGATCAGCAGGTACGTCAGCCACACCCACCGCTTGCGCAACGAGATCGCCGCCAGGCCCATCCACAACGGGAACCACAGCAGCGCCGCCCGCGGCACCGAGAAGAACCAGTACGACGTGGAGAACGCCACCACCTGGATGCCGACCCAGGTCGCCTCTCCCCACCGCCTCAGGCAGAGCAGGACCACGGTCACGACGACGCCGACCAGCATGGCCACCAGCTCGGCACGGAACATCCACTCGAAGTTGATCCGCCACGCCTCGGTGATGTCGCCGCCGAAGTCGGCCCGGCCCGTCGCGGCCTCGACGGTGTGGATGAACGAGAGCCACGGCGGGGTGAAGTCGCGGTACCAGCCCTGCGCCTGGGCGTGATACCAGGCCAGCCAATCGCCGGTGTTGACCTTGAGGTACGTCATGTAGCCGAACAACGGCACGAGCGGCGCGAGCAGCCACGAGCCTCTCGCCCAGTCTCGGCCCTTTGGCGAGGTGAGGAACTCGACGACCAGCGCGATCGCGAGGAACAACCCCGATACCCGAACCAGCGAGGCGGCCGCGGCCAGCGTCCCCGCCGTCGCCCAGCGGCCTCGACGGGCGGCGAGCCACGCCGGAATCGCGAGCGCGAGGAACAACGACTCGGTATAGGGAGCAGCGAGGAAGATTGCGGGCGGCGCCACCATCCACATCACCGCGGCACGCCGTCCAGCGCCCTCGCCCCACTCGGCGTCGGCGAGCCGTGCGAGTGCGACCGCCGCCACGCCTCCCCCGATCATCGAGATCAGCAACCCGACCAGAACCGTCGGGATGCCGAAGAGTGCCCCGAGTCCGAGCAGGCCAGGTAGCCCGGGGAAGAACGCCTCGAGCGGCACATCCCAGTCAGGATCGAAGTAGCCGTAGATGGCGATGCGGTCGTAGTGGTGGAAGTCCCACTGCTTCCAGCGGTCCAGGAAACCCGGGAGCGGTTCGGCGTCGGAGGTGTGGAAGAGCCACGGGGCGGTCACCGCGATGAAGAAGATGCCCAGCCGGCTCAGCATCCACCACATCCACACCTCGACGTCGGTGGGCGTCAAGCCGAGGGCGACCTGGACCCGCGCCCAGGTCTGCGACCACCAGGTCTCCTTGGTCCTGCGATTCGGTGACCTACGCTCGGTCGTCGGATGCTCGCCGGTACGCGTGGGGTCGCCGGTCTGGGTCAGGTCGCCGGTACGTGCCCCGTCCGCGGGTCGCAGTCCGCGGGTTCGGTCGTCGGCTCCCGTCCGTTGCCAGTTCTCGGCCTGGCCGGTCCGCGGCTGTTCCCGGACCTCAGTCCGCTCGCCCCAGGGTGGGCTGCCGATCCGCTGACGGTCCGGACCAGGGAAGCCGGGCGGCATCTGACGTTGTTCGGTGGTGTCGTCGAGAGAGCGCTCGACGTGCCGGTCACCGCCGTAGTGCTGTGCCGTACGGATCTCCTCCTTGCGCTCCCGCTCGACGGTGCGGGTCGTGGCGTCGTCCTGCTGATCAGCCTTCCCCGATCCGGGCAGCCCCAATGCTCCCCAGCGAGGTTCGAGCTGACGCGCCACGTTCGAGTTCTCTGGTGCTGTCCCCCATGATGCGGCGGTCCGCTGCCGCTCGGCGAGCTCTGCTCCCGGTCCGGCCTTCCGAGGCTCGGTATCTGGACCCGCCATGACGGTGCCCCACGCCGGTTGGGCCGGTTGCGGCGGCCAGACCGGCGGCCACGACCCACGCGAGTCCCTGCTACCAGGGTCGAGGTCGGCTGCCCCGGACCGACGTGTCGGCTTCGGTGAGCTCGACGCGGACGGCCCGGTGTTGCCGGCGGGGACTGGAGCGGCAGGGGTACCCCAGGGCGACGGCCGCCCGACCGCGCCACGCGGAGGGAGGACAAATGAGTCGCTGCTGGGAATGTCGTTGATCGTGACGTCGAACGACCCTGTGACCCGCGTCTGCGGCGACGTCCCCACGGGGGGCACGTCGCGACGTCGTTTGGGTCGCTGGTACGGCTCCTGGCCGGGTGGGACAGGCCCGCCTTGCGGCGGAGTCTGTGACGAGGCCGACTGAGCCATCCACGTCCAACCGCCGGATGTCACGCCACCGCCATCCGGCGGCACATCAGCCCTCCGCTTTCCGTTCACGAGGCGACCTCCCTGCCGGCCACTCCGCGGTGTGCCACCGGATCGGTCCGCGGCGGCCGTGTGTCCTGCCCCCCGAACAACTCCAGGCTCATGTGTCGTGGACGGATGTCGATGCCGGCCGGCCAGCGGTCGTCCGTGTCGAACGGACCACCCGCAGGATCCCGTGCCGGGTCACCATGCCGGACGACATCCCGTGACGGGTCGAGTATGTCGCGCACCACGACGACGCACAGGTAACCGGTCGCAGCGATCCGGATGCCGACCGCGAGCCAGTAGAAGCGGTCCGGCTGTCCGCCAACCGCCGGCGCCAGCGCACCAGCCAGGTGGAGCCAGATCGCAGCCCAGTAGATGAGCTCGGCGGTCTGCCAGATCAGCCAGTCGCGCCACCTCGGCCGGGCGAGCGCCACCAGTGGGAGAAGCCACAGGACGTACTGCGGTGAGTACACCTTGTTGACGATGACGAACGCAGCAACCGTGAGGAAGACCAGCTGCGCAAGGCGCGGTGGGTGAGGTGCGCGCAGGGCGAGCACGGCGATCCCGGCACAGGCCAGGATGAAGAGCACGAGAGAGTAGGTGTTGACCGCCGAGACCTCGTGACCTGCGAGGTCGAGGACATACCAGATGGAGCCGAAGTCACCCTGTCGCTGCGCGTTGAACGTCCAGAACATCGACCAGGCGTCAGGAGCGAGCACCATGATCGGTAGGTTGACCAGCAGCCACGTCAGAACGGCGAACCCAACCGTCTCGAACGTGACAGCGAGCTTCTTCCGTCGCACCGCCAGGACGAGGAGCGGACCCAGGACGAACAACGGGTAGAACTTCGCCGCCGCTCCGAGCCCGAGCAGCACCCCGGCGAGGAATGTCCGGGATCGCGACCACGCGAGCAGCGCGCCGGTCGTGAGCGCGACGGCGAGCAGGTCCCAGTTGATGGTTCCGGCCAGCGCCAGCGTCGGCGCAGCGGCGAAGAACATGGCGTCGTACGGACGGCCCGGTTGCGCGCCGGCGCTCCGGCCAGGCGCGTGAGCACCGGACTCCGCAGCATGGATCCGGCTCAACGCCCAGCCGGTGGCCAGCGCGAACCCGAAGAGCAGCAGGACCGTGAGGTCGTAGAACAGGACGCTGTCTGCCTTGGCGTCGTCGCTGCCCAGCGCCTGAGTGAGCCAGGCTGTGACCTGCATCACGACGCCGGTGAGCACCGGGTACTCCAGAGCGGGGTAGTCGCCGCGGTCCAGGTAGGCGACCCCGCCTTCGGCGAAGCCGCGCTCACGATAGAGATACGCGACGTCGCTGTAGCACATGTGGCTGAACGCGAAGCTGGACTCGCGAGGCCACGCGTGCTCGTGACAGGGCACCTTCTGCAGGATGCCGACGACGAACATCGCGGTCGTCACCAGGAAGACGACCGTGAGGGGGCTCCAGCGCGAGACGCCGAGCAAGGCGTACCGCCCGATCGGGCCGCCGAGCCACTCGCTCGCCGAGCGGACCAGTCGGTCCTCCCGGGACGGGCTGCTCTCCACCTGGCCTCCGTGACTCGCACACGCTCCTGACCTGCACCCGACCCGGTAGGCCGGCATCCACCCCGGCCCGGGTCTCGCCCCATCGTGCCGTATCAACCCCCTTGAGCAACAGGGTGCCGATCACGCGGTCACGAATCGCGGCATCCGAGGCCCGTGCGAGCAACCCGCGTGCAGGTCGTCGACGCGGGTGTCAGGAGGAGGTCAGTCCCTCCCCCGCCCGAAGTCCCATGGCCACCCGTCGTCCGGCGGAGGCGGGATCTCCGGGTCCGACGGCTTTGGCTTGGGCCCTCGCGGACGCTCAGGGAACCCCTCGTCGATCGGTGGAGGTGGCTCGGTCGCCTCGGGCGTCGGCGTCGGGGAGAGCTCGACGACCGGCTCCGGGTTGACCGCCTTACCGATGTGCGCGGGTGGCGGGAACGGGATCACCGGCTGGCCCTTGAGGGCGGCCTTCATGAACGCCGCCCAGATCTTGGCCGGATAACTACCGCCGAAGAACGTGTTCAGGCCACCGACGTTGTCGAGCGACTCCTTCTTCCCGTCGCCGTTGGCGTCCTTGTAGAAGGCCACCGCCGCTGACAGCTGCGGTGTGTAGCCCACGAACCACGCCGTCTCGTCCTCGTGCGTCCCGGTCTTGCCAGCCGCGGGGCGTCCGATCGCCTTGGCCTCGCGCTCACCGGTACCGTTCTCGACGACTTCCTGCAGCGCGTAGTTGACGTCGCGTACGACATCGGGATCGAAGGCTTGCTCGCTTGCGTACCGCACCTCGCGCTCGACGCCGCCGTCACGTCCCTCGACCGACTTCACCAGATGCCACTTGGCACGCTGACCACCGACGGCGAAGGTGGCGTAGGCATTGGCCATGTCGATCGGAGACACCGAGGCGAATCCGAGCGACACCTTGGCGTGCCGGTCCAGACCCGGGGTGTTCCGCGGGATGCCCGCACGAAGCGCAGCGTCCACGACGGCATCCGGACCTAGGTCGTTGACCGTGAGATCCACGTATGCCGTGTTGATGGACTCCGCGGTGGCCTCGAGCAGAGTGACGTACTTGCCGTAGTCCTGGTTGTGCTCGTTCCTCACCTGGTCGCCGTCCGGCAACTCGAACGGCGAGTTACCGGCGTAACGGCTCTCCAGCGCGATGCCCTTCTCCAGCGCCGCCGCCAGCGCGAACGCCTTGAACGTCGAGCCTGGCTGCAGCTTCGCCTGGGTCGCGTCGTTGAACTGGCGCTTGAGGTAGTCGCGACCGCCGTAGAGGGCGACGACTTCCCCAGAGCCCGGACGGACGGCGGCAGCCCCCGCATAGACCCCCTTGGCGTTCTTGGTCGGGAAGTACCGCTTGACCGCACGGACCAGCGCCCGCTGCGCCTTCGGGTCGATGGTCGTGTAGACCGTGAGCCCACCGGTCTCGATGTCCCGGTCGCTGTAGCCCATCGCCTGCAGCTCCTTGCGCACCTGCATGAGCAGGAAGCCGTTGGGGCCTCGGACGAAGGTCTTGGGACTGTACGGCTTGGTCTTCGGCAACGGCACCGAGTCGATCTTGGCCGGATCGATGCCGTCGGCCCCCAGCTGCGCCATGCCGTCCAGGACGTAGCGGTAGCGCTGTTCCAGCCGCGTCCTGTCGTCGGGGTCGTCGGGATCGTAGAGGGAAGGTCCCTTGAGCTGGACTGCAAGCAGCGCGGCTTCGTACGGCGTCAACTGGTGGGTGTGCTTGCCGAAGTACACCTTGGCCGCCACCTCGATGCCGTACGCACCATGGCCGAAGTAGCTCGTGTTGAGGTAGCTCTGCAGGATCTCCTCTTTGGAGTACTCCCGCTCGACCTTCAACGCGATGAAGAGCTCCTTGACCTTGCGGGTGAGGGTCTGGTCCTGTTTCAGGTAGAAGTTCTTGACGTACTGCTGCGTGATCGTCGACCCACCCTGCGTCGGCTTGCCGCGCAGCATGTTCCACGCCGCACGCGCCATTCCGGTGAGGGAGAAACCGGAGTCGGTCCAGAACGTACGGTTCTCCGCGGCGATCACCGCATCCTGGACATGCTTCGGCACCTGGTCGAGCGAGATGTCCTTGCGGTTCTCCGAGAAGTACTGACCCATGACGGTCTTGCCGTCCCCGAAGTAGACCGTCGTGGTGTTGGACGTCGCGGTCTGGTTCCCTGCGTCGGGAAGCTCGGTCTGGGCGTACGCGATCATGAACGCGACGACCCCGAGCACGGCGCACAGCAGGCCCGTGAGCAGCGTCCCGAACAGGATCCGGTGCACCAGCTTGCGGCGGGAGCGGGGTTTCGTGCGGTGCCCGGCATGGGCGCGTCTTCGTCCTGGTGGCCCACCCGATGACGGCGCGAGGGCGTCGAGCCGGTCGGTCCCGCGACGCTCCGTCACCCGAGTCATGGGCGCGGTGTCGACGTACGACCGTTGGATCCGACCGAACTGCCCAGCCAGGCCACCGCGGTCTTCGCGGGCGGCGATGGACACCCGAGCACCACCGCTACTGCTCGCGGAGTGGCCTCGATGTGCTCCGTGGCGTCCGTATCCGTTGCTTACCTGCTGACCGTTGCGGCCAACTGCGGCGTGGTAGCCCTGGTGAACGCTAGGACCGGCAGGCGCATGCCTTCCGCCCATTCCGTTTCGCGGGATGCCGTTCGAGCTGGTGGCGGTGCTGTACGAGCGGTCGTACGGCCCGCCTCCTGTACCACGTCCAGTTGCCGAGGTGTCGCGATAGGCACGGCCACCCTGGATCCGCGTCACAGTGTCGTCCCTGGGGGGTCGGTCGGCGGCGGCCGGCGCCACCGACAGGTACGGCATGTGTCCGGTCTACGAGTATTCGTCCTCCACCGTCCGTTGTCGACGGGGGGGTCGCCGCGGCACACCGTCGCCCAGGACGTAGGAGGTCGTCAGATGATTCCACGCGCAACCCTGACATACCTCCACGACGTAGACGCGGAACTCACCGTGCTCGCGCGCCATCGCCTCCAGCTCGGAGGTCTGGCGAATCCTGCCGGAGTACTGACCGAGCTCGTCACCGAAGACGTAGGTGACATTTGTGAGCTTGTGCTTCCGGCAGACCGGACATGTCTCTTCCGTCGGTTCCCCGTGAAACTTCGCTGCCCTCAGAAGGTAGGGGTCAGCGTCACAAACGTCGTCCAGCATGGTCGGTCCGCCACGAAAGAGTGAGCGCAGCGTCGCCTTGCGCTGCAGGCTGTAGTCGACGACCGACCGTTGGGACCACATGCCATCGAGCGTACGACGTCCGAGCAATTCATAGAAGCTCGACGGCGTTTGGGCGGGTTCCGGACACGGACTTCCGAGAGGATCTCGCGACGGCTTGTGGGACGACGGGACCTCGTCCCATCACCTCCTCACACGCGGCGCAGGCGACGAAACGACCGGTCGCTGTTGCCAGTCGGGCTGCCTGACAACTAGGTTTCGATGTATCGACTCGATACATCGAATCTAGACACGAGGGGCATACGGAGTTGGAGGGTGGCATGGCGCGACGACGCGGCGTGCTCGAGATGGCCGTACTCGGACTCCTGAACGAGGGCCCGCTGCACGGCTACGAGATCCGGAAGCGGCTGAACGCGCGGCTCGGCTGGGGTCGGGCGCTGTCGTACGGCTCTCTCTACCCGTGCCTCAAGGCCATGCTGCGCCGCGGCTGGATCACCGAGCACCTGCCCGAGCAGCCCACGACACCCTCCCGACGCCGCGCCAAGATCGTCTATCGGATCACACCCGCCGGTGAGGAACGGTTCGCCGAGCTTCTGGCCGAAGGTGGCCCGTCCACATGGGAGGACGACAACTTCGGCGTCCACTTTGCGTTCTTCGCCCGCACCGACATCGCCGTACGGCTTCGCATCCTCGAAGGACGTCGGCGCCGACTGGAGGAACGTCTCGAACGGGTACGCGCGCAGCTCGAACGCACCCAGGAACGGGTCGACCACTACACCCTCGAGCTCCAGCGGCACGACCTCGAATCGGTCGAGCGCGAAGTGAGCTGGATCAGCAGGCTGATCGCGTCTGAACGACGCGAGACCCCACACGTGACCGAGTTCGAAGGGGGAGGACAGCCCGCCAACTGAGTCTCTGCACACCACCAGTGCGCAAGGTGCCATCCAGGCCTGCACCCACTCTGACACGAACGAAGGAGCAGACCGTGACCGCTTCGCAAGAGATCCGGGTAGCCGTCGTGGGCGTCGGGAACTGCGCGACGTCGTTGATCCAAGGCGTTCAGTACTACCGAGATGCAGATCCGGCCGAACGGGTGCCCGGACTTATGCATGTGCGTTTCGGTCCCTACCACGTAGGCGACGTGAAGTTCGTCGCAGCGTTCGACGTCGACGCGAAGAAGGTCGGACAAGACCTGGCCGACGCGATCCACGCGAGCGAGAACAACACGATCCAGATCTGCGAGGTTCCGCCCACCGGGGTGACCGTTATGCGCGGTCCGACGTACGACGGCCTCGGGCGGTACTACCGCGAGACCATCACCGAGTCCGACGAGGACCCGGTCGACGTGGTGCAGGTCTTGAAAGACACGAAGGCCGACGTGCTCGTGTCGTACCTTCCCGTCGGGTCCGAAGCGGCCGACCGGTTCTATGCGCAGTGTGCGCTCGATGCGGGCGTCGCGTTTGTCAACGCCCTGCCCGTGTTCATCGCGTCCGATCCCACGTGGGCGGCGAAGTTCACCGACGCCGGCATCCCCATCGTCGGCGACGACATCAAGAGCCAGGTCGGCGCGACCATCACCCACCGGGTGCTGTCGAAGCTCTTCGAGGATCGCGGTGTCGTGATCGAGCGGACCTTCCAGCTCAACTTCGGCGGCAACATGGACTTTTTGAACATGCTGGAGCGGGAGCGGCTCGAGTCCAAGAAGATCTCCAAGACCCAGTCGGTGACGTCGCAGATCCCGCGGGAGCTCGACAAGCGCAACGTCCACGTCGGCCCGAGCGACCACGTGCCTTGGCTGGACGACCGCAAGTGGGCGTACGTCCGGTTGGAAGGACGCGCGTTCGGGGACGTGCCGCTCAACCTGGAGTACAAGCTTGAGGTCTGGGACTCGCCGAACTCCGCCGGCATCATCATCGACGCGATTCGAGCCGCGAAGATCGCCAAGGATCGTGGGATCGGCGGTCCGATCACCTCGGCCTCGGCGTACTTCATGAAGAGCCCACCGGTGCAGTACGCCGACGACGAGGCGCGTGAGCTGGTGGAGAAGTTCATCCGCGGCGAGGTCGAACGGTAAGGCGTCGCGGTAGAGAAGAAGGAGAGAAAGCCTGCTGCGTTGATGACCACGTCATCGCCTCCGCGTGGTCATCAACGCGCAGGAACTCTCTCACCCTGAGCCGAACGCTCTCGCCGGTCTGCCAGGAGACGAGCCGACGCCTTCGGGTCACCGGCCCTTCGACTCCGGCTGCTCCGACCACCAGCGCAAGAGCTCGGCGCGTACGGTTTCGGGGTCCTGCGGCCCTTTGTCCAGCCGGAACTCCAGCAGGTGCTTCCACGCTCGTCCGACCAAGGGCCCCGGCCCGATGCCGAGCAGCTCCATGATCTGGTTCCCGTCGAGATCGGGTCTGATCTTGCTGATCTCCTCTTCCTTGGCCAGGCGCTCGATCCGACGCTCCAGGTCGTCGTACGCACGCTGCAACGCGGCGGCCTTTCGCCGGTTCCGTGTCGTGCAGTCCGCGCGGGTCAGCACGTGCAACCGGGACAGCAGATGGCCGGCGTCGCGCACATACCGGCGTACGGCCGAGTCCGTCCACTCCCCTGTGCCATAACCGTGGAAGCGCAGGTGCAGCTCCACCAGCCGCGACACGTCGCGGATCTCGTCGGACGAGAACCGCAGCGCCCGCATTCGCCGCGCGGTGAGCTTCGCCCCGACCACCTCGTGGTGGTGGAACGTCACACGACCGCCCCGCTCGAAGCGTCGGGTCGCCGGCTTGCCGACGTCGTGCATGAGAGCCGCGAACCGGGTCACGAAGTCCGGGCCGTCCGGACTCACCCGGTGCTCCAGCGCGATCGCCTGCTCGAGCACGGTGAGCGTGTGCTCGTAGACGTCCTTGTGCCGGTGGTGCTCGTCGACCTCGAGCCGCAGCGCCGGCAGCTCCGGCAGGAACTGGTCGGCCAGTCCTGTGTTCACGAGCAGCTCGAGCCCGGCCCGCGGGTGATCGCCGCACACCAGCTTGACGAGCTCGTCCCGGATACGTTCGGCCGACACGATCGAGAGCCGGTCGGCCATGGAACGGATCGCGTCGACGACCTCCGGGGCCACCGCGAACCCCAGCTGGCTCGCAAACCGCGCAGCCCGCAGCATGCGCAACGGGTCGTCGTTGAACGAGTCCTCCGGTCGTCCCGGAGTCCGCAGCACGCCTGCGACCAGGTCGGTGACGCCGCCGAACGGATCGACGAACTGGCGTTCCGGCAGGACCACCGCCATCGCGTTGACGGTGAAGTCACGCCGGCTGAGATCGGTCTCGAGCGAGTCGCCGTACGAGACGGTCGGCTTGCGGCTGCTCGGGTCGTACGACTCGGCGCGAAAGGTCGTGATCTCGACCCGCCAGTCGCCCTTCTGGGCTCCAATCGTGCCGAAATCGCGTCCGATGTCCCACAGCGCGTCCGCCCAACCGGAGAGCAGACGCTCGATCTCGTCGGGCCGGGCGGCTGTCGTGAAGTCGAGATCCGTGCCGAGACGCCCGAGCAAGGCGTCCCGAACCGATCCGCCGACGAGCGCGAGCGGCTTGCCAGCCTTGCGAAACCGCTCACCCAGCTCGTCGACAACTGGGGCGATCCGCAGCAGCTCCCGCACACCACGTCGTTGGGCGTCACTCAGTCGGTTCCCGCGAGGGCCGGGTCCCCGCTTTTCCCCGGAATCCTTCGTCGACACGACAGGCAAGGGTACGCTGCAGGCCACCGTGGCAACGCTCGCAGGGCTCGTCGCCACGACGCCTGGTCAGCGCGAGGAACCAGCCGTCTTCCAGCGGGGCGGAGAAGGGTCGGAACGGGCAATTCACAACAGTTTGCACCCGCCGCGCTGCCGTCCGTCACACGAGGCGCCCCGTCGACCCGACAGGCCCCGCAGGATAATGAGCGACGATCGCAAGATCCACGCCGGTTTCCCAGCGTGCTCGTGTCTGGCGTGCCGACGACCACCTGCGGTATCTGATCACCTCGGAGCCTCGCCGCCCGCGTCAGGCACGAGGAACCTGAGCACTCACAGCAATGGCCACTAGCATCGAGGGGTGCCGCGACCATTGCAGAGCTCGTCAACGGGCCCTCGCACGACGTTACTGGGCATCCTGGTGACGTTGCTGGCCAGCGTTGCCGTCCTGGTGGGTTTCGCCCAGCCGGCAGCGGCGCAGGAGCCACGCCTGCGCATCACGCTCGACTCGGTGACTCCGTTCGTCACCCCCAAGACCAAGAGCATCCGCATCACCGGGCGAGTCACGAACTCAGGTGACGTCCCGCTGTCCACGCTCAACGCGATGCTCTGGTTCGACGAAAATCCGCTGACGACGCGCGAGCAACTCCAGGCCGCAGCCACCGAGCGTCCCGGCGACCGCTTGGGTCAACGCATCGTCGAGCCGTTCGACCAGGTGACAGACGTGCTGCGACCTGGCAAGACGGCACGCTTCGAGGTGAGTGTGCCGGTGGACACCCTCGACTTCAGCCAGTCCGGGATCTACCCCATCGGGATCGACGTTCGCGCGACCATTCCCTACTCCGGCACCCGTGACACGTGGCGGGCACGGTCACTGCTTCCGTACATCGCCAAAGGCACCAAGCTGACGCCGGTCGAGGTGGCCTTCCTGCTCCCCCTCACCGGGCAACCGAACCTGGTGTCGGCGGACACCTTTGCCGCAGGTTTGGGAGGGAGGACGGCCGCGACGACGCGCGAGGGCCTGCCGAACCCCCACGAGTTCGGTCCGAACGGCCGGCTGAGTCGGCTGATCGAGCTGGGCTCGGCCCACGACCTCACGTTCGTCGTCGATCCGGAGCTGCTCGCCGAGGCCGAGCGGATGTCAGACGGCTACCGACTCACAGACGACACGAAGGTCGGGGCTGACGAGACCACCGACGTACGCCGATGGCTGAACCGTGCGCGCGGCGTCTTGAACGCCGGCCACACGCTCATGCTGCCGTACGCCGATCCGGATCTTCCGGCCCTGGAGCGGGAGCGGCTGAACGCCCGGTACGGCGAGGCGGTACGCGCGGCCAACCGGGCAGTGAAGAACTACGGAGCAAGCGGAACGATCGTCTGGCCGGGCAGCGGCTACGCCGACGCCGGTGTCCTGGAAACCATCGCGTCGACCGGCGTCAAGACCGTGATCCTCGCCAAGGATGCGCTGCCTGATCTGCCGGACGACGGGTCGAGTCCGGTCGCCTCGCTCTCCACACCCGATGGAGCGCTCACCGCGATCGTCGTCGACCCGGCGCTCACCAGCGGCATGTCGCATTCTCCCGGCTCGACGGTCAACATCCAGCAACGGTTCCTTGCCGAGACCGCGCTGCTCGCCATGAAGGAGCCCCGCCCGAACATCGACCCGGCCGACCAGACGGCCAACCAACGCAGGGTCGTGGCCGCCATGCCGCGGACGTGGGATCCGGGAGCGGCCGGAGGCCGGCTGTTCTCGACCGTCGAGTCCACGTCGTGGCTGCGCCCGGTGTCGGCCGCGGCGCTGCTCTCCCAGCCGCCGACACAGTACGGCGGACCACTCGCCCGATCGGCTGCCGATGAGCGGTCCCTCCTCGATTCCTCCGTCGTCGAGGAGTTGCGGGAGTTCGCGGGAACCAGCGACACCGTTCTCGACCTGCTCGCCGAGCCGGAGAAGGCCCGCTCGAGCCTGGATCTCGCGTTCCTCCGCGGCGCCTCGACCGCATGGCGGCGGCATCCGGACGCGGCCAAGGTGCTGATCGACACGATCGACGCTGACGTACAGAACACCGTCCACGCGGTCTCGATCGTTCGCCCTCGACCCGTCACGCTGTCCAGCCGGTCCGGGCGGCTTCCCGTGACCATCTGGAACCAGGGAGACCTGCCGGTCGAGGTTCAGCTCGAGGTGCGTCCGACCAATCCGGAACGGCTCAAGGTCATGCCGATCGAGCCGGTACGCGTCGACCCGGACCAGCGCGTCACCGTACGGGTTACCGCGGAGACGTCCGGCACGGCCAGCTCGGTCCAGATGGAGGTCGGCCTGGCCACCCGGAGTGGCACCCGTTTCGGCAAGACCGAGTCGTTCCAGGTGCTCGTGCGTGGTTACGGCCAGTTCGGATGGCTGGTGATCGGCGCCGGTCTCGGCCTGCTCGCCTTGGGTGCGGCGGTACGCATCACCCGCCGGATCAGGGCCGCCATCGTGGAGCGTCGCTCGGGCACGGGTGACGCAGGGGGGACCGCCACGCCAGAGGCCGGGTCCGAAGCCCGGCCCACCGTCCCGGACGAGACCCAGGCCAGCACGACGCCCGACGTCACGTTCGGCGTCACGCCAGATCTCGAGCCAGCTGTCGAGCTGGATGTCGCGCAGCGCAACGGCCAGGTACGCTCACCGGGCGGCATGTCCGAGCCGTCGACCGCCCGTCCGGTCCGGCGCGCCGACGCGGGCTCCGGGCCGGACGGGCGGCGGCCTGACCCCGAGGACGAGTCAGCTGAGCCGGCTCGAACCGAGTCCACCGAGACGCACCGGCAAGACCAGCGACCAGCCAGCGAGCCACAGCGATCGGACGATGGGATCAAAGAGCACCGAAACGGAACCGAACCCACCCGCCGAGGGCACCGCGCAGGCCGGACCACGTGACGCGACGCCCGGCGCTGAGGCAGCCGACGTGAGCGAACCCAACGCTTCGGATGCAACGGCGCGAAGCTCCAGCCTGGTGCGCGCCAGCGCGATCATGGCGCTCGGCACGATCGTCTCGCGGGTGACGGGGTTCGTCCGCAGCCTGGTCGTCGTCTGGGCGTTGGGCACCGCGCTGTTCGCGGACACCTTCAACCTCGCGAACACCCTGCCGAACTCGCTCTACATCCTGATCGCCGGCGGAGCGCTCAACGCGGTGTTCGTCCCGCAGCTCGTCCGCGCCATGAAGGACGACCCGGACGGCGGCGAGGCGTTCGCCGGCCGACTCGTCACGTTGACCGCGCTCCTGCTGGCGGCGGCGAGCGCCGTCGCCGTGCTTGCCGCGCCGCTCATCGTGCGTCTGTACGCAAGTGGCGAGCTGCTCGAGCCCGCCCACCGACCGTACTTCGACCTCGCCACGACCTTCGCCGCCCTGTGTCTGCCGCAGATCTTCTTCTACGGCCTCTACGTGCTCTTGGGCCAGATCCTCAACGCACGTGGGCGATTCGGCCCGATGATGTGGGCGCCGATCCTCAACAACCTGGTGGCGATCGCGGTCTTCGGGTGTTTCATCTGGATTTCCGACGCCGACTCCCCGCAGACCATCACGCAGGGCGAGATCTTCCTGCTGGGCTTTGGATCCACGGCAGGCATCGCACTGCAGGCCTTGTGCCTGGTGCCCGTCGTGCGCCGGGCCGGCGTCCGGCTGCGTCCGCGATTCGACTTTCGTGGTGGCGGTATCGGCAAGTCCGGCCGGCTCGCCGCGTGGACGATCTGCTTCGTGCTCGTCAACCAGCTGTGGTTCCTCATCTCGACCCGGCTGATGACGGGTGTCGGTGCCGAGGCACTCCAGCTGTACGGAACCGAGCAGGGTTACGGCCTCACGCCGTACGTCAACTCGTTCCTCATCGTCATGCTGCCGCACTCGGTCATCACGGTGTCGATCGTGGCCGCCCTGCTCCCTCGGATGAGTCTCGCGGCGGCCGAGGGTGACCCCGCTCGGGTGCGCTCCGACCTTTCCGAGGGCCTGCGCCTCACCGCGGTCGCGATCATCCCTGCAGCGGCGGCGTTCATCACGCTCGGCCCGTACCTCACCGTCGCCCTCTTCATGCACGGCCAGGTGCAGCTGGAAAGCGCACGGTTCATGGGATTCGTGCTGATCGGGCTGGCCGTGGGGCTCGTCGCGTTCTCCAGCCAGCACATCATGCTGCGAGGCTTCTACGCGTACGAAGACACGCGTACTCCGGTCTTCATCCAGCTGGCGTTGGTGGCGACGTGTATCGCCGGCGCGGTCACGGCCTACCTGGTGCTGCCGGTGCATCTCAAGACCGTGGGCATCGGTGTGTCGTGGAGTCTGGGGTACTGGCTCGGCTTCGGTGTGAGCCTTGCCGTGTTACGCCGTCGGCTGGGCGGGATCGACGGCCGGCGTTTGGTCAGCACGTATGCCCGAGCGGGCGCGGCGGCGCTGACCGCAGGAGCGGCCGCCACGGGTGTCGCACACCTGGTCGAATCGTCCGTCGGCACCAGCGCAGTCGGAGCCGCCGCCGCGCTCGGCGCCGGTGGTCTGGTGCTGCTGGCCGGCTACCTGGGGTTGGCACGCCTGCTCCGGGTCAGCGAGCTCGACATCCTCCTGCGCCTCCCCTTCCGGCGCTCCTCCGCGACAAAGACCAGCTCGCCGTGAGCCATGACCAGCGCCTCCCGACGCTGACCACCTCCCCGCGCAATGACCACCTCTGCGCGACCGGTGCCGGCGCTTCGCTGACACCTGCTGGCGCTCCGCGGACACGTGCTGGCGCACTGCGACATTGACCACGTGCAGTAGGGCATTCGCTGCAGTCAGATGCCGACAAGCTTTTGCAGGTGCCACTGTCCTGGGGTGGTAACCACGAATGCCTGGTCAAGGCGCTGTGTACCGGCGCTGAGGTGGTCACCCGTCGGCTCCAGCACGTTCACAGCCGCAGCCGTCGGACACGACAGCAGATGTCGTGGCCATACGCGGTCACGTCGTACGCCACGACGTACTCTGCTATTCGTACCCGACACTCGAACGTAGGCGTCGGTCAGCAACTGACCGCCCACGCTACGTGGTCACTTCTACCCGTGATCAGACCAGCGAGCATCAAGCTCGGGCATTAGCATGGGACCGCAAGCGAACCACGATGGGGTGGCCAGCGTGACGGACGCTGTCGGCCGCCCCCCGGCGGGCAGGAGAGCCGTGCACCCGACTGATGTCGACCCGGGGGTGACGCTCGCCGGCCGCTACCGGGTCGCCGAGCTCATCGCCGAGACCCCGGGCGATGGCGGGGTCGCGCAGACGTGGCGCGCCGTCGACGAGGTTCTGTCACGCTCCGTCGTCGTCTACGTGCTTAGCGCGGACGACCCTCGCACCGAGGCTGTCCTCGAGGCGTCCCGGAAGGCCGCGACAGCGACCGACGTTCGGTTCCTTCGGGTCCTCGACGCGATGTGCGACGACGGTGTCGCATACGTCGTGCGCGAATGGGTGCCCGGTCGCAGCCTGGGCACGATCCTGGCCGACGGTCCGCTGCCGCCGCATCAAGCCGGGCTGCTGGTCCGCGAGGTCGCCGAGGCGATGGCCCGTGCCCACGAGCAAGACCTCACGCATCAGCGCCTGGACCCGGACAGTATCGTCATCACCGATTCCGGTGCACTCAAGATCGTCGGCCTTGGCACACACGCTGCCCTGACGGCGGGGAGGAACGGCGGGAGCGACGCCGATCCGAAGCGTCTGGACTGCATCGGACTCGGCCGGCTCCTCTACGCCGGGCTCACCGCGAAGTGGCCGACTGGCCCTCGGTCTGGACTTCCCGCCGCACCACGGGCAGCCGACGGCAGTCTGCTGTCCCCGCGGCAGTGCCGGGCGGGCGTTCCCCGGCCGCTCGACGACATCACCGAACGCATCCTGCTCGAGAATCCACGCAGTGGGCCGCCGCTCACGTCTCCACGAGAGATCGTGACCGCCCTCACCGACGTCGTCGGCGTGACACCGCTCGAAGGAATCCTTCCGGCACACGGCGTGGGTGACTACTACGACGGACGGTCTCGCCACATCACCGAAGACACCCAGGTGGGCGGCAGGCCGGTCTTCGATCCGCCCGAGCAGGCCCATGCGTCGGAACCGCCGGCCCGGCGGACCGGTGAGCTCGACGGGCCCCCCGCGGGGTCCGCGTACGGTCGCGGATACCAGCCAATCCACGAAGGCGGGGAGCCGGTTCCCGGCGGTCCGCAAGGCGACCGGTACGGCCCACGGCATTCGTACCAACCGGCGTACCGGCCGCCACGTCCCCCCTCCGGGTCACGCTGGCGGCGTGGCGCAGCCGTCGTCATCGGGATGCTCTTCCTCGCCGGCATCGGCCTGCTGGGTTGGGAGCTCATGACACAGGCCTTCCATCCAGTGCCGAGTGGCGAGCCCACCACCCCGGCACCGAAACAGACGGCTTCACCTTCCAAGCCCACGCCAGGCGTCAAGCTGCAGGTCGTCGATGCCAGGGACTTCGACCCCCAGCCGGGCGGTAACGGCGAGGAGCATCCGGACGAGGTCGGGGAGGCTTACGACGGTGACCCGGAGACGGCCTGGCGCACGATGCTGTACGAAGACGACCCGCTCACCATCTACAAGCCAGGCGTCGGGATCTGGTTCGACCTCGGAAAGGTCCAGAGCATCGGGCAGGTGGAGCTCCGCCTCATCAAGGAAGGCCATGACTTCCAGCTCATGGTGGCGCCGCAGGACGCGAGCGGTCCACCAGCGACCGTCGACGGGTGGGATCCGGTGGCGTCCGTGAAGGGTGCGGATGCAAGCGTCACGGTGAAACCCAAGCGGGAGGTGAGTTCCCGCTACGTGCTGGTGTGGATGACCAGGCTTCCACCAGACACGGAAGAGCCGAGCCGGTACCGCGGTGGCATTGCGGAGATCGTCGTACGCCAATGACCTTGAGCAACCCCAGCCCAGCCGCTTCCGACGACCACTCGCCCACCGACCCCGAACTCCTGGCCCGCCACGCTGCTGGCGATCCGGATGCCTTCACCCAGCTCTTCCGCCGCCACCGCGACCGGCTGTGGGCCATCGCCCTGCGGACCCTCTGCGACCCCGACGAGGCTGCGGACGCGCTCCAGGACGCCATGCTCTCGGCCTTCCGCAACGCGTCTTCGTTTCGTGGCGACTCGGCGGTCACCACGTGGTTGCATCGCGTCGTCGTGAACGCCTGCCTGGACCGGATACGCCGCCGCGCGGTGCGTGCCGCCGATCCGCTGCCCGACGACGATCGAGTCGCCGAGCTCGGTTCCACGACCCGTTCCGATCCGGCCGAGCTCCAGGAGATGCGGCTGGACATCCTCAGTGCTCTCGGTTCCTTGAACCCCGATCAGCGGGCGGCCATCGTCCTGGTCGACATGGAGGGTTACTCCGTCGACGAGGCGGCGGCCATCCTCGGCTGTCCGCCCGGCACGATCAAGAGCCGTTGTGCCCGTGGCAGGGCGAAGCTCGTTCCTCTGCTGCAGCATCTGCGCAGTGGCCGTCCGGGTGCTCGTACCCTGGAACGCCATCAGGCTCGCGACCCGCGCTCCTGGGACGACGCGAGCCTCGCGGCTACGTCGGGCCCACCCCGGTCGGATGCCAGGTCCCCCGCCGTCAGAGGGAACCCAGATACGTCATCTGACGTCCAACGCCTGCCGAGAGATGGCGGGCCGAGACGCGGACGCAGCGCCAGGGAGGGGAGGTGGCCGTGAACCCGGGCCTCGGACGGCACATACCGGGCGATGTCCTCGCCGAGTACGCCGAAGGACTGCTGCCCGACGACGAGCGGGCTCGGGTCGGGCTCCATCTCATCGACTGCCCCGCCTGCTCCCAGGCCCGCGACGACCTGCTCGAGCTCCGTCTGCTGCTCGGTCGGACCGGAGCGCAGCCGGTCCCCATACCGCCGACCGTCGCTCACCGCGTGGAAGCTGCGCTCGCCACAGAGGCCAGCAAGCTCCGTGGGACGAATCGGGGCGCCGGTGCCAGCCACGACCACCCGGCCACCGCAACGCCCCTGCGTTCCCGCCGTGGCAGGCGGTCGTACGGACGGATCCTGCTCGCGGCCGCCGCCCTGGTGGTGGTTGCGATCGGAGCGTCCGCCGTCTATTCGTGGTCGTCAGGATCGGGATGGCCGCTGCCAGGTCTGCGCCAGGCGCCGGTCGCCGGGCCGCCGGCTTCGCCGACCCCGACCGCCGACACGTTTCACGTCCCGGCACAACGCGAGTCGTGGGCGTTCCGAAGCGTGAGTGGTACTCCTCTCCTGAGCCACGCACGATTCGCCGAGCAGGTCCGCAACCTCGTGGAGTACGGCGACAGCCCGGCCTCGAGACCGACGACCAAGTCGTTCCAGGACGAAGGGCGCATCGGCATCACGGTCTCGCCCGAAAGCTGCGTACGAGCTCTGCTGCACCGACGGCACCGCGTCCGGGTGCTCGATACGCGGGAAGCCCTGCTCGACGGCTCACCGGTCGTGTTGGCCCTGGCCGGCAACGCGGACCGGGTGCATGCGTACGCCATCAGAGGCTGTCCTGGCACGAGGCCCGACATCGTCACGTCCGTCGAGCTTCCGGACCAGCCCAGGTAGGCGCCTCGCTACCGCCCGGCCCATGCTGTGGCGGGTGCGTCATCGCCGCGCCTGGTCATTGTGGAGACGACGGTTGGGAGCCCGTGGCATCTCACGCGTCTGCTCGTGCATGGGCAACTATGACCACATTGCGTATCAAAGACATTGAAATGACGTAGGAATGCACAGGGAATGCCGGGCGCCTAGGATCGGTTGCCTCTGGTGACGTCAGGGCCGCCCCGAGCGGACCCTACCGAGGGGAGCGCGATTCACCGTGAGCGACGTGCGTAACGTGATCATCATCGGTTCGGGACCGGCTGGATACACCGCCGCGCTCTACGCGGGCCGGGCGCGACTCCGTCCGCTGGTGTTCGAGGGCTCGGTCGAGCAGGGCGGGGCGCTGATGAATACGACGGACGTCGAGAACTACCCGGGCTTCCCGGACGGGATCATGGGTCCGGACCTCATGGACGCGTTCCGCAAGCAGGCCGAGCGGTTCGAGGCGGAGCTGGTCCCCGACGACGTCCAGAGCGTCGAGCTTCAGAGCGACATCAAGGTGGTCGTCGACAGTTCCGGCACGCGGCATCGAGCGCGGGCGGTCATTCTCGCGATGGGCTCTGCCTACCGCAAGCTCGGTGTGCCGGGTGAAGAGCGGCTCTCCGGCCACGGCGTCTCATGGTGCGCAACCTGCGACGGCTTCTTCTTCCGCGACCAGGACATCGCCGTGGTGGGTGGCGGTGACTCGGCGATGGAGGAGGCGCTGTTCCTCACGAAGTTCGCCCGCTCCGTCACCGTGATCCACCGGCGCGACAAGCTGCGCGCCAGCAAGATCATGCAGGACCGGGCGTTCGCGAACGACAAGATCCGATTTGTCTGGAACGCGAGGGTCACGGAGATCCTGGGTGCCGAGAAGGTGGAAGGCGTCCGCATCGCCGATGTCCACACCGGGGAGGAGTCGACGCTCGCGGTGACCGGCTTGTTCGAAGCCATCGGTCACGACCCGCGCAGCGAGCTCGTCCGAGGCCAGGTGAAGGTCGACGAGGCTGGGTACGTGAAGGTCGACCACCCCTCGACCCGCACCAACCTACCTGGTGTCTTCGCCGCAGGCGATCTTGTGGACCACACCTATCGCCAGGCGGTCACCGCCGCCGGAACCGGTTGTGCCGCAGCGCTGGACGCCGAGCGGTACCTTGCTGAGCTGGAGTCCGTTTCCGGTGTGACCACGGCGCAGATCGACGGAGCGTGAGCGATCACGTCGCGCGCTGGGCGTTCGGGCCGGATTTCGGGCGACAGCGCCGGGCCGGGATGACAAGCGGACTCCCAGGCGTTCTGGGAGTGAGAGATTCTGCAGAGAGGGAGACAACATGGGCGTGGTCAAGCCCGTAACTGATCTCGAGTTCAAGAGCACGGTGCTGCAGAGCGACAAGCCGGTCGTCGTCGACTTCTGGGCGGAATGGTGCGGACCGTGCCGCCAGGTGGCACCCATCCTCGAAGAGCTTGCCGCGGAGTACGCGGATAAGATCACGTTCGTCAAGATGAACGTAGACGAGAACCCGCAGACACCGTTGGAGTACCGCGTGACCGGCATTCCGACCATCAACGTCTATGTCGGTGGAGAAGTCGTAAAGTCGATCAGAGGTGCTCGACCCAAGGCGGCGATCAAGGCCGAACTTGCCGACCTGGTAGCCGCTTGATCGGTACCCTGCGTGTAGCCCTGCGGAAGTTCGCACGTAACGGAAGAGGATGGTCAGATGCTGACCAAGCACGCCCACGTCACGGGCAAGGATCGTGACGAGCTGAGCGCGGAGCTCAGCCGGAAGTACGCCGAAGGCGCCTCGATCCGTATGTTGGCCGCCGAGACCGGCCGCTCGTACGGGTTCATCCACCGTGTCCTGCGCGAGGCCGGAGTCGAGCTTCGGTCCCGCGGTGGCAGCAGGTCGCGCAACAAGGACTGACGACTGCGAGCGACTCCAGCTCGTACGCGTGAGGAAGGCCTCCCGTGAGAATGCGGGAGGCCTTCGTCGTTGGTGCTCCAGCTGTCATCCGGTCGGCGTGGGCACCTTCGCCAGGCCCGACGCCCACAGACGAGGGACGACCTCCGGTCAGGCGACTCCCCCACCTTCGGGTGGTAGCCGAACCCCACATCTGCGGGTCCCGTACGCTCGAGCGTACGAGACGATCTTCCGGTCGCCGGTGCTGCCGACCGGCCGATGTCTGCTCCCGTGGTTAGCATGGCGGCGGACTTCCCGACTTCGGATCAGTCGCATCGCACCCTGGGCTTGCTCGTACGGCACGACGTGGCGACCCGCAGGGCATTCACCGGAGGCGCCCATGAGCGACCATCGATATGGACTGGGCGACCGCGGCCCCGCTGTTGCCGAGATCTGCACCAAACTGGTCCAACTCGGCATCCTTCCCGCATCCGCCGAGCCCTCCGACCCGATGGATGCGGAGTTCGACGAGACCGTCGACCGCGCCGTCCGCCAGTTCCAACAGCAGCGGGGCCTCACGGTCAACGGTGTGGTCGACGCACAGACCTACCGTGTCCTCGACGAGGCGCGGTGGCGGCTGGGCGACCGGTTGCTGGAGTACAACGCTGCCCATCCGCTCGCGGGCGACGATGTCGCCGAGCTCCAGCGACGGCTGGTCGAGCTGGGCCTGTCCCTCGAGCGGATCGACGGCATCTACGGTCCGGCGACCGAGCGGGCGGTCCGGGAGTTCCAGGACAGCGTTGGTGTGCCAGCCGACGGCACGTGTGGCCCCGCGACCTTCAAGGCCTTCGCCCGGATCTCTCCACGACAGACCGGTGCCGGCGCGCTGCGAGACGTCGAACGCATTCGCCGGGCCGGGCCTCATCTGCCGGGCAAGGTCGTCGTGCTGGATCCCGGTCATGGCGGCCTCGACAGCGGATGCTTCGCCCACGGGCTCACCGAAGCCGAAGTGGCGTTCGACCTCGCATCCCGAATCGAGGGGCGGTTGGCTGCGACGGGTGTCAAGGTGTTCCTCACCCGCGGCCGCGACAACAACCCGAGTGAGGCGCAACGTGCGCAGTTCGCCAACGAGACGCGCGCCGACCTTTTCGTGTCCCTGCACCTCGACGCTCACCCGAATCCCGAAGCGTCAGGTGTCGCGACGTACTTCTACGGCGCGGGCAGCGGTGAGCAGGTCCGGTCTCCGGTCGGTGAGCAGTTCGCCGGCCTGGTGCAGCGCGAGATCGTAGCCCGCACCGACCTTCGTGACTGCCGCACGCATGCCAAGAGCTGGGACCTGCTCCGTTTCACGAAGATGCCAGCCATCCGGGTCGAGTTCGGCTACGTGACAAGCCCTCATGATGCGCACCGCCTCGCGAACCCACAGTTTCGAGACGTCGTGGCGGAGGCCATCGGTGTCGCGATTCAGCGGCTCTATCTGCCGCCAGAGATGGACGCGCCGACCGGCGTTCTCCAGCTCAGCCCGCTCACGGGGCATACCTCGAAGCGGCCGTCTGAGTGAGAGCCGCACCCGATCAGCTTCCTACGGGCCGGAACACACCTTCGGGCGTCATGGAACCGAGCAGCTTCTCCAGTGCCGCCTCGACATCTTCCTTCCAGCTAAGGACGTTCCGCAGTTCCAGACGAAGCCGTGGATACCGGTGGTGCGGGCGTACCGTCTTGAAACCCACAGCCAGAAGGAAATCCGCGGGGACGAGACAGGCGGGCTCCGACCACTGCGCATCGCCGAACGCCTCGAGCGCTCGGATGCCGCGCTTCACGAGATCTTTCGCGACAGCCTGGATCAACGTGCGACCGATACCACCGCCAGCGAACTCCGGGAGCACCGCGGCCGTCATCAAGAGCACCGCATCGGCGCTGACCGGAGAGGTCGGAAAGGCGACCGAGCGCGGGACGTAGGCAGGTGGTGCGAAAAGGACGAACCCTGCCGGCGACTGGTCGACGTAGCACACTTTCCCGCACGAACCCCATTCGAGCAGCGCGCCTGAGACCCACGCCTCCTTCTCCAATCCCGGATCGCCGGACTCCTCTGCCCGGCGGCAGGCCACGGGATCGAGCTCCCAGAAGACACACCGTCTGCACGGTCCCGGCAGGTCGTCGAGATTGTCGAGCGTGACGTTCGCGAGACGGCGGACCATGCTCATCTTCGCCCCGTGCGGGATGGTGTGGCGGACGCCTACCTAAGGTCCGCTACGTGTGAGGCGTCGCGACAGCCTGCGGATGAACCGCGGTGTGGTCGGTCGAAGGCGTGGGCGGGTAATAGCCACCCGCATACGACGGAACCCGGCTTTCCGGGTGAGTCGGGCGTCTTTTCAGCAGACCCGTCACGAATCCGGCGAATACGCCGGCCCCGATTCCTACCAGAATCCAGGACAAGATCCGCATCGCAGCCCTTCCGCGAAACCCGCTTCCTGCGCGAGTACCTCATGAGGCATCGTAGTAGCCGGACTGTGGGCCGGTATGCCGTACCCGCGAGATTCCCCGAGAGGAGCACACCGCGATGGAGGAGCCCACCAGCCCTGGGGATGACCCCAGGAGTCAGCTTCCCGAGACGTCCCACGAGACGCGTGCCCTGCACCGGGAGACGCGCTTCGACGCAGACGTTGAGCGCTACGCATCTCGAGCTCGTGGAATGGTGGCATCCGAAATCCGCGCCCTCTTCTCCGTCGCGAGCCGCCCGGAGGTCATCTCGCTCGCCGGAGGAATGCCGAACATCTCCGGCCTTCCGCTCGACGTCGTGGCGTCTTCGATCAACGAGCTCGTCCTCCAGCGCGGCACTGTGGCGCTGCAATATTCAACGGCACAAGGCGATCCGACGCTGCGCGAGCAGATCACCGACGTGATGCGACTGGTCGGCATCGAGGCGTCGCCCGATGACGTGGTCGTGACGCTCGGCAGCCAGCAGGCCCTTGACCTGGTCACCCGGATCTTCTGCGATCCAGGTGATGTCGTCGTGTGCGAGGGCCCCAGTTATGTCGGCGCCTTGGGTGTCTTTGCCGCGTACGAATGCAAGGTCGTCCACGTCGAGATGGACGACGAAGGCTTGGTTCCTGACCATCTCGAGAACGCCTTCCGTACCGCCGCCGCCAACGGACGACCGGCGAAGCTGCTCTACACGATCCCCAGCTACCACAACCCAGCAGGCGTTTCGCTGAGCCCGGCCCGCCGCGCCGAGGTCCTGGAGATCTGTCATCGCCATGACGTCCTGATCGTCGAGGACGATCCGTACGGTCTGCTCGGGTTCGACGGAGAGCCGTATCGCGCGCTGCGCGCCGACGACCCGAACCGCGTCGTCTACCTCGGGTCGTTCTCGAAGACGTTCTCGCCCGGTCTGCGCGTGGGATGGGCCCTCGCTCCGCACGCCATCCGCGACAAGCTCGTGCTCGCCCAGGAGTCGGCGACGCTGTGTCCGCCCGCGTTCAACCAGATGGCGGTTTCGGCGTATCTCGCCAACCACGACTGGCACGGACAGATCAAGTCGTTCCGTGAGATGTATCGGGAGCGGCGCGACGCGATGCTCGAGGCGCTCGCAGACCTGATGCCGGCGAGCATGACCTGGACGAAACCACGTGGGGGGTTCTTCGTCTGGGTCACCTTGCCGGAGGGAATCGACGCCAAGGCCATGTCGCCGCGTGCGGTGACAGCCCGCGTGGCGTACGTACCGGGCACGGCGTTCTACGCCGACGGGTTCGGCAGTCAGTGCATGCGGCTGTCATACTGCCTGCCACCGCCTGACCGGATCAGGGAGGGGATCCGAAGGCTCGCCGCGGTCGTCGAACGTGAGATGGAGCTTCGCGACACCTTTGGCCCGGTCCATTTGGGTAGGGGCCGTGGCGTGGAGTTCCCGGGTCCGGACCTCAGGTGAAAGGGGCGACGATGAGTGATCTTGGGCGGGTGCTGGTGCTGGCCGGCGGGCTGTCCCACGAGCGCGACGTGTCACTTCGCTCCGGCCGCCGAGTCAGTGAGGCGCTGCGCGCGGTAGGCGTCGACGTCGAGGAACGCGATGCCGACGCGGGGCTCATTCCCGCGCTGGAGGCCGACCCGCCGTCCGCGGTCTTCCCGCTCCTGCATGGCGCGGCCGGCGAGGACGGCGCTCTCCGCGAGGTGCTCGACCTGCTGCGGGTGCCGTACGTCGGCTCGGACGCCGTCGCCTGCCGGATCGCGTTCGAGAAGCCCGTCGCGAAGACGATCGTCTCGGACGCCGGCGTTCGTACCCCGGCCTCGGTCGTCCTGCCGCACGAGACCTTCCGCGAGCTGGGCGCCCAGGCCGTCCTGGAACGCATCGTCGACCGACTCGGCCTGCCGTTGGTCGTGAAGCCCACCCGTGGCGGCTCAGCGCTGGGGTGCACGGTCGTGCGCAAGTCGGAGGATCTGCCGGCTGCGATGGTGAGCTGCTTCGCGTACGGGGACGTTGCCCTTCTGGAGCGTTACGTCCAGGGCACCGAGGTGAGCGTCGCCGTGATCGACGTCGGCGACGGGCCCAAGGCACTGCCCGCCGTCGAGATCGTGCCGGACAGTGGGGTGTACGACTACGCGGCGCGCTACAACGCCGGGGCGACCGAGTTCGTAGCGCCGGCCCGGCTGTCGGACGAAGCGGCCGACGCATGCGCCCGCGCTGCCCTCGCGGCACACCGGGCGCTCGGACTTCGTGACCTCTCGCGTACCGACCTGATCGTCGACTCCGACGGGCTGCCGTGGTTCCTCGAGGTCAACGTGGCGCCCGGTATGACCGAGACGTCTCTTGTGCCCCTTGCCATCGAGTCCGCCGGTCGCGATCTCGGTGTGCTCTGCCGCGACCTGCTCCACGTGGCGGCGCATCGCGCGCACGCTCGCAACCGTCCCTGATCGCGGTGCACCGCACTCGCCGCCTCGATCGGTGAGCGCTACCTCCAACGGGCGTCAGCACCCCTGTGGCTACCGCGTCGTATCCACGCCTGGTCATTGTGAGCGTTGGCTGCCTTGTGGCATCGCTATTCAGTGTTACTATGTACCGGTAGTCAACATCACTAAGTAGTTAGGTGCCCCATGGGCAAGCAGATGACGGAGATGCTCAAGGGAACGCTGGAAGGCATCGTCCTCGCGATCCTGTCCAGCCGACCCGCTTACGGCTACGAGATCACCGCGTGGCTACGAGATCGGGGATTCTCCGACATCGCCGAGGGCACCGTCTACGCGCTGCTGATCAGGTTGGAGCAACGCGGCCTGGTCGACGTCGAGAAGGTCCCTTCCGAGAAGGGCCCGCCGCGCAAGGTGTACTCCCTCAACGCAAAGGGACGCGACTACCTCGAAGAGTTCTGGAGGACCTGGAGCTTTCTCGCAGAAAGGCTCGAGCAGCTCCGCGAAAGGCGGACATGACATGACCATCAAGCAGCTCGTCGAGATGCTCGTCGGCAAACGCGCGTCGGACGACACCAAGCGATGGCGGGCGTACAAGGCTCGCGTCAACCAGCTTCCCGAGAACTATCGGACGGCTGTGGAGGCGCTCGAGCGGTACCTCATGTACCGAGGGGCCATCACCAAAGGCGACGTCTTCATGTCGATGCTGAACGACCTCGCCGACCTGTTCGAGCAGAGTGTGGCGAACGGAACCACGATCCGCGAGATCGTCGGGGAAGACCCCGTCGAATTCGCCGAGGAGTTCCTTCAGAACTACTCCGAAGGTCAATGGATCAACAAGGAACGCGAACGGCTCACTGACGCGATCAATCGGGCCGCGGGCGACAAGCCGTGACGAGAGAACGGAGACTTTGCATGATTGCCGATTCGGCCCGAGGCCCCGCGATCCGCGTGCAGGGCCTTACGAAGTCGTACAAGGACCTGCACGTGTTGCGTGGCGTCGATTTCGAGGTGGCGCGGGGCAGCATCCTCGCTCTGCTCGGCTCGAACGGAGCTGGCAAGACCACGGTCGTGCGGATCCTTTCGACACTGCTCAAGCCCGACGCGGGGGCTGCCGTCGTCAACGGCTTCGACGTCGTACGACAGCCGGCGCGCGTGCGAGAGCCCATCAGCCTCACCGGACAGTTCGCCGCCGTCGACGAGATCCTGACCGGCAGGGAGAATCTCATGCTGGTCGCCCGGTTGCGCCACCTGAAGAACCCGGGCGCGCTCGTCGACGAGCTGCTCGACAGGTTCTCACTGACCGACGCGGCAGCCCGGAAGGTCGCAACGTACTCGGGCGGTATGCGTCGCCGGCTCGACATCGCGATGAGCATGATCGGGAACCCGCCGATCATCTTCCTCGACGAACCAACGACGGGGCTCGATCCGCAGGCGCGCCTTGACGTATGGCAGACCGTCAAGCAGCTCGCCGACGGTGGGACGACGGTCCTCCTCACCACGCAGTACCTCGACGAGGCCGAGCAGCTCGCCGACCGCATCGCGATCCTGCATCAGGGCCGGATCCTCGTCGACGGCACCCTCGCCGAGCTCAAGCAGCTCCTCCCACCCGCCACGGTCGAGTACGTCGAAAAACAGCCAACCCTCGAAGACGTCTTCCTCGCCCTCGTCGGTGAGCCGGACCGCGACGGCGCGGCAGACGACCGCAACGTCGGCGCGGTACCGACGACCTCAGACTCCTAAAAACGCACGATGAACACGCAAGTCGAAAGAATCACGAGCCGATCCTTCACCCACTTCCTCGGCGACACCGCCGTACTCACGGGAAGGTCCCTGCGCCACATCACGCGCAGCCTCGACACCATCATCACGACCACCGTGATGCCGATCGCCTTCATGCTGCTGTTCGTGTACGTGTTCGGCGGCGCAATCGAGTCCGGCTCGGATTCGTACGTGACCTACCTGCTCCCTGGCATCCTGCTCATCACCATCGCGTCCGGCATCTCCTACACCGCGTTCCGGCTCTTCCTCGACATGAAGCGAGGCATCTTCGAGCGCTTCCAGTCCATGCCGATCGCACGGTCAGGTGTCCTGTGGGCACACGTTCTTACGTCACTCGTCGCAAACTTCATCTCACTGACCGTCGTCGTCGGTGTCGCGCTCCTCATGGGTTTCCGCTCAGGAGCGAGCGTGCTGGCATGGCTCGCCGTGGCGGGCATCCTCATCCTCTTCACGCTGGCGTTGACCTGGATGGCCGTCATCCCCGGTCTCACGGCCAAGTCCCCGGACGGCGCGAGCGCGTTCTCCTACCCGCTCATCTTCCTGCCGTTCATCAGCTCGGCGTTCGTGCCCACCGACACCATGCCGGGACCGGTTCGGGCGTTCGCCGAGCACCAGCCCGTGACCAGCGTGGTTAACGCGATCCGGGATCTGCTCACGCAGCAGCCGGTTGGCTCGGACATCTGGACCGCCCTCGCCTGGTGTGTCGGCGTCCTCCTCATCGCCTACACCGTCGCCATGGCCACGTACCGCCGGAAGATCTCCTGAGCCGCCGACGGCGTGCCCCGCGCCTGGAGCTCTGGAGCTCCCACGAACGACGTGCAGACGATTCAGGAAATCGCCACGTCGGGATCGTCCGGTCGGCGCGGGCCCGGTGAACCGCTCGTTGCTGGACGAAGGACTCACGTCAACGAGCGGCCTCGCCTTTCGTCCGGAACCCCCGACCAGCCGGACCACCGGCCGAGTCAATCGGCCCGGACGCCTCTGGTGTGTCGCTCGACGGTCGTGCCCCGTTGGCAGTCCGCGCCACTCTCCTAGGCGCTGTGGACGTGTCGCGTCGCCGAGGGGTCCATCAGCCCCACGATCCGCTCGAGGTCCTCCAGTGAGGCGAACTCGATCGTGATCTTCCCCTTGGAACGGCCGAGGTCGACCTTCACACGCGTGTCGAAGCGGTCGGTCAGACGGTTCTCGAGATCGGTGAGGCGGGGCGCCACCGGCTTGGAGCCGCGTGGCTTCTTCGGCTTGCGCTCCTTCGTACCCGCTCCCAGCGTGACGATCTCCTCGAGCGCACGCACCGACAAGCCTTCGGCAACCACACGCTGTGCCAGGTGCTCCTGCGTGGTCTCACTCGGGACCGAGAGGAGAGCTCGGGCGTGCCCGGCCGTCAAGACGCCCGCAGCGACCTTCCGCTGCACCGACGGTGGAAGGCGAAGCAGGCGGAGGGTGTTGGTGATCTGCGGACGCGAGCGGCCGATCCGCTGCGCCAGCTCGTCGTGGGTACACCCGAAGTCCTCGAGCAGCTGAGCGTAAGCGGCCGCTTCCTCGAGCGGGTTCAGCTGGACGCGGTGGAGGTTCTCCAACAGCGCGTCCCGCAGCATGTCCTCGTCGCCGGTCTCACGCACGATCGCAGGAATCGTGGAGAGCCCAGCCTGCTGCCCGGCCCGCCACCGCCGCTCCCCCATGACGAGCTCGTAGCGGCCTTCTCCGAGCCGACGGACGACGATGGGCTGAAGCAGACCGACTTCCTTGATGGAGTGCACGAGCTCGGCCATGGCTTCCTCGTCGAAGACCTGACGAGGCTGCCGCGGGTTCGGTGTGATGGAGTCGATGGGCAACTCGGCGAAGTGAGCCCCTTGTACCGGAACGAGCGGCTCAGCCGGTGCCCCGCGGTGTCGGCCGCGTCCGTCGTCCTCGACCCGACCACCGTCGGCCTGGTCCGGAACCTCGACTGGAGCAGGCGTCGCTGGCTGGGGAGCCGATTGAATCAGGGCGCCAAGACCACGCCCCAAGCCACGTCGAACTGTCATCTGCGATCCCCTCGGTCAACTGCGCTCGCACTCGGCGAGCCTAGTAGGTCATAAGCTCCGAATCGGTACAGGACGGCCTATCCCTACGCGCTGGTCGCCGACCGTGCTGCCGGATCCCGCAGTGAGAGCTCCCTGGCCGCCTCGAGGTAGGACAGCGCGCCAGGCGAGCCGGGATCCCAGGTCATGACCGTCTGCCCGAAGCTCGGAGCTTCCGAGATGCGTACCGATCGAGGGATCGCGCTGCGCAGCACCGTGTGACCGAGACTCTCCCTGGCGTTCTCCGCGACCTGAGCAGAAAGCCTGGTGCGTGCGTCATACATCGTGAGGAGCACCGTCGTGATCTCGAGCGAACGGTTGATCTCCTTCACGAGGTTGACGATCCGGAACAGGGTCTCGACGCCTTCCAACGCGTAGTACTCGCACTGGATGGGAATGAGCACCTCTCTGCCGGCGACGAGAGCGTTCATCGTGAGCAGGCCGAGTGACGGCGGACAGTCGATGAGGACGTAGTCGTAGCGCCGGCCGGCTTGCGTCTCCTCCTCGAGATAGGCGTCGAGGCTCTTCTTCAACCTGGCCTCGCGCGCGACCACGCTGGCGAGTTCCAACTCGGCGCCAGAGAGGTCGATCGTCGCCGGCACACCGAAAAGGGTGGGGAACCGGTGGATCGGGTGGACGAAGTTCCGCAGCGGCTCGCCGTCCACGATGACGTCGTAGATGTTGGGGACGCCTTCGCTGTGTTCGAGCCCCAGTGCCGTGGACGCATTGCCTTGAGGGTCGAGATCGATGATGAGGACCCGCAGGCCGGACGCTGCGAGGGCGGCGCCGAGGTTCACGGCTGTCGTCGTCTTACCCACGCCGCCCTTCTGGTTCGCCACGACGAAGATTCGTGTGTGCACCGGCTTCGGCAAGGTCGGCGTGAAGACGACCGGTGCGTCGGTCTGCAGGAAGGCCGTCGGGGGTGGATCGGCGCTCTCCAATGTTTCACGTGAAACGGGCATCGTCGCGTCGGAGCCCTTCTCGACATCCGATGCGGCGGAAAGCGAACCTCCTGCCGCGACGGAATTCGTAGCTGTCTGTCCTGGTCCCACTGGACGTCCTCCCACTGACTCGGCCCCATGTGGCTCATCAGCCCACGTGACGACACCTGGATCGGCTCGATCCGATCGACGCGCCTCGCCGTTTACGTTGGCCGACTGGCCGCCGTTCATCTCCCGCGACCCAGGTCCGTCGTCTCCACCCGGATCATCGGACGACTCCGCCCCGTCGCCGTTCGACTCAGACTTCGAGTTCTCTCGCCGGTCCCGGCTGGCTGCCGGACGAGCCTTGTCGTCACTCGGCCAGCCCAGCCCGGTACGTCGCCAGCGAGCCACCTTCTCGGCAGCCTGCGAACTCACCACGTCGACCGTCGCCTTCTCGCGTTGCTCACCGGAGGGCGACTGCTGCGGCCATCCCAGGCCGGCTGTCACCCGCGTCCCGCTCATGTTCCCCCTCCACTCGCCGCACTCGAAGCCGCCGGGCTCGCGTCGTCTGTCCGCCGCCCGCCGTACGACTCACCATGGGCCTTGCCTGGCATCACCACGCGAACCTCGACAGGACGTGCCATCGCCTCAGCACCACGGAAGCCGTCGGTCCCCGGCCTCCTCGATGCTCGATCACCCGCTCCGCTTCCGACCGGAAGCCTTGACCAGCCGGACCACCGTCGTCGGCGGCGACACGATTCCCTCACCAAGCCGTTCGATGGACGAGCGAGCGAATCCAAGTGCCGGGAGCCGACGTGCGGCGGCCTTCAGCTCCGTCTCCGCCCGCTGGCCCTTGATCGCCAGAACGACGCCTCCGGGCCGACAGAGGTGAGCCACCATCTCTGCCAACCGTCCGAGCGGAGCCACAGCTCGTGAGGTCACGACGTCATACCGCCCCGGGTGATCCTCCGCACGAGCCCGGACGACTTCCACGTTTGCCAATCCGAGGATCGACGTGACCTCACTGAGAAAGCTTGCCCGACGAAGTTGCGAATCGAGAAGCGTCACACGCAGATCTGGACGAAAGAGTGCGAGAACGACGCCCGGCAGACCGGCTCCGGACCCTACGTCACAGACATCCGAACCCGCAGGCACCAGTGGGGCGACCACGCCGCAGTTCAGCAGATGCCGCTGCCAGAGGCGGCCTACCTCTCCTGGCCCCAACAGCCCCCGCTCTACCCCAGCAGTGGCGAGCAGTTCCGCGTACCTTTCAACGGCCGCGACATGCTCACCGAAAAGCTGTCGGCCCTCCTCGGGGGCCGACAAGGTTTCACGTGAAACGTCGGTCGACGAATGGTCAGGCCGGGAAGACGACGACCCGTCGGTCTGGCTCCTCGCCCTCTGATTCACTCGTCAACCCTTTCGCCGCCACCGTGTCGTGCACAATCTTCCGCTCGAACGGTGTCATCGGCTCCAACCGCACCGGGCGTCCGGTGGCCACGACTTCTTCGACGGTCTTCTCGGCGAGCGCGACGAGCTCATTCCGGCGTTGAGCGCGGTATCCACCGATGTCGAGCATCAGCCGACTGCGTACGCCGGTCTCCCGGTAGACCGCCAGCCTGGTGAGTTCCTGTAGCGCCTCCAGCACCTCGCCATTACGGCCGACCAGATGCGCAAGATCTCCGCCGACGATCGCCACCATCGCCCGGTCACCCTCGACGTCGAGATCGATATCACCGTCGACGTCCACGATGTCCAGCAGCGCTTCGAGGTAGTCGGCTGCGATGTCGCCCTCACGCTCGAGGTGCGCCACGAGATCCTCTTCGGACATCTCGTCGTCTACGTCGTCCCGCAGGTCCTCCCGGTCGTCTGCACGACCGTCGGACTCTGCCTGGTCGTCCTCATCGGCCGTCCCGGCCGGGCCCACTGGTTCCTCGTCCACGCCGTTGCCGTTGTCCACAAACGAGGTAGCGCCCTCAGTCACGTCCTACTCCTTCGTTCTCTCAACGCCTTCATCAACGGCGCCACCGACGCCGGATCGCTCTTAGCGGCCCTTGCGCTTGCTCCGCGGGAGCCGCTGCGGCTGAACACGCTTCACAGGAGGCCTCGGCTTCGTGGAGCTGGTGCCATCGACGGCGGGCGCCGAGCCATTCGGTGCCCCTTTCGTTCCCGGACTGAGCACAGCCAGACCCTTCCGCTCCGCCTTCCGCGCCTTCCGCTTCTGGTACGCCTCGTATGCAGGCGTTCCCGGGGCGGGGTTCCGTCGGATCACCCAGAACTGCTGACCCATGGTCCAGACGTTCGTCGTGAACCAGTAGATCAAGACACCCATCGGGAAGCTCACGCCGCCGACGGCGAACACGAGAGGAAGGACATAGAGCAGGATCTTCTGCTGCTGCGCGAACGGTCCGGTCAACGCCTCCGGCGGCATGTTCTTGCGCATCAGCTGCCGCTGAGTGGTGAACGTCGTGACCGTCATGAGGATGATGAGGACCACCGTGACGATCTGGACGTTCAGGCTGTCGGCGCCGATGAACCTGTCCGAGATCTGGGCACCGAAGATCTCAGCGTGCCGAAGCGACTCGACCAGCTCTTCGTTCAGTCCTCTCCCACGCACGCGTCCATACGCGGCACCGTCGAGCACACGGAACAACGCGATGAAGATCGGCGACTGGAGCAGGATCGGCATGCAGGAGGAGAACGGGTTCGTACCCGTCTCCTTGTAGAGCTTCATGAGCTCCTGGCCCATCCGCTCCCGGTCGTGCCCGTACTTCTTCTGCAGCTCCCGAACCTTGGGCTGGATGAGCGCCATGTTCCGGCTTGCCCGGATCTGCCGGACGAACAGCGGGATCAGCAGGATCCGGATCACCACGACCAGACCGACGATCGAGAACGCCCACGTCCAACCCGAGTCAGCGCCGAGGACTGGTGACAAGAGTGAATGGAACGCACGCAAGATCCACGACACGATGTCGTAGAGCGGCGAAAGAATCTTGTCGTACCAAGACACGCTTATGCACCTCGAATGTGGGTCGGCGCACCCGCAGCTTTTCGAGCTCGGGCGCGCGGTCGAACCGGCGGAACCGGGTCGTAGCCGCCGGGAGTCCAGGGATGGCAACGAACCAGCCGGCGTACCGCGAGCCAGCTCCCGCGGAGCGCACCGTGCCGCTCGACCGCTTCCAAGGCATACGCGGAGCAGGACGGGTGGTACCGGCACACTTGCCCGTACAACGGGCTGATGAACAGCCGGTAGCCCTTCAGCAACAAGACGAGGACTGCCTTCATGACGAACGCTGCTCCGTGGGGGCACCCGCGACGACATGGCGCGGCCGCTGCAACGCGCGAGCCAGGCCTTCGCTGAAGTCGCGCCGCAGTTGCTCGGTCGGCGCATCTGCTGCTGACGGTAACGCGCGCACTACGAGCAAGGTTCCGTCGGGCAACATGTCCACATGATCGCGAACCACGTGACGGAGCCGTCGGCGCACGGTGTTCCGTACGACAGCCCCACCAACCGACCGGGTCACGACAAACCCGACCTTCGCCGGCTCCGGTCGATCGGTGACCACCAAGTGGAGAATGATGGTCGCTCGGGGCGTACGGCGGCCGAGTCGAACGGCCATTCCGTAGTCCGCCGAGCGACGCATCCGATGGCGGGCTGGCAGCACGACATCGAGCTCGGGTCCACAGGGCTAGAGCCCGCCGTCACACGGCGAGGCGCTGCCGACCCTTGCGCCGGCGGGCGCTGATGATCGCGCGGCCAGCGCGCGTACGCATCCGGAGGCGGAACCCGTGCGTCTTGTGGCGTCGCCGATTGTTCGGTTGGTAGGTGCGCTTCACAGGGGGTCTCCTGACACGACAGCCTTGCAGGCTTCTGGCTGGTTTTGTGGTACGAAGGTCCGGATTCCTGCCCCTCGACGTCACCGTCCACCCGCGGCCGAAGGCCCGCGCCACCCGGCCAGGCTACGAGCGGCGTCCTGCGCCACGCCGGCGCGAGCCCTCCATGGCGTCCGTGAGCATACGGCGATCGCCGAGAGAGCAGAATCGTGACCGACTCACGGTACGTGTCCGGGCCGGGCGCGGTCAAACCGCCCTCAGCTCGACCGGGACGTCCCTTTCTGTCATCCACAACCGCTTTGCACAGCTTGTGGAACAATCTGTGGACGGAACTCGAGGGTATGGGCGGATGCCACGGCCATTTCGCTGGCGATCGGCGTGCTGAACGCGTAGAGCGCGGGCGTCACGTTGTGGCGGGGGGCACGAGTGCAACGGTGAGCCTGAGCGAGACGGGAGAGATGCAGTGGTCGCAGACTCCGATGCCTTCACAGCCATCTGGGAACGGGTTCGCGAGAGCCTCGACCAAGACCTGCCGCCCAACCAGCGGGTCTGGCTGACGCAGAGCCGACCGGTCACACTGCACGGCAACACCGCCATCGTCGCCGTACGCGACGAGTTCACGCGTACACAGTTCGAAGCCAGGCTGCGGCCACTCCTCGAGGACGCCCTCTCCGAGGTGCAGGGCGAACCCGTGCACCTCGCTGTAACCGTCGATCCGTCGCTTGCACTGGACGAGCCCGATGCCGGTGACGCGGCGAGCTCCTCCGGTCGCCCGGCAGACTCGGCGAGCGACTCGGGCGATTCGTCTCGTACCGCGCCGGCTCCGATTCCCGACTCCGACGTCGGCGTCTCCAGCGCCGGACTCGCGACGGCGCCCAAAGGTCCCGACGCCTTCACACTCTCCTCCACACCGCACGGCCAGTCCCAGCGCGCCGATGCCGAGCCACCGCGGCTCAACCCGAAGTACGTGTTCGACTCGTTCGTGATCGGTTCCTCCAACCGGTTCGCGCACGCGGCCGCAGTCGCGGTGTCGGAGGCACCGGGCAAGGCGTACAACCCCTTGCTGATCTACGGCGACTCCGGGCTGGGGAAGACGCATCTGCTCCACGCGATCGGTCACTACGTCAGGAACCTCTTCGCCAACGCCCGGATCAGGTACGTCTCGAGCGAGGAGTTCACGAACGACTTCATCAACTCGATTCGCGACGACAAGGCCGCGACGTTCCAGCGCCGCTACCGCGACGTCGACGTCCTGCTGGTCGACGACATCCAGTTCCTGGAGAACAAGGAGCGGACGCAGGAGGAGTTCTTCCACACGTTCAACGCGCTGCACAACGCCAACAAGCAGATCGTGATCTCATCGGACCGGCCGCCGAAGCGCCTCGAGACGCTGGAGGACCGGCTCCGCAACAGGTTCGAGTGGGGGCTCATCACCGACATCCAGCCGCCGGACCTGGAGACGAGGATCGCGATCCTTCGCAAGAAGGCGGCGCAGGAACGCCTCACGGCGCCACCAGAGGTCCTGGAGTTCATCGCGAGCAAGATCCAGACGAACATCCGCGAGCTCGAAGGCGCGCTGATCCGGGTCACGGCCTTTGCAAGCCTCAACCGGCAGGACGTCGACATCAGCCTCGCCGAGATCGTCCTGAAGGATCTGATCCCGACCGGTGGCGAGCCGGAGATCACCGCCGCTCAGATCATGGCGCAGACGGCTGCGTACTTCGGCTTGTCGGTCGACGACCTCTGCGCCTCGAGCCGAAGCCGCGTCCTCGTGACCGCCCGGCAGATCGCGATGTACCTCTGCCGGGAGCTCACGGACCTGTCCCTCCCGAAGATCGGCCAACAGTTCGGCGGGCGCGACCACACCACGGTCATGCACGCCGACCGCAAGATCCGCCAGCTCATGGCCGAGCGTCGCAGCGTCTACAACCAGGTGACGGAACTCACGAACCGGATCAAGCAGCAGGCCCGCTCCTGAAGCACCTGGTCCGTACCTCGCGACGGCGTCGGCCGTGACCTCGCTTCCTCGGGGAGCGCCGCCGCCAGCTGCGGGCACGTCGGTTGGCGCGGCTACGCCCGGTACTCGGCGGGTGGCGATCCGGAGCCGTCCACACACCGTCCCAGAGGCGAGGCGGACGCCGGCCCGGCGACGCGTCGACCGCGTCCATCCCAACGTCTATCCACACAATCTGGGGACAACTCTGTGGATCGAATCGCGGGTTCAAGGGGAACGTATGTGGATGAGGGGGGACGAACCGGTTGACGAAACCGGACCATGCACTGCCGCTGTTGGTACCTCGCAGGCTTGCTCACATCGGCAGTGGAAGATCAGAGAGCTCCTCACCTGGCATGACGCCGGTTGTCCACAACTTCCACCACACCGAAGACGATGTCGAGCTTCCATACGACAATAAGAAGACCGTTGAAATCCACAAAGCTGCGAAGACCCGCCCAGACCGGCCGGCGTGAAACAGGCCCAACGCTCGGTCACCAATGCCTCCGCGGCGCCACCCGTGACGCCGGCGTGCCGCGATTCGGTGTACCGTCGTGGTCTCTGACGGCCTTTGGGCTGCACCGTCCTTGCTGGCGTTCGCTGCACGATGCCGTTGCACCCAAGGCATCCACGTTCTCGAGGAGGCGATGAGGGGTGAAGTTCCGCGTAGACCGTGATGTGCTCGCCGACGCGGTCGCTTGGGTCGCCCGGAGTCTGCCGACCAGACCGTCGCTTCCCGTCCTGGCCGGCATGTTGGTTGACGCACGAGACGGCGAGATCGTCGTGTCCAGCTTCGACTACGAGACGTCGGCTCGCGTCACCGTGCCTGCCGAGGTCGCGGCCGAGGGCACCGTGCTGGTCTCCGGACGCCTTCTCGCCGACATCAGCCGAAGCCTTCCGGCCCAGCCGGTGCAGGTCGAGGCCGACGGTGGAAAGGTCGTCGTCACATGCCGCAGCGCCCGCTTCACCGTGGCGACGCTTCCGGTCGAGGACTACCCGGAGCTTCCTGACATGCCGACCGCGTCCGGCTCGGTCAAGGGAGACGTGTTCGCAGCCGCCGTCAGCCAGGTCGCCGTCGCAGCTGGTCGCGACGACATGCTTCCCGTCCTCACCGGCGTGCGGATCGAGATCGACGGTGAGTCGGTGACGCTCGCCGCGACCGACCGGTACCGCCTCGCCGTGCGTGAGTTCACGTGGAGCCCGGAGCAGCCCGACATCTCGGCCACCGCGCTCGTGCCGGCGCGGGTGCTCGCCGACACGGCGAAGGCGTTCGCCTCCGGATCCGATGTCACGATCGCACTCGCCGAGGCGGGCAGCGGCGGAGGTGAAGGTCTGGTGGGCTTCTCCGGCAGCAGCGGAGGCGCGACCCGCCGGACCACGACCCGGCTCCTGGACGGGGAGTTCCCGAAGTACCGCACGCTGTTCCCGGCCGACCAGCAAACCCTTGTGAAGGTCCAGACCGCGCCCTTCGTCGAGACCCTCAAGCGTGTCGCCCTGGTCGCCGAACGCAACACGCCGATCCGGCTGACGCTCGCCGACGGAATGGCGACCCTCGAAGCGGGCAGCAGCGACGAGGCGCAGGCGTCGGAGTCGCTCGAAGCCACGATCGAGGGCGAACCGCTCACCATCGGGTTCAACCCGCAGTACCTTCTGGACGGCCTCGGCGTGCTCGAGACTCCGGTCGCACAGTTCGCATTCACCTTGCCGACCAAGCCTGCGGTGCTCACGGGCCTCGCCGACTTCGACGCAGAGCCGAACCCTGACTACCGCTACCTGCTGATGCCGGTCCGCCTGCAGTCCTGACACCTGGCCAGTCTCCGGCCCAGCCCTGCGCGTCCCGGCAGAAATGACCACGCAACGTCGGCGATTCGCCTCTTGCAGTGGTACGTATGCGCCGGCCGGGTACGAAATCCCTCGGAAGGTATTGCGGGCGTGGTGGGCTCGTACGGACGTCGCTCCTGAAGCACGACGTTCCACCCAACGGAGGTGTGGTCATGGATCTAGGGCTCGTCGGACTCGGCAAGATGGGCGCCAACATGCGGGAACGTCTGCGTGAGAAAGGGCACACGGTGGTCGGGTACGACCGTGATCCCTCACTCGCCGACGTACCGAGTCTTGAGGAGATGGTCCAGCGTCTCCCGAGCCCGAAGGTCGTCTGGGTGATGGTTCCCGCTGGACCTCCAACCCACGGGGTCATCACGGAGCTCAGCAAGCTGCTGGGCGACGGCGACATCGTGATCGACGGCGGCAACAGCCGGTGGACCGACGACGCCGCGCACGCTGAGCTGCTGGGACGACGCGGCATCAAGTTCATCGACTGTGGGGTCTCTGGCGGCGTGTGGGGCCGTACGAACGGCTACGCCCTGATGTGCGGCGGCGACGCCGACACGGTGGCGACGGTGCAGCCGATCTTCGACGCGCTCAAACCCGACGGTGAGTTCGGATTCGTGCACGCTGGCCGGGTCGGGGCCGGTCATTTCGTCAAGATGGTGCACAACGGGATCGAGTACGGCGTGATGCAGGCGTACGCCGAGGGCTACGAGCTGCTTGAGACCACGGACATCGTCGACAACGTGTGCGACGTCTTCCGCTCCTGGCGGGAGGGCACGGTCATCCGCTCATGGTTGCTCGATCTTTTGGTGTCCGCCCTGGAAGAACAGCCGCATCTCGACGGTATCCGCGGCTATGTCGACGACTCTGGCGAAGGACGCTGGACAGTGGAGGCGGCGATCGAGCATGCCGTCCCCATGCCCGCGATCGCGGCGTCGCTCTTCGCCAGGTTCGCATCGCGCCAACCGGATTCGCCTGCCATGAAGGCGGTCGCCGCGATGCGCCACGAGTTCGGTGGCCATGCGGTACGACCCGACTCGAAGGCCGCCCGTCCCGACACCGAGGCCCCCTGACCAGCGATTCGGCCACCCGACGCGGGCGGCGCGCCCCAGCCAAGAGGTGCACGACCCTTGGCCGGGAGGGCTCGTACGCTCCGCTTTTCGTTCACGAGGCGACCTCCCTGCCGGCTACTCCGCGGTCTGAAGCGCTGTCCCTCTTCGTCTTTTGGGGAATAGCGCCGACTCGTCGTGCAACCCGATCCGAAGCCCGCGTCCGGCCAGGGAATGGGACTCGCTAGCGTTGATCTGCCGTGTACGTCGCTCGCCTTTCGCTCACCGACTTCCGGAACTATCCGTCAGTCGAGCTCACCCTGTCACCGGGACCGAACGTCTTCGTCGGCCAGAATGGTCATGGAAAGACCAACCTGGTCGAGGCGATCGGATACCTCGCCACGCTTGGCTCGCATCGCGTGGCGCACGACGCACCGTTGGTACGCCACGGTGCGGAGCGAGCGATCGTTCGGGTGGATGTCGTACGAGACAACCGTCACGCGCTGTTGGAGATCGAGATCACACCGGGCCGGAGCAATCGGGCGCGCCTCAACCGCTCACCAGTCTCCCGACCGCGCGAGCTGCTCGGCATCTTGCGCACCGTGCTCTTCGCCCCCGAGGATCTCGCCCTGGTCAAAGGTGATCCGGATGCGAGGCGACGGTTCCTCGACGAGCTTCTCGTGGCGCGCGCTCCGCGGTTCGCGGGCGTGCGGCAAGACTACGAGCGGGTGCTTCGCCAGCGGAACACGCTGCTCAAGACCGCGGGTCAGGCGTCGTCGAGCGCACTTCGCACCCTGGAGGCGTGGGACGAGCACCTGGCCCGGCTGGGTGGCGAGCTCCTTGCGGCCCGCCTCAGGTTGATCGAGGAACTCGAGCCACTGGTTGCTCAGGCGTACGCCAACGTCTCCCCGACCAAAGACGAGGTTCGGCTCGACTATCGCGCGAGCTGCGATCTTGGTGACGTGACCGAGCAGCCGACCGCGCAGGCACTCGCCCCACGGCTCGCCGAGGCGCTGGTCGAGCGGCGTGACGAGGAGCTGCGCCGTGGCGTCTCACTGGTCGGCCCGCACCGTGACGACCTGGTGTTGGGGCTTGGCGACCTGCCGGCGAAGGGCTACGCGAGTCACGGAGAGAGTTGGTCGCTCGCACTATCGTTGCGGCTGGCGTCGTACGAACTGCTACGCCACGATGGCGACGACCCGGTCCTGGTGCTCGACGACGTCTTCGCCGAGCTCGACACCGGGCGCCGTAGCCGGTTGGCCGGCCTGGTCGCCCCGGCCGAGCAGGTCCTGGTCACGGCGGCGGTACGCGAGGATGTGCCTGACGCGTTGGCCGGGGCGTGGTACGACGTCGTGGACGGCAGCGTGCGTCCGGTCGTCTGAGGTGTCGGCAGGAGGTACGAACGTGTCCACCGATAGGCGAGGAAGACGTGGCCGCCCGTCCGAGTCAGCTGGACCGTCTGCCGAGGACGCCAAGCCTGCCGGACCAACCCGGCCGGACGAGTCGGCAGGGCCGGCCGATCCGACCACGACCTGGGATCCGTCGGGAACCGAACTCGCCCGTTCGGTCGCCGCGTCGTTCAGCGCGTCCGGCGCGTCCCGATCGGGCAGGCGTCGAGAGACCCGGGCTCGTGGGACCGACCGGTTGCGCGCCGACTGGAAGCCCACGCGATCCGGTGCCGGCCCGGACGACCGTGATCCGCAGCTTCTCGAGGACACGATCGATCGGTTGGTCGCCGAGCGCGGCTGGGTTCGAGAGGTCACGGTCGCCGGTGCGCTGGCTCGATGGGACCAGATCGTCGGCCCGGAGATTGCCGCGCATTGTCGCGCCGAGCGTTATGCGGACGCCGAGCTTACGGTGCGTGCCGACTCCACGGCGTGGGCTACGCAGGTGAGGCTGCTGGCGCCGACCCTGGTGAAGCGGCTGAACGAGGAACTCGGCGACGGTACGGTGCGCCGGGTGACGGTGCTCGGGCCTGACGCCCCGAGCTGGAGGAAGGGTCCGCTGCGGGTTCGCGGTGGTCGAGGCCCGCGGGATACGTACGGCTAGGGATATAGGACAAACTGATCGTTTGTCAGTGTCCGTCTGTCGTACGTGAGGATTCCCCAAGTGACGACCCTCGAGATGCTCCAGGCCCAGCGGCGGCTTCTCGTCCGCCAGCGCGTCCGCATGATGGTCAACCAGTACGAAGTGCATGTCCCCGGCCCCGACGGTGAGTCCGAGGCGGCGATGGTCGCCTTCGCCCAGCAGAAACGCCTCGCGTTCCGCGAGCAGGTGACGATCTACACCGACGACAGCAAGCAGAAGCCGCTGCTCAGCTTCAAGGCTCGCCAGGCGCTCGACCTGGGTGCGACGTACGACGTGTTCGACCAGTTCGGCAACCAGATCGGCCTGTTCCGCAAGGACTTCGGATCGTCGTTGCTGCGCTCCACCTGGCATCTCGAGCAACCCCAGCTGGGCACCGTGACAGGGCGCGAACGTAACCAGCTGGTGGCCATCCTGCGTCGGTTCGTCGACGGACTGGACTGGCTTCCGTACCACTTCGACTTCACCAACGGCGACCAGCCGGCGTTCTCGGTGGACAAGAAGTGGGCGCTCCGCGATCGCTACGTCGTCGACATCGCCGACCCGTGGCTCGATCGGCGGCTCGTCATCGCGATGGCGGTTGCCCTCGACGCGCTGCAAGGTCGCTGATCTTTCCTGGAAAGCCCGCGCGCCCCGATCCGATCGAGTACGTTCGCTGCGGAGTGGCGCCGAATGTCGCGGACTGCGGCATCTCCGTCTGACCGGACCTCCCCAGGCTTCTCCTCGCCTCCCAAGGGATACCGGACACTTTGAGAGGTGGTTCGTTCACTGAACGTGGTCATTGTTCGGGAGTGGCGGCGGGAAGCTGTCGGACGAACCGTACAGCCCGCTCATGGCGCCAGAAGCGGTGCATATCGCGCTCGAGATCCGGGGGGTCATGGGGGGATACCTGTCCCACCTCAGAATCGGCGAGGGAGGCGTTCTACGGCCTCCCAGCGGCGATCCGCGATGTGGCGCACGGTACACTAAATGGTGAGTTCATCGGCCGCTCCGTCGTCTGGGGCGCCACGTTCCGTTGGGCACCGGACGCCACACGGAGCGGCTTTGTCGTGTCCGGCTGGCGGGAGGAAATCCGCACGTGACGACTGCAGAAACCCCCCACACATCTGTGACCCAAGACTACGAGACCCCGGGGGCAGCTCCCCCCGAGAACGCTGCATCGGAAGGCAGCTCGACAGGCACCTCGACCGTGACGGGTCCAGCGCAGTCGACACAAGATCAGGCGGTCCCCGAGTACGACGCCAGTGCGATCACGGTCCTCGAAGGGCTCGAGGCCGTCCGGAAGCGCCCGGGCATGTACATCGGGTCGACCGGAGAGCGCGGGCTGCACCAGCTCGTGTGGGAGGCGGTCGACAACGCGGTGGACGAGGCGCTTGCCGGCGCCTGTGATCGCATCGAGGTCACGCTCTTGGCGGACGGCGGCTTGCGGTGTGTCGACAACGGTCGTGGTTTCCCGACCGGGATCATCGAGAGCGAGGGGCGTTCTGCGGTCGAGGTCGTCCTCACCGTGCTTCACGCCGGCGGCAAGTTCGGCAGCGGAGGTTACAAGGTCTCCGGCGGCCTGCACGGCGTCGGGATCTCGGTGGTCAACGCGCTGTCCACCAGGCTGGAGGTCGAGGTCAAGAACGCCGGCTACCGCTGGACCCAGTCGTTCACGAGGGGGGTACCCGACCATCCGCTGCAGCGCCACGAGCCGACCGACGAGACCGGTAGTTCGGTGACGTTCTGGGCGAACCCCGAGATCTTCGAGACCACGACCTATTCGTTCGAGACGATCTCGACCCGGCTGAGGGAGATGGCCTTCCTCAACAAAGGTCTCACCATGGTGCTGCGCGACGAGCGCACCCACCTGAGTGAGTCCGGCGAGGTGCGCGAGGTCGTGTATCGGTACGACGGAGGTCTGGTCGACTACGTCAAGCACCTCAACGCGACCAAGGAGCCACTGCACCGCAACGTGATCTCGTTCGAGGCGGAGGACGCCGAGTCCGGGATGAGCCTCGACGTCGCCATGCAGTGGAACACCGGGTACAACGAGTCGGTCCACACCTTCGCCAACACGATCAACACGCACGAAGGCGGTACGCACGAAGAGGGATTCCGTGCGGCGCTCACCAGTCTCGTCAACAAGTTCGGCGAAGACTGGGGGATGATCAAGAAGCGTGACGATCGGCTGACCGGTGACGACGTCCGCGAGGGACTGACCGCCATCATCTCCGTCAAGCTCACCGATCCCCAGTTCGAAGGTCAGACCAAGACCAAGCTCGGCAACACCGAGGCCAAGACCTTCGTCCAGAAGACCGTCTACGACCGGTTGGCCGAGTGGTTCGAGAAGAATCCCGGCGAGGGCAAGGACATCGTGCGCAAGGGCATCGCGGCCGCGACGGCACGGATCGCCGCCCGCAAGGCGCGACAGCTTGCGCGCGAGCGCAAAGGCCTGCTCGGTGGCGGCGGTCTTCCGGGCAAGCTCGCCGACTGCCAGTCGACCAACCCCGAAGAGTGCGAGCTCTTCATCGTCGAAGGTGACTCGGCCGGTGGCTCGGCCAAGGGCGGTCGCGATCCGCGGATCCAGGCGATCCTGCCGATCCGAGGGAAGATCCTCAACGTCGAGAAGGCGCGGATCGACAAGGTCCTGCAGAACGCCGAGGTCCAAGCCATCATCGCCGCGCTCGGCACCGGCATCCACGAGGACTTCGACCTCGACAAGCTGCGCTACCACAAGATCGTGCTGATGGCCGACGCTGACGTGGACGGGCAGCACATCACGACGCTTCTGCTCACGTTGCTGTTCCGGTTCATGAAGCCGCTGATCGAGGCCGGCTACGTCTACATCGCGCAACCGCCGCTTTTCAAGATTCGTTGGACGAATGCGCCGCACGAGCTCGCGTACAACGACCGTGAACGCGACGGTCTCCTGGAGGCCGGACGACAGGCAGGAAAGAAGCTTCCGAAGGAGAACCCGATCCAGCGGTACAAGGGTCTGGGTGAGATGAATCCTGACGAGCTCTGGGAAACCACGATGAACCCTGAGAACCGCATCTTGGGTCAGGTGACGTTGGATGACGCTGCCCAGGCGGACGAGCTCTTCTCGATCCTGATGGGTGAGGACGTCGAGCAACGACGGTCGTTCATCCAACGCAACGCAAAAGACGTGCGATTCCTCGACATCTGGGGCTGATCGCCCTGCCTGCGTACTCATCCCCGCTTGAGCTAAGGAAAGTTCACCAGTGACCGAAGACACGAGCACGACACCCTCGGCTTCCCCGCCGCAGCGCATCAACCCGGTCGACCTGCAGGCCGAGATGCAGCGGAGCTATCTCGACTATGCGATGAGCGTCATCGTCGGCCGGGCGCTGCCGGATGTCCGCGACGGCCTCAAGCCGGTGCACGTCCGCATCCTCTATGCGATGTACGACGGCGGCTACCGGCCGGACCGCAGCTTCTCGAAATGCTCGCGTGTCGTCGGTGACGTCATGGGTCAGTACCACCCGCACGGCGACATGGCGATCTACGACACCCTGGTCGGTCTCGCCCAACCGTGGACTCGGCGCTATCCGTTGGTGCAGGGCCAGGGCAACTTCGGATCGCCTGGGAACGACCCGCCGGCGGCGATGCGGTACACCGAGTGCCGGATGGCACCGCTCGCCATGGAGATGGTGCGGGACATCGACGAGGAGACCGTCGACTTCCGTCCCAACTATGACGGCCGGAGCCAGGAGCCGGTCGTCCTGCCGAGCCGTTTCCCGAACCTTCTGGTCAACGGTTCCGCCGGCATCGCGGTCGGCATGGCGACCAACATCCCACCGCACAACATGCGTGAGGTGGCGGCTGCTGCCCTCTGGGCACTGGAGCACCCGGATGCGACCAGGGAGGAGCTCCTGGCGGCCGCCATGGAGCGGATCCAGGGTCCGGACTTCCCCACCGCGGGTCTCATCGTCGGCCGCAAGGGCATCGAGGACGCCTACCGCACGGGTCGTGGCTCCATCACCATGCGGGCGGTCGTCAACATCGAGGAAGACTCCCGGGGCCGCACGTCGCTCGTCATCACCGAGCTGCCCTACCAGGTCAACCCGGACAACCTCGCGAAGCGCATCGCCGAGCTCGCGGACTCGGGGAAGGTCGCCGGAATCGCCGACGTGCGCGACGACTCGTCCTCGCGTACGGGACAGCGACTGGTCGTCGTCCTCAAGCGCGATGCAGTGCCCAAGGTGGTCCTCAACAACCTGTACAAGCACACCCAGCTGCAGGACGTGTTCGGGGCCAACATGCTCGCCCTGGTGGACGGCGTCCCCCGGACCCTGAGCCTGGACCAGCTCCTCACGTACTGGATCGACCACCAGATCGACGTCATCCAGCGCCGGACCCGGTACCGGCTCCGCAAGGCCGAGGAAGAGGCCCACATCTACCGCGGCCTCGTGAAGGCACTCGACGCCCTCGACGAGGTCATCGCGTTGATCCGGCGCAGTCCGTCGGCCGACGAGGCGCGCACCGGCCTGATCCAGCTCCTCGACATCGACGAGGTGCAGGCGCGCGCGATCCTCGACATGCAGCTGCGCCGCCTGGCCGCGCTGGAACGTCAGCAGATCGTCGATCACCTGCAGGAGCTCGAGGCCCGAATCGCCGATCTGGAGAGCATCCTCGCCTCGCCGGAACGGCAGCGGTCGATCATCGCCGAGGAGCTCACCGCGATCGTCGAGAAGTACGGCGACGAGCGTCGTACGAAGATCATCCCGGCCGATGGTGATCTCACGGCGGCCGACCTGATTCCGAACGAGACGGTGGTCGTCACGATCACTATGGGCGGGTACGCGAAGCGGACTCGCGCCGATCTGTACCGACTCCAGCGGCGTGGCGGAAAGGGCGTACGCGGCGCCGCTCTGCGCGGTGACGACGTCGTGAGTCAGCTTTTCGTCACGCGTACGCATCACTGGATCCTGTTCTTCACCAACCGCGGGCGGGTATATCGGGCAAAGGCCTACGAACTTCCCGAAGCCGCCAGAGATGCAAAAGGCGGGCATGTCGCTGGGCTGCTGTCGTTCCAGCCCGACGAAAAGATCGCCAAAGTGCTCGCAATCGAGGATTACGACCAAGCGCCTTATCTCGTCCTGGCGACGAAGAAAGGCTTGGTGAAGAAGACCCCGCTTTCGGAGTACGACTCCAACCGGGCCTCGGGGATCATCGCCTTGAACTTCCGTGATCCCGACGACGAGCTGATCGGCGCTGAGCTTGTGGGGCCCGACGACGAGCTGCTCCTTGTGTCGCGCAAGGCGCAGGCGGTGCGGTTCCGTGCTGACGACACGCAGCTGCGACCCATGGGGCGGGCCACGTCCGGAGTGACGGGCATCCGTTTCCGTGAGGGCGACGAGCTGCTCTCCATGGCGGTCATCCGCGCCGGTCAGGAGGAAGGTCAGTACGTGTTCACCGTCACCGACGGCGGGTATGCGAAGCGTACGGCGGTCTCCGAATACCGGCTCCAGGGTCGTGGCGGCCTTGGAATCCGGGCCATGCGGATCTCGGACACCCGTGGTTCGCTGGTTGGGGCGATCGTCGTAGGCAACGGTGACGAGGTTTTGTGCGTCAAGGCCAGTGGACAGGTGACCCGGAGTCCTGTCGCCGATGTTCCGGTCAAGGGTCGCGACACGATGGGTGTCATCTTCGCGGGCGTCCGCGAAGGCGACGCAGTCGTTGCGATCGCACGAAACTCCGAGGACGATGCGGAGGACGACGCCAATTCTGAAGCGGTCGAGGCGAATCACGTGACGAGCGGTACCGGATCGACCGAAGATGGGCGTACGGATGGATCGGATGAACCGCCGGGGGCCGAGAGCCAGGAGGACAGCACGTGACACGGAATGGCGGGCCTGAGGAATCCGCGACTCAGGTCATCTCGACGTCAGGCGCCAGCTCGGATTCCTCGTCCCCAGACGACGTGCCTACCGTCGCTGGCGTACAACCGGACTCAGGCCCGCCAAATCCGGATCCGGATCGACCGGATTCGGACATCCAGCAGGAGCAGGCGCGCGCCGAGCATCCGCAGTTCGCGGGCCGGCCCGACCGGGGGCCCGACCCTGGCACCCGCGCTGAGTACACGGCGCGGATGGTGCCACCGCGACCCGACACACGCCGCCCGGACCCGTACCGTCCCGACTTCGGCCCGCGCCGTTGGCAGCAGCGGCCAGCACCTCCCCGCCCCGAGCCTCCCGACCGGTCGCGGGTCCGGCGTGCGCGGCTGCGGGCGGTCCGGATCGACCCGTGGTCGGTGATGAAGACCGCCTTCCTGCTCTCGATCGCGTTCGGCATCTGCACGGTCGTGTCGGTGACCACCGTCTGGATGGTCTTGGACGCGGCTGGTGTGTACGACTCCATCAGTCGTACGGTGACCGACGTCCTGGGGAGCGCGTCGAACACCCGGTTCAACCTCGAGGACTACATCGGTCTGCAGCGGGTGCTCGGCTTCACCGCGCTGATCTGCGTGGTCGATGTGGTCCTGATTACGGCGATATCGACGCTTTGCGCGTTCCTCTACAATCTGTCTGCGAGCCTGCTGGGAGGCTTGGAGGTCACCCTCGCCGAGGAGGACTGACGGACCCCGGCGTACTAGCGACGGCCCGGTTTGGGTTGGACGCTAGGGTTGAGGTAACGTTCTTCGCCGCACGGTCGCTTCGGGCCTATAGCTCAGTCGGTTAGAGCGCTGCCCTGATAAGGCAGAGGTCAGTGGTTCAAGTCCACTTAGGCCCACAAGATCGAGTACGCTGCGCCACCGGTGGCCCTTCCTCGTGACCTTGGTCGTCGTTCCTGAAGGAGAAGATCTCCCGATGAAGAAGAAGTTGCTGTTGGTCCTCCTCGCCGCGGTCGGTGGCTGGCTGGCGTACCGGCGACTGCAGAACGACGAGAAAGATCACAACCTCTGGGCCGAGGCCGGGACTGACCCGGTGGCGCCGACGGGCGGGCTGCGCTGATCGAATAGCTCGCGGTAGGCTTCGAGCGCTGTCGTAGGTGTGCCCGAGAACGCCCGGGTTCTGCGACTTCCTCTTCCGAGGGCTGTAGACCTTCGAGGGGGCGTAGCTCAACTGGCAGAGCACTGCCTTTGCAAGGCAGGGGTTAGGGGTTCGAGTCCCCTCGTCTCCACCACAGCTGACCAGCGGTTTCCCGGGTTGCGGGACGCCCTAAATGATCAAGGGGCATGGACCACCCATGAGGGCTGCCAAGTCCCGGACCGATCGCGCTGAACAAGGCCGCACCGAGCGCAACGAAGGTCGCCACCGGCCGGGTCACGAAGAAGTTCCTTCGTCGAGTCGCTGCATCACGACGAGCGCTGCCTGTGCCCGCATCCACAAGCGAGCCCAGCGTGGATCGCTGGTGTAGGCGTTGTCGTCGGGCGCGTCGCCAAGATCGCGAATCATGGGTCCGAGTGCACGTTCGAGGTCAAGGAACGCCGGGACCTCCTCTGCGTGCAGGACGCTGGGCACGGCAGCCTGGGCCTGAGGAAGAACCAAGCAGTCGTCGTAGAGACCGTCGGAGTCCTACCACCGCATGGCACCTCGACTTGACAGCAGCGTGATCCCAACCGCGAGCAAAGTAATTGTTCGTCATGGGGCGGCGCACAGTTGGTCCGTCGGGGCGTCAGTGCGCCTTGCTACCTGCCGCGCCAAAAGAGCCACCGTCTCTTCGGCGGTTCCGGCGGTGGCGGCTGACCGACGTCGAGCCCGAGCATCGCGCCGTACGCTGCGATGCCATCCTCGGCTCCGTTCTGGTACCGCTTCATCACCCGCTGAACGGGCCAGATCCTCGTCTCGTCGGTGAGCACCAGCTCGACGTTGACCTCACCCTCCGGGTCCTCGTCGTTCGTATGCCACGTCCCGCCAGCATGGCGTCGGATGACTTCCCCCACGTAGGCACCGAGCGCGAAGATTCGCGCTCCGAGGTCGGCAGCGAGCAGGCCGCCACGCTTCGGCCGTCCGTGATCGGAGTGGTCATCGAAGAATCGATCGATCGACCACAGGCTCTGCGGGCTGAAGTCGGCGCGATAGCCAGACGACTGCAAGGCCTGGGCGATCCACGCCGCGGACCTGTCGATGTCCTCACGTAGCGAAGCCACATAACCCTCCCGCCCTGAGGCTGAATGACGAGAGGCTACCGCTACGCCGTCCTGGACGACCGCATGCGCGATCACTTCGGAAAACAGCTTCTCCTCATCGAGGATCTCACCGAGTGCCTCAATCCAGGGTCGATCACGGTCCGGGATCGCACCAGGTGCGTGTGAGCCGGACCCTCAGCCCTTGTGCGAGACGTCCTGCCGCTGCCCAGCTGCGTGTGCGGCGAGTCCTGAGGCGCATTCCTCGATGAACCCGGTCAAGATCCGACGGTAGAGCCGGCCGGTCCCAGGCACCTTCGGCTCGAACGACGAGTGCCAACGGATTGTCGTGCCGTCCTTGGTGGGTTCGAGGTCGACGTCGGCTCGGTAACCGCGAATTGGCATTCCGGACAGGAGGGTGTAGCTGAACCGGCGTCCGGGCACGAGCTCGACGATCTGCTCCCGGCTGGTGACCTTGGTGCCGAGCCGCCGGCTGCGGAAGACCCGGATAGCGCCGACCCCTTCAGGATCGTCGCTGTCGGCGCGTCGCTCCAGCTCGAAGGACCCGATAGGCGACCAGCGGGGCCAGCTGGCGCCGTCACGGAGCAAGGCGTACACGGTTTCCGGGTGCGCGGTGGTGTGCGCGCGTACGTCGATGTGCTGTCGTTTCACTGCCCTCTCCGAGAATGAACCATGTGGTACATGTACCAGATGGTACGACCAGGCGATCGTGAGGAGACACGGTGGGCCACGCACGAGAGCGCTTGCTGGCACGAGCGATCGAGTACGTCGCGCAGAACGGCGTCAACAACCTCACCCTGAGGCGGCTTGCGGCGGAGCTTGGCACCAGTCACCGGATGTTGATCTACCATCTCGGCTCCAAGGAGGGCTTGCTCGTCGAGGTAGTCCGGGAGGTCGAGCGGCAACAGCGCCAGGCGCTCGCGGAGCTGGAACGCGAGCTCGACGCCGGCGTCGACGGTGTCGCCGCGGCGGCCGAGCTGACACGTCGCTTCTGGTCTCGTCTGGCCGATCCAGCCATGGCTCCGTACGAGCGGCTGTTCTTCGAGCTCTACGGTCACGCGCTCCAACACGACCCAGGCGCGGTACGCCTGCTCGACGGCGTTGTCGAAAGCTGGCTGACCCCGCTCACAGAGCTTGTTCGCCGGTTGGGCGTGCCGGCCGAAGCCGCCCCGGCCAGAGCCCGGCTCGGGCTCGCGGTCGTGCGTGGGCTCCTTCTCGACCTCCTCGCGACCGGTGACCGCGCCGGCGTGGACGCTGCGCTGGAGGCGTTCATCACGAGCTTCACTGCCCAAGATCGGGAACAGGTCGGCGACCATCGAGAGACCAGATGAGCAGGGAGCTCGGGTCGACCAGGGAGCCCGAGTGCCGCAGGGAGTCCAGTTGCGCAGGGAGTCCAGGTGGGGCCGAAAGGTCTCATGGAGGCGGTCGGTGACGAAAGGACTAGCTGGCTGGACATGCGACGGCGATCGCAGGTGATCGCCGCGGGACTACAGCGGCCCTGTCGATGGTTACCACAAGTGCCTTCGTTCTGATGAGGGCTGCACACGTACGAAAACCGAAGCACCGATCAAGGCCTTGGAACTTCGACAGAAAGGCGTTCCATGTCCCGCATCACCGTCATCGGCGGCACCGGGTACGCCGGATCGGCCATCGTCGCCGAGGCCGCTTCCCGTGGTCACGAGGTCACCGCGTTCAGCCGCTCGCGTCCGGCCACACCGGTTCCGAACGTGAACTATGTCCAAGGTGACGCCACCGACGAGGCCGCGCTGTCCTCGGTCATCTCCGGGGCGGACGTCGTCGTGGGGGCGCTGGCGCCGCGTGGCCGGTTCGCGGGCTCGTTCCGTGAGGTGTACCGCACGATCGCACGTCTTGCCGACGCCGAGGGAGCTGCGCTCTTCATCGTCGGTGGCTTCTCGTCACTGCGCCCAGCGCCCGGCGCTCCGCGCTACGTCGAGGATCTCAGCAACGTTCCCGCTGAGTTCCACGAGGAGATCCGCACGGCGGCGGCGCTCGTCATCGAAGACCTCCCTGCCACTCCGGAGTCACTCAGCTGGGTGTTCGTGAGCCCGGCAGCGCAGTTCGGCGCGGCCTCGCCCGGCGAACGGCGGGGCACGTATCGGGTCGGCGACGATGTCGCTGTTCAGCCCGACGGAGGATTCATCTCTGGCGCGGACTATGCGCTGGGATTCGTCGACCTCATCGAAAAGGGAAGCTACCGGCGCGCCCACGTCAACCTGGGGTACTGAGGACGCGGCTCGGTACTGGCGTGAAGCTGTGGAGGATCCTCGTACCTATAGCGACCGAGATTCTCCACAGCCTTGCGGCTCGTCCTTCGCACTCCGGTGGCTACCATGCTCCGGCATGGCTGATCTTTACGAGGTACTGATTACCGCCGAGCTTCGGGGCGACCTGTCGGATGCCGAGCTTGCCGAACTTCGTTGGCATCTAGGGCTTGGGCCCCAGCCGGAAAGACTCGCCATCGTGAACGGTTGGTACGTCGTCACCACCGACGAGGAGGGCAATGAACTGCCCGAAGATCAATGGACGGTCGACAGATACCCGCTGTTGGCCGAGCGCGGCGTTGCCGACGCGCGGGTTGGCGGCGTGGTCTTCTCCGAGCTCGCGCGTCGGGAAGACCCGGGGAACACGAGTTTGGCGTTGACGTCCCGTCAGGTTGTGCACGCCGAGGACCTCGATCTGCTGGGCCAGCTTCTCCGGTGGCTTCAGGACAACGCGACCGGTTACGGGGGCGGCCCTCCTCACTTCAGCTGCCACATGCGCTTCTTCGAAGAGGGCTTCACCCTGAAACCGGTTTCGGTCAACGAGTCAGGCATCGTGATCAACTAGGTCACGGTGACCAAGTAGTCCGGGCCAGTGTCGATCGGCGCTGCCGTATCGCCAACCGGTTTCAGATCTTCTGAGCCAGAAGGTATCCCTGTGGGGAGGCCTCGCCTCCTTCAGGGGAACGACCGCCCCAGAACACGGGCCTGAACCCGGCCTCCGTGACCCTGCGCTGCATCTCGTCGGGCGAGGGCCAATAGAGATCGAACTCCACATTCAAGCCAGTGCTGCGCCTCGCACGGGTCATCTGATTGTTGCCGGCCTTGAAGGCGGTCACAAAGTAGCCTCCCGGCTTGACGACACGTGCGAGCTCGCCAAACGCAGTTGGCCTGTCCGATGGCCTGAGGTACATGAGGGAGTACCAGCCAGCGTCGCATCGTCAAATGGCAGATCGCGCACATCAGCGATCTCGAAGGAAAACTGGGGGTAGTCACGCCGCGCGACACGAATCATTCCGGGTGACAGGTCGACTCCTCGTGGGCACAGGCCTTGCGCGGCCAAATAGGGCATGAGTCTTCCCGTCCCGCAACCGACGTCGCCGACATCTTTGCCGACGTTTCCCGCACGGGTCAGCTCGCAGAAGAGGTTGAGCACAGCTCGGTCAGTCGGCATCCGCTGCAAGGCATCGGCGAGATGTTCGGCGTAGTAGTCGGCGAGGACGTCGTGTGCAGCTCTGAGCTCTTCGGTCTTCGCATCCATGGTTGGACGCTAGTGGAGGCCATCGACGATCCGAGTGAAGCGTGAACGAGTGCTGAACCCCGGTCCACACAACAACCAGCGTTCAGCGCGAGAGGCACTCGTTGCGAGTCCGGACGGGAATGTTCCTGGTATCGATCAGCGATGAACCGACGCACCAAACCTACTAGGCTCGGGACATGAGCGAAACAACTTCACAGCCTTCTCAGTCGGCCGCCCCCACGGAAGCGGAATCGCTGCAGGCGGTCCTTGAACGCAACCGGCGAACCTTCGCCTGGAAGACGTCCGGGCTTGACGAGAAGGGCTTGCGGGCGACCACGGCTGCCAGTTCGATGACGCTCGGTGGTTTGGTCAAACACCTGGCCTTGGTCGAAGCAGACTGGCTAGCTGTCAAGCTCGCCGGCCAGGAGTACGGATCCCCTTGGGACGCCGTGGATTTCGACGCCGATCCGGACTGGGAATGGCGCACCGGCGCGTCGGACCCGCCAGCCGAGGTCTACGCGTTGTGGCGCCAGGCCGTGGAACGTTCGCGTCGACTCGTGCCCGAGGTCATCAAGGAGCGCGGACTTGACGGACCGGCATCTTTTACGTGGCCGGACGGTCGCACTCCCACGGTCCGCGCCATGCTGCTGGACATGATCGAGGAGTACGCACGGCATACGGGCCACGCAGACATCCTTCGTGAAGCGGTCGACGGCCGCGTGGGAGAAGACCCGCCGAAGGACTTCACGTTCTGAAAACGACGTCGAGACAGGCTTGGTGCGAGGAGCGTCCGGCTAGACCGACGGATCGGCAGGCCTGACTGCATTCATGTGATCTGCTTGCGAAGCTAGTTCTCAGGAGCGAGTCGGCCTGATCAGGTAGGTCACCGATCCGGCACGACGTGTCGTGTACGGAGTGCGCACGACGACCTCGGCTTCCTGTCGGCCAGGACTCGTCGGAAGTTTGACGTCGGCAACCGGAAGGCCCAGGTGCCCGGTCGTGTCAGCGCGACCTCTACCTCATCGTTCGTGTGAAGCTCGAGTTCGACCGCGTACGGATGGAACGCAGTCAATTGCAGTGCTGGCTCGTCCCGGCTGCCGGCAAGACCCACGTGCACAGCGGTCAGATCAGGGTAAAGCGCGGCTGGGTCGGTGACGAGGAGGTCGGCGCCCAACCAGTGGCGATCCTGGAAGACCGGGCTGTACGGCGCGGGCGACCAGGTCGTTCCGGTCGGCGTGCCTTCGTGGAGTCCTATCACGGTCGCCGTGTGGAAGTAGCGCCACCACATGTCAGCGGCCGACTCAGCGTGGTCCCTGGTGAGACCGATGAAGCGAGGGCGCGGTCCACCTGCCCGCTGCCGCCGGACGAGCTCGACCAAGCCCAAGGGTTCGTCTGACTCGGGATCGCACCAGAATGCTCCGTTCTGCCCATCCAGGACGACCCAGCGCTTCAGGTCGTCGATCCAGGCCTCGGAAACGACATGTCCACGGGCGTATCCGGTGTGGTGGTCTGCGGTTCGCAACGCAAGTTGCCGGGAAGGAACTCGTACCGCGTTCAACGCTTGCGACAAGACAGTGGAGTATTCGACACAAGCGAATCGCTCACCAGCTTCGACGCGGTCCAAGATCTCATGCGCATCGTCTCCGGCATGCTGGAGGCCGTCGTGCTCCCATGCGTTGGTCACCCACGCAAGGAGTTTCTTTGCGGTTCCCCAGGCTGTTGTCTCTGGAGACGGTATGCGCCGTCGCAGTCGTTCTTCCGGCTCAGGTGGCAACCGGAAGAGCTCCACGTGGTAGCGAGGTGATGGGCACGGCCAGGACAAGAGCTCGATGGCTGGTGGTGGGATGTTGGCCCGCATCTGTCTCAGGAGCTTGTCCCACCGCTCGTCGTCGGCGAACGCGGCCTCCAGCTCACCCTCGAACAGCTCGGGCTGGCAGAACCCACCGGCCACGGCGTCTTCCAAGAGCGACCACGCACCATCTCGGTCGCCCACACCGTTGGCCGCGATCGCGCAGGCAGGCGCCCACATCCGTGCCCACATCTCGGTGTCACGCTCTAGCTCGGACCGCAGCGCGAGGAGCTCACGATCGGCACGCTGCCTTGCGAGGTCGGAGGCTCTGCTTCGCAGCTTGTCCAGCTCGGCGTTCATGCCGTGCATCATCTTCGTGCTGACGCGGACCAGCAGGTGCGCCAGCAGAGCTGCGACAGTTCAGGTCGTTCGTTGGATGCAGAACGGGTGGCAGGCCGGATCGGCGTAGATCTCGGTATCCGCTAGCTGCGGGAGCCGGATGGCTCCCAGGCGTTCGGCTTGCTCGATGAACTTCGCTTCGATCCCGTCAGACCATCGGTAGTCAACGTGCACCTGGGCCGGGTACGCAGGGTCTGGCCACCGGCATGCAACGAACTGCGCGTGTTGGAAGGCGAGATCCGGCAGCTCGTCGTCACCCAGATCGACGACGACCCGTTCCGGTGAGTCCTCCACGCGTTCCTTGGCACCCAGGAAGCCTTCGTAGAAGATCGCCAGGGCACGCGGGCTGAAGCAGTCGAACACCAGACGGCTCACGGCAGGACGGTCTGTGCTCGTGGAAGAGGCCGGATACAGACAGAACGGATGACCAGCAGGATCGCTGTAGATCCGGAAGTCGGCGTTGTCGCGCAGGAGACGAGCGCCCAGCCGTGTGACCTGGGCGCCGGCCGCTGCGACATCGGGCACGGTGATGTCGAGGTGCATCTGCTGGGGGTACTCCGGGTCGGGCCAGCGTGGTGGCCGCAGATCCGACCAGCCGTCACTGTCCAGTGCCAGCACGAGCTTGCTCTCCGGGTGTTCGGCGATCAGCAGCCAGCCCTCGTTGATCACCTGCATGCCCAGGAACTCACCGTAGAACGAGGCCAACTCGTAGCGACCTTCGTTCCCGTTCAGCGAGGGAGGAGCACTGACAGTGATGATCATGCGACGCAGAGGATGGGCCATCGTGTCACTCCTGGTTCGCTGACCAACAGGTCGACATGTTGGTCGGTGGTCAGTACCGACCAGATCGACCGTGTCACCACGTACAGGACGCCTTGTGTCCGCGATCCAGAACGGCTCTGGTCTTCGGCGTGGTCAGCTCGCACGAGCGTCGCCGAACCAGACCATCGCCTGGCCATGCCCTCGGGTCCAGGCGAGCGGAGTCCCGTCCAACGCGAGCACGTTGTGGTGGGCGTCGTTGGGCGGCGCCGGCAGAGGCCCAAAGTTCAGCACACCCGGTTCCTCGACGGCGATCCAGTGCCCGTTCAGCTTGCGGACTGTCTGGACGAATGCCTCGCGCCGTGGCTTCTCGACCTGGTAGAGCACCGAGGTGTGGAAGATCACCAGAGTGGCGTCGGAGGGTGCCTCCGCGGCGAGCGCCGGCAGATCGTCGACCAGATCACCACGGACGAGCCGGGGCGGATCCGCCGCGACAATTGCAGCCGCGGCGTGTAGACGTGTGCGACGATGCGCATGCTCGGGCCAGATGAGAGCCTCGAGCCACGCGACATCGGCCGGGCGTTTCACGTCGAGCGGGTTCAGGTCCAAGCCGGCCCGCCACACCACCTTCGGGAGCCGGGTTGGCGGGACTACGCCGGTGGCAGCGCACTCGATGACCGGTTCGCCACGGCCGACCACGTGATCGCCGTAGCAGTAGGCGTACCGGTCGGGATAGAGACACAAGCCAGCGGACGTCCCGACCTCCAACAATGCCAGCGGTTGCGGCAGCCTTGCGAGTACTGGCAGCAGCAGTGCGCAGCGCCCAGCCTCGTTCGTTTGCGTCGCCCGCGTACGCATTTCCCTTTCGATCGCGGGCCAGTTCGCCATCACGTAGTCGTGAAAGGCGGCCGGATCGTCGACTGGGCCGCCGAGAAAACGTACGACCCCGAAGAACAGGTTCGGCTGTCGCTTGCCCTCTGGGAGCGTGTCGAGCCGACTCAGCAGATCGTCGTCGCGCGATACGGCAAGCGCCAGACGTTCGTAGCACGCCGACACGCCGCGCGCCCCGCGTTCGGCGAAGTGCACATATGTCGCGGCAGTCGTCATCGGCCTCTCTGGCTCCACGCGGTCAGCGACTCCTGGTTCTCCACGAGCGAGATCGACGGAGTCTATGCCGAGCTCGATGTGTCACACCTGAGGTGCGGTCAGAACGACTCCGCCAGCAGACGAACGACCCCACCGAGCAGCGGTGTCCGGTCCAGTGCGAAGCGGTTGACCGTTCCCGTCACGGTGACGTCACGATCGACCCAGTGATACATGAAGGCGCCCCACGCGCCTGTGTGACCGACGAGGCGTGCGTGCTCCACGACGTTCTCGCCGAGTCCCATGCCATAACGGCGATAACGCGCCACCGCTGGTGGAGCAAACGATGCGCCGGGCACCCACGTGGTCATCGTACGAACCGACTCCTCGGCGAGCAGCCGACCGCCAAGCAGTCCACGGAGCAAGCGACTCAAGTCCTCGGCACTCGACACGAGCCCGCCGCCGGCCCAGTCGAACGTCGGATTCCACTCGCAGACATCGACGTCGTCCACGTAGGCGTGGGAAACGCCACTACCCCGTGGAGGCTCGTGCCCTTCCAAGTACGTCTCGTCCATGTCGAGGGGATCCAGGACCAGGGCACGGTAGACCTCGTGGAGCGGTGAGCCCGTGGTGCGCTCGACGGCGAGGCCTGCGAGCACGTACCCGGTGTCGCAGTAGTGGAATCCCTCGCCCGGAGGGAAGGACGGCGGTCCGTGGGTGACGGCGTACTCGACAAGCTCGCGCGGTGCCCAACACCGGTCCGGGTGCGCGGCGACCTCTGCCAGGAAAGGCTTGTCGAAGTAGTCGTGGATACCGCTTGTGTGAGTGAGCAGGTGCCGCAAGGTGATCGAGTCGGCGTACGAACGTCCGCCGATCACATGCACTCGGGCAACGAGGTCAGGTTCGAGGTACTCCGCGATCGCCTCGTCCAGGGCGACGGCGCCGACCTCGGCGAGGCGTAGCACGGTCGCAGCGGTCACCGTCTTGGTCACGCTCGCCACACGGAACGGGTCGTGCGGACGTAGAGTGCGGCCTTCGTCCTGTGCGAACCGCCCTGCCGCTGCCGCATAGCCGGCTCTGAACGCCGGTACATGGACCCGCAGGATCGTCCCCGGACTACCGTGGACGACCGATTCCTGGGTGAGCTGCTGCAGCCGTCGCTGCAGTGCTGGCTCCATGCGGTACATGACGATCCGAGACGGGAGGAACAGTCCGGCGGCTTCGCGAAACCACCTCGGTCAGGGGGTCAGGGAGTGCGCGGTGGCTCGTCGGGCTTGCCACCGCGTGCGCCTCCGGTCGGCCGCGGCTCGGTCACCGCTTCCCTCTGGCGTGCCTCGGCCTCCGACGGCTCCCTCATCTGGGGAACCTTCTCACGGGCCTTGGCTTCACGTTCCCGCTTGTAGTGCTCGCGTTGTTCCTGACCTTTGGTGTAGGCGTCCTCCAGCATCCGCTGCGCCACCGGCCGACCACCCAGGCCGAAGGCGAGGGCGAGACCGAGGGCGACCGCTCCCATCGTCGCGGCGAAGGCGATCTGCACGATCTCCGGCGCGATCCGCAGCTGCTGCAGGATCATGAAGACCGCGATGACCATGACCAAGGCGGGCAGTGCGGTCGCGGCAATCCGTGCAGTCGGGCTCTCACCCATGACCCGTCTGATACCCGAGGCGACGGCACCGGCGATGAGTGCGGCGACGATGAAGATCAACACCGCGGCGATGATGTTCGGCACGTAGGAGACGACCTGGTTGGCAAAGGCTGTGATGGCGGGGATGTTGAGGGCGCCGATCGCAGGGAAGAGGAAGAAGATGAAGACCAACCAGAAGGCGACCCGACCAATTCCGCGAGAAGGGCTCGGACCCAGCATCCGCATGTATCTGCGTGCCTCCGAACGGTCCACTCGCTCGTCGACGTCTGCTTTCTGGAGGACTTTGCGTACGACGAAACCGACGAGTTTCGCGACGATGTAGCCCACAACAAGCAGGATCAGAAAACTGATGAGGTTCGGGATGAACCCGATGATCTGGTCCAGGACCCGACCCAAGCTGGCGAAGACATCCATGAGAGTTCCTTCGTTAGGCTGACGAACTCACGCCTCGCCTTCACACGCTCGCGTCTGTCGTCCAGGTGACCAAGTGGCGGACGTCCCGGAAGGTTCAAGCCGGGAGTCATACCCTGCGGGTGAACCTTCGAGTCACACGTCAGAATGTCCGCTACGACTCGTGTGACCCGTCAAAAAGTGACCAGCCCGAAGAAGTCCGAAAGAGCGGACACGTGCACGACGTCGCTCAGGGCTCACAACGGCACGCGGGATGCGTCAAAGTGACGCGTACAGAGTCGTAAGACAGGTGCAGGCGCTCACGACGCGTCAGGGCCGTCGTCGGGCCCGGACGGCTCGTTCGTCTCGTCGGAGTCCTGCGATCCTGACCGGCCCGACGTCGTACGCCCTGAGCCAGACGACCGCGACGACTGGCGGCGCGAGTTCCCAGAGTTTCGTCCCTGCGCGGACGACGAGCTCGACGGGTTGTCCGACGACTTCTGTGTCGGGATGCCGGGGCCGGTCGTGGATGACTGCGGTGTGGTCGGTTCGCCGGGCTCAGTCGTCCGGTCGGCGTGTGCCTCGTCGGGAGTGGCGCCACCCGGATCGCTTGGGGCCTGGCCTGGACTCTTCACCGCATCGCCTGGATTCTCTGCCGTCCGGTTGGCCGACGTCGTCGACTCGGAGGTACGAGGCGGAGTGGTCGACTGGAGCGGCTCCCAGTTGCGCGACGTACGTCCCTTGAGATAGCGGTACGCACCTGCCGCTGCAGCGCCGAGCGCCACGACGACCAGGAGCACTCGTGGCCAGCGGCGCTTGGGCTTCGTCGAGTCGAGCGTGATGTCGCCGCGGAGGGCAGCCATCGCCGCGGATCCTCGACGCTTCGCCTCGGCTCGATACGGCTCGCTGGCCGACACCGCAGACGAGACAGCCGAACTCACCTTCGGCACGACGTTCTCGGTGAGCATGGACCGGGCCTGCTCCACCGCAGGCTCGACTCGGCTGCGAGCGTCGTCTACCTTGCCACGCGCGTTCTCGATGGCCGGACCGATGCGTTCTCGCGTGCTCTCGATCACAGGGTTCACCTTGTCCCACGCCTGCTCTGCCGCCAAGGCGGCCTGCTTGCGTGCCTTCCTACCCCGGCCTGCTCGTCTGTCGTGGCGTCCCATGAGGTCGCGCCTCCTTGCTTCGACGCTCGCGGTGGTGCATCACCTGCTCGTGATGCCTTCCCGTTACCCGATAATGCCCGCCTCATCCAGAAGATGCGAGGAAGTCCTTTCGGGCACCCCGGAGCCAGCTGGGTCGTTGGCGTGAAAGGATCGTGCCCGGAACATCCAGCCGGTACGAATACCGTACGAAGCGAGCGCGGATCACCCGCTTGACGCCGTACGGACACCGTACGAAGGTGCGAACAGGAGCAGCTCATACGTGACTAATCAGATCATCGCGACACTTCGGACCAGCCTCGGGGACATCAAGGTGAATCTCTTCCCCGATCACGCTCCGGAGACGGTCGCGAACTTCACCGGCCTGGCACAGGGCACCCGTGAGTGGACCGATCCCTCGACTGGTGAGAAGACGACCAGGAGGTTCTACGACGGTCTCACGTTCCACCGGGTCATCGAAGGTTTCATGATCCAAGGCGGGTGTCCGCTCGGCACGGGGAGAGGTGGGCCGGGTTACCGGTTCGCGGACGAGATCCACCCCGACCTGCGGTTCGACCGTCCGTACCTCATGGCCATGGCGAACGCCGGCCCCAACACCAACGGGTCTCAGTTCTTCATCACGGTCGCTCCCCAACCTCATCTCAACGCCAGGCACACGATCTTCGGCGAGGTGACCGATCCGGCGAGCCAAGCGGTGGTGGACCAGATCAGCAAGGTCAAGACCGGGCCCATGGACCGGCCGCTCACCAGCGTCGTGATCGAGTCGGTCGAGATCGAGCCGGCGCAGGCATGAGCGGACGCCGGTGACCGAGGGCCTGTAGGAGGCGACCGCGGGACGACATCATGAGGCGGAACGAACCATGACCGATGCATCAGCGGCGCAGACTCACCCCGTGTGCTATCGGCATCCCGAACGGGAGTCCTACATTCGCTGCCAGCGCTGTGCCCGGTTCATCTGTCCCGATTGCCAGCGGCAGGCGGCGGTGGGGTTCCAGTGCGTCGAGTGCGTGCGGGAAGGCTCACGGTCGGCGCGGCCTGCTCGCACCCGGTTCGGCGGGGTGGTCCGTGGTGAGGGTGCGCCGGTCACGAAAGTGCTCATCGGGATCAACGCCGCGATCTTCGTCCTGGTCCTGATCTTCGGTCGTTCGCTCGCCGAGTGGCTCGCGCTGGTCGGCGCCGACATGTTCGTGGACAGCACGGGCGGCGAGATGGCGGGTGTGTCGGGTGGAGCGTACTGGCGGCTCGTCAGTGCAGCCTTCGTCCACACCGAGATCTGGCACCTCGCCGTCAACATGCTCTCGCTGTGGATTCTGGGTCCGATGCTGGAGCACCTGCTCGGCCGTGAATGGTTCCTGGGGCTCTACCTGATCGCCGGAGTTGCCGGCTCGGCGGTTGCGTACGCCTTCACCTCGCCGTTCGTACCCGTCGTTGGTGCGTCCGGTGCGATCTTCGGGCTGTTCGGCGCCATGGTGGTCTTCGCCCGCAGGATGCGGGCCGACATGAGCTGGTTCGTCGGCGTCTTGTTGATCAACCTCGTCCTCAACGTCCTCTTCCAGAGGTTCCTGTCCTGGCAGGCACACCTCGGAGGCTTCGTCGCCGGCTTGGCGGTGGGGGTGATCCTGGCGTACGCGCCGCGCAAACCTGCTGTGCGCGGTATCGGTGTCGCGATCCTGCTGGCTGCGATGATCGCCCTGGTGGTCTGGCGGACCGGTCAGCTGACCGGCTTGTGACCGTTGCCTGGTCTGCAGGACTCGGCCCCCGGGTTCGTTGGTTGCCCCGACCGAATCGCTGCGGCAGACCTCGAGCGCGTCTGGGGGCAGGGGTCGTTTGTCCGGTATGACGATCTCGGACGATTTGCCGCACCCTAGATCGGTTATCCCAAGGTGCCTGTGGAAACTGGGGACAACTCGTCGTGACCTCGTCGTCGCAGATCCCGACGCCTGGACTTCCGTCGCTCTGATCACGCTGCTGACCTGCGGTTTTGCTGCTCCCGTCGTTGTGTGGGGCGGTCCACAGCGCCCGCTGCGAGCCCACGACGGGTTATCCACAGTCATCCACAGGCGTCCCATATCCGTGTGGATTTCCACAGCTGTGGATAGTGGGTGTGCAGAACTACACCGATGTAAGAGACGCCGGTCATGTCATCGCCACTGGGTCGAGACGACGAAACCCGCGGCGATCAGGCCCATTCCGATCAGGACGTTCCAGTTGCCCAGCTCCCGCATCCCGGGGACCTGTGCCCCGGCAAGGTAGAAGACCACAAGCCAGACCAATCCCAGCAGGAAGCACGCCAGCATGACCGGTGCCACCCAGCGCCCGCCCTGCAACGTCTCCTTGGTGGCCTTTTCCGGTGGGGGTGTGAACACCGGCTTCTTCCGGCTTCTCGACTCGGGCACGTCTCCGACCTCCTGGACCAGCGGTGAACATGACCGACTGACGAGCTAGCGTAGTCACTCACGGCGGCAGAGTTTGTCCGGAGGGTACGAGGGCTTGCCCGGAGGGGTAGGTAGGGGCGCAGGTGACAGGACACTCGCCTGATCAGGACGGTCTCGCGCCAGCCGACCCTGCGGCAAGCGCTGAGACCCGAGGAATCGGTCGACGGGTCGTGCCACGGGTGTTGGCTGGGGCTACGTTCGGGTTCGCTGGGTTTCTCGCGGTCACGAGCTGGGTCAACGCCGAGGGCACCGACCTACGAGCAGAACGCCAGGCGAACATCGCGGATCTGGCCCGCTCCCAGATCCAGCACAACAAGCAACTCGACGCCGAGCTCGTCGAGCTTCGGGAAGAGGTGGACGAACTCCTCGAGCGCCGGCTCGGCGGACCGAACGTCGACCGAGCGCAGCGTCGTGCCCGCGAGCTCGAGCCGACCGCTGGGCTCACTGCGCTGGTGGGACCGGGCGTGAGCGTCACGCTCGACGACGTTCCAGCGAACCGTCGACCGGCAAATGTCGACCCCGACGACCTCATCGTCCACCAACAGGACCTGCAAGGTGTCGTGAACGCCCTGTGGGCCGGCGGCGCCGAGGCCATGACGTTGCAGGGTCAGCGGATCATCTCCACGTCGGCGGTGCGGTGCGTCGGCAACACGGTCGTGATCAACGGCATTCCGTACTCACCGCCCTACACGATCGAGGCGATCGGTGATCCGGAGCGGTTGGTCCGAGCCCTCGGCGACTCGCCTGCGGTCGACACCTATCGGGACTACGCGGCGCGTTACGGCCTGGGTTGGTCACTCAAGACGTCCTCGACGATCCGCGTGCCCGCCTTCGACGGATCGCTCAGCCTCGACTACGCCCGGACCTCTAGCTGATCTCTGCGACCCGTCCGCCACGTGAGGCGTTGCTCCTGACGTACGAGCTGCCGTTGCGGGTCGCTGGGTGCTCACGTGAGAGCCGTGGGCTGTCCGGACCCGGCGTAGCCGGCACAATAGCGAGGTGGCCCCGCGCATCCTGGTCGTCGACAACTACGACTCCTTCGTGTTCAACCTCGTCCAGTACCTCTACCAACTCGGTGCGGTTTGTGAGGTACGTCGAAACGACGAGGTTCGCCCGGAAGACGCCGACAGCTTCGACGGAGTGCTCCTCTCGCCGGGTCCTGGCGTGCCCGAGAAGGCTGGCGTCTGCGTGGAACTCGTGAAGTACGCGTCCGGCCGGGTGCCGATCTTCGGCGTCTGCCTCGGCCTGCAGGCGATCGCTGTCGCGTACGGCGGCACGGTCACGCGAGCACCCGAGCTGTTGCACGGGAAGGTGAGCCAGGTGCACCACGCGGGGGCAGGCGTGTTGGAGGGCTTGCATTCTCCGTTCACGGCGACCCGCTACCACTCGCTCGCCGTGGACCCCACCTCCGTGCCGGACGAGCTCGAGATCACCGCGCGAACGGAGTCCGGCGTCGTGATGGCGCTGCGCCATCGGACCCTCGCCTGTGAAGGAGTCCAGTTCCACCCCGAATCGGTGCTGACGGAAGGCGGTCACCGCATGCTCGCCAACTGGCTCGCGGTGTGCGGCGACGCGGACGCCGTCGCCCGGTCGGCCGGGCTCGCTCCCGTCGTCAACCGCTGACGCGCGGCCCCTCCGGAGCGTGGGGCAGTTCCGGAAGGGCCCGTCCTCAACGCTTCTTCAGAGGTCGGCCGATCTCCTCACGACCTACCGCGGGCCGGGTGGCGGTCGTGGTCCTTCGGTCTCGGTCGGGGTCGGGGTCGGCGTCGGCTCCTCCGTCGGGGTCGGGGTCGGCGTCGGCTCCTCCGTCGGCGTGGGGGTGGACGTCGGCTCCTCCGTCGGCGTGGGAGTGGTCGGTGTCGGCTCCTCCGTCGGCGTGGGGGTCGGCGTCGGCTCGGCTTCCGGCTCGACGGCGACGTGGATCGTCACCGTGGCGCCGCGCTCCAGCAGGGTCCCAGCCTTCGGCTCCTGGTAGACGACCTTGCCCTCCGCGACCTCGGTGGTCTCCCGGGCGACCTCGGCGACGTCGAAGCCGTACTCCTCGAGGACCTCCCTCGCCTCGTCCTCGCTCATGCCGATGACCCGCGGCACTTCGACCTTGCCGCTGGCGTAGAACAGCGTGATCGTGGCGCCTTCAGCCACCGGGGAGCCGACGGCGGGGATCGTGCTGGTCACGACACCCTCATTCTCGTCGGATGTCGGGTCGACCTCCTTCTTGACCTTGAAGCCCTGTGACCGCAGCCGGCGTTCGGCTTCCTCGACCTGCATGCCGACCACGTTGGGGACGACCCGTTCCTGCGGGCCGAGCGAGATGACGATGTCGACCGACCCGCCGATCCGGATCTGCTCGCCCGCGTCGGGCGACTGGTCCATGATCCGACCCTTGGGCACGGTGCTGCTCGCATCTTCGGTGACGCGCCCGAGCTTGAGCCCTTCGTCGGCGAGGATCTGCTCGGCCTCGGCCCGGGTCTTGCCGACCAGCGTGGGCGTGGGCTGGGTCTGGTCGGGCCCGCCGCCGAGCGAGTTGATCAGGATGTAGGTGACGACACCCAGGACGAACAGAATGGCGATGATGAGCATCGCCCACGCGAGCTTGCGACCACGGTCGGGCTCGTCGTACTCCTCCTCTGGAGCCCACTGGCTCGTCTGCTCCGCCGGTGGTGGCGGAGAAGCATGCTCGGCCGGAACGAAGCGCTCGGTGGGATCCGTCGGCAGGACGGATGCCGCCACCCGCTGCCCGGAGAGCGCCCGCTCGATGTCCTGACGCATCTCGGCAGCCGACTGGTAGCGGTCGGCCGGCTTCTTCTGGAGCGCCTTCAACGTGATGGCATCGGCCGCCGGGGGCACCTCCGGGTCCAACGACGACGGCGGCCGTGGCTCCTCACGAACGTGTTGGTAGGCAACCGAGACCGGCGAGTCACCGACGAAGGGTGGGCGGCCGGTGAGCAGCTCGTACAGCAGGCACCCGGTGGAGTAGATGTCGGAGCGTGCGTCGACCGACTCCCCGCGCGCCTGCTCCGGCGAGAGGTACTGAGCCGTCCCGATCACCGCCGCCGTCTGGGTCATCGTCGCCGAGGCATCGGCGACGGCGCGCGCGATGCCGAAGTCCATGACCTTGACGTCGCCGTTGGGCGTCAACATCACGTTGCCCGGTTTGATGTCGCGGTGCACGATGCCGGCGCGATGGCTGTACTCCAACGCGTCCAGGATGTCCGCGGTGATCTCCAGGGCCCGCTCCGGCAGGATCCGCCGTCCCTCGCGCAGCACGTCGCGCAGGGTCCGACCCTCGACGTACTCCATGACGATGTACGGCAGGCGGACACCGTCGACGACCTCCTCGCCGGTGTCGTAGACGGCGACGACCGCTGGGTGGTTGAGGGAGGCCGCGGACTGCGCCTCGCGGCGGAAGCGTGCCTGGAACGTGGGATCGGTGGCCAGGTCGGCGCGAAGGGTCTTCACGGCGACCGTACGACCCAGTCGGCGATCGATGCCGATCCTGACTTCGGCCATCCCCCCGTGACCGAGCACCTCGCCGAGGTCGTAGCGACCACCGAGGAATCGCGGCTCAGTCATTGGTCACCTCTCTGCGGGGGTTCGGGGCTCTCCCCACTCTGGCGTGGACGGGGGATTCGGTCCTCATGCGCCGATCACCGCTTCGATCACTGCCTTGGCGATGGGGGCGGCGAGTTTGCCACCGGAGATCTCGTCGCGACCGACGTTGGCCTTCTCCACTACGACGGCCACGGCCACCGCCGGGTTGTCTGCCGGCGCGAAGGCGACGAACCAGGCGTACGGCGGCCGCTCCGGTGTCGTCTGAGCCGTCCCGGTCTTGCCTGCCACCGAGACGCCGTCGATGCTCACCGGACTGCCGGTTCCGTTCTCCACCACGCCGACCATCATCTGCTTCAACTGTTCGGCGACCTGTGGGGACACGGCCTGGGAGAAAACCTCTGGGTCGGTCGTGCTGAGGGGCTGCAGATCTGGCCCGTTGAGCTCGGAGACGATGTAGGGCTTCATGAGCTTGCCGTCGTTCGCGATGGCGGCGGTGACCATGGCCATCTGCAGGGGCGTCGCCGCCACGTCGAACTGCCCGATCGAGCTCAGCGCGGTCTGCGGTTCGTCGGGGTCCTCCGGGAAGACGCTGGTGGCGGTCTGCAGCTCGTCCAACACCTGGGTCCCGAAGCCGAACGCCTCGGCTTGTTCCCGCAGCGCGTCGTCACCGAGCTCCATGCCGATGGCGGCGTACGACGTGTTGCACGACGTCTCCAGCGCCCGTTGCAACGTGATCCTCGGGCCGGACGGATCGCAGAGCCCGCCCTGCCAGTTGTTCATCGTGGCCGTGGTCTGCGGCAGGTCGAGCTCGGCCGGGGCTGGGACCTCGGTCTCCGGCGTGTACTCGCCGCTGGAGAGAGCCGCTGCCGATGTCACGAGCTTGAACGTCGAGCCGGGTGGGTACCGGTGCTGCACCGCCCGGTTCTCCATCGGGTTGCTCGGGTTCTTGAGCAGGCTCTCCCAGGTGTCCACGATCGACTCGCGGTCGTGGCTTGAGAGCTTGTTCGGGTCGTAGGTCGGTCGGCTCACCATCGCGAGGATCCGTCCGGTGGACGGTTCGATCGCGACCGCTGCGCCGGTCTTGCCTTCCAGCGCGTCGTAGGCGACCTGCTGCACCCGGGGATCGATGGTGAGCGTGACGCTGCCGCCCTTGGGTGGCCGGTTGGTCACGAGGTCCACGATCCGGCGTACGAAGAGGCGGTCGTCGGTGCCGGAGAGGATCGAGTTGTACGCCGACTCGATGGCACGCGATCCGTAGATGTACGAGTAGAACCCGGTGAGGTGGCCGTACAGTTCGGGCTGCCGGTATCGGCGGAGGTAGACAAGATCGTCGTCGGTCTTGACCGAGTACGCCACCTGGGTTTGACCCACGATGATCGGACCGCGTTCCCGGGCGTACTCGTCCAGCAGCACCCGCGTGTTGCCCGACCTGTTGTTGAGGCCCGGGGCCTGGACGACCTGGATGTAGTTCACGTTCGCGAGCAGCGCGAAGAACATCACGAGGACGGCCACACCCAGCCGCCTGATGGCACGGTTCATCGCACCACCCCACGCGAAATGACCACGTTAGGTGCGTCTCCACCTGCTCTCAGGGGCCTCGAACCGGCGGAAGGGTACGAATCCCCGCGGAAGGTCCCACGTGCGTTCGCGTTTCTCACCGGCGCACCACCTGTGTCTTGGCGTCCTCGGTCTGGACGACTGGAGGGGCAGGCGGACGGCGAGCGTAGTCGCTGATCCGCAGCAGGAGGGCCACCAGGGCCCAGTTCGCTATCAGAGATGATCCCCCGTACGAGAGGAACGGCGTGGTCAACCCGGTCAGCGGGATCAGCTTGGTCACGCCACCGATCACGACGAACACCTGGAGCGCGAACACGGCCGCGAAGCCGGCGGCGAGCAGCTTGCCGAACTGGTCGCGGCACACCACGGCCGTACGCAGACCGCGCTCGACGATGATCCCGTAGAGCACCAGGATCGCCATGACGCCGGTGAGGCCGAGCTCCTCCCCGACGACGGCCATGATGAAGTCGCTCCTGGCCTCCGGCACCAGGGTGGGATGGCCCATACCGAGACCGCGGCCGAGGATCCCGCCGTACGCGAACCCGTACAACGCCTGGATGATCTGGTAGGCGCCATCGGGGTGTCCGAACGGGTCGAGCCAGGCGTTCACGCGGTTGGCGACGTGGGCGAACTGATCGACGCCAAGGGATGTCGCCATGAAATAGGCGGAGTACGCGCCACCGAGGAAGAGCGCGAACCCCAGGACGACCCACCCAGGCCGCTCGGTCGCGACGTACAACAAGATCACGAAAGCACCGAAGAAGAGCAGTGCGGTGCCCAGGTCGCGCTGGAACACCAGGATGGCCAGGCTGATGACCCAGGCCGACAGGATCGGACCGAGGTCGCGTCCCCGCGGCAGGTCGATCCAGAGGAAGCGTCGGCCCGCCAGTGCAAGCGCGTCCTTGGCGACCACGAGATAGCCCGCGAAGAAGACGATCAGGCAGACCTTCGCGACCTCGCCCGGCTGGAACGAGAAGCCGGCGAACCGGATCCAGATCCGGGCGCCTTGGAACTCCCGACCAAGCCCGGGCACCAAGGGCAGCAGGAGCAGCGCAACGCCCAGGAACAGGGCGGTGTAGGTGGCACGCTGCAGCAGCCTGTGGTCTCGGACGACCAGGAGGACGATCACGAACGCCGCGACGCCGACCGCCATCCACGTGAGTTGCAATGGTGCGTAGGCGGTCGGTAGCGAATCCCCTTCGGCGCGCGCGTTCTCGATCCGGGTGACGTCGAGTCGATGGATGAGGGCGAGCCCGATCCCGTTGAGCAGCACCACGCAGGGCAACAGGATCGGGTCGGCGTACGGGGTGCAGATCCGTACCACGACATGCGCGACGCCCACGAGCAGGGTCAGTCCGAGGCCGTACGACAGGACCTGCTGCGAGAGCTCCCCGTTCATCGCCAGGCCGACGATCGCGTAGGCGCCGACCGACAGAGCGAGGGCGAGGAAGATCAGCCCTAGCTCTGCGTTGCGACGCTTGCGACCAGGTGCGACTGGCGCCTGGCGCTCCAGAGTCGGGTCGTAGGCGCTCACTTCTCACCTGGAGGTGTCGTGGCGGGGTCACATGCTTCGTTGGCGCCGCTCGGCGGCTTCGCACTCCGTGACGGGGCCGCCTGCGGACCTCCGTTGCTTCCAGCTCGTCCGGGCTGGTTCGGCGTACCCTGCCTCGACGGTGAGGCTGCGGGGGTCGAGGGCGATGGACTCGGCGCCGGCCTGGCCTGTGGCGCACAACTCTCGGCCTGCTTGCGGAGACGGGCGACGATCTGGCGGGCGCCGCTCAGGCTGTCGGCCGGAATCGTGTCGGTGACTTGCTTGCGCTGGTAGTCCGGGAGCTTGTCGAGCGTGAGCGAGTGCGCTTCGTACACGCTCGACAGCGAGATGCCGGGGATGCGTTGCGCGATGCCGCGGAAGATCGCGACCCGTGCGCTCTCCGGCGGCTCGGCGCTTTCCGGGTACGCACCGACGTAGTACTGACTCTGCGTCCAGTTGTACGCCCAGCGCAGCCCGGCGGCGGCGACGCCGATGACGACGACCACCAGGGCCAGGCGAATCGCCCACCGGAAGCGGCTGGGCGGGCGCAGGGCGTACCGCAGCTCTTCTTCGAGGTCCGGCTCCTCGACCGGCGTCCCGTCGGGACCGAACGTCGTGGGAGAGCTTGGCGGGACCGCGGGGATCGTGCCGGTCTGCACGGTCGGGTGGGTTGCCGTGTGCTCGGCGATGACATCGGCGTCGCCGGCGGCCGCGCCCACGACGATGGGCTCCGGAGGCGTACCGACGAGGGTTCCGTCGGGCGTGACGCCGGTGAGACCGCCGGTCCCGTTGTCCACCTCGACGACGTACGCGACCACGCAGGTCACGTTGTCGGGGCTCCCGTTGTCGAGGGCGAGCGCGATGAGCGCATGCGCGGCTTCCTCGGGCGTGTTCGACCTGATCAGCACATCGGCGATCACGTCGTCTTTCACTGCCGCGTTGTCCAGGCCGTCGCTGCAGACCAGGATCCGGTCACCTGCTCCGAGCGCGATGACGTCCGTGTCTGGTCGTGCGTCCTGCCGACCCTCGAGGGCCCGCATGATGAGCGACCGATGCGGATGGTGCTCGGCCTCCTCCGGGGTGATCCGCCCTTCGTCGATGAGGGTCTGGACGAAGGTGTGGTCCTTGGTGATCATCTTGAGCTGGCCGCCGCGCAACAGGTAGGCGCGGGAGTCGCCGATGTGGGCGAGGTGGCCACTGCCGTCTTGGAAGAGGATCGCCGTGAGCGTGGTCCCCATGCCCTCCAGGTGGGGGTCTGCCTGGATCTGGGCGGCGATGCGAGAGTTGGCGTCCACTGCGGCTTGCCGGAGCGCACGCAGCGGGTCACTGTGGCCTGCCGAGTCGAGAGCGCGGACGGTCTTGATCGTGATGGCGCTAGCGACGTCTCCGCCGACCGTGCCACCCATGCCGTCGGCGATGGCGAGCAGGTGCGGACCGGCGTAGCCGGAGTCCTCGTTCCTCGTCTTCGGACCGAGGCCGACGTTACTCTCTGCGGCGTATCGGAGCGCGAGCGTCATCCTGCCTTCTCAGTGTGTGCGCGCCTACTCGTCTTGTCCTACCGGTAGAGCTCGATGATCGTCTTTCCAACCCTGATCGGGATTCCTGCCCCGACTGCGGTCGGACCGTGGATCCGGGACTCGCCGACGAAGGTTCCGTTGGTGGATCCCAGGTCCTCGACGTACCACGTCGTACCCTGTGGCCGCAGGACTGCGTGCCGGGTCGAGACGTATTCGTCGTCGATCGTAAGCTCACACTCCGGTCCCCGACCGATCACCACAGGTGCGCCCGTGAGCGGCACCTGCAGGCCGGCGCTGGCACCCTGGACCACGACGGCGACCGAGGGGGCACCACGCTTGCGCCTCGATCGCCGTGGCGGTCGCGCCGGCCTGGTCTGCCGAGCCTCCCGCGCGGGACTCGGCACTCGTGCTCCGAACAGGTCGGAACGAATGACCGACACCGTCGACAGCACGAAGAGCCAGAGCACCGCCAGGAACCCCAGCTTGATGATGGTGAGGGTGAGCTCGGACACTAACGCACTCCACCAGGGCGGCGCAGGACGAGCATGGTGTTGCCCAGCAGAATCTGACTGCCGTCGTGCAGCGCGGCGTAGTCGACCCGCTGGCCGTTGACCACGATCCCGTTGGTCGAACCCAGGTCATGGATCGTCACCGTGTAGCCATTGCCTTCTTGGACCACGCGGATCTCCGCATGACGGCGTGAGACGCCCGGATCAGTGATCCGGAGGTCGGCTTCGGTGCCTCGGCCGAGAACCAGTCCGGGTGGCTCCAACGGGTGTCGTTGGCCGTTCACCTCGAGATACGGAAGCTGCGGCGTCGGTGGCGGCGCCGGCGGATAGCCACCGGGGCCATACCCTGGCCCAGCCTGCCCGGCTCCCGGGTACGGTGGCGGACCCGGGTCGTGACGTAGCTCGTGGTAAGGACCTTGGCCCGCAGGCTCTGCGCCGTGGCGCTGCTCTGGCCAGTGGTCTGGTCTGGGCTCACCGCCTGGCCTGGGAACCGGTCCTGGACCTCCAGGGCCGGGTGCCCACGGTGGAGGGGGCGGCGGACCGGAGCCACCGACAGGATCCGGGCCTGGGCCGCGTTGGTCCGGCGCACCAGGCTGCCCATGCCGGGCAGGGTCGGCCTCGGGCGAGCGACCCTGGTCCGGTCCGTACGGGCCTGGTGGTCCAGGATGTGGCCCGTAGCCTGGACCAGGTGGTGGCTGGTAGCCCTGAGCTGGCTGCTGGTGGGGCTGCCCCGGCGGCATCCCCCAGTCCGCCCAGTCGGGCCGGTTGGATCGGCGCGCCGTCACCGAGGCCACCGCACTTCCACGGATGCGGAACCGGCCCGTGGACAGGTCGTCTCGACGTTCGAACGATACGGTGACCGGACCGGTGAACGTGTAGTGCTGAGCGGCAGCATGTCGGTTGACGACATCGACAAGCTCCTGGCTGAGTGCCTGAGAGTATGGTGCAAGACGCTCGTGATCACTCGGGGACAGCTCGATCGTGAAGTCGTTCGGCACCAGGCTGGCGTCGCGGGACAGCACCTGTGCGGAGTTGTCGAGCTCACGCTGGAGGGCCGAGGCGATCTCCACCGGCTGGACGGCTGAGCGGAACACGCGCGCAAAAGGCCCGGTGACAAGACCTTCGAGACCTCGCTCGAAGCGACGAAAGACTCCCACGGGTACCTCCCTCCCGCGCTAGGTGAGCCATGGTGGATGTGCCATGTTCCGGTCGATCGTAACCGCCATCGCAGGTGATGGGCGTCTCCCTACCACCCCTTGCCGGGACGAGTGGCTCGGCCGCGCCAACCAAGGGGCCCATTTGGCGACGAATGGCGCGAACGAAGTGTTCCCGGGGGCGTGCTAGCCTCTATGCGCTGCACGCGCGAGTGGCGGAATAGGCAGACGCGCAGGATTCAGGTTCCTGTGCCCGCAAGGGCGTGGGGGTTCAACTCCCCCCTCGCGCACCGAACACGACCTTTCACCACCGGCTACCGCTGATCGTCTCTTCACCCCGTACGCGGGTCGGTTGGCGGGCGCCGTCGGCCATGGCTTCGGCCGCCCACGTCGTGACCTCGTACGACTGATCCACGACAGAACGTGGCACAAGCTGGCCGGCTGCCGCGACCGTTTCGTGCTTGTCTGTCCCGTACGTCACTCCTATCATCCGAGCATTCCGCTCGGAAAGCGCTCTCCCAACCTGATCGCCCCTCCTCGATCATGGGCGTTGGTGAAGCGCTTCGATGCGAGCGGTGGACCGCCCGGACAACCAGGAGATGAGGTCAGCGATGACCAATCGGGGATGGCGACGAGACGACAACACGAGCGGTGCGCTACACCACGGCCTGATCAGTAGACGCGACCTGCTGTACGGCGGCGGTGCCGCGCTCTTCGCCACGGCGAGCGTCGCGGGATGCAACCTTTTGTCCACAGACCCAGCGACGGAGAGGAACCGTCAAGGCGGTGAGTCCGCCGGCAAGAAGGGCAAGGAAGCGCCGATGTTGGCCGCCCTGGTCAAGAAGGGTGAGCTGCCACCGGTGGACGAACGGTTGCCCGACGAGCCGCTTGTCGTCCAGCCGAACGATCGCACCGGCGTCTACGGCGGCGAGTGGCGGAGCGGGATGATGGGCCCCTCGGATGCTGCATGGCTCGGCCGCACCGTCGGGTACGAGACGCTGATGCGCTGGGACCCGGCGTTCGAGAAGGTCATACCGAACGTCGCCCGCGAGATCACCGTCGAGGACGACGGTCGGGCCTTCGTGGTGACCCTGCGCAAGGGCATGAAGTGGTCCGACGGTCACCCGTTCACCGCCGACGACCTGGTCTTCGCGTACAACGAGGTGCTCCTCAACGCCGACCTGTTCCCGGTCCCGCCCTCGATGTACCTCGTCGACAACAAGCCGGGCCGGATCGAGAAGGTCGACGAGACGACGGTCCGCTTCGTGTTCCCGCTACCGAACAGCCTCTTCGTCCAGATGCACGCGACGCCGTACGCGGACGACATCCTGGGCTTCCCGAAGCACTACATGCAGCAGTTCCACAAGAAGTTCAACCCGGAGGCCGACCAGCTCGCCAAGGAGGCCGACCAGCCGAGCTGGGTGGAGAACTTCCTTCTCAAGGCGGACCAGTGGACCAACAAGGATCTGCCTCGACTGCATGCGTGGCTGCCCCGCAGGGTGTTCGGCGAGGGCAACCGCTACATCTACGAGCGGAACCCGTACTACTGGAAGGTCGATCCCGAGGGCAGCCAGCTCCCCTACATCGACCGGCTCGTCATCCGCTACGTCGCCGATCCGCAGACCATGGTGCTCGCGGCGAGCAGTGGCGAGTTCGACATGCAAGACCGCACCATCAACACGTTGCAGAGCAAACCCGTGCTCGCCCGTGGCCGGGAACGCGGCAACTACGACTTCTTCGAAGAGGTGCCGTCGGACTCCAACGCTCTGGTGATCGCCCTCAACCTCACGCACCAGGACCCGGTGAAGCGGCAGATCTTCAACAACCGGGACTTCCGGGTGGGTCTTTCGTACGCGATCAACCGCCAGGAGCTCATCGACGCGATCTACCAGAAGCAGGGCGAGCCTGCGCAGGTGGCGCCGCGCGACACCTCGCCGTACTACGACGAGGAGATGAAGACCCAGTACACCGAGTACAACGTCGACCTCGCCAACCAGCATCTCGACCGGGCCGGCTTCACCGAACGAGACGGCGACGGCTTCCGGCTGGGACCGGACGGGAAGAAGATCTTCTTCGCGGTGGAGGTCCCGACGGCGTTCCGGGCCGAGTGGTCCGACGCGATGCAGCTCGTTCGCGAGCATTGGCGCAAGGTCGGCATCGACATCCAGGTCAAGACCGAGGACCGGGCGTTGTTCGACGAACGCACAGCCTCGGGTCAGCACGACGCCGCGGTCTGGCAGGCCGAAGGCGGCGGCTGGATCGAGCCGCTGCTGCGTACGGACTGGTACTTCCCGTCGGCCAACGAGTCGTGCAACTACGCCTACCAGTGGATGATGTGGTACCAGACCGGGGGCAAGGAAGGTGAGCGGCCGCCGGCGCCGGTTCGGCGACAGATGGAGCTCTACAACCAGGTGCGGCAGACCATCGACGAGGCCGAACGGGACGCGCTGCTGCGCGAGCTGTTGAAGATCGCGAAGGAGTTCTTCTACCACATCGGTACGGTGTCGATGCTCGAGTCGTACGGCATCGTGAAGAACAACTTCCACAACGTGCCGAAGTCCGTGCCGCAGTCGTTCCTGTATCCCACGCCGGGACCGACCAACCCGGAGCAGTACTTCATCTCCGACTGACAGACGGACCGTTTGGAAGGGGTATCCCTGGGCAGCGGTGCCCGTCGTTCCTGGTCCGTCGGATCGGACCTCTGCGACAGTCCGACCCGACGGACCAGGTCGGCTAAAGCCATGCGGGCTACTTGCGATAGACGAGCAGGTAACGCCAGAAGAGCAGGCGTCGGATCTTGCAGCCGGGCAGCTCCTCGGCCGCGGCCTGTTTGATCTCGGCGAGCGTCATCTTCGGCTCTGTCGTCGGGACCTCGACGTCGCCGGTCAGCGCAGTCTCCCAGTTGGGCTGCAGGCGCTCGGACAACGCCACCACGAGCCGGGCGACCAGGTTGGCCGGGACGGCGAGCGCGTTGAGCAGCTTGTCGCTCGTGGTCTCCTCGCGATAGAGCCCGAGGATCACGAGAACTCCACCGGGTGCGAGGGCCTCGCGCAGCTGCTTCACCACGGAGAACGGCATGTGGTGGATGCTCGCGATGCAACTGATGAAGTCGTAGTGCTCCGACGGCAAGTCGACCTCGGTGACGTCAGCCCTGTGCCACAAGATCGTTCCGGGTGCCCAGACGTGGGCCGACACCTTGCGCGCGGCGGCGAGCGCCTCGGGAGATGCCTCGATGGCGTCCACGTTGATCCCGCGGCGTGCGAGCCGGCGGGCGAACTTGCCTGTGCCACTGCCCACGTCGAGTGCTGTGCGCGCATCGGGCGGAAGTTCGCGAATCAGGAGATAGTGGTAATGATCGTTGTGGTCGAATGGCACCCTTGGAATTTTGCACACCACAACGGCGCGTTGGGAACCGTCGCCTCCACAATGACCAGGCGCGGCGACGACGCACCCGCCACGGCACGGGCCGGGCGGTAGCGAGGCACCTACCGAGCCGCAGAGGCGCAACCGCCGCGCACGCTGGTCAGCTGCGCCGCGACTCCTCGATCGCCTCGGCAAGGCGTACGACGGCCGGCTGGACGCCGGTGTCGGGCAGGTTGCCGTACCCCAGGACGAGCGCCGGTGCGGTCGGATCAGGGTGCAGCCGGTACGTGTCGAGGTCGGCGACACGTACGCCCTTCGCCGCGGCTCGCGAGACGACCTTGTCGGCCGCTGTGCCGGGCTCCAGATCCAGGACGAGGTGCAGACCGGCGGCGACACCGGAGATCCGATGCCCCGGCAGATGCTGGGTCAGCGCAGCGACCAGGGCATCCCGGCGACGCCGGTAGCGTTGCCGAGCCGCTCGCAGGTGCCGGTCGTACCCTCCCGACTCGACGAAGCTTGCGAACGTGAGCTGATCGAGGGCCGGCGGCATGGACTGCACAGGCTCCTGTGCGCGCAGCTCGGCGGTCCAGCGTGGCGGCGTCACCATCCACCCCAGGCCGAGCGCCGGTGACATCGTCTTCGACAGCGAGCCGAACAGCGCCACGCGTTCACAATCGGTTCCCTGCATCGTGCCGATCGGGCGTCGGTCGTACCGGAACTCCGCGTCGTAGTCGTCTTCGAGGATGAGCCCGTCGACCTCGTGAGCCCATGCCAGAAGGGCTGCCCGGCGGCGCGGTGAGAGAACGACTCCGGTCGGGAACTGGTGGGCCGGTGAGACCACCACCGCTCGTACGTCCGGGTGCTGGGCGAGGTCCTCGACGCGCAGGCCTTCCTCGTCGACGGGAATGCCGACCGTCGTCAGGCCGACGGATTGCAGGGTCTGCCGCAGCCTCGTCCAGCCGGGATTCTCGACGGCGATCCGGGTGATGTCGTTCCTGCGCAGCAGGGTGGCGACCCGCGCGACGCCATCGGAGACGCTGGAGCAGGCTGTGACGTCCGCGGCGTCGACCATGGCACCCCGGACGCGACGCAGGTAGTCGGCCATGACCTCCCGGAACCGTGCGGTTCCCCCGGGACCCGGGTAGGCGAGCTCGTCGTAGGGCATCGCGGCGAGCTGTGCTCGAACGGCCTCGACCCAGCGGCGGCGGGGAAAGGCGCGCAGGTCCGGCAACCCGGGAGCGAGGTCGAGCCTCTCTCGCGTCGGCCGGGCCGGTGCCGTACGCGAGCCAAGCCGGTGGGCGTCTGCGCGGCGCTGGTCGCCGCCGGGCCACACCGCACGGGGAGCCGCGCCGTGCCGGCCGGACGTGGAGGGAGTCGCGCCGGGCCGTCGCTCGCCGTGAAGCTCGGCCGTGCCGGGATGGAGCTCGCGCACCCGCGTCGCCGAGCCAACCCGCGACGTGAGGTAGCCCTCGGCGAGGAGCTGCTCGTACGCCTGCGTCACCACCCACCGTGAGCAGCCGAGGTCGACCGCCAGGGCCCGGCTCGGCGGGAGCGCGCTGCCCGGTGCCAGGCGCCCGTCGCGAATGGCCTGCCGCAGGGAACGCGTGAGGCGCTCGTGCAGCGGACCCGGGCCGGCGTTGTCGATGTCCAGCAGGGTGTCCAACGCGAGGTTGGCTCGTGTCGTTGCCACGCCTTGAGATGGTACGTCCAGACCAATCTGGCGGCGGTCGGCGATTCTGCGGGTGATCAGTGGCGGGCGGACCCGTGTCCCTGAGACGGGGACGGCGAGGCGAGTCCGACCGTCCTGCGACGGAGGACGACGTGATGCCCGGCTAGGTCTTGGTCGTGAGCTCGCCGGGGACCCGTGGGACCGAGGAGAGGTCGGCCTGCATTGCACGGACGAGGTCGTCCGCGGACTCGGTCGGCGCGGGCGCCCCGTCGAGGAGCCGCCGATTGCGGGCCGCGGTGCTGCGCGACAGCGGCAGGTCGCCCCACGAGTGGTAGCGGACTGCTCCGGTCGAGTCGCGTTGCGGCAGGACTGCCGAACGGGCGTACCTGCTCGCGCTGAACGGGACATCGAGGCGACCCCCAGCGAAGGCCGCGACGATCGCTTGCAGCAGGTTCGGAGCCGCGAGGATTGGCTCGACGATCTCGGCGACCTCGCGGCAGATCCACTCCTGCTCGTCGGCTACCGCGGCCTCGTCGATCTCGAGGGGGTCGAGCAGTGGGGAGTTCGCGAGGTCGGCAACGTGGAGCCCGGCCACGTTCGCATCGGCGTCAGGGATTCCGTACGCCTTCTGGTACGGCCTGGTCACGAGCTTGGCGACACGGCCGAGGCGTGCGGTCACGGCACCGCAGAGGATGTGCTCCTCGGCGCGAGGACGCTCTCGCACATCCACACCCACGAACTCGTGCAGCACCGCGTACGTACAGACGTCCGGCGGAAGGTAGCGGGCGGCGAGCTCGGGGATGGCCCGCAGCGCCGCGACGTCTTGCACGAGGTTTCCGTTCTGGGGGTACGCAAGAGACAGGCAGCGCACGCCATCCAGCGCAGCGGCCGCCGCCTCCAACACGTCGATGGCCAGGCTGATCGACGGCGGGACGGGCAGGCCGGTCAGGGTTCCGACGAACTCACGCTCGACGACCACGTCGAGCGCCGCGAGCTCACCACACATCGCGTCGACCTCACGCCACGCGGCGAGGGAGTCGGGAAGCGGTACGGCTGTGGCGTACGGGAGATTGTGGGAGACGCCTCCGCCCTCGAAGGACGTGAGGCCGGCGGCGATGGCGGTCCGGAACAGTCGTCGCGGGTCCGGTGAGCCGTGCCGGACCTGGAGGGGAACGTCGACCGACTCGTGCAGCTCGCGACCCCGTCCCCACCCGTGAGCCACCAAGGGATAGCCGTTGAGATCGCACGGACTCGTCTGCAACGCGCGTGCCGCGTCGTCGAATCGCCCGAGGCTTGTGTACGAGTCGACGGCGAGCGTGAGGAGGTTGGCCCGAGTCTCGTCACGCAGCCGCAGCAGAAGTACGTGCATGTCCGCGTGGTCAGCGACGCTGCATCGGGGTTGAATGGCGACTCGCCCGCGTTCCCGGCACCGGTCGAGGACCTGAGCGGCGGTCGGCTTGCCGATCCGTGCGATGTCGCTCGCGGCCTCCACCACGCCGGGAACGTCATCACGGCTCTCGCTCACGTGGCTCGAACCAGGACGAACGGCATGGCACTGGACCGCTGGCGCATCGGGTTGTCGGCGAGCACCTGCAACAACGTGTCGGCGGGAAGTGCCCGCGGCGAGACGGCTCGCACGCTCCCGCCATAGTCGTTGATGTCGGCGATCGCGACGCCGTTGTCGAGCTTTGTCTCGAGCTCTTGGCAGAGGGCACGTGCCACATCCGGATCGAATGGCGGGAAGAGAAGATCGGTGTACGGCGGCCGCGCGCCATCGATCGATCGTGCCGGATCACCGGCGACCCGATAGAACACGCCCTTGACACCGAATGGGCGCGTGAGGGCGGAGGCCAGCGCAGCGAGGTACACCCTCGGACGGCCGACCGTGTCGATGACCCACTGCATCTTCACCGGGACCTTCAATCCCATCGAGCCTTGGCGAGGCCGGATGAAGCGGGTGAGCAGGCGGGCGTCCGGGCCCACACGAATGTCGGTGACGGGTATGGTGCGGCCGGTCAGCAGGAGTGCGACCTTCTCGCTCACCACGATGGTGTCGTGGGGTTCTCGGTCCGCGGTGTATTCGAGCAGTGTCGCGGTGAGGTCGTCGCTCTGATTGAGCCATCTCGTGTGAATCGCGCGCCGTTGGAAGCACCGTCCGGACACCGTGACTTCGGACCAGGACGATCCGTCGACTCGAGAAATTTCGAACACCCCCCGTGAATCGGTCCAGGCAACGGACCGTTGACATGGATCAGCGCCGGCTCGTCGCCATCGACGCAGCGGTCGGAACCGGCATGCGTTCGGCCAGGCTTCCGGCTCTGTTGGCAGCCACAGCGCCACTTCCCGCGACCCTGATTCTGGCAATACGCCGCGGGGTTCTCGGTGCAATTCGGAGATTCGGCGAAAAGAGATACACGGGGCGTGCCAAAAGCCAGAGACCGTTTTGTTCGACCGTAAAGGCTGATGAGGAATTTTGTTACGACAGAATTCGTGTCCGACGCCATCGGGTGCGTGCAGTGCGTCGCCGGAATGCAAAAGCCACTCGCCGTACGCGATCACCGGGTACGTTGGACAGAACGCGGCCAGCGGGCAGGCCGAAGTGCTGCACGAGGTCCGAGCTCGGCACACCGACCGAACCGGGCAGCATGGCACCGCCTTCGATTCGTCCAACACCGTCCTTTGCCTGACGGATGTCAGCACAACGCCCGAGTTCCGAGCGGCACCAGCGGGGGGAGTGATGGGACGTTCGGAGACCCGCGCGTCGAATGCCCGGACCCCGACGGCTTCTGCGATGCGGTGGACCCTTCGCGTCGCTTCCTCGCCTGGGCAGCCTGGAAGCAGCTGGTGGAAACGGATCCTCACGGTGAGGTTTCCGTCCTTTCGGGCGACCGTCCTGCTGGTCTTCCTGATCGTCTTCTCCGGCCTCAGCGTGGTGAGCCTGCATCCCCAGTCGCGGCTGTGGGCGGGCCAGTGGGCAGGGCGGGACTGGCCAGCGTCGCATCCGGTTCCCGGCGATCCGATCTCGATGACGACCGGACTGTACGTCGACTCGGAGTCCCAGCCCGCGCGATGGGCGCACGAGCACTCACAGGATCCGCGTCGTCATGTCATCGAGACAGGCATCGGCGAGATGCCCATGGGCCGCTGGTTCCTCGGGTCCGACACCGACGAGCAGGAGGTCCGCACGTACGTACGCCGGGCCGCGGCAGCTGACAAGCTTCCGATCGTCGTGGCGTACAACATCCCGGGTCGAGACTGTGGTCAGTTCAGCCAGGGTGGGGAGAACAGTCCTGCCGAGTACCGGCGATGGATCAACGGGCTGGTCCGCGCCATCGGGTCCCGGCCGGCGTTGGTGATTCTCGAGCCGGACGCGCTTCCGTTGCTCGACTGCCGACCGGACCCGGAACGCGCCCTCACGCTCGAGCTGCTGTCGTACGCCGTCGAGCGGTTCGCGACGCATGCACCCAACACCTGGGTCTATCTGGACGCCGGCCATTCCAACTGGATGGATCCGTACACCATGGCGGACCGGCTCGTCCAGGCGAACGTCGGGCGGGCGCGCGGCTTCTCCCTCAACGTCTCGAACTACCAGCCGTCGCATGAGGTGAAGGCGTACGGGGAGACCGTCCGGGAGCTGCTCGCGCAGCGAGGGATCGACTCTCGGTTCGTCATCGACACGAGCCGCAACGGTAAGGGGACCGCCGGCGGTGAGTGGTGCAATCCCGGTGGGCAGCGGATCGGTGAGCGTCCCAGACCAGGTGGCGGGAACGGCGTGGACTTCCAGTTGTGGATAAAGCCGCCCGGTGAGGTCGACGGCGCCTGTGGCATCGCTCCGAACGGTCAGGCGGGCCACTTCGAGCCGGCGATCGCGATCGAGTTGCTGCGCAACACCGACGGGGGTCTGTGGATGCTCGGGCTCTGGGGAAACGGGCACTGGCAAGCTGCCGGTCTGGGCCTTCCTGGGCAGGAGCATGAGAGCGTCGGTGCAGCGTCTGGGTGGACCGACTCCGGCGGGTGACCCGACGAGGTGTCGCGAGAGTGTCGTGCCGGCGACCGTGGTCCAGCGCGGGCCGTGGTCACGGAGCGCATGCGAACGCCGCGCGTGTCGAGCAGAAGTGCCAGTCGCCGGGCGGATCTGCGGCATAGTCACCCGATGCACGTCCTCGGCGCCGCGCGTCCGGCTGCACCCGGCGGGTTACCCGTTCCCGACGACGAATCCGGTCGGTACTCCGCCAGACGAGTCCCGGCCTGGCTGCTTTTTGTGGGCGTCCTGCTCGTGACCGCCTGCTGCTGGGCACTTCTGCAGCACATGCTGCCGTATCTCGGTCATGACGAGGCGGTCTACGCCACCAAGGGACGCTCGTGGCTTACGGGAGAGCCCGCCGCGCAGTGGGATCCGCGTCGGGCTCCGGGCCTGCCGGCGCTCGCGTACGTTGCGCTGGCGGTGAGCCCGACGGTGGGCGCCGTGCGGACGGTGGGTCTGGCTCTGCTGCTCGCCACGCTCGTGGTCGTGTATCTCGCGGCGAGCGCATGGGGGGTCGGCCGCCACCGGGCGGTTGTCGCCGTGATGCTGGTCGTGTCGGGGGTCGGGTTCTTCCGTCGGATCCCGGAGTTCCTGTCGGACATCCCGGCCGCCGGGCTGCTGGTCGCGGTAGCCGCGCTCGTGATTCGTACCCACGAACGACCGCGCAGCCGGTCGCTGCTCGGCGCGCCGGTGCTCGCGTTGGCGGCGCTCTACGTACGCCATGGGGCGCTCGCCGGGTTGGCTGCGATCGGGCTCGCTGCGGTCGTCGTGTGGGGACCCAGACGCTGGCTTCGCCAGGGCTCGCGGTTGGTGGCTGCTGCGGGGATCTTTCTCGCCGGACTGGTGCCGCATCTCGCGTACGCCTGGCAGGTGACGGGCTCGCCGATCGGGTTGCTGGTGGCCGCGGGCAGGTCGACGACTCCGGCGTACGTCGGTGACGGTCTCGTCTACTACGTCACGGAGCTTCCGCGGGAGGCGGCCGGTCCGGTCGGCGCGCTCGTGACAGGCGCCGGACTCGTCGCGACGCTGGTTGCGGCGCGGCGCCTCATCGCTGTCCGACGCCGTGCGGGCTGGTCGGAACCTGGTCGGCTTCGGGATTCGGAGCCTTACCGGCTACGAGACATCGAGCGGGATCGACGGACGACGTTTCTGGGTCTCGCCGCGGTCATCCTGGTGCTGCTGCATGGACTGACGGCGCACGGCGAGGCACGGTTCATCTTCTTCTCGCTGATCCTCGCCACGGTCCTCGGGGTCGACGCGCTGACCCGGTGGGCGCGGCGGTGGCGAACTGTGGCCTTGGGTGGTCTCGCGGCATGTGCGCTCCTCATGCTCCGGCTCGACATGTGGCTCATGAACAGCACGCTGACCCGGATCACGCAGGAGCGCGAGTCGTTGGTCGCGGTGGCCGGACACGTGAGCGAGCCCCGTGGATGTGTCGTGGTGACGAGCTACCAACCAGAGATCGGGTGGTACTCCGGCTGCAGAACCATGTCCTTCGCTCAGGCGCGTGACGCCGGGATACCGGGCGGCGTGGTCTCGTCCGTCCTCTTCCAACGCGGCCGGGACCAGCCGAGCTTGGGTGAGGTTCGCAGACTGGCGGGCACGCGCGCGGTCAGCGTCGTCCAGCTAACCAGTGCGGGCGCGTTGGGTCCGGTTCGGATCGTGAGGTACGAGGACCGCTGAGGGGAAGATCCGGACATGTCGCCCAGCGATCTACTACCCGGGCGGTACCCGGCAGGACTTCCCCAGGAGGATGCGCGTGGTTCGTTCCTGACCTAGCGTCGGTGTGTGACCATCACCGGAGCCCGAGCTGCCACCCGACGCATACGGCGTCTGCCGTGGCACGAGCTGTGGGGCTGGCTCCCGCTCGCCCTCGCCGTCGTGCAGGTGGTGGGCACGTTCGGCGCTTCCCGTGGTCAACCCGATCGGACGAGCCTGGACCCGCTCGGCGTCGCCCTGCTGTTGGCCGGACCGGCGGCGCTGGTGTTCTCGCGGATACGTCCGGTCGTGACCTTGTGCACGGTCATGGCGGTGACGCTCACCTACCTGTTGCTGGGCTATCCGTACGGCCCGGTCGTCCTCAGCCCGGTCGTTGCCGTCTTCTGCGCCATCCGCCGCGGGCACCGGCTGGCGACGTGGCTTGCTGCGGGAGCGCTCTACACGGTCCACCTCGTCGTCGGTCCGCTGGTCGGCGCCCGACCGGCGGCAAGCCTCGCCGAGGCGGGCTTCGTCGCGGGGTGGTTCCTCGCGATGCTGATCGGTGCCGAGCTGGCGCGGATCCGTCACGAACGAGTGGAGGCGAGCCGGCGGGCAGCCGCTGCCGAGGCTGCTGGTCGGGTGAGCGAGGAGCGGCTCCGCCTCGCACGGGACCTGCACGATGTGGTGGCGCACAACATCTCGCTCATCAACGTGCAGGCCGGCGTGGCTCTGCACCTCATGGACGCTCAACCCGAGCAGGCGCGAACGGCGCTCACGGCGATCAAGCAGGCGAGCAAGGAAGCGCTGGTGGAACTGCGGTCGGTGCTGGGAGTGTTGCGTGCCGTGGACGGTGACGAGGCGAGCCTCAAGCCGACACCTGGGCTGCACCGACTGGACGAGCTCGCCGACCGCGCACGTCAGGCAGGGCTCGACGTCGCCATCGACGTGTCCGGCACCCGGCGTTCGGTGCCGTCGGCCGTCGACGTCGCCGCGTACCGCATCATCCAGGAAGCGCTGACGAACGTGCTCCGGCACGCGCGGGCCACCGCGGTGCGAATCCATCTGTCGTACGACCCGCAGAGGTTGCGGCTGCAGGTCGTCGACAACGGCGTCGGCAACACGAAGACTTCCGCGCATCCAGAGGCACTCGCCGAGCGGCCCGATGACGGTTCACAGGCTCGACTCCGAGGTGCCGGCGCAGGTATCGCCGGCATGCGGGAGCGGGCGAGTGTGCTGGGAGGTGAGCTTCATGCCGGCCCGCTGCCCGAAGGCGGGTTCAGCGTGAAGGCGACGTTGCCGTTGGTCTCCGACGATCATCCAGAAGTGCGTGCAGACGGAAGAGTTGCGGGAGAGGGCACATGATCCGGGTGGCACTTGCTGACGACCAGGCGTTGGTGCGGGCCGGCTTCCGGTCGCTGCTCGACGCCGAGCCCGACATCGAGGTGGTCGGCGAGGCCGACACCGGTGTCGCGGCGGTCGAGCTCGCCAAGTCGGCCAAGCCCGATGTGTTCCTCATGGACATCCGCATGCCGGAGACCGACGGACTCGAGGCGACCCGGCAGATCGTCGGGATACCCGAGTTGGCGGGTGTCCGGGTGGTGATTCTCACGACGTTCGACCTGGACGAGTACGTCTTCGAGGCGCTGCGGACCGGCGCCAGCGGGTTCCTGGTCAAGGACACCGAGCCGGTGGAGCTGCTGCGTGGCGTGCGTGCGGTTGCGTCCGGCGACGCCCTGCTCTCGCCCGGGGTGACGCGACGGCTGATCGCGGAGTTCGCCACCCGCTCGAAGTCCCCGGCCGACCTGCCTGAGCTGGACGTCCTGACCGAGCGGGAGCGTGAGGTCGTCGCTCTGGTCGCGGAAGGGCTGTCCAACGAAGAGATCGCCGCGCGACTCGTGCTGAGCCCGGCAACTGCCAAGACGCACGTCAGCCGAGCGATGATCAAGTTGAATGCGCGGGACCGAGCCCAGCTCGTGGTGTATGCGTACGAGACCGGCCTGGTCCGCCCCGGCTGGCTCAGTTAGCAAAAATGACCACGTGTCGCGTCGTGAAATGACCACGTATCGAGTGCCGCTGACACCTGTCCATGGCGTCGGCACCATGCGAGGGCGGAGTAGTCCGGGTCGGGCGGGGCGCTTCCGATAGTGCTCGGGTCCGCGAAACAGGCAGCTGATCTTCTGAGGGACCTTCGCATCCGACGGCCGTCCGGTCAGAGCGGTTGTCTGACGGGGTAGGCCACGTCGCACACGTCGTCCGTCGGATCGGCCGCGCTGATGTCGCCGCCGGACAGGTACACCTCCCGCGGCGAGCCGGCGCCGATCATTCCTCGCTGTCTGATCCATCGCTCGACAGCGTCGTAGGCCGACATTATTTGCGGCATCTCGAACTGCGCCTTGGGGACGCGCACGAACGCCTCGTGGTGCGCGGGCTCGATTCGCACGCTCGGGTCGTCTGCTCGCTTTCCGCTGGCCGCATCAATGGGTACGCAGACCTCCACCGGCCCGTCACAATCCTCATTGACCGCGCCGTGGAAGACGACGAAGAGGCGACCAGCCATTCCGCCGTACGGTTGTGCCAGTTCCGTGAGCCGACGCTTGGTGCCGGTCAGCCAGTCATCCATCTCGACCAGCCGTACCTCGCGCCGCTCAGTGAGGACGAGCTGCTCGGATACGTCGCGTTCACGGACCTCGAACCCTTCGAACCGGGCATCGTCACCGAGCAGGCTGACCTGAAGCAGCTCGGCGATCTGCCGCTGGCTGGCAACGCGCCGCTCGATGTCGTTCCAGTACGACGTCACGAGCTCGGCTCCTACGGGCCCGGGTGATGTGATGACCTCGGCGACTCGGCTGAGCGGCATGTCAAGGTGGCGGAGCAACACGATGAGCCGCGCGACGAAAAGCTGGCTTTCCCGGTACTTGCGGTAGCCGCTGCTCGGGTCCACATGGGCAGGAGCGAGCAGGCCGAGCTGGTCGTAGAGTCGCAGCGCTTTCAGCGACAGCCGAGACCTGCGAGCGAACTCGCCGATGCCGAGCAGCGGGTCGTGGGCCTCCACCACCGAGGATCCTACGGCTGCGAGCTCATTGGGCGATCCGGAAGGCTAGAGTGGTCTGCCACTTGCTCATGTCGGGTTCTTGGTCAGGATCGGTCTCGAAGATCTCCAGCCGGGCGACCCAGCGCTGTCCTTCTGGTGTGTCGGAGACGTCCCACGTCACGTCCCGATCCGCTGCCCACTTGAGCAGCGCGGCGGTTGCGTCCATCAGCTCGCTGGGGTGTCCGACGTGGGTGAGCGACGCGTAGCGACCGCCAGGGAGTAGGGCAGAGTAGACCCGGTCGTCGCCGGCCACGTTCTCCCTGACCGGAACGCCGACCTCGACCTCCAACTCGCGGTCCATGTCGACGAGGTTGTACTTCCAGAACGGTGCACCGGCAGGCGCGACGTTCCGGGCGTCCAGCCAGGCGAACACCTCGCCAATGAGCGGTGGGAGTTTCTCACCGAGCTGTTGTATCGGCACGCTTGCCGAGATCGCGACGTAAGGCTGCGGCTCACGGTCGATGAGGGTGGGTTTCGTGATGTGCATCGGTATGTCCCCTTTGGTGTGGAGCAGCCGGGCCTGCGTACGCCTCAACGCTCCCCTCTCACCCAGGGGCAGAGTCAACGACCGATGGTCCCCAACGGACGATGCGCAGGTCGTGGCGTGGCATCCCCGCCCATGCCGACCGCTGGAAGCTGCGTACAGCCGATGGGCGGTCGAGGAGAGCACGTTCGACGCGCTGACCAGTAGAAGCCGGGGCGACGAGGAGAAGCAGGCGACGTGGGACGGTCAACGCCGAGGCACTCGCCTCACTGTCCGCGCCGAAGGCCCACGTTACGTGGTCATTCTCGGGCGGGGCCTACTCCCTACTGCTTCAGGGCGCCGGCTGCAAGGTCGGACAGGAACTGCCGGGCTCCGATGAAGAACACGACGAGCAGTGGGATGACCGCGAGGAACGCGCCGGCCATCACCATGCTGTAGTCCGTCTGGTAGAGCCCGAACAGCTGCGACAGCGCCACCTGCAAGGTGATGCGGTCAGGGTTGATCAGAACGATCAGCGGCCAGAAGTAGTCGTTCCAGGCGTTGATGAACGTGAAGATGCCGAGGAACGCAAGAGCCGGCCGCAGCAGGGGCACCGCGACGTTCCAGTACTGCCGGAAGAAGCCGCACCCGTCGATACGCGACGCGTCCAGCAGATCCGACGGAATGGCGCCCTGGGCGTACTGCCGGAGCAGGAAGATGCCGAACGCGTTGACTGCGCCTGGCACGATGAGCGCCTGCAGCGTCCCGACCCAGCCGAGCTGCGCCATGATGACGAACGACGGCACGGTCGACAGCTGCGACGGAATCATGAACGTCGCGAGCAGGATGATGAAGAGCACGTTCTTCCCGGGGAACTCGAACTTCGCGAACGCGAACGCCGCGATCGAGTCGAAGAACAGCACCAGCACCGTCGTGCACACCGCGACGATCAGGGTGTTCAACGTGGAGCCCCAGATGTCGATGCTGGCGAGCAGGTTCCGGATGTTCTCCAGCAGCCGGTCACCGGGGAGGATCTCCGGCGGGAACTGGAAGATGTCACCCGTCGTCCGGCTGGCCATCACGAACATCCAGTAGAACGGGAAGATCGAGATGAGCACGCCGATGAGCAGGAGTACGTGCGTAATGAACGACTTGATGCGTTGAACTGCCTGCGGAGAGAGTCCGCTGGAACGGTCGACGTGCGCCGGGCTGGACGTCACATGCTGGGTGGTCATGCCCGCACTCCTCTCCGCAGCCCGCGGGTCTCGCTGCCCATGACGAGTCTCCAGTTGATGAACGAGAAGACGATCATGATGACGAACAATGCCCAGCCGATCGCGGCGCCATAGCCGAACTGGTTGAGCGAGAACGCCTGCTGGTAGAGGTAGAGCACCATCGTCTGACCTTCATTTCCAGGTCCGCCGGAGTTGCCGAGCAGCACCTGTGGCTCGGTGAAGAGCTGCATGCCGCCGATCGTGGACGTGATGACCGTGAAGAGGATGATCGGGCGCAGCATGGGAATCGTGATCCGGAAGAACACCTGCACCCAGCTCGCGCCGTCGACCCGCGCGGCCTCGTACAACTCCGTGGGAATCGCCTGCAGACCGGCGAGATAGATGAGGGCGTTGTACCCCATCCACCGCCAGATCACCATGGCCGCAATGGCAACCTTGATTCCCCACGGCGTCGTGAGCCATTCGACCGTGCCGAGGCCGACGGTTTGCAGGAGCCAGTTGATGAGCCCGAACTGGTTGGAGAATATCGAGCCGAAGATGATGGCGACCGCGACGATCGACGTGACGTTCGGAACGAAGTACGCGATGCGGTAGGCGCTCTTGCCTCGGATCTGCTGGTTCAGCATGAAGGCCAGCACGAGCGCGATGGCGAGCATCGGGATCGTGGAGATGATCCAGATCTCGAAGGTGTTGAGAATCGACTTCCAGAAGATCGGGTCGCTCAGCATGAAGGTGTACTGCGCGAACCCGACGAACCGCATCTCCCCGATGCCGTCCCAGTTGTGGAACGACAGGTAGATGGAGAAGAGGATCGGGAAGACGCCGAAGATGGCGAAGAGAATGTAGAACGGCGAGATCGCGAGATAGAGCGACAGGTATTCCTTGCGCTTGCGACCCGCCGCGGCGTGAACGGCCGCACCTGGGCGCGCGGCTGGTGGTGCGGCAACAGGTGTCATGGTCATGTCAGATCAAGCCCTCTCAGATCAACCCCAGGTGAGACAGTTGTCGGTCGACTTCGCGCAGCGCGTCTTCCCACGCCCGGTCAGGGTCCTTGCCGAGACTCCAGACGTTGGCGAGCTCGTCGGAGAACGCGGCTCCGACGACGTTGTCGTACGGGCTGAGGTAGACGGGCTTGACCTGTTTGGCGGAGGTCGCAAAGACCTCGTTGATGATCTGGCCGCCGAAGAACTCCTCCTTCTTCTGCGCCCGGGGATCCTCCAGCGCGGCTGCAGCGGCCGGGTAGAGCTGCATCTCGTTCAGGCCGTAGACGAGTTGGTTCTCCGGTGACTGGATCCAGGTGATGACCTTGTACGCCTTCTCGGGGTCGCGGCAGTACTTCGTGATCCCGAGGAACGACCCGCCGCTGTTCCCCGCACCTCCCGGCGCCCGACAGACCCGCCACTTGCCACTGGTGTCGGCCGCGGCCTCCTCGAGCACCTGCGCCATCCAGACGGCACCGACGAACGACGCGATGGTGCCCCTCGTCATGCCCGCGCCCCAGTCCGGCGTCCAGTCCAGGGCGTTGGCAGCGATCTTGCGTTGGTGCGCTTCGACTGCGAGCTCCCACGGTCTCCTGATCTGCGGACCGTCGCCGATGAAGTTGTCTTCCTCGTCCAGGTAACGCGTGGCCTGCTGGGCAACGGCCTGGCCGTAGACCATGCCGATGTTCGGGATCATCTTGACGCCGGGCAGGGCCTCGACGAGTGCCGAACCGGCCTCGAGGTATGCCTCCCAGGTGTCGAGCGCGGCAGCCACCTCGTCAGGCTCGGTCGGCAGGCCCGCCTGCTCGAAGATGTCGGGCCGGTAGTAGAGGGCGGTCGGGCCGGTGTCCATCGGGAAGCCGATCATCTTCCCCTCGGGCGTCACGCCCCGCTGCCACTTCCAGTCCAGGTAGAGCGGCTCGAGCTCCTTCGCCCCCAGCTCGTACAAGTCGATGAACTGGTCGGCGTCGGGGAAGTAGGTGGCGATGTCCTCGTTGAGCCCCGCGATGTCGGGCACGTACGCTTTCCCCGCCAGGCTGGTCAGGAGCTTCTGCTTGTAGTCTCCACCGATCTTCTGCGGAACGAGATCAATCCCGATCTCGTCCTTCACCTTGCCGAGCAGCGTGTCGCTGATCGACCTGTTCCAGTACCACAGGCTGATGGTGCCTTCGGGTGTGAGATAACCACCGCGACCGCATCCGGAGGTGCCGAGGAGTGCGGTGCCGAGGAGTCCGGAGGCCGCCGCAAGGAAGCTGCGCCGGCTGTGCGTCATGGTTCACCTCGCTTCGCATGCGCTGGGAGCTGGTGAGTGGGCGTTGGGCTGCGTTAGCCCGGGAGCGATCCCGGACCCCGACGAGGGATGACGCGTACCTGGGGCTGCCCGCAGCGCTCACCGCGGGGTTCCACATCGGTGGTCCAGGTCATGGGCCATCGAAGCGTTTCCGCAGCGTAAGACCGAGAGTCAGTCGCGGGGAAGAATGCTTGCCACTTCTGGACTCGGGCGGCGGCCGAGAGCCCTCGTGCGGCCCACCTGGAGGTTCGAGTGGGCGTCGAGCAGATGGCTAGGGGCGGGCTGGAGAACGCCCGTCACGCGTGGTCATTCCGGCTTCCGGCGGGGCGGGAGTTCACGCTGCGCGTACCGACCGATGCGATACGTCGCGACGCCGTCCACGACTGCCCCGACGCCGCCTCCAAGGAGCGGGATCCGCCGGCTGACCGCGAGGCCGAGCCGCTTGCCGCCCACCTGTGTCGTGAGGATCGTCGCCAGCTCCGCCGCGAGCTGGTTGTCGAGCTCCGGGTCGTGCACGGGCGCCGTGGCGAGACCGAGCGGGCTCGTGGGCAGCACCTTCTTGCGCAGCAGCTTGTCCGACGCCTCCTCACCGAGCATGCAGGCGACGATGGCCGTTCGCACCCGCGGATCGGAGAGGTCGTACCCACGCACATGAGCGATCGCCGCGACCATCCGCGCCTGCAGGATGGCGAGCCCGGTCACGTTCGCCGGCAGCGTCAGGGCCATCGCAGCGAATCCGCCCAGGCTCGTGAGGAAGCCCTGACCGCCGGCCAGGCGTACGTGCTGCTCGATGATCCCGTCGACGGCCTTCACACCGTCCCCACCACACCGGTCGAGATGACGCTGTGCGACGGTCGCTGCCCCTGGAAAGCCGGTGCGGCCGTCGATCGCGGCGTCGAGGATCGTACGGAAGAATCCGGCAGCAGCCTTCGGTGTCATCTGGCGTGCCACCGGCCCGAGCCGACGCACCACCATCTTGCCCATGCTCATGCGTTCACCGCCGATCCGTCTCGGCACATACCTGCCCGGCTCGCGTCAGCTCCCGGCTCGTGTCAGGTACGACCTCTGCACCTGGATTTGTCTCGGAACTCTACGTCGTCTTCGCAGCGAGCGCCCGACCCTGAGACGCCTCAGCTCGGTACAGGCATGGAGTCAGGCGTCGGTCCACGCATAGCCGGACCACTGACTCACCGCCGACCGGCGGTTGGCGAGGGTTGGCGAATCCGTTGGCAAAAATGGTGCCGTGCCGATCGAGCCGCCTCCAACACGCTGGGACTTCCCGACGCCGGACAACCTCGCTGGCGGTGACCTCGTGGGTCAGGGCGCGGATCTCGAGCCGGGCACCATCCTCGCCGCGTATCGTCACGGGATCTTCCCGATGCCGGTCCAGCACTCGGGCCCGATGGCGTGGTGGTCGCCGGAGCGCCGTGGGATCCTGCCGCTCGCTCGCCTCGTGGTCTCGCGGTCGTTGCGGCGCTCGTGCCGCAACTTCGAGATCCGGGTCAACACGGCGTTCGACCAGGTCATCGAGGCGTGCGCCGATCCCCGGCGGCCTGGCGGATGGATCACGCGGGAGATCATCGAGGCATACGAACGACTGCACGAGCTCGGCTGGGCGCACTCGGTCGAGGCGTGGACGCCCGACGGCAAGCTGGCGGGCGGGCTGTACGGAGTCGCGATCGGCGGCTTCTTCGGCGGCGAGTCGATGTTCCACCGGGAGCGGGACGCGTCGAAGGTGGCCCTGGTCGCCCTGGTCAACATGCTCCGCGAGGCGGGCGATGCGGATCAGCGCCTGCTCGACCTGCAGTGGTGTACGCCGCACCTGGCCTCGCTCGGCGCGATCGAGATCCCCCGTGCGGAGTACTTCGACCTGCTGAAGAAGGCGCTGTCCCTCCCCCTGCCGCCCGCCTTCGGCGGCCCGCTCCCTCCACAATGACCACGCGTGGCGGGTGCGCGGCAGCCGTAGGAGGCGCCGGTGCCCGTCGAGGGTACGTGGTGGCCAGCGAGGCGCCGCCCGCTCTCGACTCGCCAGGTGCCCGGCAGGCCCCGAACATCTGCCGCCGCCGATCGCGGGCGGTACTCCGATCGATCTCAGTCCGAATCGACCCGCTCGGCGAGCAGGGCGATCAACGAAGGCACGGCGTCGGCGGGCAAACGGAACGAACTGATACAGATTCCCTTGTCCCACACCGAGAGCACGACCTGCCCGCCCGGCTCGCCGTATCCGGACCAGCGGACTCGGAGCGTGCGTCGGCGGCCTCGTGCGTCGACGAACTCCTCGCCGGCGGAGAACGCCACAACCTCATCCGGTGAGGAGCTGGCACGCCGCGGCGCGGTGACGTCCGACATGCATTCGACGATGCCCCAGGTCCCCGCCGCGAACTGGGCGGTTTGCGGTGATCCGACCTGATCTGACCAGGGATTGAGCTGACCTGTGCGGCCTGGACCCGGGGCGAATGCGGGATCCGGACTCCCCCGCGGTCAGGTCCCCCATCGATGCCCCCCACGTTCCCGACGCTGGGTGAGCGACAGCCGCAAGACGTATCGACACCCAGCGAGGCGGGAGCCCACCCAGTGACGAGGAGGTCGCGGGAGACGTCGGTGACCACTCGGTACGACGGCAGGGGTTGCGCGTCGCGGGATGATGGGCACATGCCTGAGCTGCCAGAGGTGGAGGCGCTCGCCGGATTTCTGCGCGAGGAAGCCGTGGGACGCACGGTCAGTCGGGTCGATGTCGTGGCGATCAGCGCGCTCAAGACGTTCCAGCCGCCCATCGACGCTCTCGTCGGCCGGACGATCCGCGGGGTCGACCGGCACGGCAAGTTCCTGGACCTGACGGTCACCGGTGCCGACACCGACGACCTGCATCTCGTCATCCACCTCGCGCGAGCGGGCTGGCTGCGTTGGAACACGTCGCTGCCGCAGAAACCCCCGAGGATGGGTGGCCGGAACAACACGTTGGCGGTACGCGTGCACCTGGGGGACGGTGTGGGCTTCGACCTCACCGAGGCAGGGACGCAGAAACGCCTGGCGTGCTACGTGGTGGCGAACCCGCAGGAGGTTCCCGGTGTCGCCCGCCTCGGGCCAGACCCGCTCGGTGACGACTTCACACGGGAACGCCTCCGCGAGATCCTGAAGGGCGCCGGACGCTCGCAGCTTAAGGGCGTACTCACCGACCAAGGCAAGATCGCCGGCATCGGCAATGCCTACTCCGACGAGATCCTGCATGCCGCGCGCTTTTCGCCCTTCAAGCCGGCAGGCAGCCTGAGCGAGGCCGAGAGCTCCACGCTGTACGACGCGATTCGGTCCGTGCTGAGCGACGCGGCCGAGCGGTCCCGAGGCCTCGCGGCGAAGGAGTTGAAGTCGGAGAAGAAGACCAACCTCGCCGTGCACGGGCGTACGGGCCTGCCGTGCCCGGTGTGCGGAGACACCGTGCGCGAGGTGTCGTTCGCCGACTCGAGCCTGCAGTACTGCCCCACCTGCCAGACCGGGGGCAAGCCCTTGGCCGACCGTCGGTTGTCCCGCCTGCTCAAGTAGCGACCGCGAGACGTCTCGCACGTCGCCATACGCTCCGATCGTCACCGGTCGAGGCTGCGCTCGTTTTCCACACGCCGGCGAATTTCCACAACGTCGGTGACCTGCCACCCACATAGCGTGCGTTCCCGCCTATCGTGACTACAACGGGCAAGCAGCCGAGAACAGTAGGGCTATGACGGAGCCGAACGAACCACCCACACCGCTTGCCAGGATGCGGTTCTCCTGGCAGCGGGGCACCGGCCGTCCGACGCGGATCGAGCCGCGACCGCCAGACGTGCCGCACGTCGACGACAGCACGCCGCCGGCTGATGCGGTGGAGAGCAAGGCAGGGGATCGTGGGCGCGACGACACCCTGGTGGCGCGCGGGTGGGTGCCGCCGGTGCCAGCTCGGACTCCCGAGGTCACGCCCGAGGCTGCACCGCCCGCCAGCACCACACCTCGAGCCGCGCCCGAGGTAGCCGCACCCGAGGTAGGCGCGCCCGAGCTTCCGCCTCCAGCGTCCACCCCCGCCACTCCGTACGCTGTCAGCGCACCGGCGACGCGGCGTGAGGAGGTCGTCCGGCGTGAAGCCGTAGGCGTCGCCCGCGGCCGGCGCAGGTCGGCGGGGACCAGCCGGACCAGACAGACGTTCGACGTACCGCCACCCGGCGGCCGATTCTCCGGCGGGCGTGGAGCACATGCCGCCGTTCGCGTCACGTTGGTGCTCTGTTCGTGCCTGGTGGCGACAGGAATCGTCGCCTACTTCGCGTTCACGTTCGGGCTCGCCACCGCGCGCAGCCAGCAGCCCAGCCTCGACGCCGCCGACATCGCGCGCTACCGGTTGACCGCCTTCCCCGTTGCTCAAGCCGGTCAGTTCGCCGCCGACTACGCCCGGATCTGTCTCACCCACGACACCGAGCCGGGCGCCAGCGAGGAGCGCGAGGCGCTGCTCGCGAGGTACGTCTCGAGCGGTGTCGACCCCACGTGCGGATGGAACGGCGAAGGCGGCAGCCAGCAGGTCATCGACGCCACCTGGACCGGCGAGTCGGAGCCCATCGAGGAGTACGGCGAGAAGGCGCGCATGATGACCGTCCGGGTGCTGACCGACAAGGGAAGCCGCATCGTGACGGTGCCGGTCTACGTCGCCGACCTGCGCACCGGTGACGGCATGCGGGTCGTCGGTGACATCGGTGAGGTGCCACAGCCGACGCTTGTCGAGGTGCCGCCCCCCGAGCCACGCGCTGACGTGGACGGAAACCTGACCGACGGGCTGGTACGCGGCGAGTTCTTCGCACAGTTCTTCACCGCGTGGGGTGACTCCGACGCGCCGGCCCTCCAACGGCTCATGACGCCGGACGCCACGCGTCGGGTGGCGAACGGGCTCGGCGGATCGCTCACCTCACCGACGATCCGGCAGGCTCGGGTCTTCCTCCCACCGAATGTCGATTCCTCTGCGGGTACGTACGAATGGCGGACCGGCCAGCACACCGAGGCCTGGGTGTGGGTGGACTGGCACATGCCGGGCGTGGGAGAGACGGCCGTCGAGACGCGCGCGTACCGGTTGCAGCTCGTCAAGACGACGGAGGCGAGCAGCCCGAGCCAGGAGTGGGCTGTGCGTGACATCCGTGGCGGCGTTCCCGCTGTGAAGGGTGGCTGATCCGTGCCAACATGATGACCAGGCGTGGAGGGCGTTGTGGGTATGGCACGAGCTGGGCGCCAGGCCGTCCCCACATGGGCGCCGTTCATGGTTTGCACAAGCGAGGGGAGGTAGACCGGAATGAACGGATCGACGATCGTCGCATCGGGGGCACCCGAGACTCTCGCGTCTGGCGGCTCGCAGCTCAATGCGTTCTTCGACCGCATCGAAGGCCTGCTTGCTGGCGTGGCCGTGGGCGCTCTCACCGTGGCGATCATCATCATCGGATTCAAGATCATGTTTGCCATTCGTAGTGGCGACAACATGCGGGTGGCGATTCAGAACATGGGCGTCGTGGCGTTCGCTGCCCTGCTGATCGGCGGCGCGTCCGGAATCGCCGCGCTGCTCAACGCCATCGGTAAGCAGATTGGCGGCTAGGTGGAAGAACCCTACGTCGCGTTCGACCACACTGACCTCGAACGACGCCGAAAGAAGCTGTGGAACCTCGCTGAGGGCGTTCCACTCACGTTGGTCGGCGGCGTCGACCTGCGGGCGCTCGTCGTGGCGGGCGTGGTGTTCCTCGGCCTCCTCGGTCTCGTGATGCTGGTGGCTCCGGTCGTACCGTTCCTGGCGTTCGACATCTGGACCATCCTGGGCTGCCTCGGCCTCGCCATCGTCCTCTACGTCCTCTGGCCACGGCGTTGGAGCAACGGCCTCACGACGGAGCAGAACCTCCTGGTCGCTGCCGACTACCTGTTCTTGCAACCGCGCCGGATCCATGGCCTGGCGGCCGACATCGAGCCCGACGTCGTCTGCTGGCGGGTCATCTTGTGGCATCCGCTGCACCCCCGATGGCACCGGAAACTGCAGGCGGCCCGGGCGACGCGGTCGGCTCGGCTGATTCGTTCGTACGCGGTGTCCGACGAGTGGAGGTCGGTGGCATGAGTCCTCTGTATCTGCTACCGCTCCTCGCCTTCGTCGTGCTCGGCATCGGCGCCGTGCTGATCTTCGTCTTCAACGTGGGAGGTGGCGACGACAAGCCGAGTGCGAACGAAGGGCGGCGCAGAGAGTCACGGATCGAGCGGGAACGACTTCCGTACCGGTACGGCGACGACGTGATCTTCATCTGGGGCCGCTCGGTCTGGACGGGCTTTTTCATCAACACGACAACGGACGAGCATGTCGGCACGGACGAGCTCATTCCGGAGGCGTTGAAGCTCCCCAACCTGCTGCATCAGATCGCCCGTGAGTTCCACCGCCCGCACTTCCAGGTGATGCTGGTGCCGCGGCAGCCGGACCTCTCGGGCTGGGTCGCCGACGTGAGCACGCGAGCCTGGAATCCGACCGGCAACTTCTTCACCTTGGTTCGCCGCGAGGCCGAACGCGCGATCTCGCAGGGCCGCCTGGGCGCGCAGTACGACGTCGTCTTCTTGATGCGGATCGGTCAGCTCGGTGAGAGTCGCGGCGTCGGCTCGGCCGCGGTGGCCGCGATCGCCGACCAGGCGACCGGCGTGCACGACGAATATCTCGACCCGGCGGTGGTCGCCGAATGGCACGAGCGGGCCGACGAGGTCTACGCCGTGGCGGTTGATTCCGGTGTCAGCGTGCAGCCCATGTTGCGGCGCGATCTCGTCCGGATCATCCGCACCTGCCTCTACGGTCACCTGCCGATCCCCGACGACGGACCACTCGACCGGCGGCCGTGGGGCGCGCACGAGTTCGAGCTCGCTGCGGACTTCCGAGCGCCCAACCACAAGAGCCGTCTCGAGGTCAGCGTCGTCGACGACGACACCGGCGAGGACCGCACGACGTACCTCACCACGCTCGTCGCAACCGGATGGCCCGACACGATTCGGTTCGCCAAGACGCGGGCATGGGGGCGGATTCTCAAGCGACTCGAGTTCCCGGTCGTGGTGTCGTGGCGCGGTGTGCTGCTACCGCCTGAGGAATTCCGGGAACGCGGCAAGAAGATCCGGGACAACCTCGAGGACGAGGCACGTGACATGGACCGCGCGAGCGCTCGGATCGACTCGTTGCTGGTCGACCAGGTGGAACGAGCCAACCACTTGGTCGACGAGCAGGACAGCCGACCGTTCCCGGGTATGGAGTCCCAGCTGCTGCTGACCATTTCGGCGCCCAACCCGGAGGAGCTGGAGAACCGCCGGAAGCGGATCGAGCGGCTGTTCGCCAAGACGCTCGACGCGACGGTGTTGCGGCCCAAGCGGTTGCAGTATCGCCTGCTGTACAACGTGCTTCCCGGTGACGGCGACCGGTCGCCGATCGGGCGGATCGCGCCGTTCCGACGACTGCAGGAGCTCGACCAGCTCGGTGTCGCCCTGCTCACGACCGCGACCCAGGTGGGTGACCGCGTGGTGGTCGGTCGGGACGGGATCGCCAAGGGCTGGCAGGGAATGCTGGTCGGACGTACCCGCGACGGGCACTACCCGGTGCACTATTCAGCGCATTCGGCGATCGCCCGTGAGAACGGTGCCGGTGTCGTGGTGGTCGGCGCTTCCGGTGCCGGGAAGACGACCCTGGCGCTCAAGGTGTTCCACTACGAGTCCGAGGCCGGCGTGCGATGCGTCTTCATCGACCCGAAGATCGACGCCGCGCGGATGGCGTACTACCTGGCGTTCGGCTCTCAGGTGCTGAACGCCGACTTCATGCGCCACGCGGGAGAGGGGTGCCTCGGCGAGCCGGGATGCCCGTTCCAGCCGATCAACCCGGCGTACTGGCGCGAGACTGAGATCATCGACCCGCTGCGCGGTCGCTCGGGCAACCTGGATCCGCTGCTCACGAGCGCGACCGTGACCGAAGGGCGGATGCACGCCCAGGCGATGCTGGAAATCTTCCTCGGTGAGCAGGCGTGGAACCGGATCTCGGGCTACGTGGTGGAGGCCTTCTCGCGGGTCGTGAACGACTACGACCGCAGGGTCGCGGCGTACCGGCAGCAACATCCGGAGGCCTCGCACGCCGAGATCGACCGTATGGTGGACCGTCCGACGACGTGGCAGGCGTTGCAACTTGTCGTGGACGAGTTCGAACGCGTGAAGGACGCCGGCGTCGCCGACACCGAGATGCGCGATCTGCGGTTCGCTGCGGCCGTCCTGGAGGACCTGCGGAAGAACCCGTACGCGAGAGTGGCGTTCGCGCGGGACGCGTCGGTGGGAACGGGCGTACGCGGAAGTGGGAAGCGGCGCACCATCATCACGTTGCGCGGACTGCCACGTGCACACGGGACGAGCTCGTCGGCCAACATCGCCCGCGGCATCATCTACCTGGTGACCAGGCTGGGCTTCCAGATGCTGGAGGAGACCACCGAGCGCGACCCGGTGAAGGGCTGGCGACCGCAGATGCTCTTCGTCGACGAGGCGTACAGCGTGGCCTCGACCGGCGAGGGGCGCGACCTGATCAGCTTCGTGCTGAAGCAGGGTCGGGCGTTCAACATCGGCATCGTGCTCATCACCCAGCAGGCGGGCGACCTTGTCCGGATCGAGTCCGAGGACCTGGACGCCAAGGCGGCCGGAACGAACCAGATCCACACGGTGTTCGCCTTCCGGCACCAGTCCGATGCCGATGCCGCGCAGACGTTGCCGTTGCTGAACCGTGCGCCGGACGACCGCTCGATGATCGAGACCCTGAAGTCGTTGCGGGACGGCGAGTGTGTCATGCGTGACGTGGACCAGGAGCTCGCGAGCGTCGAGGTCGACCGGACGTTCTTCGAGTTCGCGGCCGCCATCCAGTCGAACCCGCACCTGGAGGCGCGGTTCAAGGCCATCGACCCGTCCCCGGACGTGAACGACTGGCGCTACATCGAGGAGGCGCCGACGTTGATCGGAACGCCCCCGCCTGTGACCGAACCGACGGCTCCGGCAGAGACGAAGGAGCCCGCCGAAGACGAGGTCAGGGTATGAAGGGCCGCCTCCTCGCGGTTCCGGTGCCGGTACAGGCACCTTCGGGGGCGCGTCACGGTGGTGACGACGGACGCCGTTCTGGCGGAGGGCGGACGACCCGATGCGCTGCGTCCAGGGTGAGGCGGCGGTACACGCCGTGGTTCTTCCGGTGGGTGGGTGGACGGGTGCTGCGGGCCTTTGCGGCGGTCGGCGTCTTCGCCGCGGCCGTGCTCGGCACGGCTCTTGCCGTGTCGCCCGCGCAGGCCGCTCCATGGGATTGCGCGTTCGGAAGCGGTGAGATCTCCAACTCGGGTCCGGAGCATCGCGGCGCGGGCATGACCGCGTGGATTCCCATCATTGCCAAGGAGGACGTACCACCCGACAAGGATCCCGACCCGAACAAGCGAGGCCGTCAGGTACGTCCCTCGCAACACACGTTGTTCGAGGTCGCCGGGCCCCGCGGGCTGCTCTGGTCGTACACACCGCAACGGTTGAAGGAAGACCTCGACCACTTCGACACCAACGATCCGGAGGACAACTTCGAGACCGCGTGCTCCATCATGGACGCGTCGGCTACCGGCATCGCCCAGATGATGTTCTCGGTCGGGGGCTTCTTCGGTGGCCTGACCATCGGTGTGAAGCAGCTGGCCAGCAACGAGGCGCCGTTCGAGTCGTTCTACGAGGCACAGCAGAGCCTGCTCACCAATCTCAACCAGAAGATCGGGGTGCCGGCCATCGCGGTGGCGGTCGCGGCAGCAGGGTTCTGGGTGCTCACCAGGATCCAGCGGCACGCCGACTCTCGCGAGACCTACAGCGGGGTGATCGCCTCCGGAATCGTCGTCATCATCGTGGCCGCCGTTCTCGCGGGCAACAACTACGTGAACATCACTCGCGCGGTCGATACGTACACCTCGGAGTTCAACTCCGCGGTGATGGACATCTCGATCATCAACAACAACAAGGACCCGGCCAGCCCGTGCTACCTGCCGCCCAGCGAGACGTACAACGTCGGCAAGCGGGTCTCGTCCTGCATGCTCTACGAGGTGCTGCTCTTCCAGCCGTGGGTGAACGGTCAGTACGGCACCGAGCGACAGCTCACGGTGGACAACCTGGTGTTCGGTGGGAAGAACTACTGCCCGGACGGGCAGCCGCCGGCGTACGAGCGGCCGCCCGGAGTCGAGAGCATCGAGTACCGGTGTGCCCGCCGGCCGCGCGGTGAGGACGGGAAGCCGGGCAGGATAAACCTGGCTGCGCAACAGGTGATCGCTCAGGCGTTGACCCGGAACGAGACCATCGACGAGGCTTCCGGCCGTCCGGTCGACACCGACCAGCACCTGTCGTTGTGGAAAGGCGTTCAGTACAAGGTCGCCGAGGCGTACGAGCCCAACTACGAGTTCTGGCGCGGCACCCAGCCGACGGGGCGGATGGCGACGGCGATCGCTGCGCTCTTCGTCAACCTGATCGCCTTCATCTTCGTCGGTCTGTTGGCCGTCCTGACCATCTTCTGGCATGCGGTCTTCTTGATGGCCTGGATATTCCTGCCTCTGATCGGGGCGATCGCGGCGTTCCCGCCTGCCCGGCGAATCGTGCGCACCGTCGCCGGGATCATGGTGCAAGCAGTCTTCCTGCGGTGCGTGTTCGGGCTGGTCCTTGCGCTTCTGCTTGCGGTGTTGAACATCCTGCAGGTGGCGTCCGGCGGCACGGTCATCAAGATCTTCCTCATGCTGATCGCGACAGCGGCCATCTGGAAGCTCCTGACCGCCTTCCGGAGTGGTGCGATCGCTCCGGTCATCGTGCAGGACGCGGCGCAGGCTGGCGTCATGGCGAGCGACACCACCGCGACGAGTGGCATGCGCCGGGCGGCAGGTGGCGCGTACCGCTTCCAGCGCAACGTACGCGCAGGCGCCCGGGTCGGTGCCATGCGGGCGGCGGAAGGTGCCGAGGCGGTCGGTTACCGGCCGGGCTCCAGGGAATGGCGAGCGGAAGTACGGCGAGGTCGCGTGCAAGGTGCCGTGACGGGTGCTCGCATGACCACGGCGTCGGGTCGGGAGCTCGTCCAGGCCGAGGAGCACGCTGCCTACCGAGCGAGCCGCGCGTTCCCCCAGGGGCCCTACCCGGGATCGCGGGATTCGATCGCCTCGCGCCGCAGCGCAGCGCCGGCGACCGACCGGGTCCGCCGGGCCGACGACAGGTCGGCTGATGCCGACCAGGTGGTGGAGGAAGCGCGCCGCTCGCGGGCTGAGCCGACGCGGGCACGCCAACGGTCGGGCAGCGAGTGAGCGGTGACGCGAGACCATGGTGATGGGATCGCGTAAGCTCACGCCGCTGCTACGGTTCGGGATCGCAGTCGTCGGCCTCTTCCTGCTGCTCGTAGCGGCGCTGCAAGGCGATGCTGCCACGACGTTGGTGGTCGGCGTCCTGGTCGCTGTGGCGTTCGTCGCATGGTGGCGACGGAATCGCACAGCCGCTGGCTCGGCCGCGTCCTTGGCGGTCACCCTTGTCTGGACCTCGTCCGCGACCGAGTGGGCTGCGCGACACAACCCGCTGATCTCGCCGGTGCAGCAGGGGCTGGTGTTCTGGCTGTTCGCCGTCGTCGTGGTCGGGGTCGTCTGGCTGATGCCGGGGCGCCACAGCACAAGGGCGCCGAGTCGTGCCGTCACGGTCGCCCTCGGCCATGCGGCGTTGTGCCTGGCCAGTCCACTTGTCGTACTGTCGCCGGTTGCCGCGCCGGTGCTGGGACTTTCGGTGGCGATGCTGCTCGTCTGGTGGCGCAGCCGGCGTCGGGTAGCCGGCGAAGACGTACCGGACGAGCAGCGTCGGGTGGCGGCAATACACCGCGGCGAGCAGAAGACAAGCGAGGCGCTGACGCATGCGCTGGCCGATCCGAGGTTCTCGGACTGGCGTGTGCTGAGCCATCGCCAGCTGCGTGGTCGTGGTGGACGCACGCATCGCCTCGAACACGTCGTGCTCGGACCGGGCGGGGTGTACGTTGTCGAGACCCGTGACTGGGCGGGCGCCGTCTCTCTGGTCGACGTTGCTGGTGGCTCGGAGTCGCGTTCAGTGAACGGTCCGGCTCGGGCGTACGCGCTCGACGGCGACCCGCACGAGCTCGCGAGCCGGTTGCTTCCCTCCGTACGGAGGGTCCGCGATGTCGCCGAAGCGCTCGGCGTTTCCGCTGATGCCGCGTTCGGCCTGGTGGTCTTCTGGGGCGACACACGACTTCCTGAGGACTCGGTTTCTCTTGCTCTCGTGGACGAATCTGCGCGTAGCGTTACCCCGACAACCGTGACCTTGCTACGAGGACACAGGCTCGCCGATTGGTTGGTCGCACAGCCGTCTCGGATCGATCCGCGACATGTTGCCCGGCTTTCCACACGGATGAAGCAGGTGACTCTGTCGATGGGCTGAGCGATGCCGGCTGCGTCGGCGTGGATCAGATTCCCTTGACACGAAGTCGTCGCATGCTGATCATCGGTGCAGCTCGGGGTTGGCGTTCGGCAACTCAGTTGGGTTGGTGGGGGTGACTGCGTGAGGCTTCTGGGGTCGTGGCGTGCACCCACCACCGAGGAAGCGGGCCTGTTCGAAGCACCGGTCGATCGTGTCGCCGCCTGGTTTGTGTCGAAGGTCGAGCCAAGACAACGCCCTCGAGGAGTGTCGGTAGCGGTGAAGCGGCCTCATCCTGACACGGCCGAGACGGCGGTCGAGCTGCTGGCACCACTCACCAGCGTCGAGATCCGCCGCTTCCCGTTCCTCCCACTGGACGGCTGGACGCTGTACTTCAACAACTCAAACGGCGGCACCGATCCTTGGTGGGAGGTATCTCTGGGGGCAGAGGAACTTAGATGCCGGACCCTGCGCGTGGTCAACGCCGCCGGTGTTTATCCCGCCACCATCCTCGAGCTGTACGGCCCGGACACCGACAACCGGCTGAACTACATCCGCACGATCAGCGCCGCCAACGACGGTGGGCGGTGGCGGTTCGACGAGTCCGGGGAACGGTTCGAGTTCGATCCGGGGAACGGTTCGAGTTCGAAGAGACCGACCGCTACACCGCGCGAAGGATCCGGGACCGGTTCACCCCCGACATGCTGCACCGCTACCTGGAGGCGCTGGGAGTTCCACCGCTGACCGCCGAGCACGTCAACCTCGAGGCCACGGTCTTCGTCGAGCTTCAGGGACCGACCTACCCCAATGTCAAGGAGTACACCTTCGAAGAAGCCCAGTAGCAGGTCCCATAGCGACAACGCAGGCGGCGTCGTCATTATCGGCCCCGAGGCTCAGCAGGTCGAATGGAACAGTCCACCAACCGGCTCGCCTTGTTTCGCCAACTCGTTGTATCGCTCGACCGCAGCTGAGGTCTCTGCGATGACGTACGTGATCCCCTGCGACTCCAGGTAGTCTCGCGCCTCCGGGCTCACCTGCAGCACGAGCTGCATTCCGCGGGAGAGCACGATCGTGCGACTCCCCTGCTCGACAAGCTCGACGAGGTCAGCAGGCTGAATCCCAGGATCGTGCCTTGTGCCCGTCTCGTTCCAGTCCCACGGCCGTCCACCGCCCGGGTACAGCTTGAAGTCCTTCGCGTCCTCGAGGCCGTCGACGCTCATCCGTCCCCAGGACAGATGAGTGATCAACGGTGATCGTGGGAGTGTGGTCGGCATCTAGGCTCCGAACTCAGGCCGCTCGCAGAGGATCTGTACGCGTGGACGGGCACGCAGGTCGAGTCAGGCCACGAGGTCGTCGACCACGATCGCGGCGAGCTTGCGTACGGCGTCGCGCGTCTCGCGGCGGACGAGCTTGTTGACCGCGTTCGGGTCGCGGAAGGGGATCTTGCCACCACCGTCGAGTGCGGGATCGTACGGAATGACGACAAGCTCACGCACGTGCTCGGCGAAAGCCCGCTCGATCGCGCGCACCTTCACAGGGCTCGCCGTCTCCTTTGCGACAACCGCGAGCACCACGCGGCGCCGCATCTCCGGGAACCCGTTGTCGGTGAGGAACTGCAGGGTCTTCCGGGCGAGGTTCGCGCCGTCCTTGGTGTTGTCGGTGACGAGCACCATGCCGTGCGCCACACGCAGCGTGCCGAGCATGGCCTCGTGTGTGATGTGCGTTCCGTTGTCCAAGATGGCGAACGAGAAGAACGGCGCGAACAGCTCGGCCAAGAGCTCCACGTCGGCGATGCTCAGCTGGTGTCGGATCTTGCGGTCGGTCGACGCGGCGAGCACGCGCACGTTCATCTCGGGGACTTTCTCCATGAAGTCGTGCACGTGGTAGCGCCACGGGATCTCGTCGACGTGTGCGAGCAGGTCGCGGATCGAGTACTGCGGGCGTACGCCGAACCGGTCAGGCAACGTACCGAGGTCGGGGTTGAGGTCGGCGACGCCGACGGATTCGCGCCGCCCTTCGGCGATCTCGGCGGCGAGCAAGGCACACAGGGTGGTCTTGCCCACACCACCTTTCTCCGAGGCGATGCCGATGTAGCCGCAGTAGCCGCGGGTTCGCCGCAGCTGGCGGTTCAGTCGCTGCCGGACTTCCCACTCCTCCCGGTCACGCTTGCCAAGACCGAGGTTGATGTGGGTCAGTCGGTACACCAGACCTCGGACGCCGTGCCGCGGGACCGGCCGCTGGCGACCGCTGCCGAGCTGTTGGACAAAGGAGTCCTCGTCCGCGTCGTAGAGAGCGGGCTCGGAATATGACGCGCTCGTGGGCGGCGGCGATACGGGCGGAGCTGCTCTTCCCGGCGGCGAGAACCCGCTGTGCTGCACTGGCGTTGGCTGCGCAGCGGTCTGGTGCGGCGCTGCCGGCGGTGGCGGGGTCTGGTGCGGTGCTGTCGGGTGCTGCGCGGGCTGCGGTGCAGCAGGTTGGTGCGTCGTGACCGGCGGAGGTGGTACGTCGGGCTGGTGTGCGGTCGGCCCGGACGCTGCCGCCGGCGACGCTGCCGGCTGTGGCTGGGCCGATGCCGGTGCGGGCTGCGGCGGCACCGGCGGGAGCTGACTGGACTGCCGTAGCGCTTCGGGCCTGGGCGTGCCGATACCGATCGAGTACGACTGGCCCACCCTGCTACTCGGCTGGTTGGGCAGAGGGCTGCCCGCCTGTGACGTCGACCCGCTCTCGTCTGCCGAGCGGTCGGGAGGCCGTGGCGTCCAGTACGCGCCTGTGCTCTCGCCGTTGGAGTGGCCTCCCATGCCCTGCGCCTCAGTCGACCCGGTTGACGCCTGCTCGGTTGGGCTCGCAGATGCCGTGCTCGTCTCGTCGCGCGCACTCCCTCGGTCGGCTCGGTCGCCGTCGGACGTCGCGTCGCCGTCGGTGTCGGGGTGCCGTTGGGCTTCGAAGGAGGGGGCCTCCTGCTCCGGTGGTGCCGAGGGTTGAGGCAGCGTGGTGGCGGCCGATTCGGCAGGCGGTCCGGTGGATCGTCCTGAATCGTCGTCGCGGGTCACCTCGTTCGGCCACGCGGACCCAGGCAGCAGGACATGCGGGTAGGGACGGCCGACGCCCACGTGCATTTCGTACGAACTCAATCCGCGACGCGTCCGCGCAGCGTCACCCCCGGTCGCGCCGGCCCGCTGCGCCTCGCCCGAACCAGCCCCGGCGGACTCGTTCGTCGTCTGCTCACGCCCGTCACCAGCGGCCGCGGATGGCTCGCGGTTCACGTCTTCGCTCTCCACCCTGTGGGTTCCCTGGGCTTCTTGGTCTTTCACGTTAACTCCTGGTGGGTGAGCTTCGCGCGTCAACCAGTCAGCAGCGACGCGATGACCCCGAGTACGACGAACCCGATGGCCCCGCCGATGATGACCCACCGGCCCCGGCTCGAGCTCTGCCACAATCGAGACACCGGCGCGCTCCCGGTCGCGACCCGGGCTGCATGGCTGAGACCGCCGAGCATGCCGCGGGATCGGGAGCGCCCGTCGTCGCCCGTGTCCGCCGCACCCATACCCAGCGCAAGACGCTGCGCATCACGAACCTCGGTCAGGCTCGCCACGATCTGGTCGAGGCTTCGTGGCGTCAGCGGCAGCGCGGTGATGGCGCGGTCGCTCTCGAGCCAGAGCACGGCGTTCCACGGATCGTCGGGGTCGAACCCGTCGACGCCGTACGCACGCGCGTCCTCGATCGGGAGCTCGGCTGGCGTCTGGTTCTCCGATGCGCCAGCTGTCGGTTCGGCGGTGGAGGTCTCGGCAGTGGAGTTCGGGGCAGCGGACGTCTCGTCCACGCCCGCCGGAGCAGCTGATGACACGCCAAGAACGCCGGGTGGCGATCCGGCGCGAGCGGGGTTCGGCGATGGTGGAGGGTTCGTCGTCACGTTCGTACGCCCCTTCCCTCACGGGTCGACCTCGAAGCGACCCGAAGTGACCGCTCAACGCGAACAGTAGTTGGTCCGCTGGTATCCGCAACCTGCCCGCAGCTCCCATGGGCCTGCCCACCAGGTGGTTTGGGGGTACGACACGTGCCGACACGTGTTGCACCCCCAGCAGGCGTAGTGCACATGGTCATTGGCGCGGTGGCGCCGGTCATGGCGCCACGCCGTGGCCGGAGAGCCAGAGCTGCGGATCCTGCGGCTGCCCATCGACCCGTACCTCGAGATGCACATGCGGACCCGTGGTGTTCCCGGTGGATCCCACCTCGCCGATCATCTGCCCCGGGATCACCGAGGCGCCGACGCTATCGGACGGCAGTGACCGCAGGTGTGCGTACATCGTCATCACGCCGTTGCCGTGGTCGACCTTGACCAGGTTGCCGTATGCCCCCGCTCTGCCGGCGAAGACCACCGTCCCTTTCGCGACCGCACGCACCGGTGTGCCTTCTGGCGCTGCGAAGTCCAGACCCGTGTGGCACGAGGCCCATCGCCTGCCACAGTCGCCGAACCGCGCGGTGAGGTGGTAGCTCCCCGGCGCCACCGGCAGGACCCAGTCACCGGTCGCCGGTAGCTGCGCGGCGTTGCCGTACACCGAGACGTGGATGTGGTCGTAGTGCAGGCAGGTGTCGCTCGTGCATCCGGTGTAGTGGGTGTAGGTGCGCCACCCCTCGTCCTGACGCGCGACCGACCAGATCTTCTTGTCGTAGATGACGTACTTGACGCCGAGCGCTGTGCGGTTGGCAAGGATCCACCGGACGACCTTCCACCCGTACGCCTTGGCCTCGGCGCTCTGGTAGTCGGCGTACGGAATCATGACGTCGATCGCGCGACCGTTCTCGTGGTCGCCGTCGTTGCCGGCCGGACGGTCACCGATTCCGAAGTACGTCGTGATGCGCGGGAACTTCTCGTGCAGGCACCGCAGGCTCGTCAGCGCATCCGGAGTGAGACCTTGCTCGACCTGCGGCCACGGTGTCGGCGGACACTGCATGCCGGGCGGGAACCCGCAGTCCTCGGCGTATCCGGCGAGCTGAGCCCGTGCTGCCCCGCCACCTGTGATCTGCGCGACGAGTGCGCGAGCGAGTGGTTCGTCGTCGGCATATGCGTTGGGGTACGCCGACCGCTGCACCGCCTGCGCAGCGTCGGTCACCGTCATGTTCTGCCAGCCGCTGATGTCGAGCAGGCCTGGCTGACCGCCGCTGCCACCCGTGTAGAACATGCTGGCGGCCTGGTGGGGATCCATGCGCTGCTCGAGCGAACCCCAACTGGCGCGTTGCTGGAAGAGCCCCACCGAGTCCCGGTCGCCATAGGGAAGGTTGCGCAGGGTCGACTCTTGCATGGCGGTGGCCAGCGCCACGACCCAGCCGTACTCCGGGACGTTCTCTCGGATCCCGACATCGATGATGATGCGTGCGTTCTCGAGCTGCTCGGCGTCCAGCTGGTTGGTCTCGGCGGTCACCCCGGCCAGGACGGTCGTCGGCCCGCATTGCGCGCCAGTGGCGGACTGTTCGGCCCCGAGGGGACCGAACAACGCGAGCGACATCGCGGCGACTGCCCCGAGCATCATCAGAGGGCCGAGAACGACCGCGATGCCGGCACCGATGATCAGAGCGCGCCGGCCCGGTGCATGGCTCACGCGGCCACCCGTTGCTCGGCTGATGGTTCGGTCGACGACGCGTCTGCCCGCTCGCCGGGCGGCGGCCTTGGCGAGGCGTTGGCCGGCGGCCTTGACGACTACGACGATCGGGGCGGGCATCAGACGTCACCGCCCTGGGGGCTTGAGGCGCGCGGGCTGGGGCTTGGAGGTCCGTCGGTGTCGGGCAGTACCTCGGCAACCCGCCATCCGCTGGTGTCGAGCACCAGATTGCAGCGGACTCGGAGCCCGTCGCTGAACCGTGTCGTGGTGCCGGCCGCGTAGGGCGTGGCTGCGACGATCTGTGGGCTTCCCACGATGCGAGACCTGGGCAGCTCGGCTGGGTCGACGTCGCCGAGGCGCTCGGCGAGCCACGCGGTGGCGTACGGTCGAATCCGCTTGGTTCGCTCCTCAGGCGTTCCCGGTCGCTTCCATTCGTTCAGGAACTTCACCGTCACACTGCGGATGGCTGTCGCGGCCTGCGCATCGGGTTCGTACACCGGCTCGTGGTCGTGGCCGTCGGCCACTGGTGACGACGGAGTAGGGCTCGTGGGGTGCACTGGCTCTGGCGTGGCCGGCGGAGCTGACGGGCTTTCGGTCGAGGTGACCGGCGTGGAGCTGGCGTTCCGGTACGTCGTGACGAGAAGTGCGGCCACCGCCAGCACGGCGATGATGGCCACCGTCACGGCGACGATCCGTACGCCTCGGTTGTCCATCGGCAGCTCCCCCGACCGGCGGTGTTCCACGTGCCATTGCTGCTGTGTCGTGCCCCGTGGTCTCGAATACGGTACGCGACATCACGAGCACGTGGGGAGTGTGACCGGCGGTGCGATCGCAGTGTGGACTGACGTGTCGAGACGACGCATGTCGCCGGCGCGACGTCCATCGCCTGTTGCCGAATGACGGCGACGACGTGCTGTCCCGAGGGCCAGTCGTGCGGTGCCGTGGTGTGTCTGAAGTTCGCTACCGCGATCTAGCGATATCTAGCAGCAGCGCTAGATAACTGTAGAGAGAGCGAGAGCGAGCCATACGGTGTGCGGTCCCGGGAAGCGGCGTGTCCTTCTCACGGGTTCTGTGTGGTCACGGCTGAGGTCGGTGCCCATTGAATGTGTCGCGTGGAGCCCTGACTTGGGCGTTGCTCGGGTAAGACTCAGGACTCATCGGTCAGGTAGAGGAAGTCCGACACGCCGATGCGCGACAGGATGAGCTTGACCACCGATGGCATGTGTCGGCGAGTCTCGTCGTGCACGATGCGTGGCTCGGTCAGGCGTACTCTGCGTCGCTTGGTGGTGAGTTCGCAGCCACCCGCCGACATGACGTTCTTCACCCAGTCGCAGTTCGGTCCGTACGTCAGCGCGATGACATAGCCGTCATCGCTACGGAAGACGTTGACCGGTGTCCGGTAGCGGCGACCGGATCGGCGACCTACGTGGGAGATGACACCGAAGCCCGGCATCCAATCCGCGATCAGCCCGAGGACCCGGTTGGTCGCCACGCGGTTCACGCGCGCGAGTCGCCTGGGCAGGACCATGGTGCGCCACCTCCCGACCCGGTACCGCAGGACGGACGAGCGAAATTCAACGCCAGATGAATTCTGGCACAACCCAATAGGTATGGCCAAGTGTCCCGACCGACGAGTCCCGCGACACGCCGATAACCGGATCTAAGGAAATCTAAGGCTTTTGCTAGACAAGGACATACAGTCCAAGCGTGGACCCCGTACGCAATCCGTACGCACCTGGTGCCGGCCAGCGGCCGCCGGAGCTCGCAGGGCGTGACCGGGAAGTGCGTCAGTTCGAGGTCGTCCTCGAGCGGGTCGCCGCAGGTCGGCCCGAGCGGAGCATGATCCTCTCCGGGCTTCGTGGCGTCGGCAAGACGGTGCTGCTCAATGCCCTGCGCTCGCTGGCGCTCTCGCGTGCGTGGGGCACCGGCAAGGTCGAAGCACGGCCCGACCTATCCATCCGGCTCCCGATCGCCCAGGCGCTGCATGCGGCGAGTCGGGAGCTCGGCCCGCGCCATCGCGACCAGGATCGGGTGGACGAGTTCCTCGGCGTGCTCAAGGCCTTCGCGCTGCAGACCTCGCCGAAGGATCGCAAGGGCATCAGGTGGCGACCGCCGTACGAGGTGCCGGCGACGCGGGGCCGCGCGGACTCCGGCGACCTCGAGCTCGACCTCACCGAGCTCTTCATGGCGGCCGGTGAGCTTGCCCGAGATCTCGGCGTCGGGGTGGCCCTGTTCATCGACGAGATGCAGGACGTGCACTCCGACGAGCTGTCGGCTCTGTGCGGGGCGTGTCATGAGATCAGCCAGCAGGGGATCCCGTTCATCGTGGTGGGCGCCGGCCTTCCGCACCTTCCGGCGGCGCTGTCTGCCAGCAAGTCGTACGCCGAGCGCCTGTTCCGCTACGTCGTGGTCGACCGCCTGGAACGTGCCGATGCCGACCGCGCCCTTACCGTGCCGGCCGCTACGGAGAACGTCGAGTTCTCCCCCGAAGCGCTCGATGCCCTGCACGAGGTGACCGACGGATATCCGTACTTCGTTCAGGCGTTCGGCAAAGCCACGTGGGACGTCGCGCCGAAGAGTCCGATCCAGGCCGACGACGTCAAGGTGGCGACGCCAGATGCCGAGGCGGAGCTCGCGGTCGGGTTCTTCGGGTCGAGGTACGAACGGGCGACGCCGGCCGAGCGTGAATACATGCGGGCGATGGCCGAGCTCGGCGCCGACATCGCGGATCACCCCGTGTCGACGTCCGACGTCGCGACCATGCTCGGGAGGAAGCCCCAGAGCCTCTCCCCGGCACGTGATTCGCTGATCAAGAAGGGATTGGTGTACGCGGCGGAGCGCGGCACGGTCGCGTTCACGGTGCCACACTTCGGCAAGTTCCTGCGTTCCCAGCACATGTGAGCCGGCTGACGCAGCCGGACGAAACTCCGCAGAACCGCGATACCTGGTGGCGGATTCAGGCACGGCGACGGCGCGCGCTCAGCCGACCAAAGGTAGGCTCACCAGCCATGCGCTGTCCACGCTGCGGCTCTGACAATCCAGATGGACCTCGCACGTGTTCCCGCTGCGGCATGGCCTTGGTGTCACACCATTCGGCGCGGCCTGGTGGCTCGTCCTCGGACTCACCGAGCGGCCAGCCCGGGCCACCCGCCATCGGTCCAGCGTGGGCACGACCGCGCCAGCCAACGGAAGCACCTCCCTGGTCAGGCGCGGAGAATGCGGCACCCTGGCAGACGCCGCCACAGTCGCGGATGAGGCAGGGCCCGGGATCATCCGGTACTCCGGACTGGGCGGAGCGCACCGAGCCGATTCCCCTGCTGGTCCCGGACGATCCACCGCGTGCCCGACCCGTGTACCCGTGGGCGCTGTGGCGCTTCGTGCTGGCGCTGCTGCCCCTCGAGGCCGTGTGTGCTGTTGTGTACGGCGTCTTCGCGTTGGGGCCGCGCCGTGGCATCTTCGCTGAGCTGGCTGCCGATCCTGTCGCGGTCACCCGCGAGGCCGCAGCCCGAAGCGACATGGTCAACACGATCCTCTTCCTGATCGCCGGCGTGGTGACCCTGATCGCGTTCGGATTGCTGCTGTGGTGGCAGATCTGGTCGCGGCGTGCGTTGGCGGGCTCGCCGTCGCTCGTCGGGTTGTTCGGTGTGCCGTGGTGCGTGACGGCTGTCTGCGCCTTCCTCGCGGTTGCCGTGGCGCTCGCCCTGCACGCGGGGACGGCGCCGGACCAGATCGCCGTGGGATATGTGAGCCTCGGCGTCGGAGCCTTGTTGCTGGGCATCGTGTCGGGATGGGCGTTCCCGGTCGTACGCCGATCGGGTCGGGAGGCGGCCCGCCAGGCGGCGGACAGTCGTAGTGAACCGTCGTCCCCGATCCACGGCTGACGCCGCGTATGACTTCGCTGCCATCGGGCTGCGTCTGACGTGGCGAGGGCTGCCGGGTCTAGGAAGGATGCTCCGCCAGTGGTCTAGGCGCCTCAGTACCTGGCCAGCCGTGCCATGGCGACAGTGCCGGTGCTGAACATGGTCATTTTGGTCCGGACCTTGTCGAGCCTCGGATTGACGTGCCACGATTTATTGGACTCAGTCCACTAAATCTTGGAGGGAGTCACATATGTCCACGAGCGGGGTCCGGGAGGTTCACCTGTCGTCGGACGACCTGGCTTCGCGGGTCCGGACGATCCGGTCGTTCAACCGCTTCTACACCCGCCGCGTCGGAGCGCTCGACCGGCGTTACCTCAGCTCACCGTTCTCCCTCACCGAGAGCCGGGTGCTGTTCGAGCTGGCCAACCGGGGCGGTGAGACCGACGCCCTGGCGCTGCGCCGCGAGCTCGGGCTCGATCCCAGCTACCTGAGCCGGATCCTCGCCCGCTTCGAGCGAGACGGTCTGGTGCGCCGGGAGCGCTCCTCGACCGATGCCAGGCGACAGGTGGTGTCGCTCACCGACAAGGGCCGGTCGACCTTTGCCGACTTGGATGCGCGAGCCGTCGCCGATGTCACGGAGTTGCTGTCTGGACTCGGCGAAGCCGACCAGGAGCGTCTGGTCCAGGCCATGGCGACGATCCAGGAGCTCTTGAGTGATGCCCCTCCCCGGGCGCCATTCGTCCTTCGTCCACTGCGCCCTGGCGACCTGGGGTGGATCGTGCATCGCCATGGCGTGGTGTATGCGGAGGAGTACGGGTGGAACGAGAGCTACGAGGCTCTGGTCGCGCGGATCGTCGCCGATTATGTCGATCACCACGACCCGGCTCGTGAAACTGGCTGGATAGCCGAGGTCGACGGGGAGCCGGTCGGCTCGATCTTGTGCGTACGAAAAGACGAGGAGACCGCGCAGCTGCGCCTGCTGCTGGTGGAGCCGAAGGCACGAGGAATGGGAATCGGCAGTCGGCTGGTCGAGGAATGTCTGCGTTTCGCCAAGCGGGTCGGCTATCGACGCATCGTGTTGTGGACCACCGATGTGTTGACCGACGCACGCCGAATCTACGAGCGTGCCGGATTCGTTTTGCAAAAGGCCGAACCTCACCACGGCTTCGGCAAGGACCTCGTCGGTCAGTGGTGGTCGCGAGACCTGTGAACTCCGGCAAGGGAAACTGCTTCAAAAAGAAGAGGCCTCTGACCGCCGAATGCGGCCAGAGGCCCTCTCGTTGATGCGGACCGATCGCACTACATCACGTGAAGAGCGACTGGTTCGCACGCTCGGTGCCCACGTAACTTTCCTCGACCTGCTGGATCGCGTTGCCGAGCTGAAGCAGGACCTGGTTCATGTCATCAACCGACTTGTCCCAGGTGGCCTTGGCCTGGCGGTAAGCCTCACGGGCGTCACCGGTCCACTCACCGAGCTTGGCCTCGAGGGTCTGCTCCAGGTCTTGGGTCTCCTGCTCGACGGCGGCGTGGGCCGACTTCAGGTTGGCGTACAGGTTCTGCAGGCTTGCTGAATCCCATTGCGTGTAGTCACTCATGAAAGGAATCCTCCTCGGAAGCTTTGGATGTCAGATGCGTTGTGGTGCCGAAATCAACCTCAGTGGTTCAGCAGGCCCTCGATGCTGCTGACGCTCTGCTCCTGCTCGGCCTCGGTCTGCTCGTAGGTGCGACGTGCGGCGCCCATCTTCTCCATCAGGTCGTTCTCGGCCTGGATGATCGTGCGAAGCTCCTCGTCGAAGCGAGCCATGACACGGCCGAAGGTCTGCGCGGCGTTACCTTTCCACGTGCCGAGCGCCTCCTGCTTGTAGGAGTCGAGGTTGTTCCGGATGCCTTCCATCACGTCAACCGAGTCGCTCAGTCGGTTGACGGCCTCCGCCATCGCGGCTCTATCTTGGGATGCCGACACTTCTAACCTCCTCGTGAATGCCCGGAAAACACCGAGCGTCCCTGTCGGTTTTGCACAGCACGAAGCACGAATTTGCGTGCGTGCCCTGGCTCGATGAGTGCCAGAGGAAGTCTTCTTGAACCCTTGTCCCGCTACGGTTCCACCGGGCCAACCTCAGGTTGGAGGTGTTCCCTGTCGGGTCTGGCGCTCACGTGATCCCCACGCTAACCCGAGATCGGCGGCTTGTGGCGCCGCATGCCCGCAGGGTTGTGGATAACTCCTCAGGAGATCGTCCTCGGTTCAGAGTTCGTCACTCAGCTGGCTCGCTCGGCCCGAATGACACCACCTGGTACGCCGCATCCTGGGACAGCGCGGGCCCGGAACGTACCTGTCGGAGCAGGGAAGGCGCGACCGGCATCGGGTCGACGTCGTCGTACCCCAGGATCCGCAAGGTGTCCATGTTGGGGACGGGGTACTTCACGCCTTCCTCGGTGATGATCACGTAGCTCACCGGGGCGACGTCGGGGCCTGGCTTCAGGGCGAGAACCGCGGCGTGGCCGGCCGGGATCAGCACCCGGTCGACCGCTTCCCCGTTGCTGGGCTCGTTCACCGAATCGACGGCGCTTTCGGGAAGGGTCCCCTCGGTCGTGATCTGCGGGTCGGCCCCTGGCTCGTTGTACCAGAGGCACACGGTGCCGTTCCTACTCCCGAGATTGACGAGCGTCGTCGAGTCCGACGGCAGGTCCGCTGACTGCAGGTCGGGGTCGGTGGGGCTCAGCTTGTCGCGGAGCTGGTCGGGCGAGATCTGAGTGGGCTCGCTCTGGTCGGTGCCGTCCAGTAGCTGCGCCACACCCTCGACGAAGAGCAGGTCTGCCTGGGCCTTGCTGATGCGGGCGAAGCCGTCGCTCGTCATCACGTAGTACCTACCGTCACCGGTGCTGAAGACCTGGCCGATGGCAGCCCTTTGCGTGGTTCCGTCGATGGTCTGGACCGTGAAGTCCGATTCGGCGCCTCGCGACTGGATGAGCGGTCCCTTGAGGGCTGGGCCGGCGGGGACGGCATCGAGGAAGGCCTTGCCCACGATGACCGGCTCGCTCAACAGGTTGAGCCGGTCGAGTGCCTCGGTCCCGGCCGCGAGGCGTTTGCCGTTGTACAGCAGGTACTGGTCGCCGTCAGGCGAGGCAACCACCACGGCCTGCCTGCCGAGCGGACGGGCATTGAGGTCGGTGGCGTCCCGGCCGATGACCAGGTCGACGCTGATCTTCTGCTCTGCGTTGACGGTCTCGGACGTCGAGCAGGTCGCGAGGGGCGACGACTTGACGTTCTCCTTGCGAGGCAATGAGTTGGGCGCGGCCGGGATCCCGATCCTGGGTCCTCGCGGAGTGTCCTCCAACGACCTCGACGACACGCGGACGATCTCGGGTTCGGCGCCCAGGATGAGCCGCGCCGACGTGTAGTTGACCACCTCCACGAGGACCTTGTCCTCGCTCCCGTCGCCCGTGGCAGATGAGTCGGACTGCGACTGCTGTCCCGCCTGGCGCGCCCACAGTTCGCTCGCCGGGCGGTACAGGTACATCGCGTTGCTGTCCTTGTCGATGATCAGCGCGTTCTCGGAGTTCTTCCACTTGCTCGACGCCGTGTCGGCGAGCCATCCGTACAGCGCCACGCCAGCGCAGGCGAGCACCCCGACCATGATCCCGGCGAACGTGGACGACGACACCCGCCGCATCGGCTGCTCGAGCGCCTCCGGGTCGTTACCGCACATCGAGCTCATGACACGGCGCAGCAGGTAACGGTACGCCTGAAGTTGATCGCGTCGAGTCTGCATCGGATGTCCCTCGTACCCTCACTCGCCACTGAACGACAGGCCGGCTGACGAGGATCGCACGGCCTGCCCTTCCTGGCGAGATGTGGTCATGGTGGTGCTGTGCGTCCGGCGCCCTGAGAGCTCCGCCCACGTGGCGTCGTACGTGGTGTCGTGCCGTGGGCGCAACCCTCACGTGGTGGGTCGTCGGGGTTCGTGGGGGCGAAGCCCACACGGGTGGTGCGACACTACGATATTGCGGCGAATCGAAACGGAGGGGAGACGCCGGACGTGTCCACCGTACGCGCGCAACCGAGACCCCGGGCGCCGGTGGCGGCGTCTGCCCCGGCCCCTGCCCGACGACCGGCGCAACCCAGGACCGTACGTCTGCGCCGGCACTACCCCGGCCGCCATGTGGGCAGCATCTCGGTGGCGTCGATCGTGGCCTGGCAGGTGGCGCTCGGCTTGGTCGTGGCCGGGTACGTCTACCACCGAGGCTTCGGCCCGTTGCTCATCGCGGGTGTCCTCGTCCTGCTCATCGTCGCAACCTTCACCGTCGTCACGTGGAACGGCCGCTCGTTGTGGCGTTGGCGACGCGTCCGGGCGGCTTACGCCAAACGCAACCGCAAGGCGCAGGTTGCGCCACCACACGATCCGGCCTTGGCGCCGCTGCGGGAATGGTTGCCGAGCTTCGAGCTGGCTTCGGTCGCGGGACGCAGGGGCGGCCGGTCGGTCGGCGTTGCGTACGACGGGACGGGCTACGTCATCCTGCTGGGACCTGACCGCGAAGACCTGATCGCGTCGGCGGATCCGGTCAACGTGCCGTTGCGAGCGCTCATCAACCTCGGCGAGGCCGAAGGTGTCCGGTTGAGCGCCGCCCAGTTGGTGGTTCGCACGCTCCCCGCGCCGGCTCCGACGCTCGGGCCGTATGGAGCGCAGCTCGCCGCGTCGTACGCCGAGATCAGCACCGGCTCGACTCCTTCGTCCATGTCGTGGTGGGTGGCGCTGCGACTGGAGCCCTCCCGTGACAGCACCGCGCTGACTCTCGACGGCACCGACCACGACGCGATCCGTCGGGCGCTGCGGTCGAGCGTCGGGTACGCAACCAAGGTGCTCTCGTCGTCTGGTCTGCCGTGTCGGCCGTTGGAGGAGACGGAGCTTCGCGAGGTCCTCACCCTCACTCTCGCGGTCGACCCGCACTACATGCCGCCGTCTCGACGCGAACGCCGCACCCGCGAGACCTGGCGCACCTGGATGTGCGACGGCACGGCCCACGTGTCGGGCTGGGTGCGGAGCTGGCCACGGTGGGGGCCTCCGGCCTTGACCGATGTCCTCGCCGCGATGGCGAGCATTCCTGTGCTGTCGGCGACCGCATCGTTGTCGTTCAGTTGGTCGCCGGAGAACGCGGTGCGTTGCTCGTCGTTCGTTCGGGTGTGTGCTCCTGACGCGAAGATGGCGCGTACGGCGTTCCGCAGGTTGTCCCAGGAGGCGAGCAGGTCGGGAGTCCAGCTGGTCCGCCTCGATGGTGAGCAGTTGCCCGGCGTCCTCGCGACCATTCCGCTGGGAGGCAGTGCGCCGTGAGCTACTTCCCCACCATCCCGTCCCACGAGGCTTACGCCGAAGACCTCTCACACCTCACGCTCACGCTGCCGGCCGCGGGTCTGGTGCTGGGCTCCGGCAACGGGCCGGCCGGCACGTTGGTGGTCCGGCTGTTCCGCAGCGATCCGGTACGGATCTGCGTGGTGTCCGTCGGTCAGCTCGCGCAGCTCATCGCGTACCGCGCGCTCGCTGTCGGCGCGCACGTCACGGTCGTGACCGACGCGGTGGCGGCCTGGGGCCGGCTGGTGTCGGCGGTGCCGCGCGGGCCTGGTTGGCTCACGGTCTTGCCGACCGGTGCTCGGGTGACGGCGACGGGAAGCTTGGCGCGACCGTCGCTCGTGATCGACGCGACGCGGGACCATCAGGCGTTGCCGCGTTGGGAGCAGGGTGACTGGCAGACGTTCCTCTCCGTTCAGTCCACTCTCGAGGCGAACGACGAGACGCGGCTTCGTTCGTACGATCTGCTGGTGACACAGCGGCTGAGTCCAGAGGCCGCAGAGGTGGCGCGGCGCGGATTCGGTCTGGCTCAGGACAGGGCGCAGTGGCTGCGTGACATGCCGCCGGGCGTGGTGGCCGTCGCGGCGGCCGGTCAGGTGGCTTTCGGTCAGCTCAGCCTGAGCACGATGGAGCAGCGCCTGTTCATCAACCGCTAGTCCACCTCGATCTCGGGCGCTTGAAGCGTGCGCATTGCCTTACGTCCTAGGCGTTTCGGAGGTGCACCATGTGTCGGCACGTAGTGCACCTCCGACGGACGTAGTGCACATGGTCATTTTGGGAGCGGCTCAGCCGAAGAGGTCGAGGATGCCGCGGTAGACGCCGATGGCGCCCAGCGCGAGCGGCACCACCGACAGGAGCACGATGACCTCGAGCAGGTCGGTGGCTCGTCCCCAGTACGGCGACAGCCGGCGGCCCGGCATCGTCACCGCCCACACGCCCAGGATGGCGGCGACCAGCAGGCACGGAAGGCCACCGGCGAACAGGATCAGCAGCGCCTCGTCGGTCTTCGTGAGGCCGTACGCCACCAGCGCGACGCACGCGACACCGCCGCCGATGAGCCAGCGGCGGTGCGTGCGGCCTCTGAAGTGTCGCGACCGCAGCGCCAAGGCGAGCCCGGTGACACCGGTGAGCGCGACACCGAACACGCCGCCCGATCGGATGAGGTAGATGCCGCCGATCACGCACACGACCGTGCTGGCGCCGATGAGGGCGGCGACCAGCTTGTCGGCGGTGACGGCCTGTTGGAGCACGGTGGGGCCGGGGAGGACGTCGGTCTGCCGGCGCAAGTCCTCTGCGCTCGTGGGAAGTTGCGGCAAGGGCAGCTTCGCCAGCCTGGCGCAGAGTGTGGGCAGGAAGGGTACGCAGGCCAGAGCCACCGTGACCGAAACGCCAGCCGCGACAGGCGTTCCGTTCGGCCAGATGAGCACCGCGGCGCTACAGATGGCGCCGACCAGGGCCACCATGGCGGCGGCGAAGAACCCGTCCCAGCCCGAGACAATGGCGACCGCGGCGAGAGTTGACATGAGCAAGGCGAGCCCGCAGGCCATGAGAAGCTGTGCGGCACCGAAGCTACCGATCTCCAGCCGTTGTCCACCGAGCGCGACCAGGCCACCGAGCCAGCCATAGCCCACCGCGGCTGCACCGAGCATGGCACCGACGCCGGTTTGGCCGAACGCCCGGGCCAAGGCGGTGCCGGTCCCCAGCAGGACGACAGATGTCAGCAAGGTGACGACGCTCGGGAACAGCCAGGGCGGACCGCTCTGCAGGACGACCAGGCCACCCATGAGGAAGAACGCCGTCGCCACGACGATGGCGGTGTTGCGCGCATCGGACGGCTGCCAGGCGGCCCGACGCTCCCGTGTCGCAACCGAGATGGCGTCGGCCACGTCGTCGAAGGTGAATTCCGGAAGCGCGGTCTCGCGGTGGCGCAGATGGAGGATGTCACCGTCGCGAATCCCGAGCCCGGAAAGCGCGAGCGACGGGTCGAAGGGCTGCTCACCGAGTCGCTGCAGGACCCAACCACCACGCAAGAATGCGGGGTCCTCAGGGTCCTCGCCCGCGTGCCGGAGCAGGGTGGGGAGCAGGTCGGACAGCGGTGTGTCCGTGGGCAGCGCGAGGTCCATCCGGGTACGCGGCGCGACGACGGTCACCCGGCACAGCTCGACGCCGCTGTTCGCCTCCATGTTGATCTCCTCAGCCCGGTCGTGCACTCGTCATGACGATGCCCGTAGCAGAAAAGTAGACGAACCCGGAGATTACCGAGTTCTTGGTGCGGTGGCTGCTTCGGTACATCGCGTGACCCGCTCAGCGGGAGCTCGACGCGTGCATGTATGCAAGCGGTGGCCGCAGGGGTTCGCTCAAGATCGTGCACCCGGCTAGCATCGTTTTGACACGGTTCGTCGACGACACGACGTGGTGGGATCGCCACCGACCACCGATCAGCTGACGGCTGACCGACGCATGAGGGCCGAAGCGAGGTCACGCAGATGAGCACAGTGCTCTACCGCCGCGCCGGGCGTAAGCCCCCGCCTGCGATGCCGAAGGGCGAAGTGCTGTTCGAGCCACCGCCCGAGCTGCCCGAGGTGACCCCGACCGGAGCGATGCAGCGGATGTTCGGCATCCTGCCGATGCTCGGCGGCGGCGCGGTCATGGCGTTCATGCTGAGCAGCAACATGGGCGGCCAGAACAGCATGCGCGTGATCATGGCCGGGGTCATGGGCGTCTCGATGGCCGGCATGTACCTCAGCCAGCTCGGTGGCGGCGGTCGCGGCGGAGAGCGCAAGCACCAGATCGACGCCGCCCGGCGTGACTACCTCCGCTACCTCGCCCAGCTCCGCAAGCGCGTCCGCACGGCGGCGAACCGGCAGCGCGAGGCCCTCGAATGGCGCTATCCGGACCCCGACTCGCTGTGGATCCTGCCGCTTTCCAAACGGCTCTGGGAGCGCCGCACAACTGACAACGACTTCGCGCACGTCCGCGTCGGGCGCGGTGAGCAACGCTTCGTGTTGCAGTTGATCGCCCCCGAGACCAAACCGGTCGAGGACCTCGAACCGGTGTCGGCCGGTGCGCTGCGGCGGTTCATCCAGACCTACCGCACGGTGCCCGACGTGCCGATCGCCATGAATCTGCGGGCCTTCGCGCACGTCCGCATGGACGGCGACCCCAAGGCGGTCCGCGACCTGGCCCGCGCGATGATCGCCCACCTGGCGGCGTTCCACGCACCTCACGAGATGGTGATCGCCACCTGTCTCGCCCCCGACCGACGCGCCGAGTGGGACTGGATCAAGTGGCTTCCTCACGCGCTGCACCCCACGGCGACCGACGGCGCGGGACACGTGCGGTTGGTGAGCTCCTCGCTCGCCGAGCTCGAACGCATGCTGTTCGACCAGATCGGCAACCGTCCGCTGTTCTCCCCTTCAGCCAAGCCGCTCACCGACCAGCCCCACATCATCGTCCTGACCGATGGCGGACATGCGAGCCACGACGCGCGGTTCATCACCTCGCCCTTGTCGGGCGTCACCGTCATCGACGTGGCGGGGAACGCGGTACGGCACTTCGGCGAGGGCGTGATGCATCTCCGCGTGACGCCGGACGAGGTCTACCACGTCACGTTGGAGGTCGACGGTACCCAGAACGAGACCCTTCTCGGGCGGCCGGACGACTGCTCGCTCAGCCAGGCCGAGTCGTTCGCCCGGCAGCTTGCGCCGCTGCGGTCCGCCCAGCCTGGTGTGGTCGGTGCAGTCGAGGACGAGGAGATCGGGGAAGAGGAAGAGGTCCACCACGAGCTCGAGCTCATGAGCCTGCTCGGCATCCCCGACGCGTACAACCTCGATCCCGAGGTGATCTGGAAGCCACGGCCACGCGAGCAACGGCTGCGGATCCCGTTCGGTTTGACACCTGAAGGCCGACCGGTCGAGCTCGACATCAAGGAGTCGGCGCAGGGAGGTATGGGTCCGCACGGTCTGGTGATCGGTGCGACGGGTTCCGGTAAGTCGGAGGTGCTCCGGACCCTCGTCCTCGGCCTCGCAGTCACCCACTCGCCTGACGTCCTCAACTTCGTCCTCGTCGACTTCAAGGGTGGTGCGACGTTCCTCGGCTTGGACAGCCTGCCGCACGTCTCGGCGGTCATCACCAACCTCGAGGAAGAGCTCATCCTGGTCGACCGGATGCAGGACGCGCTCGCCGGTGAGATGAACCGCCGGCAGGAGCTGCTCCGCGACGCCGGCAACTACGGTTCGTTGCGCGACTACGAAGAAGACCGGGCCAAGGGCAAGCCGCTCGACCCGTTGCCCACGCTGTGGATCGTGGTCGACGAGTTCTCCGAGCTGCTGTCGGCCAAGCCGGAGTTCATCGACCTCTTCGTGATGATCGGTCGACTGGGCCGAAGCCTCGGCGTCCACCTGCTGCTTGCCTCGCAGCGACTGGAGGAGGGGAAGCTCCGCGGGCTCGACACGCACCTGTCGTACCGCATCGGTCTGCGAACGTTCTCCGCCGGTGAGAGCCGGGTCGTGCTCGGTGTGCCCGACGCGTACGAGCTGCCACGAGAACCCGGTGGCGGTTACCTCAAGGTCGGCACCGACGACCTCATCCGGTTCAAGGCCTGCTACGTGGGTGCTGTCTACGAGCCGCCGAGCATGCGTGCGGCAGGTCAGAAGCGACCGCCCAAGCCCGGCGAGCGGCGGTGGGTGCCCGAGGTCACCGCGTACACGACCGACTGGGTGGAGCCGAAGATCGTCGAGATCCCGCCCGATGCGGAGATGGACGAGACCTCGACGCACCTCACCTTGACCCAGCAGAACCGCGAGCCGAAGGTGCTGGTCGATCTCGTCGTCGAGCAGCTGCAGCACATGGGCCGGCAGGCCCACCAGGTGTGGCTCCCGCCGCTCGACGAGCCGCCGACGATCGACCAGCTGCTCCCCGGCCCGATCGAGGTGCACCCCAACCACGGCCTCACGGTCAACTGGGAGGGTCGCGGGTCGCTGGCCGCGCCGGTCGCTCTTGTCGACAAGCCCTACTACCAGAGGCGCGACCCGCTGTGGCTGGACCTCTCGGGTACTGGCGGCCACGTCGGCATCGTCGGAAGCCCGCAGAGCGGTAAGAGCACCCTGCTCCGAAGCCTCATCGCGGCGTATGCGCTCACCCATCGGCCGGACGAGGTGCAGTTCTACTGTCTCGACTTCGGTGGTGGCACGCTGCCGTCCATGCTCGGCCTCCCGCACATGGGTGGTGTGGCGACCCGGCTCGATCCCGACGCCATCCGGCGTACCGTCGGCGAGATGACCACGCTGCTGGAGCAGCGGGAGCGGGCGTTCACCGACGCCGGCATCGACTCCATCGCCACCTATCGTCGGCTGCGCCGCGAGGGCCGGATCGCTCCCGACCGGTTCGCTTCCGACGTGTTCCTGGTGGTCGACGGCTGGGGTACGGTGCGTGCCGAGCACGAGGCCCTCGAGCAGACCATCACCACGCTGGCCGCCCGTGGACTCGGTTACGGGATCCACGTGATCGCGACCGCCAACAAGTGGTCGGAGTTCCGGATCGCGATCAAGGACCTGATCCAGACCCGGTTGGAGCTCAAGCTCGGTGACCCGTACGACTCGGAGATCGACCGCAAGGTGGCTGCGAACGTGCCGGCGAACCGGCCTGGCCGCGGTCTCTCCCCCGACAGGCTGCACTTCCTGTCGGCGCTGCCGCGCATCGACGGCAAGTCCGACCCCGACACACTCGCCGACGGTGTCAAGGCGATGTGCGACCAGGTGGCCCAGGCGTGGCACGGACCGCGGGCGCCCGCGGTGCGGTTGCTGCCAGAGGAGCTGCCGTTCAGCGAGCTGCCGCAGCCGGGTGCCGACACGCAGCCGGGTATCCCGATCGGGATCGACGAGGACGAGCTGGCACCGGTCTACCTCGACCTCGCCGACGAGGAGCCGAACTTCGTCATCTTCGGTGCAACCGAGTGTGGGAAGTCGAACCTGCTCGAGGTCATCACCCGAGGAGTGGTCTCGCGGTACACGCCGAAAGAAGCGAAGGTCATCCTCATCGACTACCGGCGCTCGCTGCTCGACGCGGCGAGTGGGGAGCACCTGATCGGGTACGCCGCCTCGTCGGACGCGGCGACCAAGTTGATGAAGGACGTCGCTGCCGCGCTGCGGAAGCGGTTGCCGGGCCCGGACGTCACGCCCGAACAGCTGCGTAACCGGTCCTGGTGGTCAGGTTCCGATCTCTACCTGATCGTGGACGACTACGAGCTCGTCGCCACGTCGACGGGTAACCCGCTGGCACCGATCGCCGACCTGGTGAGCCAGGCAAGTGACATCGGCCTGCACGTGATCCTGGCGCGCGGGTTCGGCGGCGCCGGTCGCGCGATGTTCGACCCGATCATCCAGCGGATCCGCGACATGGGTAACCCCGGGTTGATCATGTCCGGTAACCGCGACGAGGGTGCGTTGTGGGGTGGCGTCCGTGGTGCGCCGCTGCCTCCTGGTCGAGGCACGCTGGTCAGCCGCCGGCTCGGTACGAAGCTGATCCAGACCGCGTACCTCGCCAAGGAACGCCGCTAACCCGCCGACAAAGACCGCTCACCTCTGACAATGACCACGTGAGGTGCGGCATTGACCCCTTTAAGTGGCGGGTATGCCCCGGTGAGGTCCAGGAGGCCGTGGGGCGCAATGTCGCAGGTCATCGACACTCTGCTCGACGCGGGTGTGCCGGCAGACGCGCTGGGAGTGCAGGCGGATCTGCCGGCAAGAGGGCCGGGACGTAGGTCGTGGTGAGTGGTCCGTCGTCATGTCGGTGATGCTGCCGGTCCGGGACCGGGATGTGATCCATCGCCGGTGGCGGACGCGATAGCACGTGCAGGTGCGCGGGTTGGCCGACGCTCAGGAGAACGGCGCCTGCAGCTGGCGTGCCGGGCGGAGGGCAGCGCCGTCGGGAGATCAGACCGCGCGCCAGTTGCGGGCACGCCCCCTGCGATAGGTCGCGACGGTGCCGAGCGTGGCGAGCGCCAACCCGAGCGCCGACGCGCTCACGATCAGTGCGACGTTGCGCGCCGTGTTGTCCGGGGGCGGCGGCATCCTGATGGGCTGGACGGCAGCTCTGGGCTCGGGAGTCGCCTCCGCGTCCTCGGGCAGGATTGCCGTGACCGCCTCGTACGGATTGACGGTGCCGTAGCCGTACCCCTCGGCCGGCAGGCTGCTCACACCCGGGTGATCGGCGGTGAGCTCGAGTCGCCGCTTCACCTCGAGCGGCGTGAGGTCGGGGAACCTCTCCAACACCAAGGCCGCAGTGCCAGAGACGAACGGCGCCGCAAAGCTCGTGCCCTGGTCGCTGTTGTGTCCGTTGATCGGTGCCGTACTGATGATGTCGACACCGGGCGCGACGACAGACACCGGGACGGACGTCGTGGAGAACGGCGCGAGCTGCCCGGCCTGGTCCGTGGCGCCCACGACGATGAGGCCCTCCATCCCCGGTTCCTCGGCAAACGCGGCGGGGTACGTCTTCGCGTTTCCGCCTTGATCGCGGGTGTTGCCAGCCGCAACGACGACGACGATGCCCTTGCTCAGGGCTTCTGCAATGGCGTCACGCAGGTCGTTGTACGGGCTGAACGCCACGATGGAGACGTTGATGATGTCGACGTCCTGCTCGATGGCGTACCGGATGCCCTCCGTGAGCTCGCTCGCCCGGGCAGTGTCGACGCCCTCGCTCACGCGAACCGGCACGATCCGCGCGTGGGGCGCGATGCCTCGGAAACGGACGTCGGGCATACCGACCTCGGCTCCGGGTCGGGCCACGATGATCCCGGCCACTCGGGTGCCGTGACCCTCGCAGTCCGCAGTGGCCGGCAGAGGGTCGGTGGGTACGAAGTCCGCTCCGTCAGAGGCCGTGACGCCCACGAGCTGTGGATGGGCCGCCTCGCCCGTGCCCGCGGTGACGCCGGTGTCGACGACCGCGATCGTGACGTTGCGACCGGTCGCGAACTCGTGGACCCGGTCGTACTGCAGCCGGGTCTGCGCCCACGGCAGGTCGGTGATCGGTGTCTGGGGATTCTGCCGCTCGCACGCCTTCGCTAGGGGCTCGGCGGCCAGCGATGCGGCGCGCGCCGACGCGGGTTGTGAGGATGTCACGGATGTCGTGGCGCCTGCGGTCGCGGCCAGTGCCGGTGGGGCGAGTGCCAGGGCGATGGCCACTGTCGTCGTGGCGACGTAGGTCGTGCGGGTACGACGTCGCGAGCCACGCCGCCGATCTCCGCAATGCGGGATCACCTGGTGGGAACTGCCGCCGTCCAGAGGGTCCCCCATCTGCCAGCGTCCTCGAGTCCGCGTGATCACCCGTTTCACATCACGCGAGGCTACCCCGAATGGGCGGGTTCGCCCGACCCGCGGTCACGACCGTGCAGTCGTCCGGTTTCGGCCGCGGCAATCCCAGACTGTGGTGAATTGTGTTTCCCAACATCCGGAGATGGGAAGCAAAGCGTCATGCCCGCGCAGTTTCCTGCGTCGTTGGGCGGCTCGAGTGGAGGTCGAGGGAGTAGGCGTGACGGTGGCAGCGGTCGAGGGCCATGCGACCTCAACGGCCCTGGTGCTGCCTCACGACGAGGCGAGCGTGGGCCGCGCCCGATCCCGCCTCACCGAGGACTTGCAGGCGGCTGGAGTCGCCCCGGTCGACATCGACAACGCGCGCCTTGTCCTGAGCGAGCTGCTGAGCAATGCGCTGCGTCACGCCCGTCCGCTTCCGGGTGGGACCGTGCGGGTCGCCTGGGTGCGGCGGGCCTACGAGCTGGAGATCGCCGTGACCGACGGCGGCGGGTCGACGGCTCCCCGCATGCTGGAGCTGCCGGTGGCAGCGGTCAGCGGCCGTGGCATGGCGATCGTTGCCGCCTTGGCCGAGCGGTGGGGTGTACGCAAGGAGCCCGGGCAGGCCACGGTGTATGCCGTCTTGTCGGCCAAGCAGGCCGCGATGACCGGCGCTTCTCGCAGCACGCCCGGGATGGTGCATGCCCTGGGTCATGATGGAGGTATGCCGAGTCGAGGGAACGGCCCAGCGGCGTCGTCGGATCGGCCACCTGGTGAGGTCGAGGCCAACCCACCGGATCGTCACTTCCTGTATGACGGTGACTGTGGCTTCTGCACCACGACGGCGCACTTGCTCCAACGCTGGACCGGTACCTCCGCGGCGGTCGTCCCGTGGCAGTTCAGCGACCTTGACGCCCTCGGCACGACACGCGAGCAAGCCGAGCACGAGGTCGTCTGGGTAGGGCGCGACGGACGGGTCTTCGGTGGCGCCCAGGCCGTCGCGGCTCTCCTGGTCGACTCCGGCGGCTGGTGGCGCGGTCTCGGCTGGTTGGTTCGTACACCACCGATCAGCTGGCTCGCTCACCTCGTCTACCGCCTGGTGGCCGAGAACCGGTATCGACTGCCAGGTGGTACGCCGGCGTGCGCGCTGCCGCGACGCGAAACGACCGAACGCGACGCACCGTGACCGCGGTGGCGACACCTCTGGACGTGCGTGGGGCGCGTGCGCGCGTGCGCTTGACTTCTCTGACGCAACACCTCGACGCCGTGCGACGGGCACGTTCCGGCGTTCACGGAACGGATCACTGCCGTGCGGCGTCTATCGGCTGGTTGGGACGGCAGGCGTTTGGGTCGGATCGGGCTGCGCGCAGCCCAGGCCAACCCGTTCTCCGGGGGGACGCGGCCTCCCTCGGGTCGACCCGTGCTGCGGGTCGACGGACGTACCGAGGCAGTCGACTCAACGGAAGGATGCGGTCGCGATGCCCCCCACGCTGCGATCCGTCGTACTCGAGGAGCTCGCCCACCTCGCGAAGCAGTACCACATTCCGTGGACCGATCTGCTGCTCATCGCGCTCAACGTCTACGGCATCCGGACGGCTGCCGGCGCCCGGGTCCGGTTGTCTGTACGACTGCGTCGGGCGCCGGTCGAGGACGAGCTCGCGGGCCTGCGCCACATGGACGAGCCGGACCCCCAGCCCCGGCTGGTGGTCGTACCGTCCGACCGGCCGGGCTCACCGTTTGACCTGGTCGACGACGTGCTGACCCTCGACGGCGTGCCTGTCGCGTCTGTGGACCGCTCGGTCGCCGACGATGCCGTCCCCGGTTACCTGCGATGCTGGGACGGGCAACGGTGGCGGGCGGCGACGCTGAACCCGAACTCCCGCAGCCGGTGCACCGGGTGTGCATTCTGCCCCACGACGCTCGAGGCGGCCGTCGATCCGCGACTGCGGTTGGAGGAGGAGATCGCGGCGCTCCTGGCCGGCCTCGCGGCGGAGCTCCCGCCCGGCGGGTCACTCACCGACCTGCGCGAGGTGACGATCTCCACGGGCTGCTTCCACACCGAGGAGGCCGCTGTCGAGCATCTCCGCACCGTCAGACGGGTCATGACCGAGCACGGCATGCGCGCCCGGATCGGTCTTCTCACCTCGGTCGTGCGCAGTGACCAGGCCTTCCGGACCATCGCCCGCGAGGTCGGGCCGTTCCTGCTCTATCTCACCGCCGAATGCGGCACGCGGCGGGAGATGCTGCTCAAGTCCAGCAAGGCCAGCCTTCGTCCGGACGAGATGCCGGACCTGCTGGCTCGGGCACGTGCGGCCGGTCTCGACACGTCGTTCACCTACATCGTGGGTCTCGACCCGTACGACGAGATGCGCCGCTTCTTGCGCAGCCTGCTGCCTCACGTGACCGTCTTCCCGTCGATCCAGGTCTATCAGGCGCACACGCCGCTCATGGAGCTGCTGCGTACCCCTGAGGCCGAGGACCTCTCCTACTACGTCCGGATCCGCCGCGACGTCGAGGTGTTCGCCAGAAGGCTCGGCTCGAGGCTCGTGCCGGAACGATGGCGTTGCTATCGGCCCCTGTGGTACTCGACGTACGCAGGCAGGCCGCTCTCCGATCCGTGCCGGTGAGGCTCCACATGCCCTGGCGTGGCGCGGCGGGACGGAGGTGGCGTGGTGAGTGCACGGTCCGAGCCGGTCGTCCTCGAGGTACGGGGACGCCGCGAGGTGCATGACGGGCTTGACTCGTACGTCCTCGACCAGAGGCTCACCGGACACGACAGCTATGCCGTGGCCGAGCTGGAGCTGCGGACGCCCGAGTCCGTTGGCCGAGTCGTCCGGGTCCGGGTGCTGACCCTCGACGACGTCACGACGGTCTGGCCGGTGTCGAAGGCTCCGCTGCCGGATCGTTGGTCCGGGACGCTTCGGCTGCGGGTGAGCGCCCGGGGCGACCGAGTGCCGGCCGACTTGGCCCACGCCCTCATGAAGGCCGGGCTGGATCCCAGCGCCTTGGACGCGAGCGAGCGACGGCAGCTAATCGGCTTCGTCGACGAGGCCCGGCCAGGTCCGACCCGCGAGGCCCGGATCGCAGCTGCCGTCGCCGCCGTCCGCCACTCCACCCGCCCCAAATGACCATGTGCACTACGCATGCCGGGGGTGCAACACGTGCCGGCACGTGTCACACCTCCGAATCGCCGGCTTGTACGCGGGGACGCAGCTGACGTCCCGGGATACGTCTGGGTGTGGCGTGGCCTAGCGAGGGAAGAGCTCGAACGGGACCGCTCGCCGTCCTCCGAACCGCTTCGCGGTCGCGTCCGCGTTCTCCGTCAGGAACTCCCGGGCGTACTCGACGGGATCCTTGTCCGAAAGCGCGGCGATGTAGGCACGATGCTCGGCGAGGGACGCGATGCCGCGGTCCAGCCAATCGGTGATGTCGGCGGCATGTGTCGGGCGAGCCGAGAAGGCCACCGCGACCCAGCGAACGCCGTTCCACGGCTCGAAGCCCTCCGACACCAGCTCGGGGAAGATCCACCGGTTGCCGGCGTCTCCGGTCGCGTCCAGGACGGCACGTCCAACAGCGCGATGGTCGGGCGTGTTCCACCCACCACCGTCCCAGCCATCGTGGTGGTTGAGCGTGATGACGAGCTCCGGTCGGTACCGCCGGATGGCACGCGCGAGGTCACGCCGCAGCCGCAGACCCTCCTCGATGACGCCGTCGCGATGGTCGAGGAACTCCACCTCCTTCACGCCCACCACGGCAGCGCTGGCGATCTGCTCGCGCTCGCGTATCTTGGCTGCCTCCTCGGGCGGCATGCCGTCGATCCCGGCTTCTCCGCGGGTCACGAGAACGTACGCAACCTCACGTCCGGCCGCGGTCCAGCTCGCGATGGCACTGGCCGCGCCGTACTCGAGATCGTCAGGGTGAGCGACGATCGCAAGCGCCCGCTGCCAGTCGGTCGGCATCGGCTCGAGCTGGTCGGATGGCTGGGTCTGCGTCATGACTGTCCTCTCTTGCTCGCCGGGACGCCGCCCGGTCACGTCGCCAACGTGTGCGCATCAACCTTGTCCGCATCAACGCCGTGGCGATCGCCGCTATGCCGCGCTCTCCCCAAAAATGACCATGTGCACTACGCCTGCCGGGGGTGCATCACGTGCGGACGCGTAGTGCACCCCCAACAAGCCTTGGGCCCGGCAGTCCGACGGACTGTGCTGGCTGGTCGGTCCGCTACCGCTGGGTCGAGGCAGCTGTGACGTCCTGCGCCGGCCCGGTCAGTGGAAGTCGCGCGACATCGTCCGAATGGTGAGCGGCATCCGGGCGAACTTCTCCGCCACGACGTTGGTGACGCCCTGGGCGCGTTCCAGCCGCCCCTTGACGAAGAGCGCGGGTGAGTCACGGACGATCCGGCGATAGCGGTCCCATACCCATTGCGGGCAGATGACGTTGATCATCCCGGTCTCGTCCTCCAGGTTGAGGAACGTCACGCCTCCCGCGGTCGCCGGACGCTGTCGGTGGGTGACCACGCCCCCGACGAGGATTGGTCGGTTGTTGGCGTACGTACGAAGGCGTTCGGCCGGGACGACACCCATGGCGTCGAGCTTGTCGCGCACATGGCGAGTCGGGTAGTCGTCGGGCGAGATGCCGATCGCCCAGAGGTCGGCCATCACCCGCTCGGCGGGGTTCATGTCGGGCAGCAGCGGGACCTGCTCGTGGCGAAGTGCGGCAGGCTTCTGCGAGATTGGTTGCGCTGTGTCGGCTGGCGTCTTGCGACCCGACGACCCCCCGGTGCTTGGCTGGGCGGCTGAGGCCTGCTCGGTGGCCGAGGGATGCTCGCGCCTTTCGGCCCGCTCCGCGTCGGCTTGGACGGCACTCAGGTGGTCAGGGCGTTCGTGCGCCGCGCTGCCGGCGATCCACAACGCCTCCCGCCGGGTGAGCCCGAAGCAGTCGAATGCCCCCGCCGTTGCCAAGGCCTCCATCTGGGCGGCCGTCAGCCCAACGCGTCTTGCCAGATCGGCCTGGTCGACATAACGGCCGTTGGCGTTCCGCTCAGCCACGATGCGCTTGGCGAGGTTCTCACCAATCGTGCGTACGCCAGCCAGCCCGAGGCGCACGGCGAACCGACCGTCCCGGCGGTGTCGGGCGTCGTCGGCAGGCGCATCGGGATCGAACGGTCCGACCGGTGGCTGGGTCTGCGAGAGGCAGGCCGGATCGCCGGTGACCATCGGCTGGGAGTCGCCCGTCGGGCCGTCGAGCGGCTCCAGGATCGGGTGCGCGTCTGACAGGTGCAGATCTGGATGACGTACTTCGACGCCGTGCCGTCGCGCGTCGGCGACAAGGCTCTGCGGGGAGTAGAAGCCCATCGGCTGGGCACGTAACAGCGCGGCCAGGAAAACCGCCGGATAGTGCAGCTTGAACCACGCGCTCGAATACACCAGCAAGGCGAAACTGATCGAATGGCTTTCAGCGAAGCCGAAGTTCGCGAACGCCTCGATCTTCTCGTAGATCATGTCAGCCGTCTCACCGACGATGCCGCGTTCCCGCATCCCGTCGTACAGCTTCTGCTTCAGCGACGAGATCTTCTCCAACCCACGCTTGGATCCCATCGCACGCCGCAACAGGTCGGCGTCGTCGCCGGTGCAGCCGCCGACCTCCATGGCGATCTGCATCAGCTGTTCCTGGAAGAGCGGGACGCCGAGCGTGCGTTCCAGCACGGGTTCGAGGGAAGGATGCGGCGGATCGGGTGGCTCCTCACCGAGCTTGCGTCTGATGTACGGATGGACCGCGCCGCCCTGGATCGGTCCCGGCCGGATCAGGGCGATCTCGATGACCAGGTCGTAGAACCTTCGGGGTCGAAGCCTGGGCAGGGTCGCCATCTGCGCGCGGCTTTCCACCTGGAAGACGCCGACCGAGTCCGCCCGGCACAGCATGTCGTAGACCGCCGGCTCTTCCTTGGGGATCGTCGCAAGCTCCCAGTCTTCGCCGAGGTACTCGCGGATGCCGTCCATCGTGTACTGCAACACGGCAAGCATGCCGAGCCCGAGCAGGTCGAACTTGACCAGTCCCATCCAGGCGCAGTCGTCCTTGTCCCATTGCAGGACCGTGCGACCTGGCATGCGACCGTGCTCGATCGGGCACACTTCGCCGACCGGCCGCTCGGTGAGCACCATTCCGCCGGAATGGATGCCCAAATGGCGCGGGAACCGCAACAGAGGCTCGGCAAGCTCCAACACCGCAGGAGGAACGTCGGTGTCGACGGTGACGACACCGCCCCAGGCGTCCATCTGCTTCGACCAGGCGTCTTGCTGCCCTGGGCTGTAGCCGAGCGCCTTTGCCATGTCGCGCACCGCCATCTTCGGTCGGTACGTGATGACGTTGGCGACCTGAGCGGCATTGTGCCGGCCGTACTTCTCGTAGACGTACTGGATGACTTCCTCGCGCCGGTCGGAATCGAAGTCGACGTCGATGTCAGGCTCTTCGTCACGTGTGGCCGAGAGGAACCGCTCGAACGGCAGGTTGTAGTAGACGGCGTCGACGGCGGTGATTCCCAGCACGTAGCAGACCGCGGAGTTCGCTGCGGATCCCCTTCCCTGGCAGAGGATGCCGTTCTTTCGGGCGTACTCGACGATGTCGTGCACGATGAGGAAGTAGCCAGGGAAGTCCTTCTCCTCGATGACCTTGAGTTCCTTTTCGATCCGCGCGTACGCCTCCTCGCGTGCCTTGCCGACATAGGTGCCGTACTTCTCCTCGGCACCCCGATAGACCAGGTCGCGGAGGTGCTCCATGGGGGTCTTCCCCTCGGGCACGTTCTGCTTGGGCAGCCTCGGCTTCGCGCGGCGCAGTGGGAATGCCAGATCGGCCGCGTACTCCACCGTGCGCGCCACCGCACCTGGGAAGCGAGCGAATCGCGCGGCCATCTCCGCGCCGGAGCGCAGGAACGCGGTGCCAGCGGCGGGGAGCCAGCCGTCGATCTCGTCGAGGCTGCGCCGGGCGCGTACGGCGGCGAGCGCAGCCGCGAGACGGCTCCGGTCTGGGGTGGCGTAGTGGACGTTGTTGGTGGCGACGGTGGGGAGCCGAAACTTCCGGGCCAGTGCGGCGAGCGCCTCGTTGCGGGTGCTGTCGAGCGGGTAGCCGTGGTCGATGAGCTCGACGGCGACGTTGTCTCGGCCGAACAGCGCGACCAGCCGGTCGAGCTCGCGTTCCGCGGCCTTCTGCCGCTCCGGGGTGACTCGGCCGTCCCAGGGTCGTCCGTCGCTCTCGCCGGCTGTCTTACCGGTCAAGGCCTGCGGCACCAGGCCCTTGCGGCACCCGGTGAGGACGAGCCAGTGACCTCCGGCCCGCTCGGCGAGCTCTTCGAGGTCGTAGATCGGTCGACCCTTCTCGCCGCCCCGCAGCTGCGCCTCGGTGATCGCGCCGGCCAACCGGTGGTAACCCTCCTCCTTGCGGGCGAGCACCACAAGGTGGCTGCCCTCGGGGTCGGCGATGCCGTTTTGCGGTTGGCTGAGGCCGAGCGAGAGCTCGGCCCCGAAGATGGTCGCGAGGTCGTAGCCACCGAGCTCGGCCGTTTCGGCCATGCGGACGACCCCATAGAGCCCGTCATGATCGGTGAGCGCGAGGGCCTGCAGACCGAGACGCACCGCCTCCTCCACGAGCTCCTCCGGATGGCTGGCGCCGTCGAGGAAGCTGAAGTTGGAGTGACAGTGGAGCTCGGCGTAGGGGACGACAGGGGGAGGCGGTCGTTGCGGGCGCTCCTCGGGTGGTGGGTCGTACGGCGGACGTACGGAGGACCACGCCGGGCTGTCACCGCCGTCGGCGTCGGGCGGTGGGCCGCCGGGACGTCGGCGCCCGGAGAGCCTGCGCTCCAGCTCCGACCACGGAACCGGTGGGTTATCCCAGCCCATCAGCGCGTCCCCGGCCTACCAGCGCACGACCAGGCATGGCGAGTCGGTGCGAGCACCGGATCGTTTGGTCAACCGCCACGATCCCGACGTCCTGTCCATGGCACGTGCTGACGCCTGCCGAGGCGACCCGGCACCTGCCACGCATGGCCACGTCCCGCGGCGGCACGCTCGTGGCGACAGGAATCGACAGGCCGAAGCGGGGCCAGAGCGCGCGCCTCGCACCAGGTGGAAGCTCAGTCATAGCAGGCCTCGATCCACCAGCTGCCGTTCCCAAACCCGGACTGGTTGGGCGACTCGTAGCGGAGTACAAATGCGCGGCCATCGGCACACGCCACCTGGAACCGGGCACATCGAGGGCGGGATCGGAACGCGTGGACAGGCCTGTGCGCTGAGCTCTGCTCCGGACCTTGCCCAGGCCTCTGCGAAGACCCAGGCTCTTGCCTCGAGCTGTGTCCAGGCTCGTGCGCTGATCCCTGCCGAGAGCCGAAGTCCCCAGCCGAGGAGCTCACGCCCGCAAGCTCATGCTCTCTCCCTGGTGGCACCGGCCCCGGCTCCCACCAGCGTTCGTCGACCGGCCACGGCCCGGCCCATCCCACGATCTCGGTGCGCTGAGTGGTCTGAGTAGGACGAGCACCGATCGCCGTGCGTCCGACAACGTGATCGGCTGAGTTGCCAGCCGTCGCATCACCGGCGCCGCCACCCCACACGAGGACGCGGCACTCCTCCGACACAATGCCGCGTTCGCTGACCTCGACCTGATAACCAGAAGCGCCGAGCACCTGCACCGGCTCGGGAACCGCCAGGACCGTGGTCGGGGCAGGAGGCGGGAGATGCCCCGGCCACGGTTGCCTGGTTGGGCGGGCTGGCGTGAGTTCATCGCCCCACGGCACGAACGTCATGCGTTCAGCTGGTGCCCGCCCACCTGACAAAACGACGCTCGTCACCGCTTCGTGCCCGATCAGGCTCTGAATTCTCGTGAAGGTGCGGTGGATGCGTTCGTCCGGCGCTTGATCTCCCCAAAGTCCGTCCTGATAGGTGCCAGTTGGCGCGACTTCGTCGGGAACCAGGCGGATGCGGACGACGCCCGACGTCAGATGTCGCCCGCCCTCGGGCGTAGCCGGCGCGTTGCTGCCCTGCAGCTGCCAGCGGACCCGGTCGACCACATCGGCTGCGCTGAACCATCGCGGATGCCGCCATTGCCGACTGCGTGGCGCATCGCGCTCGGTTTCGACCTCGACTCGCAGACACGTGCACACCAGCTCGCGTTCGGCGAGTCCAGCGACCATCTGCTCTGCGGTGTCTTTGATCGCGAACGCCACCTGGTCGACTCGCTCGACGGGCGGCTCGAAAGCGATCTCCTTTGCGAGCTCTGGTGGTGGACGGCGTGACGCCAGGGGGCGAGAGTCCCGGCCAGATGCCAGCCGGTGTGCGGTGAGGCCGTCGGTGCCGAAGCGGGCCAGCACCTGTCGGGCCGGAAGCGCAGCGAACGCACCCAATGTACGAATCCCGAGCCGGCGGAGCAGGTCGACCAGCTCGGGCCGGTCGATCGCGTCGATCGGCAACGGTGCGAGGCAGTTGGCCGACTCGCCGGGTGGGAACGCGAGCTCCGACAGGCCGCGTTGCTCGGCCAGTCGGGCCGCCTGCTCGGCTGCGAACGGTCCGTCCGCGATCCCGATGATGGCGGTGAAGCCGGCCTCGGCGAGATGGGTGCGCAGGATCTCACCGAACCGGTCGCCGTAGTAACGACTCGGCCCTTTCGCGGCCAACGCGCAACGACCCGGCCGGATGATCTCCACCCCGGGAGCCAGGGACTCGATCGCGGTGACGACAGGCTCGAACTCCCGCGCGTCGACGGCGGGGTCGTACGTCATGGTGACGAGCTCTGGGCAGCGTGCCTGTGCTTCGCGCACCCGGAGTCCGCGGCGCACGCCGTGTTGCCGAGCAGCGTGCGAGCAGGCGAAGACCCGGCCGCGGTCGACGACTGCCAGAGCGGTCTCGGGCGAATGCCCGGCATCCCGTGCAGCCGCGATGACCGGCCAGTCGGGAACCCACACGACGATCGTGCGTACGGCGTTCATCCTGCTCGCTCCCAGCGGTGGGCCGAGAGATCGACGAGTGGACGTCGTCGCGGATGGATGACCTCGGGACCGACACCCACGGTCTCGACGTGTTCGTCGACCGACTCCGAACCGGCATCGACAGGCGTGATGGAGCCGTCAGGTCCGGGCAGCCACAGCCGAGTCGTCCGACGGACCCCGTCCGTGGCGCGTCCGGTCGCCTCGACGGTCACCTGACGAGCGGTCAGGTGACCGTGTCCGTCGCCGAGACCATGCCAGGTGCTGGACGTGACCTCCAGCCGCAGCTCGCATCCGGGCCAGTCGGTTCCGTGGACCAGCAGGATCGACCCCCGTTCACGCATCCGGGCGGCCAACCGTGCGATCTCGGTGTCGGTCGGGCGGGTCGGCGGGCGTACGACAACCAGGTCGAGAACGTCGATCAACGTCGCGGAGACGGTGAGCCAGTGTCGGCCCGGTGTCGGCACCAGAACGACCCGACTGAGGTCGACACCCAACTCGCTTGCGGCCTCGGCTCCGAACCCGGGCATGCCGACCACACCGCACCAGGTGCCGGACCGGGACACCTCAGCCATGAGGGCGAAGGTCAGCGCGGTCGAACCAGTTGTGCCCCGGATCGCATAGCTCGCCCCTTTTCGTAGCCCTTTGTCGGGAAACAGGTCGGTGAAGGCCGACGCGACGGGGAGCGTCGGTGCCGGGCGGCCCATCGCGGTCGCGGTCCGCGGGTGAGCCGCGAGCTTCGCACGCAGCTCCTCCACCACCGCGGCCTGCCGCGCCCGCGAGAGTGTCGTGACCCGCCCGCCCTCGCGGGCTGTGCCGTGCACGCCTGCCCTCGGTCGGCCTTCTGAAGTGGCGATTCCGGGCATCACGACCAACTGACGCGGCGCTGTGTCGGACGTCGTTCGTACGATGTCCAGGCCGCGTGAGACGGGTTGCCGCGAGGAACCGACCACCCTTCCATGGTCGAACGTACGTTCGATGTTGTCAAGTTTCGGCCACCCCGCAAGACTGTGAGACAAGACCATGAGAGGTGCACCATGGTCGGCGCGGCTGCAGCTCCCATGACCTCGCGGTGCAGGGGTTGTGCGCGGGGATTTAAGGTCGAGGAATGACCTCGGGCGATGTCGTCCCCAGTGGATCGTCGGCCAATGCTCGTCCCCGACCGGACCGCGACGGCCAAGGAGCCGGCGCTGATCCGGGATACATCGACCTCGGTTATGCCCGGCTCGACACCGACCGGCTGGCCCGCACCGGTGACCCCGAAGTCGTCTACGGCGCCGGCAAGTCGCCGAGCCAGGTCGTCGAGCTGCTTCAGACCCTGCGGGAGTCGCACCCGACCCGGCCGATCCTCGCGACCCGACTCGACGCCACGGCGATCGCAGCCGTCCGCGAGGCCTTCCCCGAGACCGATCTTCGGATCGACCACGACGCCCGGGCAGCCTCGATCGGTCCATTGGCTCCGGCGGTCGGTGTGGTGTGCGTCGTCGCAGCCGGTACGTCCGACGAAAGCGTGGCGGCCGAGGCCGCCTTCACCGCTCGGCAGTTCGGGGCCGGCGTGGAACGCATCAACGACGTGGGAGTCGCCGGCGTCCATCGGCTGCTTGCCGTCAAGGGACGGCTCGACGCCGCCGACTGCCTGATCGTGGTCGCCGGTATGGAGGGTGCGTTGCCGTCGGTCGTCGGCGGTCTCACCGGTGTGCCGCTCGTCGCGGTGCCGACGAGTGTGGGATACGGCGCGTCGTTCGGCGGTCTCGCCGCGCTCCTCGCCATGCTGAACTCCTGTGCGCCGGGCGTCGTCGTGACCAACATCGACAACGGCTTCGGTGCGGGTGTGTTCGCCGCACGCGTCGCGCGTCGAGCCCATCGCCCAGATGCCGCGGCCTCCGACGGTTCGTCAGGTGAGCGATGACCGGGCGGATCGCGTGGATCGACTGCGGCTCGGGCGCGAGCGGCGACATGCTCCTGGGTGCGCTCGTCGCGGCTGGCGTACCTCTCGAGGTCATGGCATCCGCCGTGGCCGCGGTCGCCCCGGAGGACGTCAGGCTCGCCGCCCACCAGGTCACCCGGAACGGTCTTGCGGCGACGCAGGTCACGGTCACCGGCACCGACTCGACCCATCACCGCACCTGGTCCGACGTCCGGTCGCTGCTGGAAGCCGCACCCTTGGAGCCGGCGGTGCGTGCGTCGGCCCTGGAGACCTTCCGGCGGTTGGCCGAGGCCGAAGCCAAGGTGCACGGAACCTCGCCCGATGCCATCCACTTCCACGAGGTCGGAGCGCTCGACGCCATCGCCGACGTGGTCGGTGTGTGCGCAGGATTCGTCCACCTTGGCCTCGACCGGGTGTACGCCTCCCCGGTCGCGGTCGGGTCGGGTTTCGTCCGCGCTGCGCACGGCCGGCTTCCGGTGCCGGTTCCGGCGGTCGTCGAGCTGCTGGCCAGCGCGGGCGCTCCGTCGTACGGCGGTGAGACGCCGGCGAGCCAGGAGAACGTAACCCTCGGCGAGCTCTGCACGCCGACCGGTGCCGCGCTGCTCGTCACCCACGTGTCGAGCTGGGGTAGCCAACCGGCGATGCGAGTGGAGACCCAAGGGTGCGGTGCCGGCAGCCGCGACATCCCTGGTCGACCCAACGTCATCCGGCTCCTGGTAGGGAATCCGGCAGCCGAATCCCGAGGGGACCGGATGGACGGTCTGCCCACCACGACGCAGGTGGTGGTGGAGACCAACGTCGACGACCTCGACCCGCGGATCTGGCCGGACGTCCTGCGGCGGCTTCTCGAGGCCGGTGCCGTGGACGCGTGGTTGACCCCGATCCTTGCGAAGAAGGGACGGCCCGCCCACGTGCTCGGTGTGCTGGTCGACCCGGACCGGGTGCAGGCGGTCTGTCGCGTGATCTTCCGCGAGACCTCGGCCATCGGTGTGCGTTGTCATGACGTACGAAAGCACCCGCTCGACCGCGAGATGCGTGACGTCACGCTCACCGGTGGATCCGTACGGGTCAAGGTGGCGTCGTACGCCGGGACCATCGTCAACGCGCAACCGGAGTACGACGACGTGCTCGCCCTGGCCGCGGCGACTGGCCGGCCGATAAAGGACGTCCTCGCCGAGGCGATTGCGGCCGTTCGGAATCATCTCGAACCAAACGAGTCGTTCGTACGTGAGAACGGCTGACTCGCGAGCGTCGCGAGCGCGCTGACGATGCGAGGAGGGGCGATGCGTCGACGCAGCTTCCTGTGTGGAGCCCTGGTGTCCGGAGCGAGTCTCGCTGGCTTTGCCGGGATGGCTCTGCACGCCGGACCGGCTGGTGCGACAACGCGGTCGATCGGGTCCAAGGTCTTCCCGACGACGTTCGACCTGCCCGACGGCTTCCAACCGGAAGGCATCGCCATCGGATGGGATCCGGTGGCGTACTTCGGCTCACGCGCTGACGGCTCCATCTACCAGGCTTCGCTCGTCACCGGTCGCGGCCGGATCCTGAGCCAGGGTCCGGGGACGCCTTCGCTCGGGTTGACGACCGATGGGTTCCGTCTCTTCGTGTCGGGTGGAACGGGTGGCGACGCGCGGGTCATCGACCGGTTCACAGGTGAGGTGTTGGCGTCGTACCAGTTCGCGACCGGGCCCAGCTTCGTGAACGACGTGGTGCTGACCGGCGACGTCGCATGGTTCACCGACTCGACGAACCCTGTGCTCTACGGTTTGCCGCTCAAGCATGGTCGGCTGCCGTCTGCCGACAAGGTGGTCCATCTGCCGTTGACCGGCGACATCGTGTACGGCGAGGACATCAACGCGAACGGCATCGAACGGACGCCCGATGGCAAGGCACTGCTCATCGTGCAGTCAGGTACCGGGAAACTTTTCCGGGTCAACCCACACAATGGGGTCGCACGCGAGGTGGACCTGGGCGGTGAGACGCTGACCAACGGCGACGGTTTGCTCCGGCAGGGACACCGCACCCTGTACGTCGTTCAGAACCGGTTCAACACCGTGGCCGTGCTGCACCTCAGCAAGGACGCGACCAGCGCTCGGGTCGTGGCGCGCGTGACAGACCCGCGGTTCGACATCCCGACCACGGTCGCAGCGTTCGGAGATCGGCTCTACCTTCCGAACGCGCGGTTCAGCACGCCACCGGAGCCCACGACGCCCTACACGGTCGTCGCCATCCGCCGTCCGAAGCACAAGGGGTAGAGACTTTCGCCTCAGGCCGCCTCCACGAGCTGCCCTCGTACCATTAGGCTGTCGTGGAGGCGGGCCCCGCTCGCCGTCCATCCGGTTTCCCTGGCACCGAACGGCTCGCGATGCGGCAGATAGGCGTCTTCACCGGCAGCGCACACCCTGAACTGGCGCGGGAGATTTGTGCGCATCTCGGCGTCGAGCTCTCGCCCACCAGCATCCAACGGTTCAGCAACGACTGTCTGCAGGTGCAGCTGCAGGCGAACTGCCGCCAGCGCGACATCTACCTGGTACAGCCGCTCGTGCCGCCGGTGCAGGAGCACCTGATGGAGCTGCTGCTGATGCTCGACGCGGCCCGTGGGGCGTCGGCTGCGCAGATCACGGCGGTGATTCCGCACTATGCGTATGCGCGATCCGACAAGAAGGATCAGCCACGCATTTCGATCGCCGGCCGGCTGGTCGCCGACCTGCTGGCTACGGCCGGTGCCAGCCGGGTGCTCACCATGGCTCTTCATGCTCCGCAGGTGCATGGCTTCTTCGCGATACCCGTCGACCACCTGACCGCGGTCGTCGAGCTCGCGAAGCACTTCTCCGGTCGGGATCTGAGCAACACGGTTGTTGTGTCGCCCGACCTGGGGAACGCCAAGCCTGCAACGCAGTTCGCTCGCCTGTTGGGGTTACCGGTCGCAGCGGGCAGCAAGCAGCGGCTTGCCGATGACGAGGTGCGCATCGACGCGATCGTCGGCGACGTCGCCGACAAGAACGTCATCATTCTCGACGACGAGATCGCCAACGCTGGTTCGATCATCAAGCTTCTCGAACGCCTTCGCGAGCACCGGGTGCGCCGCATCTCCATCGCCTGTACGCATGGTCTTTTCACCGGAAAGGCGATCCAACGGCTCGCAGCTCAAGGTGATGTCGAGGAGATCGTCACGACCAACACCGTGCCGTTGGCTCCCGAGAAGGCGTTGCCCAACCTCCGGGTACGCTCCGTCGCACCCCTCTTCGCGGAGGCGATTCGACGCATCCATCTTGGCGAGTCAGTGAGTAGCCTGCTACCTGGGAACGCGCCTGACGGGTCACTGAACGGCTCGACAGGCGGTGGTCAAGGGTTTGCCGGGGGGTCGCAGGCTGACGTTCGGGAGCATGCGGGGGCCGAGCCCTCGCAGGGTATGTGAAGGAAGGGTAGGGGCCGTGGCCGGATGGGTCTTTCTCGCCGGGGGCGGCGGTGCGCGCGATTCGCGTCCGCTCGACAAGCAGTTCGCTCGTGCCCTCGCCGGTGGCACCCTCTCGTACTGGCCAGTGGCGCTGGACCCCGCGACGCATGACTACGGCGAGTGCTTCGCCTGGTTGCGTGGCATCTACGAGCCGTTGGGTGTGCGTCGGATCAGCATGTGGACCGGCGATCGGCCGATCTATCCCGCCGACTACCAGGGCATCTACATCGGTGGCGGCAATACGTACCGACTGTTGTCGATCATCCGCCGGTGGAACCTGCTCGAGCAGCTCAGGGAGTTCGTCTCCGGCGGCGGCATGGTGTTCGGCGGGAGCGCAGGTGCGGCGCTGCTCGGCGCCGACATCACCACGACAGCCCATCTCGACCGCAACGACGTAGGGCTGACCGACACCCAGGGAGCTGATCTTGCCGCTGGCCACGGTGTCTTCGTCCACCACCAGGACTCCGACCTGCCACGCGAGATCGTCTGGTCGGCCACGTACCGCCGGCCGGCGATTGCGCTCACTGAGCGTGCCAACGCGGTCGCGGCAGGTTCGACGATCACGGCCATCGGGCCGGATCCGTTGATCATGGTTGACCAGAGGGGTTGTCGACGGCTCGCTCCCGGTGCGACGTCGTACGACGGACTCTCGGTGCAGTGACGCCGTGCTGTGACGGTGTAAGCGATCTTGTCCTCCCCCGGCCAGGTGCATCCTCAGGGAATGCCGTTACCATCTCTTGACCGTCTCGTATCCACCCACCGGGACAGAAGGCATTGATGACGTGATCTCGCAGAGCGTACGCCGTCGAATCAAGAAACGTCTCGCAGGCCATCCCAGGCTGCTGAGCGCGGCGCGGCGTACCTGGCGGGCAGTCGCCAAGGTCCGCCGCGCGTCCGCCTCCTCTGTACGTGCGTTCAGCCGCCGCGCGTCCAGGAGCCTGGTGCACCCCACCACGGAGCGTCTGGTCCCCGAGCCGGTCTTCGTGATCTGTTCGGTCCGTTCCGGCTCGACGCTGCTTCGCGTGCTGCTGAACAGTCATCCCGAGATCTGCGCGCCACACGAGATGCATCTGCGTTTCACTCGGGTGAAGTTCGAAAAGCACTATGCCGAGCTCGCCATGAAGGAGCTCGGTCTGGACCACGACGAGGTGGAGCACCTGCTCTGGGACCGCATCATGCATCGCGAGCTGGCGAGGAGCGGGAAGCGCATCCTGGTGGACAAGACGCCGGCCAACGCGACGTTCCACGAGCGGTTGCTTCGGTGTTGGCCGAAGGCGAAGTTCATCTTCCTGCTGCGCCATCCGGCGTCGGTCGTCGCCTCGTTGATGGAATCGCGTGCCGACCGGGAGTTGGAGCCGACGATCCGCGAGGCGCTTTCGTACATGAACGGTGTGGAGAAGACCCGGCAGGCGGTTCCCGGCCTTGTCGTCCGGTACGAAGACCTGACCGCGGATCCGGAGGCGGTCACGAAACGCATCTGCGAGTATCTCGGCGTTCGCTGGGACCGGCGGATGCTGAACTACGGTCGCGCCAACCATGGGAAGTTCCGGCCGTTCATCGGCGACTGGAGCAAGAAGATTCGCACGGGCAAGGTGCAGGCGGGTCGACCGTTGCCGAAGAGCGAGGACGAGGTCCACGAAGCCCTGCGGCCGCTGGCCCGCGCATGGGGCTACCTTCCGCCATCCTCTTCCACTGCGGACGTTGCCTCCAACCCCGCCCCCGACCCCGCAAAGTGACCACGCTCCGCGGCCGCAGAATGACCGCGTTACGCCGCCCAAAATGACCGAGTGAGGCGGCCGCAAATGACCACGTGACGTCGGGGATTGCCGCCAGTCAGTGGCCTCCATGCCACGGTTAGGTAGCGAACGCCTTGGCCAGCTGGTCGACCGGGGCGTACGACCACGCGGGACGGAATTTGTCGATCTCTCTGGCGCATGTCAGCATCCTCGACATGGAGATGCTGATCATTCTCGGGCTGGCCGTTGTGGGACTTGCCTTGCTTGGGGTGACCTACAAGTTTCGTCGTGATGCGCTCATCAATGCCCGCAAGGCCCGCGTGGCCGGCCAGTACAAAGGATCTGAGGACACGTTGCCTGCGCAGTTCACCGACCTCAGCGGCATGGCTTGACGACGCGGCAGATTCCAGTTGGCAGACAGGTGTTGTCAGACAAAGAATGTGACGCATGACGTCGGCCTGCGTGACCTACGAGGACATCGTCTGCGGTCTGCGCCTGCTAGGGCTGGACAAGTCGTCAGACGTCCTCGTGCATGCCTCGTTGCGGTCGTTCGGCAGGGTCAACGGCGGAGCGGAGACGGTTTGCCGTGCTCTGGTTGAGGTTTGCGGCACGGTCATGATGACCGCAGGCGCGTGGGATCTCACGCGGATCCCGGCACCCCCTGGGCTCGCCCGGCCCCACAATGCGGACGAGCAATCGGCAAGCTGGGAGGATTTCGAGGAGGCGTTGTCGCGGGCGACGCCCTACTCGAAGGAGCTTCCGGTCTCACGATGGCTGGGTCGGGTAGCCGAGACGATGCGGCATCTCTTCCCGCACGAGCGGAGCGACCATCCGTTGTTCTCGTACCTTGCCGTGGGTACGCATGCTCGCACGCTCATCGAGGCTCAACGACCGGACTTTCCGCTCGGCTCGATCCAACAGCTCGCGGAGCTGGGCGGCGACGTCCTTCTCCTCGGGGTTGGTCACACGTCCAACACGACCATCCATCTGGCAGAGCAGAGACTTGGGCGGTCGCGGTTCTTCCGCTACGCCAAGGTGGCACCCGGCGCCTGGATGGAGCTGCCGAACTTGGGAGGCTGCAGCGACGGGTTCGACGCCATCGAACCAGAGCTTGCCCCGGTCACGCGCGAGGTGACGATCGGGCGATGCCGGGCACGGCGGGTTGCGGTCGCCGACGTCATCTCACATGCCGTACGAATGATCGAGCAGGATCCGTCCGCCCTCTTGTGCGGTAACGACGAATGCGGCAGATGTGCTGCTTCGCTGCACCAGCGATTGGCCGTGCTGGGAGAGGCGTCTGCTACGTGACCGCCTGGTGAGCAGTAGCTGGCGTCACGTGAACGTCCTATAAGGAGTCGGCAGATCCCCCGTCACACCCACACGGTGGACCGGGCAGGATCAGGCTTTGAAGTCGATGACAAACGTCGGGTACTCGGGCTGAGGACACGGCTCGCCGCGGTAGCCCAGGTGTTCGTAGAAGGGCGCGGCAGTCTTCTCTCCGGCTTGCCACTCCACGTAGCGGACGTGCTCGGCACCCCACCGAGTCACGGCTTCCATCAGCACTCGGCCGACACCTTGACGACGGCTGTCGGGATGCACGTACAAGTCGTGCAACCGCGCCAACCGGTGAAGGTTTCCGGTACGAAGGTGCGGTCCGTAATCCTGCAGAGCGGCGTACCCGATGAGTCGACCGCCTTCGTCCGCGACGAGAATCGTCCAGCGCGGATCGCGCAGCAACTCGTCGAAGCGTTGCCGGGCAACGGGTTCGTCGTCGTCGGTCCCCATACCCGAGAGCAGTGGCCAGAACGACGGCCAGTCGTCTGACGTGACCTCGCGGATCGTCGGCGGCATCGCCTCATCGTGACAGACGTTTCGGTTTGCGTGCCATCGATCAAAACGTGCCCGTATCGAGCGACACCAAGGCTGACTTACACCCGGGGCAGGCTCGATTTCGCACGTCACGTAGGGCAACGCGAATCCAGCGCAACGGTTTTATATGGAGCGGTTGGCATGTCAGAGTGTGCTCATGATGGACGACGAACACGTCGTGATCCGTCCGTACGAACGACGTGACCGCGACCAGGTGCTTGCGTTGGCCGTACGGCTGACCGAAGGTGTCGCACCGTGGCGGGATCCCGATGCTGTAGCTCAGGCCGTCCGAGGCTGGGTGGCCACCTATGACGACGACATCGGCCGAGACGACGCGGCGGTTTATGTGGCAGAGGCCGCCGACCGCATCGTCGGCTTTGTCGGTGTGTCACAGCGACGACATTTCACAGGTGAGCGCGACGGCTACATTGGTGAGCTCGTCGTCGCTTCTGACATGGAGCGACGCGGAATCGGGCGCAGGCTGGTACGAACTGCCGAAGGCTGGGCTCGTGGGCGCGGCTTGTCTCGTATCGCGCTCGACACCGGAGCGGCCAACCTGACTGCCCGCCGCTTCTACGCAGCGCTCGGATACCAGGAGGAAGACGTACGCCTGAGCAAGGCCGTGTGAGACCTCGTGTGAGGACAGCAAGCATGACAGCGGTCCCTCACCCGACAGAAGCGGCGGCGTGACATGCCCCGAATCCCTCAGCGCGTGCGACGATTCGACCGCCGCGGATTCGTACGGCGGTCTCGGTGGCGTCGCTGACGGCACGCACGCCCGTAGCGGCCGCCAACGAGCCTCGTTCGTCGAGGATGACGTCGACACCCGGCCACGCGGTTGGTGGAACTGCGTGGTGCAGACATGCCCGAAACTCCGCCAGCACAAGCCGAACCAGCGGCGCCAGCTCATCGGCTCGGCTGGTGACGAGCACGGCGCTCACCTGGTGGCCAGGCTGTGACCCGCGCACGGCCTCCTCGATCGCACTCAACCGGTGCAGGCCCAGGATCCCCATCACTCTGTCGCGAGTCAGGTCGACTGGATCGCCCCGGACGGCGTCGGTCACCGCGGGCGGGGACCAACGGTCGGAGCAGCTACGGGCCGGCGCAACATGCGGCAGGTGAGGAGGTTCCCACGCGTCGTCGAGGTCGAGGCCGGCGAGCTGTTCACACGTTTGTACGACATCGAAGGGTTCGACGAACCCGGGCGCAGCAAAGGCCAGCTGGCTCGCGCCGTGCAGTGTCGTGATCGCCGTCTCGGCCAGGCGTACTTTGCGGCCTCCGGACGGCGCGATGCGCTCGAGGCTCAGCGAGAGCAGCATCGCCTGCAGCTTCACAAGCTGGGTGAATGCCTGACGGAGATAGTCGTCGGCCACGATCTCGGGGATCAGGTCGGTGGCCAGGCGGGCGGGGCTTTCGACGTCGTCGGTGCTCAGAGGAAGTCTGGCCAGCCAGGCTCGGGCGAAGGCGCCGAGAGCCTCGCCGACGGTGGATGCGGTCGGCGGTGAGGCCGGTCCGGCCGCACGTTCGGCGTCGTCGGCGAGTACGGCGAGGTAGAGCGCGCGCTTGCTGGGGAAGTTCGAGTAGACAGCTCCCCGAGTGAGCTCGGCCCGGGCGGCGATGCTGTCGATCTTGGCGCCGCGGTAGCCGGCCACCGCGAACTCCTCCCGAGCCGCCGCCAGCACCTTGGCGCGGTTGCGCTCCTGCATCTCGGCTCGGGTAAGCCGGCCCATCTTCCTCCTGTGCGTACGCCGACGAGGCCATGGCGACTTCGCTCGGCGGGCCCTTGCTTGCGACCTCTGCGCGACTAAGATACCGTCGCCATTCAGATGATGAGACCATCTGATATTAACATTTGATCTAGGAGCGCCTCAGCATGGCAGACCGCATCACGACGAACGAGCAGGCGGGTCGGCGCGGCACGATCCCCGACAGCGAAGCCGTCGAGACAGCCGTACCAGAGATCAATCTGGCCGACCCCGAGTTGCTACGAGACCCATTCACCGCGTACGGCCGGCTTCGCGAACGCTCGTCGGTGGCCCGGACGCAGATCCCGGGAATCGGGCACGTCTGGGTCGTGATGCGGTACGACACCGCCAAGGCGATGCTGAGCGATCCGCGGTTCGAGATTCGTTCCGACAGCTTCCTGCGTCCGGACGTACCCGAGCACTGCCGGCCGTACCTGCGGACCATGGCGGAGATGAATGGAGCCGAGCACGCGAGGCTTCGCAAGCTCGTGGCGCCGGCCTTCACGCCCCGACGCGCCGCTGCGTTTCGACCTCGGATCGAGCGGCTCGTCACGGCCCTGCTCGACGATCTCCCCCGCTACGTCACGGGCGGCACGGTCGACCTGCTGGAGCATTTCGCACGACCGCTGCCGATCGACGTGATCTGCGAGCTGGTGGGCATTCCGGAGGCGGATCGACCGCGGTGGCGAGAGTACGGTGCGCACGTCGCGACTGGATACGGCAAGGGCTTCGCCGACTCCGTACCCCGCATCATCGAGGGTGCGAAGGCCGCAGTCGCGAGTCGCCGTGAGGACCCGTGCGACGACCTGCTCTCGGACCTGATCCGGATCCATGACGAACACGGTGACCGGCTGAGTGACACCGAGCTGGTCACCCTCGTGTGGCACCTGGTGCTCGCCGGTCAGACTCCGGCGAACCTCATCGCCAACGCGGTCGAGTTCCTGCTCAGCCGGCCAGAGCTGCTAGCGGCGATTCGTTCAGAGCCTGACCTGCTGCCGCGTGCGGTCGAGGAGCTCATGCGTTGGTGCGGCCCGCAACCGCTGACGATTCCTCGTTACGCACGGGAGGACGTCGATCTGGAAGGCGTACGCATCGGGCGAGGCGAGCCCGTCATCGCCGCGCTGGTGGCGGCGAACCGAGACCCTCGCGCATTCGACGATCCGGAGAGTTTCGACCTGCACCGAGGTGCGGACGGCGCGCGTCGCGCGAACGCTCACATTGGTTTCGGCCATGGCCCGCACTTCTGCCTCGGAGCGTCAGTCGCGCGAATCCAGACAGAGGTGGCGCTTCATGGGTTGCTGCGCCGGTATCCCCACCTTGCACTTGCCGTCTCACCCGCTGAGATCCAACGCGTTCCCGATCCGGGGACGTGGCGACTGGCGTCGCTGCCAGTGACTCTCTGACGCCTCGAAAGTGCGTGGGCTGGGCGTTCTGAAACCCCCCTGGTGGGCGGTCGGAGGCAGGACTGATCCCCGGTGAGCAGCAGGGCTCGCCGGTCCGGTCCGCCGACGACCTCCGACAGCGGCCGATTCTCGAGGGATTAGCCGTGGCCCGCCGAGGACATTTCCAGCTTGCCGGTGCATACATGCCCCGGCCAGGAGGTGATGGCGCACGTAACGTGGTCATTTTGCCGAGGGGGCGTTCGCTGTCGGCGAATCTGCCTGCAGCAGAGAAGTCTCCCCGCGGCGCAGTGCCTCGGCGATCGTGTGGACAACGCGATACCCCGAGGAGGAATCCGTGACTGGACCAAGCGCCCTGGCGGAAAGTCCTGTGATGGCAGACGTCGCTGCCGGTGTGACGACGTTTGACGACCAGCTGGCGGCACGCCTCCTGCATCACCGCATCGTCGTCCTCGGTACAGAGGTGGACGACGCCAGCGCCAACCGCGTCTGCGCGCAGCTGCTGTTGCTTTCCGCGGAAGACCCCAAGGCCGACATCAGCCTCTACATCAACAGCCCGGGTGGAGCGGTCTACGCCGGCATGGCGATCTACGACACGATGCGGCTGATCCCCAACGACGTGGCCACGCTGGCGATGGGCTTCGCGGCAAGCATGGGGCAGTTCTTGCTGTGCGCTGGTACGAAAGGAAAGCGGTTCAGCCTGCCGCATGCCCGGATCATGATGCACCAAGGCTCGGCCGGGATCGCGGGAACCGCAGCCGACATCGAGATCCAGGCCGAGAACCTCGAGTATTCCAAGCGGCAGATGGAGCGAATCCTCGCTGAGCACACCGGTCAGTCGGAGGAGACGATCCGACGTGACGCGGACCGGGACCGATGGTTCACGCCTGAGGAGGCGCTGGCGTACGGAATGATCGATCGGATCGTCGACTCCTTCGACAGCATCGGACACGGGGTCGGTCGCGGATACGGCTTCGGACGCAGGGCGGGGGTGTGACGTCGTGGCGCATTACACGATCCCTAACGTCATCGAACGCACGCATACCGGCGAGCGGGCGACCGACGTCTTCAGCCGACTGCTGTCAGACCGCATCATCTTCCTGGGCAGCGAGATCGACGACGATGTCGCCAACGTCGTGATGGCGCAGCTCATCCACCTGGAGGCCGCAAGCCCGCACGAGGAGATTGCGCTCTACATCAACTCCCCAGGTGGCTCGTACAGCGCCCTCATGGCCATCTACGACACCATGCAATATGTCATGCCTGACATCGCCACCACCTGTCTCGGTCAGGCGAGTTCGGCCGCGGCTGTTCTGTTGGCGGCTGGGACACCCGGCAAGCGGTGCGCTTTGAGTCACTCCCGCATCGTCCTGCACCAGCCGATGTCCCAGCGTCGCGGTGACCTGTCGGATCTGCAGTTGCAGGCCCGGGAGGTGTCACGGGTTCGCGAGCAGATCCTGCAGGTGCTGAGCAAACACACGGGACGCACCGTGGAGTCCTTGCGCGCGGATACCGACCGTGAGCGGGTGTTCGAGCCGGAGGAGGCGCTCGCGTACGGCCTCATCGACAAGATCATCACCCATCGCGGCGAGATACCTGACCGGACGTTGGCGAGAAGCTGACCGTCCTGGGCTTTAGCTCGGTCGATCAGCCGTCTTGTCGGGCGTCGACGGGATCGTGCGGGTGAGCTGGACGGCGCGGCGGAGCCTTCCGTCGGGCGCGAGTCGGCCGAACATGTGAATCTCGGTGGCGATGACGTTTCCGTTCCGCATGGTGGCGATCAAGCGGTAGCGGGCGGCGACCTGGTCGCCGTCGACGAGTGCGTCGTCTACCTCCACCTGCACAGCGGCGGCGCGTTTGCGTGCTGGACGCACGTGGTCGAGCAGTCGCTTTCGGTCCAGCCGAATCCCGTCGTTGAGCATCTCGTAGTCGTGGGTGTGGTAGCGGTCCATGACCGTTTCGGGATCGTCGTCGCCGAAGGCGATCTCGTGTGGATAGCGGGTGAGATAGCCGACGAGATCTTTGGCTGGTGTGGGCGTGTCAGGCATCTGCGGCCTCCCGGTGCGTGAGTGCTGGTGGCATCATCTGTCTGATCTTTGACAGCACGTCAAAGATAACAGCGCAGACTAGCCTTGACAACGTGTCAGAGAAAACTGGTGGCTCGACGACGCCCTGGAGCCCGGACACACCCGCAGCTGAGGGGCGACCTGCGCGCACGCGGCGGCGACGCTCGGACGCGGAGCGGAGTGCTGCCCTCGTGCTCGAGGCGGCGGTGCGGGTGCTGGGTCAGCGACCGGACGCCAGCGTCGAGGAGGTGGCGACGGCCGCCGGCGTCACTCGGCAGACGGTGTACGCCCACTACCCGTCTCGGCGGGCGCTGCTGGACGCCGTCATGCGCAAGATCGCCGACGACTTCGTGGCCGAGCTGGCGGACGTGGCTGCCGCGAGCACGTCGGCGACGGCGGGACTCCTGCGATGGCTCGACACGAGCTGGCAGATCCTCGAGCGTTACCCGTTGCTGACTCACCCGTCGGTCGCGGTGACGAGCCCGGAAGAGTCGTACGACAACCACCGTCCGATCATCGAGCAGCTGCGCCAGCTGATCCGCAAGGGTCAGAGCTCGGGCGAGTTCGACCGCGACGTCTCCGAGGAGTGGTTGATCGCCGCCACCATCGCCCTCGGGCACGCCGCAGGTGAGGAGGTGGCGGCGGGACGACTGGCGTCAGAGGACGCAGGAGCGGCGTTGAGGCGGAGCGTCCTTCGCCTGTACGGAGCGTCGGAAGGTTAGGCAGCGATCACGCGGCCATGAGGACCGGGCCGCGCGGCGCACCGGTCCGGATGGAACGGGAGTCGATCGTCAGCACGCGGTGGGTTCGCGCGACAAGATCCGCGAGCCGGATTCCCAGCGCACCGCACACCGCCTCGAGGATCTCCGAGGACGCCTCCTTGCGACCGCGCTCGATCTCGGACAGGTACTGCATCGAGATGCCGGCGCCCTCCGCGACGTCGGCGAGGGTGCGTCGTTGCCTGGTGCGTACGTCGCGCAGCGCGCTGCCGATGGCCTCCCGCAGCGGCGGCTCGCGTCGCGGCATGCCGGGCCGCAGGGGTACGACGTTGTCCGAGCTCACTCGTGACCTCCTCGAACGGTCTTGCCAGCGTATCCGAACGATCAGAACTCGGGTGGACGGTTCCCTACGATCTGCCGTTACTCGGTTAGCTGAATCGGGTCGCTCGCAGTCGGCCGCCGCTTGCGGAGGCGCCGGGTACGCCTGTGATCGAGCCCTGCAGCGGGGTTCGGCTCGGCGTAGGCTCCAGCTAAGCGCCGCAGCACAGATCTCCGGGAGTAGGCCATGACACCGTGGAGCTGTGACACGTTCGTCACGCTGCCTGACGCAACGCGTGACGGGATCACGTTGTTGGGGAAGAACAGCGACCGCCCGGTCTTCGACGCCCAGCCCCTGCGCTTCCATCCGCGTCGCACATCTTCGCCCGGAGCCCGAATCTCACTGGCGTACGTCGAGATCCCCGACGTTCCGGAGTCGTATGCGCACCTCGGAAGCTCGCCGTACTGGTGCTGGGGTCACGAGGTCGGACTCTCGGAGTGGGGCGTCGCGATCGGCAACGAGGCACTGTTCACGCGTGATCTGGCGGCAAACGTCGCGGCCGTTCGACGCGGCGAGCATGTCAGCGAAGGTGTGCTCGGCATGGAGCTCGTCCGGCTCGGCCTCGAGCGCTCGCGCACTGCTGCCGAGGCTGTCGAGGTGATGACCGAGGTGGTCGAGCGCTACGGCCAATGGGGATCCGGGGTGCCGGGTGACCCGATCATCGATGGTGCCTACGACAATTCGTACCTCATCGCTGACGCCCACGAAGCCTGGGTTCTCGAGACCTCCGGCCGGCAGTGGGTAGCGAAACGGATCGACCACGGCACGTGGGCTGTCTCCAACCAGCCGACGATTCGCCGCGATTGGGACGCGGCGAGTGCCGACCTCGTCCAGCATGCCGTGCGCAACGGATGGTGGCCGAAGGACCCGGCCAGTTTCGACTTCGCGCGTGCCTACACCGACCCGCAGAAGCCGTTGCAGGCCTCGCACATCCGGTTGAGCCGTGCGCGTCACCTGCTTCGCGAGGCTACGAAGGACGGTGCCGGCGTGACCGTGCCGTCGGCGATGCGAATTCTGCGCGACCACTACGAAGACACATTCCTCGAGGGGCCGTACTTCAGCGCTGCCCTGCCTGACTTCCTGACGTTGTGCATGCATTCCCATCCCGCCGGGTTCACCTGGGGCAACACCGCGAGCTCCAGTGTGAGCGTGCTACCCGAAGCGGGCGAAGGGTTGCCGCACATGTGGTGGACGGCCTTGACCCCGTGCACCGGCCTCTACATTCCGGTCTTCGTCGACGCACTGACGGTGCCAACGCCTTTGACGATTGCTGGATCGGTCGGTGAGCCGCTGGCGAGATCCGGTAACCGGCCACGACCCGAGCACGTCTCGCAGGACAGCTATGCCGAGGATTCGTACTGGTGGCGAATGTATCGGCTGCTCGAGACCATCAAGGGCGGCGAGCTTGGATGGGACTTCGAGGAGCGGCGGGCGATCGCTCGGGAGGTGTTCGATCCGCTCGAGGCTCGATGGGTCGCGGAGCTACCCGACGTCGAGAAGCGCGCCATGGCTCTGCGAGACCGGGGAGAAGCAGCGCAAGCCGCCCACGAGCTCGCGACCTTCACCGAGGAATGCGTGCGTCAGGCGGTGGAGGCAGTCGGCACCCTGCTCGAGCGGTTCGAGTAGCGGTCGCCTCGGACCAGCTGGCGTCACAGCGACACGTCGGCGTTCATCTTCGAGAACAACATGTCGGCCAGCTGACGAGTGTCGTCGAACATCTCGGCGCGCGGCATGTCGTCTGCGGAGTACCAGAAAAGCTGATCCTCTGGTTCGCCGGTCGGGTCTGGGCTCGTGGCGACGGCGAGGTACACGTGGTCGACGTGCACGTGTGGCTGTTGCAGGCCGCGGTCGCCTGGTAATGGCTGCTCGAAGATCCACCACGGTGCCATGACCTGTGCGCGAGGGAAGGTGGTCGGCAACGGCACGCCAGCAGGTGGGACGAGCTCGATCGTGAGCCCGGTTTCCTCAGCTACTTCGCGAACAGCAGCCTCGGCCGGATTCTCGTACGACTCGACGTGACCGCCTGGAATCACCATGCGACCGAACCGGGGATGCTTGATCAGGGCGGTTCGCCAGACACCGTCCGGGAACCGGTGGAAGACGAAGGTGCTGGCAGTGGCGTGCTTGATGGTCGGCACTGATCCAGCATGACATGGCGGGGTACCATCCTCCGGTCCAACGTTGCAAAGCGCAGGCGTGTGGAGGGTCTCCTGACCGGCAGTGGTCTATCGGAGTGTCGGGACGGCTGGCAGGATCGTGACCTATGCGAGCGGGATACTTCGACGACGATCATGAAGCGTTTCGCCAGGCGTTCCGGACGTTCTGCGAACGCGAGGTCGTGCCTCGCAAGCCCGAATGGGACAAGGCGGGGATCGTCGACCGCGAGATCTGGCGTATCGCGGGGCGGCAGGGCTTCCTCGTGCCTGCAGCGGATCCGGCGTACGGAGGGCTTGGGCTCACCGATCTTCGCTATGAGCAGATCATGATCGAGGAGCTGGCCCGGGTGCACGAATCCGGGTTCGCGCTCTCGCTGCACAACGCGATCGTCGCGCCGTACCTCATCACCGCTGGGACGGAAGAGCAGAAGCGCCGATATCTCACGCGGGCGGTGAGCGGTGATGCGGTTCTCGCGATCGCCATCACCGAGCCCGAGGCCGGATCGGACGCGGCGGCCATGCGGACGAAAGCCATGGACGCCGGCGACCACTGGAGACTTGATGGTGCGAAAACCTTCATCTCCAACGGGATCTGCGCCGATCTGGTGATCGTCGCGGCGCGCACGGTCCCCGACGAGCGCCACGGCATCGGGCTCTTCCTGGTGGAGTCCGGCACACCCGGGTTCACGCGCGGCCGCAAGCTGGACAAGCTCGGTTTACGTACGCAAGACACCGCGGAGCTCTTCTTCGACGACTGCCGTATCCCGAAGGAGAACGTGCTCGGCGATCCGACACAGGGATTCGCGCTCATCGTCAAGCTTTTCGCGCAGGAGCGTTTGATCGTCGCCATGAGCGCGGTCGCCGGCGCCGAGGTGGCGTTGCAGGACACGATCGCGTACGTCACAGAGCGGCAGGCGTTCGGCCGTCCGATCGCGAAGTTCCAGGACACGCGGTTCCGGCTGGCGCAGATGCGTACCGAGATCGACGTGGCGCAGGCGTACGTCGACCGCTGCACGCTGGCCGCCGCCGACAACGCACTCGACGCCGCCTCAGCCGCCGAGGCCAAGCTCTTCGCGACGGAGATGTTGGGCCGGGTGGTCGACGACTGCGTGCAGATGCACGGCGGATACGGCTACATGTGGGAGTACCCGATCTGCCGGGCGTACGCCGATGCGCGGGTGCAGCGAATCTACGCCGGCACGTCCGAGATCATGAAGGACATCATCAGTCGGTCGATGCTGCCCGGGTGAGTGCGGTGTCTTGACCACGTGGATCGGGACACGAGCTCCTACTGCCCGGAGGCGTTCGGCGCTGCTTCAGGGGCGACCGAGGTGTACTGGATGGCCACCAGCTGCCATCCGCTCTCATGGCGGGTCCACACACTGAGCACGCGGAAGAGACCCGTGATGAGCTGCCCCTTGAAGAGACACTCGGAGTGCTGCAGGTCCACGCAGACGGCCGTGTCGCCGTAGACCTGGACGTCGCGTTCCAACGAGTCGAGAGCGACCTGCTCGTACACGTGCCCGCTGTGGGCGTCGATCCACTCCGGCTTGCTGATGAGAAACCCCTTCGGCCCGATCACCGTGCAGCGATCCGCCACCCGCTGCTCGAGCGTCGCGGTATCGCCGCCGAGCGCGATGAGCAGCTCGCGGTAGGCGCGATCAAGTTCGCTCGCGTCATCGGAACGGCTCGCGTTCGGGGTCTTGAAAGATGTGGTCATGGCATGCATGGAGGTTCTCCTTCTTCGCTGGTTCGACGGTTTCGAGCCTCATGGAGCGGACGTCCCGAAACATCGACCACCTGGCCATCTCTGCCAGGCACCGCGACGTGCGGTCGTGCTGTCGGCGAACCTCGACCCGCCGTAGACGGGTGAGAAGCGGACGTACCACCCGTTCGGTCGAAAATCATCGACCAGCTGGCCGTTGCGCCCGGGTTACGATCCGCCTGTGGCCCATAACCTCCCCGTGGCCTTGACGAGCTTCGTCGGTCGAGAGGCCGAGCTGGCCGAGGTTCAGCGGTTGATCAGCACGCGCCGGCTGGTGACGCTGACCGGCGTCGGTGGTGGTGGAAAGACTCGACTGGCGGTGCAGACACTTTCCCGCGTCGCCGACGCGTGGCCGGACGGGGTGTGGCTGGTCGATCTGGGCTCGGTCACCGACCCTTCGATCGTTCCCGGACTCGTCGCCTCGAGTCTGAACGTCCTCGTCGAACCTGGCGGTGACCAGGCACAAACCCTTGCTGCCCAACTGCGTGACCATCGCCTGCTGCTCTGTCTCGATACATGTGAGCACCTCTTGGCGCCGGTCGCGGGATTCGTCGACACCGTGCTGCGCAGCTGTCCCGGTGTCTCAGTGCTCGCGACCAGCCGTTCGCCCCTTGGCGTGGAAGGCGAGACCGTCTGGCGAATCCCGCCGCTCACACCCGCCGAGAGCGTGCAGCTCTTCGCCGACCGCGCCAGCCTGGTGCAGCCGGACTTCGATCCGGACGCCGTACGCGGCGACGTGCACGCTGTCTGCTCGCGGCTCGATCACATCCCACTGGCGATCGAGCTCGCAGCTGCATGGGTGCGAGCCCTGTCTCCGGCACAGATCGCAGAAGGCCTGGACGATCGGTTCCGGCTGCTCACGGGTGGCCATCGCGGGGCGGATCCTCGTCATCGGGCGATGGTGGCGTCGATCGACTGGAGCCACGGCCTGCTCGCGCAAGACGAACGAATCCTTTTCCGCCGCCTGGCGGTGTTCTCCGGGACGTTCACCCTTGACGCGGTCGCGCCCGTGTGTGGAGACGAGGTGCTGGCACTCGACGACCAGCGGGCGCTCGAGCTGATCGGCCGCCTTCTTGATGCCTCCTTGGTCACCGTCCGCGAGGGGCGAGGCGGGCTGCGTTATCGGTTGCTGGACACGATCCGGCAGTACGCGGCGGACCACCTGCAGGCCGCTGGAGAGGTCGACGAGCTCAACGGTCGTCACCTCGACTACTTCCTCGACCTGGCCGAGGTGGGAGCTCAAGGCTTGGAGACCGAGCAGGACGCGTGGCGGCTCGAGCTCGACGATCATCGGGACAACTTCCATGCCGCCTTGCGATGGGGTCTGGCGATGCCGACAGAGCGTGCCGAGCGAGGTCGGCGCCTCGCCGCGGCTTTGTCCCGGCAGTGGTTCATCCGTGGGCAGGCAGCTGAAGGGCTCGAGTTTTCCAGGCACGCGATAGAACTCGCTCCGACCGACCGCTCGGCCTTGCAGGCGAGGCTCTGGGCTGGCACGGCGATGCTCGGCATGATCAGCGGCCGGCTCGACCTGGTCGCGGAGGCCGCCGGCCGTGGTGCGGAGATCGCGCGAGAGGTCGGTGACGATGCGAGCTACGCCCGGTGTCTCGCCGTGGCCGCGTACCCCGTCTTCTACGTCGACTTCCCCCGCTGTGAGGCGCTCGCGATCGAAGCGCAGGCTGCTGCGGAGGCTGCCGGTGACCCGTTCGCACGGGACCTCGCCGGTCTGCTGCGGGGGTACACCTTGCAGACCCGCTGCCGCGACGAGGCCGCCAGCGTGGCCAGGCGTGTGTACGAATGCAGCTGGCCGCGGCGTGACCGGTTTTGCGCGGGATTCGCTCGAGGAATCGAGATCTTCACCACTTTGGTGACCGGTGACGTGCGCGAAGCGGCGGCCATCGGCCGGGAGGTCGTGGAGATCGTCGCCCCACTGGGCGACCACTTCACCGTTGGCACCAACATCGTCAATGCCGCACTGGCCATCGGGATGTCAGGTGATCTCGTCGAAGCCCGTGCCATGGTCGAGCCGATCGTCCGATCGCTCGATACCGCGAGCGAGGCCGACGTGGTGGGGTTCATGGTGCCGTACGGCTTCCTGGACTTGTGGGACGGCGATCTGGATGCCGCCGTGCGCTGGTTCGAGCGGGGCGTTCAGCGGATGGCCGGGGACGTCAGGGACTGGCAGGCCGGCCGCTGCCTCCCCGGGCTCGTGCAGGCGCTGCGCCGGCTCGGGCGTACCGATGAGGCGCTGGCGTACGCCGAGAAGGCGGTCGCCATCGAGACCGAGTTCGACGCGCCGTACGAACTGTCGAACGTCCTCGACGAGCAGGCCCGGCTGCTTCGCCACACCGATCCGGCTCGCTCCCGGCATCTCCTGCACCGGTCGCTCTCTCTGCGCTCCGCTCACGGCTTGCGTACCTGCTACGTCGACAGTCTCGACGCCCTGGCCGAGCTGGAAGCGGACGGCGGCGACCATGCCGCTGCGGTGCGCCTCCTGGCGTCCAGCACGTCCGCACGTGCGGAGATGGGTTATCCCAGACCACCCGTCGAGCTGCCGGAGCACGACAAGCTCGTCGCCCGCCTCCAGTCCAGCCTCGGGGAGGAGTTCGCCGCGATCTGGGCCGAGGGTGCCGCTCGACCGCTCGACGACGTTGTTGCTCTCGTGACCCGCGGTCGCGGGCGGCGGGGACGGCCGGATGTGGGATGGGACAGCCTGACTCCTACCGAGATCGAGGTCGCGCGCCTGGCCGCCAAAGGGCTGTCCAACCCCGAGATCGCGAACCGCCTCTACATGAGCAGGTCGACCGTGAAGGCGCACCTGTCGCACGTCTACACCAAGTTGGGCGTCGCCAATCGCACGGAGCTCGCGACGCTCGTCAGCAGCCGGTCTGACGCGCACTGAGAACGGCCAGGTGGCCGATGTCGTGCGCTGGTCACCTTGGCGATCCTTCGTAGGTCCGGATCACACACATTCGGGCACACGAAACCGGACAAAGGGAAGGGAAACTTGTCGATGCTGATCAGTCTGAGCGTCACGAACTACTCATGGCGTGCCGACAATGGCATGTGCGGCGGTCTCGCGCGGATTGCCGAGGCCGCAGACGCCGGTGGGCTCGACACGATGTGGGTTGCGGATCATCTGCTCCAGGCCGATCCGTTCGCCCCACCCGACGACACCGAGCATCTCGAGGCGTACACCACTCTGGGCTTCCTTGCCGCATGCACCGAGCGCGTCAAGCTGGGCGCCATGGTGTCGCCCGTGACGTTCCGGGCACCGGCCCTGCTCATCAAGGCGGTGACCACGCTCGACGTCCTGTCGAACGGGCGTGCCCGGTTCGGGGTCGGTGCCGGCTACCAGCAGGACGAAGCGCGCGCTATGGATTTGCCGCTTCCGCCGACGGCGGAGCGATTCGAGCGGCTCGAGGAGACGCTTCGACTGGCGTTACACATGTGGTCAGGGGACGAGTCGCCCTTCGAGGGGACGTACTACCGACTGGAAAGACCGCAGAACAGCCCCAACTCGATCCAGCAGCCACACCCGCCGATTCTTGTTGGCGGCGCTGGCGAGCGTCGTACCCTTCCGCTCGTCGCGCGGTACGCCGACGCCTGCAACCTGTTCGACATCCCAGATGGAGGCAGGACGCTGCGGCACAAGCTCAGGGTGCTCGCCGACCTGTGCGAGGAGATCGGTCGCCCGTACGACAGCATCGAAAAGACCGTGAGCACTCGGCTTCTCCCCGACGAGTCGGCGGAAGCATTCGCGGAACGGGTTGCGGGTCTTGCTGAGATCGGCATCGACCACGTCTGTGTCATCAGAAGCGGCCCCTGGACCGAGGAAGGTGTTGCCGTCCTCGCTGAAGCGGCCCGTCAGCTCTGACCGTTCGGACGCGGGTTTTGTCTTGCCCACAGCGCCCGGTGACGAGCTGCCTGGGCTGGCGATGCGGACAGCGTCGGTGGCGTTTCGAAGCCACCTCGCGAGATCGACCGGATTAGGTTGGTCTCGGACGTGGACGAGAAGGCGAGAACGCGAGGGGTAGGCGACGTCGTGACCGGGCCGCTGGAAGGCGTACGGGTGCTGGAGTTGGCGAGCCTTGCGCCTGGACCGTTCGCTGCGATGATGCTCTCAGATCTCGGGTCTGAAGTGCTGCGGGTGGATCGAGTGCATCAAGGCGAACCGGTGTCGGCGCTGCCGTTCGCAGGGTCGGCGGCTGACCCGTTGGCTCGTGGCCGTCGGTCCGTTGCGATCGACCTCAAGCATCCGGACGGTGTGGGCACGCTGCTGCGGCTGGTCGAACGCGCTGACGTCCTGATCGAGGGCTTTCGGCCCGGTGTCTGCGAACGGCTCGGCATCGGACCGGCCGAGTGCCTTGCCCGCAACCAGCGGCTGATCTACGCCCGGGTGACCGGGTGGGGTCAGGACGGTCCGCTCGCACACACTGCCGGCCACGACATCGACTATCTCGCCGTCTCCGGCGTGCTTGGCGCGATCGGCCCGGCCGGTCAGCCGCCCGCTCAACCGGTCAACTTCGTCGGCGACTACGCCGGTGGCGGCATGCTCGCCGTCGTCGGAATCCTTGCTGCGCTGTACGAACGGTCGCGGTCGGGGCGCGGCCAAGTGGTCGACACGGCGATGGTCGACGGGTCGGCGCTGCTCTCCACGCATCTGCACGGTCTGCGTGCGGCCGGCGCATGGTCGGCGCCTCGTGGTGAGAACCTCCTCGATGGTGGTGCGCCGTTTTACCGGACGTACGAATGCGCTGACGGACGTTATGTGGCGGTAGGAGCGTTGGAGCCGCGGTTCTATGCGGAGCTGTTATCAGGGCTCGGCCTGGCTGAGGATCCTGAGCTTCCAGCGCAGTACGACCGCGACGGGTGGCCGGTGTTGCATCGCCGATTCGCCGAGGTCTTCCGAGGTCGTACCCGTGACGAATGGGTGCAGCGATTTGCCGACACGGATGCCTGCGTGGCACCGGTGCTGGATCCTGGCGAGGCACCCACGCATCCGCACAACGCCAGCCGTGAAGCGTTCGTCGACGTCGCCGGTGTCACGCAGCCGGCACCTGCTCCACGGCTGTCGCGCACGCCCCTGCGGGTGCAGGGTCCGGCACCAGAGCCAGGAGCGCACACTCGTGAGGCGCTCTCCGACTGGGGCTTCGCCGAAGCTGAGATCGACATCCTGCTTCGATCCAAGGCTGTGGCGGCACGTTGAACTTGCTCGATCAGTGGCCCTGCCGTCTGTTGGCGTGTCTGGTAAGGGCCGCTGGCGTATCACGCAGAGCGGAGTGTTCCGGTCCTTTCCAGTTCTTTGATCAGCTCGGGGAAGTTCATCTTCTGGATTCGGCTCACGCCTTCGTTAGTGGCGAGCTCGTGTCGGCACTCGGGGTGGCGGTGATAGAAGACCAACGCAATATAGGCGACGCCGGGGTTGACAGCGAGTCCTGACACCCCCAACAGGGTACTCCGGCGACGATAGGAGTGCAGCTGCGAGATCCGGTTTTCCTCAGGGTTTCCGGGTCGTGTCGACGGTTCCGATACGCTTAGTACGATCCTGGGTGCGCCACGAGCAGTGACCTGAATGTCGTTGACCCACTCCCAAGCAAAAAAGCAACACCCAAAGCGTGCCCAGTGATAGACACCTTCCGGGCTCAGGCCGATGCCAAGCGCCCTGCGCTTACGCGCGAGGGGACCCAACAGCGACCAGGCGACTCCAGCTATCCCGATGACGGGAGCGACCTGCGCGAAGGCTCGGAGTAGAGAGTCGCGCCATGATCCGCTAGGCGGGATTGAACTCATTAAGAGAGGAAGTAGAAGAAGCGTCACGGAGATGCTCAGGCCTGCCAGCGTGACAAGTGCTGTGCCTGCTTTGAGGTTCGGAAGGAACGTGCAGTGGCGGTTGTTCGGCAGTTCGATCCGGAATGAGGCACCACTCCCGCGTTCGCTACTCATCCCGGTCGTGACAAATGCGCACACGCCAATGAGGCTCAGACTTGCTGCGAACAAGAGCAACAAGAACGCAGCCGATGCGTTACCAGAGGTGAGCGGCAGGGTCGCAAGCAGCGTCATGCCGAGGAAATAGACGATCACGCTGATCAGGATGGGCCCACCTTGGTTGCGAAATCTGGTCCAGGCGTGGGGCCACGGCGTGTACATGGTTCCTGTCAGCCTCCGCACACTTCTAGGACTCACCCAGCAGTGGCTGCGACACTGGACTCAGATTCGGTGTCACTCCTGCGAGCGGAGTGTTCCGGTCTTTTCCAGCTCCTTGATCAGGTCGGGGAAGTCCAGCTTCTGGATTCGGGTCACGCCTTCGTTAGTGGCGAGCTCGTGTCTGCACTCGGGGTGGCGGTGATAGAAGACCAACGCGATGTAGGCCACGCCGGGGTTGACGGCGAGCTGGTTGACGCTCAACCTGGTTGACTTCCGGCGGTACGAGTGAAGCTGGGCAACCCAGTTCTCCTCCGGATCGGCTGGGTGGGAGTCAGGCTCGATGACGTCCA
>DATCKU010000055.1:0-6533 GCA_036564245.1 Actinopolymorphaceae bacterium
CTTCTTCCAGTCGGTGCCCATGTGACGCTTCACCGACCGGATCGTCCGCTCGACGTTCGTCACCGCCTGGCGCTTGGCAACCTCACCGACCAGGATCTCGCCACTCTTGGCGAACGCCACGACCGAAGGCGTCGTCCGCGAACCCTCGGCATTCGTGATGACCGTCGGTTCGCCGCCTTCCAGGACGGCGACCACGGAGTTGGTCGTACCCAAGTCGATTCCGACCGCACGAGCCATGTTGAACTACCTCTCCTTATGACCTACTCCGCCGGCACGGCGGCCTAGCTGCGGAACTTCAGGACTGGACTTCAGGAGTCGTCCCCCGGATTCGAACTGCGGGCTTGGCTCCCCGAACTGGTGGTTTCGCGCACAGGAGCAAGCTCGAGTGAGTCGTTGGCGGCGTTGACGTCGACCCGCACGGTGTCACCGTCACGGACCTCGCCCGCAAGGAGCTTGCGCGCCAAGCTGTCACCGATCGCCGTCTGGACGAGCCGTCGCAACGGCCGAGCTCCGTACACCGGGTCGTAGCCCGTGAGCGCCAGCCATTCCTTGGCACCGTCGGTGACCTCGAGGGTGATCCGCCGCTCGGCAAGCCGCCGACCGAGCGCCGCCACCTGCAGTTCCACGATCTTGGACAGCTCCTCGCTGCCAAGTGCGTCGAACAACACGATGTCGTCGAGCCGGTTGAGGAACTCCGGCTTGAACGAGCTCCGCACGACCTGCATCACCAGCTCGCGCTTCTTGGCCTCGTCGAGGCTTACGTCGGCGAGGTACTGCGAGCCCAGATTGCTGGTGAGGATCAGTATCGTGTTGCGGAAGTCGACCGTACGCCCTTGTCCGTCAGTGAGCCGTCCGTCGTCGAGCACCTGCAACAGGATGTCGAAGACCTCCGGGTGAGCCTTCTCGATCTCGTCGAGCAGGATCACCGAGTACGGACGGCGCCGCACCGCCTCGGTGAGCTGGCCGCCCTCTTCGTACCCCACGTAGCCAGGTGGCGCCCCGACCAGACGTGCGACCGAGTGCTTCTCGGAGTACTCGCTCATGTCGATGCGCACCATCGCGCGCTCGTCGTCGAAGAGGAACTCCGCGAGCGACTTGGCGAGCTCGGTCTTTCCGACACCGGTCGGGCCGAGGAAGAGGAACGACCCCGTCGGCCGATCGGGATCGGAGATGCCGGCCCGCGCCCGGCGTACGGCATCGGAGACCGCCTCGACCGCCTTCCGCTGGCCGATCAGGCGTTTGCCGATCTCCTCCTCCATCCGGAGCAGCTTCTCGGTCTCGCCCTCGAGCAGCCGACCCGTCGGGATGCCGGTCCAGCTGGAGACGACCTCGGCAACCTCGTCCGGCCCCACTTCCTCACGCACCATCGGGGCCGCCTCGGGCTCGGCCTCGGACGCGGCCGTGGCGGCCTGGAGCTCCTTCTCCAGTTGCGGGATCTCGCCGTAGAGGATCCGTGCCGCGGTCTCCAGATCACCCTCGCGCTGGGCGCGCTCCGACTTGACCCGAAGGTCGTCCAGGCGCTGCTTCAGCTCACCCACGCGGTTGAGGCCGGACTTCTCCCGCTCCCAGCGGGCCTCCAGACCACGCAGTGCTTCTTCCCGGTCGGCGAGCTCCTGGCGCAGCTTCGCCAGACGCTCCTTGCTCGCCGGATCGTCCTCGTTCGCGAGCGCGAGCTCCTCCATCTTCATCCGGTCGACCTGCCGGCGTAGCTCGTCGATCTCGACCGGACTGGAGTCGATCTCCATGCGGAGCCGGCTGGCCGCCTCGTCGATCAGGTCGATCGCCTTGTCAGGCAGCTTTCGGCCCGTGATGTAGCGGTTGGAGAGCGTCGCGGCGGCCACCAACGCGCTGTCGGCGATCTGGACCTTGTGGTGCGCTTCGTACCGCTCCTTCAGACCACGCAAGATCGCGATGGTGTCCTCGACGGACGGCTCGCCGACGAAGACCTGCTGGAACCGGCGCTCGAGTGCGGCGTCCTTCTCGATGCGTTCGCGGTATTCGTCGAGCGTCGTCGCGCCGATCATGCGCAGCTCGCCCCGGGCCAGCATCGGCTTGAGCATGTTGCCCGCGTCCATCGAGCTGTCGCCCGTGGCACCCGCGCCGACGACGGTGTGCAGCTCGTCGATGAACGTGATGATCTGACCCTCGGCCTCTTTGATCTCGGAGAGCACGGCCTTGAGCCGCTCCTCGAACTCACCGCGGTACTTCGCACCCGCGACCATCGACCCCAGGTCGAGGGCGACGACCCGCCGTCCCTTCAGCGACTCGGGGACGTCGCCGGCGACGATCCGCTGGGCCAGGCCCTCGACGACCGCCGTCTTGCCGACGCCCGGCTCGCCGATCAGCACCGGATTGTTCTTCGTACGCCGCGACAGGACCTGGATCACCCGCCGGATCTCCGAGTCCCGCCCGATCACCGGGTCGAGCTTGCCCTCGCGGGCGCGTTCGGTGAGGTCGATCGAGTACTTCGCCAGCGCCTGGTAGGTGCTCTCCGGGTCCCGGCTGGTGACTCGCGCCGAGCCTCGGACCTTGGAGAACGCGGCGAGCAGGGCCTCGGGTGTCGCGTTCGCCCGGGCGAGGACGTCCTTGGCACTGCTCGCCACCGTGGCGAGCGCGACCAGCAGGTGCTCGGTCGAGATGTACTCGTCACCGAGCTTGGCGGCCTGGTCCTGCGCTTCCTGCAGCACCTGCAGGAGCGGGCGAGCCAGGCTCGGTGCCTGCACCGTGCTGCCGCTCGCCGACGGTAGGCGCCCTGCCGCCTCCAGCGCCTGGCTGCGTACCGCCTGCCGGTCGGCACCGATCGCCTCCAGCAACGCTCCGGCCGTACCCTCCGGGTCGGCGAGCAACGCCAGCAGGAGATGCACCGGCTCGACCAGCGGATTGCCCGCGTTCGCCGCCTGCCGGATCGCTGCGGAGAGCGCGTCCTGGCTCTTGGTGGTGAATCTCTCGCTGTCCATGTCTACGTTCGTTCTCTGGGTTCGCTCATCGCCACTTTTCGTGGCTCGCTCGCTAGCTGCGCCGCCGTGAGGATCGGCCCTGCCAGATCACGACAGCCTGGTTGGTACGGGGAGCGAGCTCGGGCAAGTAGGCCGCCTGCTCGGTCGCTCGTTCCACCATCAGCCGGGCAGCCTCGAGAGCCTCTTCGAGCTCTGCGACCCGTGCGGTCAGCGCCTCCACTTCCGACTCGAGCTCGAGGATCCGTTTCACGCCCTCCAGCCCGATACCCGCGGCCGAAAGCTCGGCGATGTGCCGGAGCGTCTCGATGTCGCGCAGGGAGTAACGGCGCCCGCCACCCACGGCCCGGCCAGGCGAGACCAGGCCCATCCGGTCGTACGCGCGCAGCGTCTGCGGGTGCAGGCCGGTGAGCTCGGCAGCGACGCTGATGACGTACGCCGGCGTGTCGGCGTCCATCGTCACGTCGAACGAGGCACGGGCCTTGGTCACCCGGGGGGCGCTGTCGGTCCTCTGCCGAGTCCTCCGTCCCCGCGGTTCCAGCCTCTCCGTCATCTGCCGCCTCCCACTCATTCACCAACGAGATCGGGCATCACCGAGATTGACCGTCGAAGAGATCGCGCCGGGGATCGTCGCCGGTCGCCCGGCGAAAGGCGTCGAGTGCCTCCCGCGCCTTGTCGTCGAGGTGTTCGGGGACGACGACCTCCACCGTGACGAGGAGATCGCCTCTCGTCCCGTCGCGGCGGGGTGCGCCCTTGCCGCGGACGCGGAAGGTGCGACCGTTCGGCGTACCCGGCGGGATCTTGAGCGTGACCGACCTGCCGTCCAGCGTCGGTACCCGCACCTGGCCACCGAGCGCCGCCTCGGGGAAGGTGATCGGCACCGTGATCGTGAGATGCTCCCCCTTGCGCCCGAAGCGCTCGTGCGGCCGGACGTGCACGGTGACGTACAGGTCGCCGGCCGGCCCGCCTCGCTCACCCGGTGCGCCCTTGCCCCGCAGTCGGATGCGCTGACCGTCATGCACACCTGCGGGAATGCGTACCTGCATGGTGCGGGCCGACGTCCCGCGCCCGGACCCGTGACACGTGGGGCACGGGTCGTCCACCACCAGGCCACGACCCCGACACGTGCGGCACGGCTCGCTCATCGCGAGCAGCCCACCCGCGCTCGTGGCTCGCATCCCGACGCCCTCGCAGTCGGGGCAGACCCGAGGGACGGTTCCGGCCCGGGCACCCGTCCCGCGACACACCGGACACGGGCTCTCACTCGTCGTCCGCAACGGCACGGTGACGCCGTCGACGGCCTCCTTGAAGTCGATCGTGACCTCGGTCTCGACATCGGCACCGCGCCGGCCACGGGTGGTCGTGGTGCGGGTACGCCCTCCGGTGAAGATGTCGCCCAGGAGGTCGCCCAGCCCACCTGTCCGACCACCCGTGTCGGAGAAGATGTCGCCGAAGTCGAACGGGAAGCCGCCACCGGTGCGGCCAGACCCGCCCGGGAACCGGAATCCACCGCCGCCGAACAGTGACCGCGCCTCGTCGTACTCCTTCCTGCGTTGCGGGTCTGACAGGACGGAGTACGCCTCGGAGACCTCCTTGAACCGCTCTTCTGCCTTCGGGTCACCCTTGTTGGCGTCGGGGTGGTACTCCCGAGCCAACTTGCGGTAAGCCTTCTTGATCTCTTCGGCCGAGGCGTTCTTGGGAACACCGAGCACCTTGTAAAAATCCTTCTCCAACCACTCCTTGGTGCCCATCGGTGCTCACCCCTCACGGCCGTTCATCGCTGCCGGCATCGCGGTGCTGGCTGTCCGGCCGATCCTGGGTCTGGTTCCCCGCCTCTCCTGCGCGGTCTCGGTCCTGCGGAGTCGCCTCGTCTGCCTGACCCGCACCAGCCTGCGGCTCCTCTCCGGCTGCACTCCCGGCCTGGTCCTGACCGTCACCGGGCTCGCCAGCCGGGGCGCCGGCCGGCTGCTGCTTCTCCTCAGCCGGCAGCGCCACCGTCGGTTCGGCAACCGCCACCCGTGCCGGCCGCAAGATGCGTTCACCCATGCGGTATCCCGGCTGCAGGACCGCCGAGCAGGTCGGGCCATCGACGTCGTCGGAGTACGCGTGCATCAGCGCCTCGTGCACCCGCGGGTCGAACCGGTCGCCCACCTCGCCGTACCGGACCAGCCCCAGCTTGGTGAGCGTCGACTCCAGTGCCTCGGCGACCGCCTTGAAGCCTCCCTCGAGCTCGCCGTGCTCTCGGGCCCGCCCGATGTCGTCGACGACCGGCAGGAGCTCGGTCAACACAGCGGCCGTCGCCAGCTCGCGGATCGCCTGCTTCTCGCGATCCTGACGGCGCTTGTAGTTGACGAACTCCGCCTGGAGCCGCTTGAGGTCGTTCGTGCGCTCCTCGAGCTGCTCCTTCAGCTCTGCCACCTGATCGACAACTCCCTGCTCGCGGGCCTCGGCTGGCGTGCCTGTGGTCTCGGCCTGGGCCGAAGCCGCCTTGTCCGCACCGCCGCCCTCCGACGGTGCGCCGGTCTTCTCCTGCGGTGGCGACGGCTGGCGAACCTTCCCGGTCTCCGGGTCGATACGTCGCCGGTCGCGCACCACAGGTCCCTCGTGTTCCTCAGAGCTCACTTCTGACCGCCCTCACCAGACCGCTTGTCCTCGTCAACGATCTCGGCTTCGACGACGTCCTCTTCCTCGGCTTGGGCCGACTCCGATCCGCCGCTCGCTGCTTCACCGGTAGCTCCACCGGACGTCTGCGCCTGCTGAGCGGAGGCGTACATCGCCGCGCCCATCTTCGAGCGGGACTCCGACAGCTTGTCGAACGCCTGCCTCAGGGCGTCGGTGTCGTCACCCTCCAGCGCCTTCTTGACGGCCGCGAGGTCGCGCTCGACCTCGGCCTTGGCGTCCGCGGGGATCTTGTCGGTGTTCTCGGAGATGAACTTCTCGGTCTGGTAGACCGCGGTGTCGGCCTGGTTGCGAAGCTCGGCCGCCTCACGCCGCTTCCGGTCCTCCTCGGCGTACTGCTCGGCCTCCCGGATCATGCGGTCGATCTCGTCCTTCGGCAACGCTGACCCACCGGTCACGGTCATCTTCTGCTCGCGACCAGTGCCGAGGTCCTTCGCCGACACGTGCACGATGCCGTTCGCGTCGATGTCGAACGTCACCTCGATCTGTGGCACGTTCCGCGGCGCCGGGGGGATTCCGGTGAGCTCGAAGTTGCCGAGCGACTTGTTGTCGCGGGCCATCTCACGCTCGCCCTGGAACACCTCGATCATCACCGACGGCTGGTTGTCCTCGGCCGTGGTGAAGACCTCGGACCGCTTGGTCGGGATCGTCGTGTTGCGCTCGATGATCTTGGTGAAGACACCACCCTTGGTGGCGATACCGAGCGACAGCGGAGTGACGTCGAGCAGAAGGACGTCCTTCACCTCGCCCTTGAGCACACCGGCCTGCAGGCTGGCGCCGACCGCCACGACCTCGTCCGGGTTCACACCCTTGTGCGGCTCCTTGCCGCCGGTCAGCTCCTTCACCAGATCGACGACCGCCGGCATCCGGGTCGACCCACCAACCAGGATGACGTGGTTG
>DATCKU010000056.1:0-88488 GCA_036564245.1 Actinopolymorphaceae bacterium
TCGCTCAGCGCGCCCTACTACACTGCCGAAGCGTGATCTTCAAGCGAGTCGGCGAGGGACGCCCCTACCCCGATCATGGCGCGACCCAGCGTGACTGGGCCAAGCTGCCGCCCCGCCCGGTTCGCCTCGACCAGCTGGTCACGACCAAGCGCACCCTTGACCTCGACACACTGCTCGCTGCAGATTCGACGTATTACGGCGATCTCTTTGCACACGTGGTCGAATACCGCAACGAGCTCTATCTCGAGGACGGCCTCCACCGCGCGCTCCGCGCGGCTCTTCACCAGCGCATGGTGCTGCATGCGAGGGTGCTTCGCATCGACGACTGAGGCGCGGCAGGCGGGGCCCAGACGGGGAAAGGTATGGCCATGGCGTCATACGACATGGGGTTTGGGCACCGGCGGCGTCGCCGGATCCGTGGACCGCTGACCATGATAGTGCTTTTGGGTCTTTTGTTCGGAGCTGCGTGGTATGGGTGGAAGTCGGTCATCGACGTGCCACCGGCGCCGCAGCCAACGCAGGTCTGCTCCACACCGAAGGCAGACAAGAAGCAGCGGATCGACGCCAAGCACGTGATCGTCAACGTCTACAACGACAGCCAGGTCACCGGTCTTGCCCAGCAGACCGCTGACACCTTGAGCCTGCGAGGCTTCACGATCGGCAAGGTCGCCAACAACCCGTACGACCACAAGGTCAAGACCGTCGAGATCCGAGGGCGGCACAAGCAGGCACCCGAGGTCTTGCTGCTGCGCGAGCAACTCAAAGGCCAGGTGACCATTCAGGACGACTCTCGCAGCGACACCTCGGTCGACCTCATCATCGGGGGGAAATGGTCCGGATTGGCTGGCAACGCGCCGACCGCGATGGAGGTGGACACCGAGGTCCCGGTCTGCGTCACGAAGATGCCCACGCCGGTCGCGGCTGGACTGCCGCCTTCATGACCGCCACACCGAGCCGGCCGTCACTTCTCGCCGAGCGTCCGGGGAATCCGACGCTTACCCTGCCGTTGCTCCAGCCAGTCCGCCAGGCGTCCTGACCGGCTCACCGCGCGAAGCCGACGCTCGGTCGCAGCCCGCAGCCGTCGTGGTACGACGACCAGCAGCTGATCGCCCTTCCGGAGAACCGTCGCGCTCGTGGGCACGGTGCTTTGTCCGTTTCGTACGACCAAGGCGATCGACGCTCCGGGCGGCAGCCGCAGCTCGCCTACCTCGACACCGGCAAGCCTCGAGGTCTCGAAGATCCGTACCTCGAGTAGATCGGCGTCGAGTCGTTCAAGTGGCGCAGCCTCGATGTCCAGGTCACGCATCTCGTCACCGGACCTGATCTGCATCCAGCGAGCCGCGACCGGAAGGGTCGGCGCCTGCACGAGCGTGAAGACCACTACCAGGACGAATACCACATCGAACAGGCGGTCGGCACCCTCGATCGAAGAGGCGAGCGGAATGGTGGCGAGCACGATCGGGACGGCACCACGCAGTCCCGCCCACGACAGGAACAGCTGGTCGCGCCACGGCGTACGAAATGGCAGCAGACTCACCACAACGGACAACGGGCGGGCGAAGCAGGTCAGCACCAGGCCGGCCACCAGGCCGGCCACCAGGTTCTGGACCGTGAGCCGTGACGGCCAGGCCAACAGTCCGAGCATCACGAACAGACCGATCTGGGCGAGCCAGGCCAGACCCTCGCTGAACGAACGAACCGCCGGGCGATGCGGGAGCTCCTTGTTACCCAGCACAAGGGACGCGACGTAGACGGCCGCGAACCCGCTCGTGTGGGCGCCGGCTGCGGCGGCGTACGCCAACACGGCGAAGGCCACGGTCGACAACGGGTAGAGGCCAGAGGCAGGCAAGGCGACCCGGCGCAGGATCCACGCCCCACCCCAGCCGATCACGAACCCGATCAGGCTTCCCAGCACCAGCTCGACGACGATCGTGAGCGAGATGCCCAAAAGACTCTGGTCCTCGAACGTCGCCGAGCTCAGGGTCACGACGATCAGGACGGTCGGCGCGTCGTTCAGTCCGGACTCGGCCTCGAGCATCCCGGCCAGCCGATTCGGCAGCGGCACCCGGCGCAGGACCGAGAAGACCGCCGCGGCATCGGTCGGGGACGTCACGGCACCGAGTAGGAACGCCAGGCGCCAGTCGAAGCCGAGCACGTAGTGCGCCACCACGGCGACCGCCGAGATGCTGATCACGACACCGACCGTCGCGAGCGCGACGCCACCCAGCATGGCGGGTCGCACGTCCGCCCATCGGGTGGTGAGCCCACCTTCGGTGAGGATGATGACCAGGGCGGCGAACCCCAGCGCATGGGCGAGCGGGGCGTTGTCGAACCTGATCCCCAGACCCGACTCGCCGAGCGCGACACCCATCGCGAGGTAGAGCAGGAGGCTGGGGAGCCCGAACCGCACGGTGAACCGCACAGCGAGCACGCCGAGCAGCAGCACGACCGTGCCGTACAGCAAGAACTGATCGAGCTCGGCGGTGGTCACTGCGCCCTCTCCCCACCCAGCTCACGCTCTGGCGTAGGAACGCTGCCATAGCGACCAGTGCCCGCCAGAACTTTCCGGTTATGCACCCGACCCACCGGCCATCGGGCGTTGGGCTCGGGCGGGGGTCCGGCCCGGCATCAACACGAGAGCCCGCGAACCTTCGTCCCGTGGCCGGCACGTCGCGTAGTTCGGCGCTAGACCCCCGCCTCTCCTGCAAGCGGTGGCGGCGGGATTTGAACCCGCGGAGGGTTGCCCCTCACACGCTTTCGAGGCGTGCTCCATAGGCCGCTCGGACACACCACCGCGGGTAGGGTACCGGACGGCCGACGAGAGCTCGGAAGCGGTGCCGCCCAAACGACCTTGTGCGGGACGTCCGGCGCATGATCACCGACCGGTCACTCGGGGTCGGAGCGACGGTTGCGGCGAGCTGCGAAGAAGGCCCGCAGGATCGCGCCGCACTCGTCGTCCAGCACGCCACCGATCACCTCGGGGCGGTGGTTCAGGCGACGATCACGTACGACATCCCACAACGAGTCGACGGCGCCCGCCTTCGGGTCGTACGCACCGAAGACGAGGCGATCCAGGCGAGCCAACACGATCGCCCCCGCGCACATGGTGCACGGCTCCAAGGTCACGACAAGGGTGCAGCCATCCAGCCGCCACCCACCCCGCCTCCGCGCGGCTTCCCGGATCGCGAGGATCTCGGCATGAGCGGTCGGATCCCCCTCGGCCTCGCGCGCGTTCCGGCCACGACCGATGATCGTGCCCTCCGCGTCGAGCACCACGCAGCCGACGGGTACGTCACCCACCTGCTCGGCGCGATGCGCTTCGGCCAGCGCCTCGCGCATCGCGCCTTCCCACTCGCCAAGCCGCGCCGAGCCACTCGGGCGCTGGCCCGGCGCGGTCGGCTGGTCTGACATGTGCAAGCCGATCAGCGGACCGCCTCGAGCTGATCGACGAAACCGAGCCGCTCGGCCAGAGTCGCCACGGCGTCAGCTGGCGAGGTATCCGCGTCAGCTGCGAGCCTCCGCAGCTCCCGACCGCTCACCCCGAGGTCGTCGAGGAGCCCGGCCTCACCCACGGGCTCGGACGGCAGCCCGCTCCCGTGCCCGTTGTCCATCGCTTCCTCGCTCAGATACTCGATGACGACCTCGGACAGCATGGCCTCGCCGACCGTCGTCCGCATGGCCTCGGCGCCGTCCGAGACGAAAACCCGCGGGTCATCGTCGTCTTCTACGCGTACGACACCGAACCAGTCCTCCTCTTCGACGAGGATGACGACATTTCCATCGTCGGAGTCGACCTCGCTTGCCACGTCGGCAATGGCCTCGATGCTCTCAGCGTCGTCGAGGTCGAGCTCGGTTCCCCACCAGTCTCCTCCACTGCGGGTGAATGCCGCCGCGAAGTATGACACCGCACACCATTCCTTTGGTCGTTACCCTGCCGTACGTTTCTCGGGCTCTCCGGAGGACGCCCGACCGAGGCGAGCCTCGGCCGCCTGGTCAGGTGCCGCGCCGGTAGGACCCTTGTCACGCATGAATGAGTGTCCTGGATTTCCCCCGCACCTTGAAAGCCTGGTCCGTGTCGAGCCCTCCGAGGTCCGCTCGTCCGGCGCCTCCTGCTCGACGTATTAGTTTGTCGCGGATCCCACCGCATGGTGAAACGCCGCCGCACACCCCAGTCGTTCAGCAATTTTGCCGAGCATCTCGTCTGGGTACAGGTCGAGATCGTCGCACAGAGCGCCCATCTCCATGGCCGTCATCCCGAGATCCGCGATGATCCCGAGATCGCCAGCTGGTTGAGCCCGATCGTCGTCCTCGTCGGGCATCGGCAGATCCAACGCGTCGAGGACGGCACCTGCGAGCGGCCACTCGGTCGCCGCCGTGACGTCCGAGAGCAAATACCGCACGCTGTCGCCCTCGACTCGTACGAGCACGAAGAAGTCGTCGTCAACTGAGACCATGCCGAGGCAGGCGCGGTCGGTGGGTTGCCGCCGCAGGGTCCGCACCAGCGTCTCGAGGTCACGCGCCGCCGTCGTGGCAAGCGCGGCAGCCCGCCAGCAGCCCTCCTCCAGGTAGAGAACGATGACGAAGTCGATCGCCGTCTGGCTCTCCTCGGCCATAAGGGAGATCGTGGCAGACGGAGGCCGGAATGCACCGCATTTTTGATACCGTTTTCGCTTCATCCAGCCTGGTCGGGTTGCCGCCTGCCCGCAACCCGACCGCTAGGACGTGGTGGCCGGCGATCAGGGGGTACGGTAGGTCGCCCGCCGGGCGGCCTCGCGCATGCTCGCCAGCCGCGCTCGTCGCGGTCGCACGCTGGCACGCAACTGCTTCGCCTCGGCAAGGTCACGCAGAAGCGCGGCTCGCCTGCGGAGACGTTCGGTCTGGGCGTCGGACGCCGCGACATCGCGCATCATGGGCACGACTCCAACCAGTTACGAGATCGGTCTGACAGTCCTCTCCGAAGCCCACCGCAATCTGCCGAAGCCCGTGGACGGGAAAGCGTTGCACGAGCCCTACTAAGGTGACTTCGCAACCGTCCACTGATCAACCCCTGAGCCTGGCCGCCAGGGACCGATTCCGGCAGGACGCTGGGCCAGGACGACCCCTGAAGGGCCCCACTATGCGAATACACGTCGCGGACCACCCTTTGGTTGCGCACAAACTGACCGTTTTGCGCCAATCCACGACGGATTCGCCGACCTTCCGGCAGCTGACCGAGGAGCTGGTGACACTCCTTGCGTACGAAGCGACTCGTGACGTGCGCACGGAGCCCGTCACCGTCCAGACGCCGGTGGCGGTCGCACACGGCGCCAAGCTGGCCCCGCCCAAACCGATCATCGTTCCGATCTTGCGTGCCGGACTCGGGATGCTCGAGGGCATGACCCGGCTGCTTCGCACCGCGGAGGTCGGGTTCCTCGGCATGATCCGTGACGAGCGCACGTTGAAGGCCTCGACGTACGCCCAACGCATTCCGGAGGATCTCTCCGGTCGCCAGTGCTACGTCCTCGATCCCATGCTCGCCACCGGTGGCACGTTGTCCGACGCAATCGAGTTCCTCGTGGCACGCGGCGCCGATCACATCACCGCGATCTGCCTGCTCGCGGCTCCGGAAGGAATCGCCCGGCTCGAGGAGAGCACGGCCAAGCTGGGCGTACCGGTGAAAGTCGTGGTGGCCGGGCTGGACGAGCGGCTCAATGACAAGGGATTCATCGTGCCTGGTCTCGGCGACGCCGGGGACCGCCTCTACGGCGTCGTGGACTGAAGGGTTCCCTGCTTCACGACGGCGCGAGCACGCGACCTGATCGCGAATCCCCACTCGAGTTTCACCCGTCGCGAGCCGCCGGCAGAGGTTTGTCGGGGCGGCAAACGGACGATGCTCCACCCAGGTGCCGCAGTCGCAGGCCGTGGGGGGCGCGCACATGGGCATGAAGGTCAGTGTTGTGGTTCCGATACACAACCCAGGACCACACCTCGACACATGTCTCGGGTCCCTGCTGGCACAGTCACTGGATCCCGGGGAGTACGAAGTCCTCTTCGTCGACGCCGGGTCCACCGACGGGAGCCTGCGCCGTCTGGAGAACTTCGCCGAGCGCCATCCTCAGGTACGCGTGATCCACGGACCGAGCGGGCGAGACGGCACTCGTGCGGCTCCGGGTCAGCTTCGCAACATCGGCATCGAACGCGCCAGCGGGGAGTACCTCTACTTCCTCACAGCATCCGACCAACTCGCCCCGCTCGCCCTGGAACGCATGTACGCCCTGGCGACCCGGACCAGCGCCGACATCGTCGTGGGCAAGATCGTGGGCCACGGCGGACGGGTCGTGCCCGTGAGCCCGTTCCGGGAGTCGCGCGACGCAGTGGACCCCGCCGAGACGCCGGAGCTTTTCAGCCTGGCAACCGCGCACAAGCTGTTCCGGGTCGGCTTCCTGCTCCAGGATCGACTGCGGTTCGCCGAGACCGGTGGCGCCGCCGGCCTTCTCGGTGGCAGCCACGCGTTCGGGCTCACTGACCCAGGGCTCGTCGAACAGCGCTTCGTGACACAGGCGTACTTCCTCGCCAAGACCATCTCCGTCCTCGCCGACACCGTCTGCTGCCACTGGGGTTCGGCGACGAGCTTCGAGCCTCGAGCGACCATGCTGCGCCGCTCCGGCTGGGCCGCGCACCTTCAGGCCTTCCGCGCTCTGCTCGACCTGGTCGACCAGCACACCGATCCCGGCGACGTCCGCGAGGCGATCTACGCCAGGCTCTACGCAGATCACCTGCTGAACCTGCTGGAGCCACGGTCGCTTTTCCGCATTCCGCTCGGGGTCGGCGGCCACGGAGTGCTCCGCGGAGCACGGCAGCTCCTCACCGAACGCATCCCGCCACCCGTCGAACGCCGGCTGCCGCCCTCGGCACGGGTTCGCTCGCGGCTGTTGCGTGCCGGTGCCTACGCGGACGTCGTCCGGCTCACCACTGCCGAGCGTGGTCTCACGCTTCTCCCCACCCTGGAAAGCGTCGTGTGGGAAGGCAACACGCTGCTCATCAGGGTGTGCGGGCAGCTCGCCTACGCGAGCGGCCAGCCCGTGCGGTTGAGACCAGCCGACGGCCGCCTGCTCTGGGTGCCTCCGGTCCCGCTGAAGCTCAAGGCGCCGACCGATGCGTACGACGTGAGCAAGCTGATCGACGACAGTCGCCTCGAGGTGTACGTGCGGAACCGAGCGGACTCAGGCGACTACCTGCTGCCCACGCAGTCGACGCTGGTCCGGGAACAGGGAGAACGCCCGCGACGTGTGGTCTTGCGTGGAACCGCTCGGCTGGAGCCGCGCACCGCACGCCTGGGTCAGCCGCTCGACACGGGCACGTGGGATCTCTTCGTCCGCATCGAAAGCTGCGGCTGGGTCGGCTGGAACCGACTCGCGAGGCCGTACGTGAACCAGGCAGCCCATGCGGGAGCCGACGTACCGGCGCCGGCGCGCAGCATCGGATCCGGCTCTGACTCGCTCGTGGTCGAGCCGTTCTGGACGGCACGAGCCGGCCTCAGCCTCCACGTCCAATGACCGGCCCCACGGTCACAGCTTCTCGACGGCGGCGACCAGCTGGCTGAGCGAGTCCTTGGCGTCGCCGAACAGCACCGTGGTCTTGGGATCGTAGATGAGCTCGTTCTCGATACCGGCGAAACCAGGTCGCATCGAACGCTTGAGGAAGACCACGGCTCGAGCCTGGTCGGCTTCGAGAATCGGCATGCCGGCGATCGGCGAGCCGTACGCCTTGCGCGCCGCCGGGTTGACCACGTCGTTGGCTCCCACGATGAGCGCCACGTCCGTCGCCTTGAACTCCGGGTTGATCTGGCTCATCTCGACCTGCTGCTCGTACGGCACGTTGGCCTCGGCGAGGAGCACGTTCATGTGGCCCGGCATCCGGCCCGCCACCGGGTGGATGGCGTAGCTCACCTCGATCCCGCGCGCCATCAGCACATCGCCGAGCTCGCGCAACACGTGCTGCGCCTGGGCGACCGCAAGCCCGTACCCCGGCACCACGATGACCCGACGCGCGTAGCCCAGCAGTACGGCGACGTCCTCGGCACTCGCCGACTTGACCGGCCGGGTGCTCTCGGTCGTGGTCCCCAGCGTGGTCGGGCCACCCAGCAAGGCTCCGAACAAGATCGTGGTGACGCTGCGACCCATGGCCTGGGCCATCAAGTGGGTGAGCAACGAGCCGGCCGCGCCCACCAGGGTGCCCGCCACCAGGAGCAACGTGTTGCCGAGCAGGTAGCCACTCGCCGCGACCGCGAGCCCGGTGAAGGCGTTCAGCAACGAGATCACGATGGGCACGTCGGCCCCACCCACTGGCAGGACCAGCAGGACACCGAGCACGACCGCAAGCGCCGCGAGCACGATCGCGAAACCTGTGGAGCCGAGCACCGCCACCACGACCGCAGCGGCCAGCGAGACCGCGAGGGCAGCGCCGTAGACCCACTGCACGCGAGGCACCACGATGGGGCGGGCAGGGAGCCAGTCCTGCAGCTTTCCGACGGTCAGCGCGGACCCGGAGAAGCTCACGCCGCCGATGAGCACGGTGAATGCCGCGGCAACCTGACCGAGAGCCTCGCCGCCCAGGGCCTCGCCCACTTCCAGCAAGGCCACCAACGCGGCCGCGGCGCCACCCACACCATTGAAGGTCGCCACCATCTGCGGCATCGCGGTCATGGCGACCCGTCGTGCCGCGAGCACCCCGACCAACGCGCCCAACACGATCGCGCCCAGGATGGCCCACAGGTTGTCTGTCGAGGTGACGAAGAAGATGAGGACGACGGCCAGCACCGCACCGGCGGCACCGACGAGGTTGCCCACGCGCGCGGTGCGCGGTGACGAGAGCGCCTTGAGCGCGACGATGAAGCACACCGCGGCGACGAGGTAGCCCAGTTGGATCCACACCGGGGGGTTGGTCACTGCCTCAGGCATCGGACGACTTTCTTCGCGTACGGAACATCTGAAGCATCCGGTCGGTCACCACGAAACCGCCGACCATGTTGAGCGTCGCCAGGAACACCGCGACGAGCCCGACCCAGAGCTCGAGTGCCGTTCGCGCCTGGGAGGCCACGAGCACCGCGCCCACCAGGATCACCCCATGGATCGCGTTGGCACCCGACATCAAGGGCGTGTGCAGGATCGTCGACACCTTGGAGATCACTTCGTACCCCGTGAACGCGCTGAAGACGAAGATCGTCAACAACGCGATGCCCTCAGTCATCTTCGACGGCCTCCCAAACTCGTGCGATTCCGTTGCCCCGGGACGGGTCACGCATCGGGGACGAGCTCACGGGTCGGGGCATGCATGATCTCGCCCTGGTGCGTCACGCAGCAACTTGCCACGATCTCGTCGTCGAAGTTGGGTCGTAGCTCGCCATCCTCGACCATGTGCAAGATCAGGTTGCATACGTTCTGCGCGTAGAGCTGGCTCGCGGGCACCGGCATCTGGCTCGGGACGTTCTGCCCGCCCCAGATCAGCACACCACCCTCGGCCATGAGCTCCTGTCCTGGCACACTGCCAGCCACGTTGCCGCCCTGGTCGGCCACCAGGTCGACCACCACGGAACCCGGACGCATCCGCGAGACCATCTCCGCCGTGACGAGGATCGGGGCGGGTCGTCCCGGCACCGCCGCCGTCGTGATGAGCGCGTCCGCCTCGGCGACGTAGGGAGCCAGCAGCTCCTGCTGCCGCTTCGATCGCTCCTCGGTCATCTCCCGGGCGTACCCACCCCCGCCTTCGAGCGGCGGTAGGTCGATCTCCACGAACTTCGCTCCCAGGCTCGCGACCTCCTCGGCCGACGCCTTGCGGACGTCGTACGCCATCACCACCGCGCCCAGCCGGCGGGCCGTGGCGATCGCCTGCAAACCCGCGACACCGGCACCGAGGACCAGCACCGTGGCAGGTCGCACCGTACCGGCGGCCGTCATGAGCATGGGGAAGAACCGCGGCAGCCGTTCGGCGGCGACCAGAGCCGCGCGGTAGCCGGCGACCATCGCCTGGGAGGAGAGGGCGTCCATCGGCTGGGCGCGAGCGATCCGCGGGATCAGGTCCATGGAGAACGACGTGAGCCGACACTCGCGCATCCGGCGTACCAGCGGGATCTCCTGGGACGTCGGCAGAAAGGACACGGTGACCGTCCCCTCGCGCAGCGCTCGCGCCGTGGCGAGGTTGATCGGCTGGACGGACAGGACGAGGTCGGCGCCCTCGATCACGTCGTCGCCGACATAGGCACCGGCCGCTTCGTACGCGTCGTCCGGGATGCCCACCTCGGCTCCGGCATCGGACTCGACGGCGACCTCGATTCCTGCCTGACGCAAACGTGGAAGGTGATCAGGTAGCAAGGCGACCCGGCGTTCTCCGGGTCGGCGTTCCCTGAGGACCGCGACTCTCACGGCCCGCCACCCTACGGCAAGGTGGTCATCTCCCGGTAGGTTCGGGGGTGCAAACCTCGCCCCCGAACCCACCGACGGTGGGCGTTACGAGGCGACAACGTGATGGCACGCATCGGGCCGGAGAAAGGGCTGGCCTCGGTATGTCCTCGGTAGGTGTGTGAGATGTGCTTCGACCCCGACGCAGTCCCGCCTGACCCACCTGGCGGCGCCGCTCCCGTCACCGGCACGCCGGTCACCTTGACCTCCAGCGACGGCACGCGCTTTGCCGCGTTCCGGGCGGTTGCACCCCAGCCGCGGCATGCAGGCGTACGTACAGCCGTCGTGATCTTGCCCGACATCCGCGGCCTCATCGGCTTCTACGAACGCCTGGCGGAACGGTTCGCCGGCGTGGGCATCGACGCGATCGTCCTCGACTACTTCGGGCGCACCGCTGGGCCGGGTGAGCGCAGCGACGGTCGGCCGCTACGCGGCGAGGACTTCGACTTCCGTGCGCACATCGCCCAGACGACTCCCGAGGGCATCGCCGCCGACACCACCGCCGCGCTCACGCACCTCGAGGAGCACCTGCAGCAACACCGCGACGCCGACTCCGGAGGTCAGGTGCAGGTGCGTGCGTTCCTGCTCGGCTTCTGCTTCGGTGGCAGTAACGCGTTCCTGCAGGCGTCCCGCACCGAGTTCGCCGGCGTCATCGGTTTCTATGCCGGCATGCGACCCCGAGTCGAAGGCGGACCCACGCCGATCAGTCGAGCACCCGAAGCCAAGGTGCCGGTGCTGGGACTCTTCGGCGGCGCGGACGCCAGCATTCCGGCCGAGCAGGTGCAGCAGTTCGCGGCGGCCCTGGCGACCTCGGGCGTCGAGCACACCCTGCACACCTATCCCGGCGCGCCGCACAGCTTCTTCGACCGGGCGTACGCCGACTACGCCGAGGAATGCGCCGACGCCTGGCGGCGTGTCCTGGAGTTCATCGACCGTCGGGTCGACGTCATGGAGAGCGCGAAGTGACCGCGAGCGAGCAACCCGAGTCCGTGCCGCACCCCGGCCAGCCTCCTGGCGCCCCGAATGCGGCGCTCGCCCTACGCCCGTGGGAGACGCCGGAGCTCACCGGTGTCAACCGGCTGCCCGGACGGGCGAGCTTCCTTCCGTACGAGTCCGCCGCAGCGGCCCGCGCCAAGGCACGGCCGCGGATGCTCCTGCTCGACGGCTCCTGGGCGTTCCGACTCGTCGGGCGACCGGAGGACACGCCTGTCGACTTCGCCGACCCCGACCTCGACACCTCCGACTGGGACACCATCACCGTGCCCGGCAACTGGACGATGCAGGGGTACGGGCGGCCGCAGTACACGAACGTGCAGATGCCGTTCGCGCCGAACCGGCCGCCCCTCGTCCCTGAGCAGAACCCCACCGGGCTCTATCGCACGACGTTCGTCCTCCCCGAGGACTGGTCGAGGGCCCGGGTGGTGCTGCACGTCGGTGGCGCGATCTCCGTGTCGTCGGTCTGGGTGAACGGCGTGCCCATCGGGATCGGCAAGGACTCGCGGCTGCCCAGCGAGTACGTCGTGACGCACGCGCTGCACCCTGGCCGCAACACGCTTGCGATCCAGGTGATCCAGTGGTCCGACGCGAGCTACATCGAAGACCAGGACATGTGGTGGCAGGCGGGCATCCACCGTTCTGTCTACCTCTACGCCACGCCTCCCACCTATCTCGCCGACGTGGTGGTCAATGCCGGATACGACGCAGCGACCGGAGCCGGATCGCTCGCGATCACCGCGGCTGTCGGTAACCTGCCGAGCTTCGGATGGCGCGTCGTGGCGTCGCTCGAAGGCCCGCACCAGCCGGGTGCAGAGTCGGGGACCCGGCACCACGAGGTCCTCGAGGGGCCTCTGAGTGCCGAACCACGGTTGCGCACCGGCGACATGCCGGGGCTCGGTTTCGCCGAGCTCGCAACCACCGTGCCCAAGGTCGAGCCCTGGTCGGCCGAGGTCCCCACGCTCTACAGCGTGATCGTGAGCCTGCTCGACCCGGATGGGCGCGAGGTCGAAGCGACCCGCATCGACACGGGCTTTCGTACCATCGAGATCCGTGACCGGCAGCTGCTGGTCAACGGCAAGCCGGTCTACATCCGCGGCGTCAACCGGCACGAGCACCATGACCGATTCGGCAGCGCCGTGCCACGCGAGATGGTGCGTCGCGACGTCGCCGTGCTGAAGGCGTTCAACGTCAACGCCGTCCGCACGTCGCACTACCCGCCGGATCCGTACTTCCTCGAGCTCGCCGACATCTACGGCCTCTACGTCATCGACGAGGCGAACATCGAGGCACATGCCAACTACACGAGCCTGTGCGACGATCCGCGCTACCAGCCGGCATTCGTCGATCGCGTGAGCCGCATGGTGCTGCGCGACCGCAACCATCCGTGCATCATCGCCTGGTCGCTCGGCAACGAGTCCGGCTACGGTGCCAACCACGACGCCGCGGCGGCATGGGTGCGCCGAGTCGACCCGACGCGACCCGTCCACTACGAGGGTGCGATCGCACCGGACTGGTCCGGCGGCCACGCGGCCACCGACCTCGTGTGCCCCATGTATCCGTCGATCGACCAGATCGTCGAATGGGCGCAGACGACGTCCGACCATCGTCCGCTCATCATGTGCGAGTACGCGCACGCGATGGGTAACAGCTGCGGCAACCTGGCCGACTACTGGGAGGCGATCCGGTCGCATCACGGTCTGCAGGGCGGCTTCATCTGGGAGATGCTCGACCACGGCATCCTCAAGTCACCTGACGATCCGCGGCCGGGATTCTCCTCAGGCGACGACCCGCCTCACTGGGCCTACGGCGGCGACTTCGGTGACGAGCCGAACGACGGGAACTTCGTCTGCGACGGTCTCTTCTGGCCCGACCGCACGCCGCATCCGGCGATGTGGGAGGCGAAGAAGCTCTTCCAGCCGTTCGACGCCGAGCTGCTGGACCCGGAGCTCACGGTCGGCGGGCGAGTGCGCATCATCAACCGCTACGACTTCCGCGACCTGTCGCATCTGCGGATCTTCTGGAGCGTGCTGGTCGACGGCGTTGTCGTGGAGTCCGGTGAGTTGCGCCGACTCTCCACGCCTCCAGGTTCTGCCGAGGCCGTCTCGGTGCCGTGGACCGTGCCCGTCGTGGAGCCTGGTCAGGAGGCGTGGGTGCACCTGCGGTTCGTCCATGCTGACGACGCGCCCCTCCTGGGTGCGGGCCACGAGGTCGGCTGGGTCCAGCTCCCACTGCTCCCGCGCCAGTCCTCGGCTGCGCCCACGCTGGAGTCGCCACACTCGCGGGCAAGCCAGGTCGCCACCTCGCTCCTACGCGCCAGCTCACCGCTCGCCATCGACGGCAACGCCCACGAAGGGTGGGCGATTCGCGGGGCGGGCGTGGAGATCCTCGTACGCAAGACCGATGCGGCCCTCACCGCCTGGCGCGTCGCGGGTGTCGACCTGCTGCAAGCCGGACCGTTCCTGAACGTCTGGCGAGCGCCGACCGACAACGATGGCATCCGCAACTCCACGAACCCCTGGCACGCCCAACGACAGGCATACTTCCGCTGGCTCGCCGCGGGCCTGGATCGGTTGGTCTCCCACGTCGAGTCGGTGCAGGTGGAGCCGGCGAATCGGCCCGACGTCGTCGGCGGCGCCACGGTGAGCCGTCGGGAACGCCTGGTCCACCAGCACGGCATCGGGCACGAGGTGGAGCTTCTCGTCGATCCTCGCGGTGTGATGACCGTGACCCACCGCTTCGACGTCGACGCGGAGCTTCCCGACCTGCCACGGATCGGCGCGATCTTCACGTTGCCACCCGGCTTCGAGACGGTGGAGTGGTACGGCCGGGGTCCGCACGAGAGCTACATCGACCGCAGGGCCGGAGCCGCGCTGGGCCGCTGGCAGGCCAGCGTCGACGACCTGTACGTGCCCTACATCCTGCCGCAGGAGCACGGCAACCTCACCGACGTGCGGTGGCTCGCTGTGCGTCGGTCCGACGGGATCGGGCTCCTGATGAGCGTCCCGAGTCCAGTCGAGGCGAAGGCGTCGCACTACTCCGACGCGAACCTCACCGCGGCCAGGCACACGACCGACGTCGTACGTGAGGACGTCACGTATCTCACGATCGACGTTCGGCAGCGCGGGCTGGGCGGTGCGAGCTGCGGTCCGGACACCCTGCCGCGGTATCAGGTCCCGTCCGGGACGACGTACGAACTGCGCTACCGCCTGCTCCCGATCGGACCCGACGACGACCCCGGCATCATCCACCGCCGTCTTTGGCGCGCCAACGGCCACGCGCGGGAGGTACCCATCCCCGTTCACTAGGCCAGGAGATCACGACATCGCGTTGGGGTTTCACCAACGTGCACGCACAGAGGAGGTGGCGGCGTCAGCGTCCCTCGGTTGTGGAGGAAGGCTCGCGTCGCATCGTGACGTGGGCTGGCCCATCGGGGATGGCTGCGAGAGCAGGGTTCGCGACACGGAAGCCGATGCGCTCGTAGTAGCCGACGTCGGCGGGATCGGACGTCTCCAGGTAGCACGGCACCTGCTCCCGGTCGGCCCGCTCCAGGATGGGCGCGACGAGCTGGCTCCCGAGTCCTCGGCGGTGGAACTCCGGGCGCACCGAGAGCGTCACGAGATACCAGTGCGGCTCGGACGGGTGTGCCTGCTCCAAGTTGGCGCCGCACCGCGCCAAGGCCCGGAACCCCGAGCATCACACGGACGAAAGCGCCGGCCGCGGGGTCGCATTCGACGACGTGGCGTTGACCTCGCTCACCGACGACGTGGTTCTCCTCACCTATACAGCCACCGCTCGCTGGAACTACGAACAGACGCCGAACAAGAACCTCTGCTCGACCGTCTCCGTACGCAAGGGCGAGGACTGGCGGGTCGCCCTGCATCAACAGACGCACCACCCGTCCGAGAACGGCGCATAGTCAGCTGCGGCCGCTCAGCCGAATGCACGACCCTCGCCACGATAGGTCGGTACGGTCTCCACCACTCGGTCGCCTTCCACGAGATGGACGACGTTGAAGCGTTCGCAAAGCTCGCCCGCCTTCGCGTGGCGAAACCACACCCGGTCTCCGATCGACAGGTCGTCGGCGGCAGCACCTCGCAACGGGGTCTGCACCTCACCCGCTCCCTCGGTTCCCAGGAGACGCAACCCGGTTGGCAGGAAGGGAATCGGCAACCGGCTTCGTCCAGCTGGACCCGATGCGGGATAGCCACCGGCGAAGACGGTCACCATGCCGCGTCGTGGTTTGCGCACGACAGGCAGCGCGAAAAGCGCTGCCGGCGTTGGTCGGAACGCGTGATAGCGATCGAAAAGACCCGGACCGAAAAGCCCGGAGCCCGCCGTCACCTCGGTGACGGCGGTTCCGTGCGCGCTGACCTCGAGGCTGCCGGTGCCACCCGCGTTGACGAACTCGAGCTTGGCGTACGCCGAAACCGCGTCGACGACCCGCTCCCGCCTCCGGTCGATCTCGCGGGCTGACGCCGACTTCATGGCCCGTACGACGATCCCTGCGTCCTGAACCCCTGCGATCTGCGCCTCGTACGTCATCAAGCCCACGAGGCGAAAGCCGGTGCGGCTCCTCACCTCCTTGGCGATCGCCACGGCCTGTCGCGGGTGACGGACAGGCGAGCGTCGTGCCCCGAGGTGAAGCCCCAGTGGCTTCCACGCTGTGTCGATGTCCAGGCAAATTCGTAGTTCTGGATGGCGCGATCCCAGGCTCGACTCGATGACGTCCAGGTGGTCGACGCTGTCGATCATCAGCGTGATGGCCGCGGCCCGGTGCTCGTCCTCGGCAAGCCGCGCGAGCGACCGGCGATCGGTCGACGGATACGCCACCACGATGTCGTCGAAGCCGTGGTCGGCCAGCCACACCGCCTCGGCGACCGAATAGGCCATGACACCACGAAAGCCAGGGCGCTTCACCACGGCTTCGAGAAGCGAACGGACCCGCACCGACTTCGACGCCACGCGCACCGGCGTGCCGTCTGCCCGACGGACCAGGTCGTCGGCGTTCGCCCGGAAGGCCGCCATGTCGACGATCGCGAACGGCGGCTCCAGTCCGGCGGTCGCCGCGTCATATCGACGTCGCACATCGTCGAGCTGGCGGGTACGCATGCCACCATGGTCGCAAATGAGTCAACCAACCTGGCGCAACTGGGCTTCGACGGTCATATCGCGGCCACGATGCATCGTGACCCCACGCGACGACGACGAGCTTGCCGCCGCGCTCGCCATGGCTCGCTCCCATGGCTGGGGTGTACGCGTGGTCGGCGCGGGCCATTCGTTTCACGACATCGCAGCAAGCGACGACCTGCTCATCCGGCTCGGCCCTGGTGATGAGTCGAGGGGATCCGGCCGACCCACCGGGTTCACCGGGATCACGGCGTTCGATGCCGACTCCGGCCTGGTGACGGTACGCGCCGGGACGCCGCTGCACCTGCTCAATCGGCTGCTCGACGACCTCGGCGTCGCGATGAGCAACCTCGGGGACATCGATCGGCAGACGATTGCGGGCGCGATCTCCACCGGTACCCACGGGACGGGAGCGCGATATCCGGGACTTGCCGCACAAGTCGAGGCCATTCGGCTCATGCTCGCCGACGGCTCGCAGGTCACCTGCTCCGCCGAGCAGGATCCCGGACTTTTCGCCGCCGCCCGGGTGAGTCTCGGAGCACTCGGTGTGCTGACCGACATCACGGTGCGGTGCGTTCCGGCGTTCGTCCTCGCCGCCGACGAGCGGCCAATGTCCGTGGACCGCGTGCTTTCCGAGCTCGACCAGCTCGTGGCCGACAACGACCACTTCGAGTTCTACTGGTTTCCCCACACCCGTCGGACGTTGACGAAACGCAACAACCGCCTGCCCGCCGACGCCTCCAGCCGTCCGCTGTCGCCGGTCCGGGCGTGGCTGGACGATGAGTTCCTCAGCAATCGCGTGTACGAGTTGACGAATCGGCTGGCGACCGTCGTGCCCCGGCTCACACCCACCATCAATGCGATCGCCTCACGTGCGCTGACCGCGCGCAGCTACTCCGACGTGTCGCATCGCGTCTTCGTCTCGCCTCGTCGGGTGGTCTTTCGCGAGATGGAGTACGCCGTGCCACGCGAGGCGCTGCGCGACTTCCTGTCAGCCATCATGAGCTGGATCGAACGCAGCGGCATGTACCTGCCATTCCCGCTCGAGGTGAGGTTCGCGGCAGCCGACGACATCTGGCTCTCGCCGGCGTATGGGCGGGCGACCGGTTACGTCGCCGTCCATCAATATCACCGGCTGCCGTACGAGCGGTACTTCCGCGAGGTCGAGCGCATCGCCGCAGACTTCGAGGGCCGACCTCACTGGGGAAAGATCCACTGGCTGGAAGCCGAGACCCTTCGGGACCGCTATCCCCGCTTCGACGACTTCCTCCGCGTCCGCGAGCGACTGGACCCCGACGGCATGTTCGTCAACGCCCACATCCGCCGCCTCTTCGCCCCCAAATGACCATGTGCACTACGCCAGCCGGACCTGTGACACGTGCCGACACGTAGTGCACCTCCGATTGGCCGGAACTCCGCATGGCCCACGCGCATGTCGCACCCGCCGAGCGGCGCCCCTTCGTCGTGTGCGACGGTCAGCCAGCTCAGACCGGCAGCGTCGGACTCTGCTCGCCGGCCGGCACGTCGGGCCCTGCCTCCTCCCGCTCGACCGCCTCGAGGTCGATCCGGTCGGTCCAGCGCTGGTCCGGATCGGGTTGCGGCACGGAGGCCAGGAGCAGCTTGGTGTACGGATGCTTCGGGTTGTGCATGACCTCGGCGACCGGGCCTTGCTCGACGATCCGACCCTTGGTGATCACCATCACGTCGCCACCGACGTAGTAGACCGTGGACAGGTCGTGGGTGATGAAGAGCGTCGTCATGCCGTACGCCTTCTGGAAGTCCAGGAGGATGTCCAGGAAGTGCTTGCGTACCTGCGCATCCAGCATCGACACCGGCTCGTCGGCGATGATGAACGCCGGCCGCAGCATGTGCACCCGGGCCAGCATGATGCGCTGCCTCTGCCCGCCGGAAAGCTGATGCGGATAGCGGCCGAGCACCTGGTCGGGCTCCAACCGGACCGCACGCAACGACTCGACCATGAGGTCGTGCGCGTCGGAGTCGCTCTTCGCGAGACCGAACTTCTTGATGGCGGTACGAAGCACGCGGTCGACCCGGTAGACGGGGTTGAAGATGGCGTACGGATCCTGGAAGACCGGCTGGACGTTGCGCCGGTAGTCGTCGTACTCCTCCTTGGAGAGCGAGAAGATGTCCTTGCCGTTGTACGTCACCGTGCCCGAGGTCGGCTTCTGCAGACCGAGGATGATGCGGGCGATGGTGCTCTTGCCGCTCCCGCTCTGCCCCACCAGGCTCACGATGCGCGGGGGATCCGTGCTGAGCGTCATCGACGTCTCGTGCACCGCGGTGAGGAAACCTGACGGAGTGCCGCGCGCGTGGAACCTCTGCACGACATCGCGCAGCTCGATGACTCGCGACTCTGAACGGGATTGGCTCATCTCACCTGACTCCGTTCCTCACTCCCCTGCTCCGCGTCGCGCCACGGCGCCTCGCCGATGCGTGGGATCGACTCGATCAGGCTTCTGGTGTAAGGATGCTGCGGCCGTTTGAAGACCTGGCGCACATCACCGACCTCGACGATCTTCCCTTCGTACATCACCGCCACACGGTCGACGAGCTGCGCGTGCACGCCCATGTCGTGCGAGATGACCATGAGCGTCACACCGAACTGGTCGCGCAGGTCGGCAAGGCTCTGCAGGATCACGCGCTGAATGGTCACGTCGAGCGCCGTGGTCGGCTCGTCGGCCACGACGAGATCCGGCTCGAGCGCGATCGACATGGCCATCAACACGCGCTGCTTCATTCCGCCCGAGAGCTCGTGCGGATACATGCGCGCGACGCCAGCGTCCAGCCCGACCTGGCGCAGCAGGCGGGGAATCATCGCATCGACGTCCTTGGCCCGCTCCCTTCCACGACCGTTGCCGTGCTCCAGCACCACGTCACGGAACTGATCGGCGACTCGCATCACCGGGTTGAGCGAGTTCATCGAACCCTGCGGCAGGTAGGAGATGTTCCGCCAGCGCAACGCCCGGAGCCGGCGTTCGTCGAGCGACAGCAGGTCGACCGGCTGCCCGTCCTTCGGGCGGAACATGATGGTGCCGTCGGCGATGTAACCGGGCGGGCGCAGCAGCCGCAGCAACGCGACCGCGAGCGTGGTCTTCCCGCTACCGGACTCCCCCGCGATCCCGATGATCTCTCCTCGGCGAACCGTGAGGTCCACACCGTCCACCGCTGCGACGTCATCGTGCGTGGTGCGGTAACGCACGCAGAGGTTCGAGATCTCCAACAGCGGCGAGGACTCGCCGGAGCCTGTGCTCGATGTCCGCCCTGTTTCACGCACCGGCGACTCCTCTCAGCCGCGGGTTGTAGATCTCCTCGAGCCCGATGTTGATGAGGTTGAGCGCCGCGAACAGCAGCGTGAGAAGGACGATCGGAGCGACGAACATCGGCCAGGCGCCGAGCGTCATCGCACCCGTTCCGATCGAAGAGTAGATGATCTTGCCCAGGTCGATCGTCTCGCCTGGACCAAGGCCGATGACCTCGAGGCCCACCAGAGCGAAGATGGCGCCCAGAGCTGACGATGCGAACCCCACGCCGATGTAGGGAAGCATGTTGGGAAGCAGCTCGTAGACGATGATCTCGATGTCGCGCAGCTTGCTGACCTTCGCGAGCTCGACGTACGGTCGCGCGCGCAGGCTCAACACCTGCGAGCGGATCGTACGCGCGGCGAACGGCCAGCTGAACGCGGCCAGCATCAGACCGACCTCGACGATCCCGACGTTCTTGGTGTAGGCCGACAACGCGATCAGCAGAGGGAAGCTCGGCACGACGAGCACCATGTCGGTGAACGTCGACAACGCGCTGTCGATGAGCCCACCTTTGTATCCCGCGACGAAGGCCATGATGACGCCGACCACCGTCGAGATCACGCCGGCGATCGCGCCGACCTCGAGCGACACTCCCAACGCGCCCACGACCATGGCGAAAAGGTCACGGCCATACTGGTCGGTTCCGAGCCAGTGCTCGGGCGACGGCACGAGCCACTTCTGGTACGCCGCAATCGCTACCGGGTCCTGCCCCTTGCCAACGAGGCGCGAGATGACCGGGCTCAGCAATGCCAACGCGATGAGGGCCAGGAGCAGCGCCATCCCACTGGCCAGCTTCCAGTTGCTGCCGATGACGCGCACGATCCTGACGATCAACGGGCCCCCGAGGATGCGCCAGATCCTCACGACTGGGCTCAACTGTCCCGCCATTCGTCCACCGTCCTCAACGCCAGTACTTCACTCGCGGATCCAGCAACGGGAGGATGAGATCGAGGATCAGGTTGGCCGTCAGCACCGCGAAGATCGCGAGGTTCGTCACCCCCATGATGGTGTTGAAGTCCAGGATGTTGATGGCATTCACCAACGTCGCTCCCAGACCGGGGTAGTTGAACAGCTGCTCGACCAGCACGTTCCCGTTGAAGATGAATCCCAGCGAGATGCCGAACGCCGTCACCTGCGGCAAGTAGCAGTTGCGCAAGGCGTACTTCGTGAGGATCCGGCGTGGCCGCAGACCTTTCGCCTGCGCGTACGTGAGGTAGTCCTCACCCAGGATCGGCACCATCAGCATCCGGGTCGAGAGCAACCAGGCAAACACCCCGATGATGATGATGGACAACGCAGGCAACAGGCCGTACTCGAGCAGGCTCGCGAGGAACCTGAGCGTGAATCCTGGATCCAGCCTCGCGTCGTACGCCGACCGCGCCGGTAACCAGTTCAACTGGTAGGCAAAGAGAAACACCAGGATCAGCGCCAGGAAGTAATAGGGGACGTGTGACAACGCGATCGACAGGTTCGTCACCAAGTCGGCGCCGATCTTGCCACGCCGCCACCCGGCCAGTGCACCCACGAGCAGGCCGATGATCCACGCCAGGACGGCCGAGATGCCGAGCAACCCGACGGTCCACGGCAGCGCCCGGATGATGACGACCTGCACCGGCGTCGGGTAGTTGATGAGCGACGGCCCCAGGTCGTGTCCGATCAGGACCTGGTACATGTAGTGCAGGTACTGGGTGAAGATGTTGCCATCCAGGCCGAAGACCTCACGGTAGTGAGCGATCACCTCGGCACTGGCCGCCTGGTTGTAGATGTAGTTCTGCTGCAGGCTCTGGATGAAGGTCTGGATCGGGTCCCCCGGGATCATCCGGAAGAAGAAGAACGCGACCGTCATCGCGCCCCAGAGCTCGACCAGATACAGACCGAACCTGCGGATCGCATAGTTCGCGAGCGGGTGGCGGCCAAGCCAGGCCCGGATCGGGTCTCGCTTGACCACCTCCTGCTCTGCACTCTTGGTTACCGCCGCCACCGGATCACCTTGGCGCCTTCTGTCCCGTCGGCTTGAGCCGTCCGATCACGAACAGGAACTGACCCCACCAGTTGTTGGGCACCTGGTACAGGTCGTCCTCCGTGGGCCAGCCAGTCCAGAACGTCGTGTTGTAGTACGCCGGGTACGCCGTCTGGATGACCGGGATCACCGGAAGGGTCCGGTAGTACTCCTCCAGCGCCTGCTGCAGCAGTGGCTGCGCCTCCTCGCTCTCGGGGTTCATGTTGTTGAGCTGTTGCGACAGCTGGTCCAGCTTCTGGCTCCGCAGCCGGACCTGGTTCCGGCCGACTGCGTTCTCACCCACGGGCTTGGCCCACCGGCTCTGGTGCCGGCTGTACAGCTGGTTGGGATCCCAGGAGACGTCACAGCACCACTGCGAGGAGATGTCGAACTGGCCGCGTTCCCACTTCTCGCTGTGCACCGAGCCGCTGTAGCTGCGGATCGAGGCCTCGACCCCGAGCTTCTTGAGCTCCTCCACGACGAGCTGGCCGATGATGAACTCGGCACCGTCCACCGGCGCCGGCGTGATGACCTCGACGCTCGCCGGCTTGCCCTTGTACATCCGCTTGCCGTCAGGGCCCTTCGGCGCGATCTCGTCGAGCAGCTGCTCGGCGCGCTTCGGGTCGTACGTCATCGGGTACTTCTCGGCGATCTCGGCGATCTCCCACTTCTTGTTGCCGTCGTAGTCCGCCCACGGGTACTGCGCAGGCGGGGTCTCCACCGGCCACACCGTCTTGCCGATCTTCTCGCGGTCGAGGAGATACGAGATCACCCAGTGCATGCGCGGCTCGCTGATGATGCCGCGTGCCGGGTCGCAGTTCAGCCAGAGCGCACGTGGGCACGGGTCGTGGAAGGGCGTGGTGATGAGGTTGGGGTAGCCCTCCGACCGGAGGATCTTCGCGTGCTCCTCGTCCAACGAGCCCACGTCGAACTCGGCACGACGGAACGCCTGGCTCGCTGCGTCCTGTGACTCGGCGACGGACTGGAAGATGACGTACTCCGGCGCCGGATCGAACTTCGCCTTGTTCCAGTAGTTGGGATCCTTCTTCCAGACGAACATCTTCTGGCTCTGGATCGCCTGGTCGAGGACGTACGGCGCCGTGCGTACCGGCGGGTTGTCCTTGAACTTCGTCGGGTCTTCCTTCGACCAGATGTGCTCAGGAAGGATGTCGAAGCCCGCGACGATCGTGCAGATGAAGCCGTAGTGCAGCCGGGGGTTCGGCTTGGACAGCTCGAGAACCGCAGTGTGCTCGTCGGGCGTCGCGACGTTGCGTACGTAGTCGGCCAGGTCTCCACCGCCGCCGAGCAGGTTGGGATTGTCCCGCTTCAGCTCGACCGTGAACTTGAAGTCCCGCGAGGTCAACGGCTGGCCGTCGTTCCACTTCGCGTTCGGGTCGAACGTGAAGGTGAGCGTTGTGAAATCCTCGTTGTATTCGTAGTCCGTGGCAAGCCACGGGATGAGCTCACCGGTCGGCAGGTTCAGGTAGAACATGTACTCCCGCGCGACCGTGTCGAAGCCGCTCCCGGCCTGGACGCCGTTCGGGATCATCGGGTTGAAGCTGTCGAAGACCTGGAAGTCCACCTGACCGATGATGACCGTCTTCTCCCGTGGCGTCGGGATGTTGGCCTTGCCGATGACCGGCTGGTCAGCACCCTTGGGAGGCTTGCGTCCCTGACTGGAGTACGAGCCACCGTCTCCTGAGCACCCACTGGCCAGCCCGCCGAAGAGCAATGCTGCGCCCGCGCCGAGCCCGGCCCCCAAGGCTCCGCGTCGGCTGATTCGTTGTTGGGACAACTGGTAACGCAGTACGTCCCCAACGTTTTCGTACTTCCTACCTTTCGACCCCATCACGCCGCCCTCCACTCCGCGATGAGTAACCGATCATCGTCGCTGCGTCACGGCACAGCGGTGCCATGCACGGAACACAACGGGAAGCCACTCCGGTTGCTGCTGAACGCCAGCAACTCCATCGGCCGAGCGCCTAGGGAGTCAGGCCAAACTACAGTGGCAAGTCGGATGGAAGTCAACAGGTGGAACTGCCCATTTCAGGCCATGGAACGGGTTGCGTCGGCCGATCCACCCGGCGGGCACCTCCACCGGCACGTCCTATGTGTACCTCGGGACGGGACAAGCCCGCGGTCGAACGGCTTGACCAAAGCGTTATGAGCGACGCGCCACTCGATCGTCTCCGTCCCGATCAGTGGCCGCGTACGAAGGTGGCGCGGGTGAGCAACCGGCTCGCCGACATGCGATGGGCGACCGGTCGTGCCGTGGCTCCGGTACGGCCTTACGTCCATTCCCTGCATGCCGCCCATGATCCGCGCATGCCTGCGGCCTCGCCCGGCAGACATGATCATTCGAGCTGTCGTACGCAGCGACGAGGACGTACGGCATTCGTACACCTGACCAGCACCGATGCCGGCGGCAACAGGTCGACGACACGACTGTCCGCGGCAACAGGTCGACGACACGACGCCCAGGCAGGGACGACCCTGAAGACGATCATGTCCGATCCTCTGCCACTCGGCTCCGGACGAGTGGCAGAAGATCGGAGCACGATCTCGAACTTCCCCTGCAGAGCCCAGGCCCTCAGCAGGGATGTTCCGTAGAGCGGAATGGAGCTGTCTGGGTGTCGCCTCAGGTGGGCCTCAGGTGCGTCACGGCATCTGCGACCGGATCCACCGCTCGAGGGCCGGCCCGGACTCGAAGCTCGTGATCAGCGCGTAGCGCGGCTCGGGACCCGGGTGGTACACCGCGTGCCAGAGCCGCTCGGTGTCCACCACGAACTGAGCGTTGCGCGGCAACGGGATGCGGCGCTCGGTCGACGGATCGTCCTTGCGCTCCCGCAGCACCATGAAACTGTCCGGGTCGTCGGTGAGGTTGAGCCACGCTCTGACCACCCAGCCCTCGCCGTCGGGGTTGAGTCGGTTGTTGTCGTCCTGATGCAGGAAGCGGTTCTGCACTTCCTCGAGGCTGTTCGACGGATTGAGCTTGATGATCCTCACCCGGCCGAACCGGGCGCCCACCTGCTCCACCCAGCGCCGCAGGGTCGGCGCCTTCTGAGCATTGTCGGTCCACAGGCCGTCTTTGTCGGGCTTGCCGTGCTCCCAAAATCCTCGTGGGTCGTCCGAGCCGTCGCCAGAGGCGAGGACGGCGAAATTGGTGTCCCCGCCAGATTTCCAGTCGAGGTAGCTCAGTGACTCCCACTCCGCGGCCGGAATTGTCTGCTCAAACGACTTGAGGATGACGAACCCATGGGGCTCGAGCAGCTTGAGTCTGCGATGTGTCATGGAAAGTGCAACCCCCGAAATGACCATGTGTCGTACGCGCCGTGCCCCTGGTTACACGCGTCGAAAGACAGGGGCCGTACGCCGATGGCGTATCAGTCGGGGGCTAGATCCCCGGCTCGTCGAGCCATGACGCCGCCCGGAGCAGGTGAACCTGCTACACACGATCATGCGTATGCATCGATACGCGCCACTGGCCTACCAAAGGCACTAAAGGGGGTATGCCTGGCTTGAGCCATTCCCGATGGAACGTACCGCGAAACCTCCCGCGTCGTTGCCTACCTTCGCCGAACCTCCCGCGGCGTTGCGTACCTTTCCGAGGCGTCTAGGACCCGCAAAGAGGTCAATGGTCGACTGAACGTGGTCATTTACAGGGGGTCACTTTCGGGGGCGGGAGACGAGGCGGTAGCCGATGCCGCGGACCGTCTCGATCCGTTCCGGGCCGATCTTGCGGCGTAGATAACGGACGTAGACATCGACGACGTTCGAGCCGGGGTCGAAGTCGTAGCCCCACACGTGCGAAAGCAGCTGTTCCCGGCTGAGCACCTCGTCCGGATGGCGGAGCAACAGCTCGGCGAGCAGGAACTCCCTGGTGGTGAGCTCCACCTGACGCCCGGCGACGTACGCCTTACGAGTACGAAGATCCAGCGCAATGTCGCCATGCCGCACGATCGTGGTGACCTGGGCTCGCACGGACCGGAGCCGAAGCCGGATCCGGGCCAGCAACTCCTCGAACCGAAAGGGTTTTCTCATGTAGTCGTCAGCGCCGCCATCCAATCCCGCCACCGTGTCCTCTACGGAATCGCGTGCGGTGAGGACGACGATCGGAATGGAGTTCCGGGACTGGCGAAGTCGCCGCAGGACGTCGAAACCGTCGACGTCGGGAAGTCCGAGGTCGAGGACCATGAGGTCGTAGTCACCGGTCGAGGCCTGGCGGATCGCGGACTCCCCGTCCGGCACCGTGGTGCTCGAGTAGCCGTGTGCGCGAAGGCCTTTCTCGATGAAGCCGGAGACACCGACCTCGTCTTCTGCGATGAGGATGTTGCTCATCCTCGTACCTCTCTCTCCGCGGCGATACCGGTCACTCTTGCCGAGTCTCGTTCCCCGTCCGTCGGCACAAAACACCGGAACGCAATCAGGCGTTTCGCCCAACCCCGCCACTCACCGTGGAGATAATGGCAACCGGGAATTTCGACGCCTTACGCGCAGCCTCTCCAGCGCATCCGCACGGTGCGCGAGTAGGCATGTGTGTCTCTAGCGGGAACCAACGGCCGACGGGGGTGCCAGTGACGGTCGGTGTCCACAAGGGCGGCGGGCTCGCGAGCCTACGGATGACCGTGGGCGGCGCGATGAAGCTGCCTGGCCGCATGGCGCGGCCACGCAGCGACGGCCAGCATCGTCTGGCGTACGCCGGTCGCGTGAAGCCCACGCGTGTGGAGCACCTGTGCGCCACCAGCGTCGTCCTTGGCGCGGCCATCCTGGCGCTCGGGCTCGGCCTCAGCACACCCACCCTGCCGGACGGAGTGTTCACCATCGCACTCACGCTCGTCGGCCTGCTCGGCATCGTCATGCTCGGCTGGTTCGGCACCGGTCGGATCCTCGCGTCGGCCTTCCACCACCGCACGGAGACGATGGCCGACGAGGTGCTCGCTGACGCCGGTCACGAGCTTCGTACCCCGCTCACGGTCATCCGCGGGCACCTCGAGCTGCTCGACCCCGACGACTCCGACGACGTGGCGCGGACCCGTGGGCTCGTGCTCGGCGAGGTCGACCGGGCCGAGCGGCTGGTCGACGATCTCGTCACGCTGACGACCGCGAACAAGCCGGGCTTCCTCCGGCTGAGCATCGTCGACGTCGCCGAGCTCGTCGACCGGGTGAGCGCCACGGCGCGTGCCATGGGCCGGCGTGACTGGCGGATCGACGCCCAGGCCCATGCGTACGTCGTCGCCGATCCGGAGCGACTGACCCAGGCGCTGTTGCAGCTAGCCCACAACGCGGTACGCCATACGAGAGACGGCGACGTGGTGGCGTTCGGGTCGGGCTACGACGAGCGATCCAACGAGGTCCACATGTGGGTACGCGACACCGGCCCAGGGGTGCCACCCGAGGATGCGCAGCGGATCTTCCGTCGGTACGAACGCGGCACGGCGGCGGGTCTTCAGGATCGTCGCGCTGGCCGGCGGGGGCAGGGGCTCGGCCTTGCCATCGTCCGGGCGATCGCGCGAGCTCACGGCGGCAGAGTCGACGTCGAGCCGGCGCCCGTCGAGTCCCAACGTCCTCCCGGATCGTCCGGCCCGGGTGCGAAGTTCACGCTCACACTCGCCGCGGTCGGCAAGGACGAGCGGGCCTCCGGCGCGCCGTCGGCAAGCCAGCAGGCGACGACCGGCACACCACGGTGACGCGGGGTCGGACGACGACACACCTGCAGGCGGCGGACCAGGACAGGCGACCGTGAAGCCAACCCGACGGGCCGTGGTGCGATCCTCGGCGCTGCTGGCTGCGCTCACCGCGGTGAGTCAGGTGCTGGGGTTTGCTCGGGACGCCGTGATGGCGGCAGTCTTCGGCGCCACGTCTGCCGTGGACGCCTTCCTGGTCGCCCAGGGCCTGGCCAACCTGGTGCTCGGCCTCATCACCGGGGCCATGTCGCGCGCCCTGATCCCTCCGGTCACCCGAGCCGCTGCCGCCGGGAACCCGACAGCCGCGCATCGCACCGTGCGGGTTGCGCTGACCGTGACCATCACGGTGCTGCTCGCCGGCTCGGCCGTGATGTTCGTGGCCGCCCGGCCCATCGTCGGTGCCCTTGCCCCGGGCTTCGACCCGGCGACCGCTGACGAGGCGGTTCGCGCCACCAGGATCGTGTTGGCGGCGACGTTCTGCATCGCGGGTACGAACCTGCTGGCCGCCGCCGCCCAGGCTCACGGACGCTTCTTCTGGTCGGGCTTTCAGGGTGTCCCGTTCAACCTCATCATGATCGCGTGTGCTGCCGGGCTGGGTGGCCAGTTCGGCGCGACCGCCCTGGCGTTGGGTTTCGTGCTCGGTTCGTTGGCCCGACTCCTGGTCCAGCTTCCGGCGGTCGGCGCGATCCGGCTCCGGCTCTGGCCCTCGTTCCGGCTCCGCGACCCCGGCTTCCGCGAGATGCTGCGGCTCGCCCCACCGCTACTGGTCGGCAGCGCCATCCTCAACGTCAACACCATGGTCGACCGCGCGGTCGGCTCGGCACAGGGCGCGGGGGTGATCGCGTCGCTGAGCTACGGCTGGCGGATCGTGACGCTGTCTGAGGTGGTGCTGGTCACGGCGTTCACCACCACGCTGTTCCCCGCGTTCAGCACACTGGGCGACCCCGCGCGGCGTGCCGAGCTGCGACACGCCACCCAACGGGTGCTCGGCGTCGTCATGCTGCTCATGGCTCCACTCGTCGTCGTCTTGATCGTCGGCGCCCGACCGATCGTCATCCTGCTCTTCGCACGCGGCAGCTTCGACGACCGGGCCATCGCGCTCACCGCTACCGCTGTCTCCTTCTACTCCGTCTCGCTGGCGGGGCTCGCGGTACGCGAGGTCGTCGCGCGTACGAGCCTCGCCGTAGGCGACAGTCGTAACCCCGTGCTCTCGGCGTTCACCGCCATGCTGGTCAACGTGGTCGGTGACCTCACGTTGGGCGTGCGGTTCGGCGTGGCCGGCCTCGCGGTGTCGACGTCACTCTCGGTGATGCTCGCGGCCACGATGCTGAGCACGCTGACCGCGCACCGACATCGCGCGGTCGCACTCCGCCCGCTGCTGCGAACGGCGGCCTGCGTCGCCGCGGCGTCCACCGTCTCCGCCGTCGCCGGCTGGGTGGTGTCGCGGATGATTCCGGTCGACGGAGCGTTGCACGCATTGCTAGCCCTCGCAGCGCTCGGCGCTGCGTGCCTTTTGTCGTACGCCGCGGTGATCCTGGCCTTGCGCCTTCCCGCGCTGACCGACCTCCGTCGCAGCCTTGCGGACCTGCGCATCCGCTGAGCTGGCAGCGACACTTTCGCCTATTCTGCGAATCGAAGCCATATGAAGGTGAGGCTTTGGCATGAAACTCACCGACGAGCAGTTTCGCAGCCTCTTTCTTTTCCGCTATGCGCTACGGCGCTTCCTCTTGCGTAGTGCCCAAAGCGCCGCGCAGGTCGGGCTCACGCCGCAACAACACCAGCTGCTGCTGATCCTGCGGGCCTATCCCGGACCCACTCCGCCCAGCATCCGTGAGGTGGCGGACTATCTGCTGGTGCGCCACCACAGCGCGGTCGAGCTCGTCTCCCGTGTCGAGGCGATGGGGTTCGTACGCCGGCAACTCGACCCGCGAGACCACCGGATCGTCCGCCTGGAGCTCACCGAACGCGGTCGCCGCTGCCTGGACGACATGGCACCCACGCACCTGCAGGAGCTCCAGGACGTTTCCTCCGCGCTCGGCATCAGTGAGGAGGGAATTCACGAGATCGCAGAACGTTACCTTCGGGCGAATCTTGGTGACATTGCCACCATCACGGCCGATCTCCGCCTAGGCTGAGGGATAGCTCGGAACCCGATCCTTTTTGAAGCGTCGGGGATGGATCTTGGGACGCGAGTGCTCGGGTGGTTCTCGACGGCCGCAGGACTACCGAGCAGCGCGGGGAGGCCAGCCATGGGCGCATCTTCGCCGCGACCCGCAGACCGCGGTGGTGGCGGCTACCGGCGACCGCTCGCCGGAGGCTGGGATGGTTCTGCCCTGCGCCGCGCCCTCCCTGGCGCCCATGCGGGCGGTGACGTCGGGCGCGCACCCATGGTCGACGATCCACTGAACAAGGCTCGCGGGGAGAACTTCCCGGTCGCCCTCCGGTTGTTGCCGGAGCGAACCCGACGCGACCTCCAAGCCATCTACCGGTTCGCCCGCCACGTCGACGACATCGGCGACGACACCACGAGGTCGGTGCCCGAGAAGCTGCGTACGCTCGACGCGCTGGCCGCTGACGTCCGCGGGCTCTACGACGGGTCGCGGACGCCGGCCGACCCGATCGTCGCGGCGCTGGCGTCCCCGATCGCTCGCCGTCGCATGCCGGCCCACGCGTTCCTCCGGCTCATCGAGGCCAACCGGCGTGACCAGCACGTCGTGCGCTACCAGACGTTCGACGACCTGCTCGACTACTGCCGGCTGTCCGCCAACCCGGTCGGCGAGCTCGTCCTGTGCGTCTTCGGCCGCGCCACGCCGGAGCGCATCGAGCTCTCCGACCGGATCTGCACAGCGCTGCAGCTCATCGAGCACTGGCAGGACATCGGCGAAGACTACCGCCGCGGCCGCGTGTACCTGCCGCAGGAAGACATGGCGAGCTTCGGCGTCGCCGAGTCCGACCTTGCCAGACAGGAGGCGAGCCCCGCGCTCCGCGCGCTGATCGCATTCGAGACCGAGCGGGCCGAAGCGTTCCTGCACGCTGGCACACCCTTGCTCTCCGGACTCTCAGGCTGGGCGCGGATCGCGGTCTCGGGCTATCTCGCCGGCGGGCGGGCAGCCTGCCGAGCACTGCGGCGGAGCGAGTACGACCCGCTGCGACGCGTACCCAAACCGACGTCCCCCCAGATCGCGGCCGCATGGTTGAGCGGTGCACTCAAGGGATGGGCATGAGCGACGAGACCAGGATGACTGCGAAAGCCACCACGTGGGGTAGCCACCGTGGCATCAGCCCGAGCGTGGTCGACCGAGCCTACAAGGAGTGCGAGGCGATCACGCGACGTGAGGCACGGAACTTCTCGTACGGCATCAGGCTGCTGCCCACCCCGAAGCGCCGCGCGCTCTCCGCCATCTACGCGATGGCGCGCCGCATCGACGACATCGGTGACGGTGAGCTCGACGAGGACGAGAAGCTACGCCGACTCGCCGCCGTGCGGGAGCAGATCCGCGCCATCGAGAAGGACACCGACCACACCGATCCGGTGCTCGTGGCTCTGGCCCATGCAGCGCGGACGTTCCCCATCCCGCTGGCAGCGTTCGAGGAGCTCATCGACGGCTGCGAGATGGACGTACGCGGTCGGACGTACGACACGTTCGCCGAGCTCGTGGAGTACGCCCGCTGCGTCGCCGGCTCGATCGGCCGGCTGTCGCTGGGAGTGTTCGTGGGCCCGGGGGCCGGGACCCGGAGGAGCACGAGCGGTGGTTCGGGAGTCGTCGGCGGGATCGACACCGGCAGCGGTCCGAACGGTCCGGCAGAGGACGGGATGCCCGCCGACCCCAGCGGCGAGCCCGAGCAGCTCGCCGACACACTCGGCATCGCGTTGCAGCTCACCAACATCCTGCGCGACTTACGCGAGGATCGCCGACGCGGCCGGATCTACCTGCCACGTGAGGACCTGAAGCGGTTCGACTGCTCGCTGGACTTGAACGGCGACGGTGACCTGGCGTTCGATCCGGGGTTCGCTGCGCTGGTGCGCTTCGAGGCCGATCGGGCACACCAGTGGTACGACGCCGGACTTCGCCTGCTGCCGCTGCTCGACCGGCGCAGTCGGGCGTGCACGGCGGCGATGGCGGGGATCTACCGCCGCCTGCTCGAGCAGATCTGGGTCGACCCACACCGGTGTCGGCGGACCCGGATCTCGCTGTCCGGCCGGCAGAAGGTGGCTGTCGCGATGCGTGCGATCGTCTGGGGCAAGGCATGAAGGATCTGGCGGGGATCGATGTCGTGGTGGTCGGCGGCGGCCTGGCGGGAATCTCGGCCGCATGCGCCCTCGCCGACCGTGGTGCGCGGGTCCGCTTGCTGGAGGCGCGGCCGCAGCTCGGCGGCGCGACGTACTCCTTCATCCGTGGCGAGCTCACGGTCGACACCGGCCAGCACGTCTTCCTGCGGTGTTACAGCGCCTACCGCGGCCTGCTCGAACGGTTGGGCGTCACCGACCTCGCCCCGTTGCAGGCCCGCTTCGCCATTCCCGTGCTGGTCCCGCGGGCGGGATCAGGTCACGAGGTGACGTGGCTGCGGCGTGGGCCGGGCCCGGCACCCCTGCACCTCGCCGGTTCGCTCGCCCGCTACCACCCGTTGCGGCCTGTCGACCGGCTCCGGCTCGCCCCCGCCGCGGTCGCGCTTCGCAGCGTCCGCTTGGACGACCCGACGGTCGACGAGACGAGCTTCGGTGACTGGCTCCGCCGTCACGGTCAGAGCACGGCAGCCATCGAACGCCTCTGGGCCCTCATCACGGTCGCCGCCTTGAACCTGCATCCGGACGAGGCGTCGCTCGCCCTTGCCGCGCGGGTGTTCCAGACCGCACTCCTCACCGACCCCACCGCGGCGGACATCGGAGTCCCGGCGGTGTCGCTCCGGGAGCTGCACGCCGAGCCGGCCATGCGCCACCTGCGCCAGTTGGGCGTCGACGTGCGCGTCAAGAGCAAGGTGACAGCTGTTACGCAGGAACCAGACGATGCGGCGTCGGATCGCAACCCCGGCTTCGTCGTCCGCCTGAGCGACGGCGAGCTGCGAGCCGACGCCGTGGTGGTGGCGGTTCCACACCGCGCTGCGGCCTCACTCGTCCCCGCCACTGCAGCGCCAGATCGCGACGCCTGGAAAGGACTGGGCTCGTCGCCCATTGTCAACGTCCACCTGCGCTACGACCGCACCGTGATGCCGAACGAGCTGCCGTTCGTCGCGTGCGTGGACTCCCCCGCGCAGTGGATCTTCAACCGCAGCGCTTCGGCCGGACGGCACGACGGGGGTGCCGGGCAGTATCTTGTTGTCTCGGTTTCGGCAGCCCATGACGAGGTCGCGACTCCTGCCGAAGAGTTGCGGACGACAATCATGACGGCCGTGTCCCAGATCTTCCCAGACGCGCACGCTGCGCGCGTGCTCGATGCATTCGTCACCCGAGAACCCCACGCCACGTTTCGCCAGGCACCTGGTACCGCACGCCTGCGTCCATCAGCACGCACGGCGCTGCCGGGGCTGGTGCTCGCCGGCGCGTGGACCAACACCGGCTGGCCCGACACCATGGAGGGCGCGGTCCGCAGTGGGCTCGCCGCCGCCGCCGCGATCACGCACCCACCAAGCGGCAACTGCTCGGTCGCCGGCCATCAACCGCTCGCGAGGTCGGTCATGACGACAGCAGGCCGGAAGGCGGTGGGCCGATGACCGCCGCCACGTCTCCCCTTCGAATCGACACGTTGCGCCTCGTCGATCCGGCGCTTCGCGACGCGATCGACCGGCTGGACGGGCCCACCCGTTTCGCCTGCGGATACCACCTCGGCTTCTGGGATGCCTCCGGGCGCCCGAACAACTCACGAGGTCATCGAGGCAAGGCCATCCGCGCCACACTCGCCCTGCTCTCGGCCGCAGCCGCCGGCGCGCCACCGGCCGCGGGCATTCCTGCCGCGGTCGCCTGCGAGCTCGTGCACAACTTCTCGTTGCTGCACGACGACGTCATCGACCGCGACACCGAACGCCGACATCGGCCGACGGTCTGGGCGCGGTTCGGGCTGCCCGATGCGATCCTGTCCGGCGACGCGCTCCTCGCCCTTGCGTACGAAGTGCTCGCCGAGGCGCCCTCACCGCACGTCGCAGCTGCGGTCCGCAAGATCAGCACGACCGTGCGCCGACTCATCGCAGGCCAAGCAGCCGACGTCTCCTTCGAGAAGCGCGACGACGTGACGCTCACCGAATGCCTCACGATGGCCTCGAACAAGACCGGCGCCCTGCTCGCGTGCTCCGCCTCGATCGGCGCGCTGCTCGCCGGCGCGCCCGCGTCGGTCTGCAGCGGCCTGTCGGAGTACGGTGACCACCTGGGTATGGCGTTCCAGCTCACCGACGACCTGCTCGGGATCTGGGGCGACCCGGCACGCACCGGCAAGCCCGTCCTGTCAGATCTGCGGGCCCGCAAGAAGTCCCTGCCGGTCGTGGTGGCGCTCAACTCGACGCACGAGGCAGGCAAGAAGCTGCGCGAGCTCTACGCCAAGCCGGGTCCGCTGGACGAGGACGAGCTCGCCTTGGCCGCCCGTCTCGTCGAGGAGGCCGGTGGCCGGACCTGGACGGAGGCGGAGGCCGACCGACATCTCGCCGACAGTCTGGAGGTGTTGCGGACTCTAAAGCTGCATCCGGAAGTGCACAGCGAGCTTGTCGCCGTTGCCCATCAGCTGAGGGGGCGTGACCACTGATGACGAGAAGCACGGTCACCCAGCGTGCGAACGTCGCGCTCGACCGCGCCGTCGAGCACCTGCTGAGCCTGCAAGACGCGGCAGGGTGGTGGAAGGGCGAGCTGGAGACCAACGTCACCATGGACGCCGAAGACCTGTTGATGCGACAGTTCCTCGGCGTCCGTACGAAAGAGCAGACCGAGGAGTCGGCCCGCTGGATCCGAAGCCAGCAGCGCGCCGACGGGTCCTGGGCGAACTTCTACGGCGGCCCGGGCGACCTCTCGACCACCGTCGAGGCCTACGTCGCACTGAAGCTTGCTGGAGACGACCCCGACGCGCCTCACATGGCGTTGGCGCGGGAGTTCATCCGGCTCAGTGGCGGCTTGGAGCGGTCTCGCGTCTTCACCCGCATCTGGCTCGCCCTCTTCGGGGAATGGAGCTGGGACGACGTCCCCGCACTGCCGCCGGAGCTCATCTTCCTGCCGAACTGGATGCCGTTCAACGTCTACGACTGGGCGTGCTGGGCGCGGCAGACAATCGTCCCCCTCACCATCCTCGGAGCGCTGCGACCCCAGCGCGAGCTCGGTGTGTCGACTGCAGAGCTGCGCACCGGTGCTCGTCAACCGGGCCCCGGCAACCCCTTCACGAGCTGGAAGAACGCGTTCGGCTGGATGGACCGGATCCTGCACAAGTACGAACGCCGACCGATCGGTCCGCTGCGCCGCGAGGCGCTGCGGCGGGCCGCCGAGTGGATCATCGCGCGACAGGAAAAGGACGGTTGCTGGGGAGGGATCCAGCCACCCTGGGTGTACTCGCTCATGGCCTTGCACGCCCTCGGCTACCCGGTGGACCACCCGGTGCTCGCCTCCGGTCTCGCCGGCTGGGAACGGTTCACGATCCGCGAGGACGGACCTGACGGTCCGGTGCGCCGGATCGAGGCCTGCCAGTCACCGGTGTGGGACACGGCGCTCTCGCTGGTGGCACTGGGCGACGCCGGCCTGTCAGGTGACGAGCCGGCGATGGTCAAGGCCCGTGACTGGCTCTTGGGCGAGGAGGTCCGGGTACGCGGTGACTATGCCGTCCGTCGACCGAACGCACCGGCTGGCGGATGGGCGTTCGAGTTCGACAACGACCTCTACCCCGACACCGACGACACGGCGGAGGTGGTGCTGGGGCTACGCAAGGCCGCCCCGAGCCCGGAGGTCGACGCCGCGGTGCGTCGGGCCATCGCGTGGTTGCGCGCCATGCAGTCGAAGAACGGCGCATGGGGTGCCTTCGACGCGGACAACACGCGTGAGCTCGCCTACGAGCTTCCGTTCTGCGATTTCGGCGCGGTCATCGACCCGCCGAGCGCTGACGTGACCGCGCACATCGTCGAGATGTTCGCCCACGAAGGCCTGGCCGACGATCCGGCCGTGCGGCGCGCGGTCCAGTGGCTGCTGAAGGAACAGGAGCCCGACGGGTCGTGGTTCGGTCGCTGGGGTGCCAACTACATCTATGGAACCGGTGCCGTCGTGCCGGCGCTGGTGGCGGCTGGCGTGTCGCCCCAGCATCGGGCCATCGTGCGCGCGGTTCAATGGCTCGAGGAGCACCAGAACGCCGACGGCGGCTGGGGCGAGGACATGCGGTCGTACGTCGATCCGGCCTACCGAGGTGTCGGCACGTCGACCGCGTCCCAGACGGCCTGGGCTCTGCTGGCCCTCCACGCGGCGGGCGAGGGAACGTCGGAGGCCGCGATGCGCGGGATGTGCTGGCTCGTGGACTCGCAGCGTGAGGACGGTACGTGGGACGAGCCGCAGTTCACCGGTACCGGATTCCCCGGTGACTTCTACATCAACTACCACCTCTATCGCTTGGTGTTCCCGATCACCGCGCTCGGCCGGTTGCTTGGTCGTAGCACCGGCGAGGGCAAAGCGAGACACTCGGTACGGAGCTTGGACGGCCGGCAAGCATGATCATCACGTTGGACGACAGGGAGCACGGTCGAGGTAAGGGACGATGATGCCGGAGGCAGGGCGCTACGTGGTGTGTGCGCCGACCCATGCCGAGGCCAATCGGCTGCGCCGAGGCCTGCGGACAGGCGTTCTCGTGCGCACGGGTGTGGGGCCGGCTCAGGCCGAGCGCGCCCGTGACTCGGGCACGCTGCGCCAGCAAGCGGGCCTTCCCGTGAGCGGAGTCGTCGTGGCAGGCATTGCCGGCGGTCTACGGCCCGATCTGCGACCCGGCGATGTGGTCGTCGCGACCGAGGTGAGACGGACGGACGGCACATCCGTACCGTGTCCCAGCGCAACCCTGCTGGCGTCGACGCTGCGGCGGTCCTTCGCTGACAACCAGACCAACCACACCGTCCACACGGGAGCCATCATCAGCGCGGACCGGATCGTGACCGGCCGCACGCGTACCCAGCTGGCACAGACGGGGGCACTCGCCGTCGACATGGAGTCGGCCTGGCTCCTGGCCAAGGACTCTCCGAACGGTGCTCCGCCCGAGCCTGCGGCACCAGCCGTGGCATGCGTACGCGTGATCGCGGATCCGGCGACCGGTCGCCTGTTGCGTACGGCCACGCTGAGCCACGTGCTCACGGCCATCAGCAGGCTCACCGAGCTCGGACCAGCACTGGACAGCTGGGGTGCCGCCCTGCACCCCTCGCGCAAGGTACTGTTGCCGGCGCCCCGGTCGTTCTGCGCAGGCGTCGAGCGCGCGATCGACATCGTAGAACGCGTGCTGGATCAGCGCGGAGCGCCGGTCTTCGTTCGCAAGCAGATCGTGCACAACGCGCATGTCGTCCGTGAGCTCGAGGAACGCGGTGCCGTGTTCGTCGACGAGCTCGACGAGGTGCCCGACGGCGCGACCGTGGTGTTCTCCGCACACGGTGTCGCGCCAGACGTGCGACGGCATGCCGAGGAACGCGGTCTGGCCGTCGTGGACGCCACGTGCCCCCTCGTGGCGAAGGTGCACAGCGAGGCGCGCCGCTTCGCCGACCGCGGCGACACGGTGCTCTTCATCGGGCACGCCGGTCACGAGGAGACCGAAGGCACGCTGGGGGAACGGCCGGAAGCAACGATGCTCGTGGAGAACATCGAGGACGCGCGCCGGGTGCAGGTGCCAGATCCGGACCGGGTCTCCTACCTCGTGCAGACCACACTGGCCGTCGACGAGGTGGCAGAGATCGTGTCGGTGTTGCAGGAACGCTTCCCGCGCCTGGCCGCGCCCGGTTCCGACGACATCTGCTACGCCACGACCAACCGGCAACGCGCGCTTCGCTCGGTGGTGGACGAGGCCGACCTGGTGCTCGTCGTCGGCTCGGCGAACTCGTCGAACTCCAACCGGCTGGTGGAGCTGGCCGAGCGGCTCGGCACTCCGGCGTACCTCATCGACGACGCCTCCGACATCGACCTCGACTGGCTCGCAGGAATCGACACGGTTGCGGTGACTGCCGGCGCTTCGGCCCCCACCGAGCTCGTCGACGACGTGGTCGGCGCACTCGGCGGACTCGGTCCGATCACCGTGGAAGAGCGCGAGGTCACCCGAGAAGACATCAGTTTCACGCTCCCCAAGGAGGTCCGCTCGACCTCGTCGATGCGAGAGCGTGCTGCGAGAAAGGCTCGCGCCCAATGAGTATGCCCTTGCGACAAAGCCTGCGTATCGCGCGGTACCTCTTGGCCCAGCGCCTCAAGCGGCGGGAGAAGTTTCCGCTGCTCGTGGAGCTCGAGCCGTTGTTCGCCTGCAACCTTTCCTGCGCTGGGTGCGGGAAGATCCAGCATCCAGCGTCCGTGCTGCGCCAGCGGATGCCGGTCGAGCAGGCGGTGGCCGCCATCGAGGAGTGCGGCGCCCCGATGGTGTCGATCGCCGGCGGCGAGCCCTTGATGCATCCGGAGATCGACCGGATGGTCGATGAGCTCGTGAAGCGCAAGAAGTACGTCTTCTTGTGCACCAACGCGGTGCTGCTCCGCAAATGGTGGGACCGGTTCTCCTTCAAGCCCTCGCGGTTCCTCGCCTTCGCCGTGCACATCGACGGTCTGCGCGAACGCCACGACGAGTCGGTGTGCCAGGAAGGTGTCTTCGACGAGGCGGTCGCTGCGGTGCGTTTCCTGCAGGAGAAGGGATTCCGCGTCACGACGAACACGACGTTCTTCTCCCACGACAGCCCGCAGAGCGTCATCGACGTGCTGAACTTCCTCAACGATGAGCTGCGCGTCGACCAGATGATGATCTCTCCTGCGTACGCCTACGAGAAGGCACCCGACCAGGACCACTTCCTCGGCGTGACGCAGACCCGCGAGCTGTTCCGCAAGGCGTTCGCCAACGGCAACCGCAAGCGGTGGCGGCTCAACCATTCACCGCTCTTCCTCGACTTCCTGGAAGGAAAGGTCGACTTCCCCTGCACCGCGTGGGGCATCCCGTCCTACTCGATATTCGGCTGGCAGCGTCCCTGCTACCTCATGAGCGACGGATACGCCAAGACCTACAAGGAGCTGGTCGAGGAGACCGACTGGTCACGCTACGGTCGCGGTCGGGATCCGCGTTGTGCCAACTGCATGGCCCACTGCGGTTACGAGCCGACGGCGGTCCTCGCCACGATGAGTTCTCTGCGCCAGTCCCTGCGGGCCCTCACCGGCTGACCCCTCACAAAATGACCACGTTAGGTGGGCCAGTTGCCTCTGAGAGTGGCCTACATCCTGCGGTGGGCTACTCGTTGCCGCGGAAAGTACATGCGGGTACGCCGTGAAAGGTCCGTGAGCTCCCGGCAGAGGTACATCGCGATCTGCCGGGCGGTCACGAGGACCCGGCTTCGGCTCGAGCCGCACTCGTTGTGCGCCGCGGATGCGCGGGTACGCCACGGCAAACGCACGACGAACGCGCACGCCCGGCCACGGAAGCCTCGTGGCATGCCTACGGCGTCAACCGGCCGACATCGTGGGAGCCACGGTCCCCCGGCTCCACCAGGCGATGTCAGTCCGCCCCAGCTCGACGGCCACGGACCTGAGCGGCGAGGACGCCGTCCTTCACGTGAGCTGTCGAGCCGCCAGGCGGGCGTAGAGCGTAGGCGCCAGCGCCTGCAGCCCGACCGCGACGCGTAGCCACCGCGGCAGGATGAGCTCGGCGCGATCCCGCTCGATCGCACGAATCAACGCCCCCGCGACGCGCTCTGGCGGGAGCGGTCGCGGAAACCGGCGCGCGTACGGCGCTCCTCGCCGTTCGAAGAACTCCGTGTCGACGATCCCGGGCGCGACGATGCTGACCCCGACGCCAGTGGTCGCGAGCTCCTCTCGGAGGCTTCGCGCGTACGCATGCAGACCGGCCTTCGTCGCTGCGTAACCGGACTCGTTCGGAACGCCAAGCAACGCCGCGATCGACGTCACGAAGCCGATGTGGCCGCCGCCCTTCGCCAGCATGCCGGGTATCACCGCCCGACTGAGCGCCATGGGCGCCCGGAGGTTGACGGCACTCATGCGGGCAAAGGTCGCGTCGTCATAGACGGTGGCAGGCGCCACATGGCCCACGCCCGCGTTGTTGACGAGCAGGTCCGGCGCTGGGTCCAGCTCGGCGAGCTCACGGGCGAATTCGTCCGTACGAGCTGGGTCTTCAAGATCCACGACCGCCGACTGACCACTCGTACGCCGGGCAACCTCGGCGAGCCGGGCGGGATCCCGGCCAACCAGCAACAAGCGGCAACCGCGTCGTGCGAACGCGAACGCCAGCGCCCGGCCGATGCCACTCGAAGCGCCGGTGATGACGACGAACGACCCTACAACGCGCACCGGCGACAACCCTGCCACGGATTGCGGCCTTTGTGGAGCTTTTCGATCCCGCCGGTCACGGTTCCGAGCCCAAAGCCCCGTGAGGTCATGGCATTGATCCGCTGGAACGACTACGGGTACGGCTGGTCAGCCTGGGTACGAGGCACCTGTGCCTCCGCGACACATACCGGACCTCGAGGGAGGAATCGCACGTGGCCGCCAACAGAGAGTTCACGGAGAAGCCGGCAGTTCCCGTCGCCACCAAGGAAGTCGGCCGTCTGATGCAACCCGTCCTGGTCGACCTGATCGCGTTGTCGCTCAACGGGAAGCAGGCGCACTGGCACGTCCAGGGACGGCACTTCACCCAGGTGCACGAGCAGCTGGACGATCTCGTAGCCGACGCCCGCAAGTACGCCGACGAGGTCGCCGAACGCCTCATCGCCCTCGACGTCGCGGTCGATGGTCGCCCGGCGACGGTAGGCAGCACGACCGCGCTGCCCGAGTTCGACGAGGGCTTCCTGAGCGACGACAAAGTAGTGAGCGCCATCGTCGACCAGATCGATGCGGCGATCCGTCGGGCGCGCGCCGCGCTGAAACCACTCGACGAGATCGACCAGGTGAGCCAGGACATCATCATCGAGCTGCTCCGGGCGCTGGAGAAGCACCGCTGGATGTTCGCAGCACAGGTCACCTGACCAGCGGTTTCCCGCTTCACGGTCGGCCTGTGTCTCTCATGATGTGAAACGGGCGGATCCCCGCGTTTTGCGCGGGATCGGATTGGGCACGACAGAAAAGAACGGCGGGATTCGTTCATGCCCAGATTTCCGCGCGGACGAAGGGTCCCCCTATGACTATCCACAACCGTGACCAGCTCGTACTCGACCACCTGAGCTTGGCGAGGAAGCTGGCGCATCGATATGCAGGCCGGGGGGAGCCGTTCGACGAGCTCGTCCAGGTCGCCATGCTGGGCCTGGTTCAGGCGGCTGATCGCTTCGACGCCGATCGTGGGACGAAGTTCTCCTCGTTCGCCGTCCCCACGATCCTCGGCGAGCTACGGCGACATTTCCGTGACCACTGCTGGGCGGTCCACATCCCGCGCCCGCTGCACGATCGCTACCACCAGGTCTCGCACGCGACCGAGCAGCTCACCACGACCCTGCAACGCCCACCTACGGTCCGCGAGCTTGCCGTCGCGGTCGGCGTGCGGGAAGAGGAGATCCTCGAGGCCCAGGAAAGCGCGAACGCCTACAGCGCCATCTCCCTCGACGGGCCCACCTCGACGGACGACTCCGGGGGCGAGACCTCGCTCGGCGACATCCTCGGCGGCGAAGACGGTGAGCTGGATCGAATCGAGAAGCGAGAAGCCGTCCGCCCCGTGATGGCGACCGTACCTCCTCGCGAGCGTCGCATCCTCGAGCTGTGGTTCTTCCGCGGGAAGACCCAGGCCGAGATCGCCGACGAGCTCGGCATGTCGCAGATGCACGTCTCCCGGCTGCTCGCCACCACGCTGGACAACGTGCGAGCCGTCGTCTTCGAAGACAAGACCGCCGACCAGCTCGAATGGCCCACACCGCGCCCCCGTCGCAAGGCGAGCTGACGCGACGCCTGGCCTACTCGGGTGCACGGGTGGTGTCACGGTAGACCCGCTGCTCGGACTTTACCTCCCGGCCGTCCTCGTACACCTGGCGCTTCGTGACCGTGCCACCGCGCCGACGCTTCGACCAGATCGCAAGCTTCAGCGTCACCAGGACGAGACCCGTGAGGATCAGGACCCATCCCACGACGTTGATCCGCAGCCAGTCCGACTCCGCCGACACGGCGAACGCCAGGATCGCGCCCAGCGCGACCAAGAAGATGCCCACACCGACGTTCACAGCTTCCACCTCCTCGTCACCGCGCTGGTACCCGCGGTCGTGGGCGTAACACGTTGTTCGGTCGACGCCACGCTCCGGCCGCCTTTAGGCTCGAGGCAGTGCCAGCAAAGCCTCGAGGAGTTGATCCGGTGCAGCCGTTGCGCAGCGACGATCCCCGACGGATCGGTTCGTACGCAGTCCGTCATCGGCTCGGCTCGGGCGCAATGGGCACGGTGTACTTGGGCTTCTCCCCTGGCGGCCGCGCGGTGGCGGTGAAGGTCGCTCGCGACGAGCTCGCCGACGACCCCGAGTTTCGGGAACGGTTCCGTCGCGAGGTCGAGATGGCGCGGACCGTCGGCGGCTTCTGGACGGCGGCAGTGGTCGACGCAGATCCTTCAGCACCCAGGCCGTGGCTTGCGACGGAGTACGTCCCGGGCCCGAGCCTGCAGCAGGCGGTGGCGGAGCAAGGCCCGCTCCCCGAGACCGTCGTACGCCGACTCGCTGCCGGTCTCGCCGAGGCGCTGGTCGCGATCCACGCCGCGGGACTCGTCCATCGCGACCTCAAGCCCTCCAACGTCCTCCTCGGGCCCGACGGTCCTCGGGTCATCGACTTCGGCATCTCGCAGGCGCTCGAGTGCGCCAAGCTCACCGCCACCGGGATCTTCCTGGGCACACCGGGGTTCCTCTCACCGGAGCAGATATCAGGTGGGGAGATCGGGCCGGCGAGCGACGTGTTCTCGCTCGGTGCGGTGCTGGTGTACGCCGCCACCGGACGGGGGCCGTTCGGCGACGGCCAGACGTCTGTCCTCATGTATCGCGCGCTGCACAACGAGCCGGACCTCGACGACGTGCCGGCAGGGCTGCGCGAGATGGTCTCCCGCTGTCTGCGACGCGACCCAGCCGAACGTCCCGGCCCGGCAGCCCTCCTCGCCGAGCTGGCCGACACGGGTAACGGCCAGCCAGCGGTGGAATCAGAGCGACGAAGCTGGCTACCGGATCGGCTGCAGACGGTCGTCGACGGCTACGTCACGCGCCTGCGCAACGAGGCCGCCACGAGCGGGGTGACCACGGCAGACTCCGACACACCCGCACGGGCTCTTCCCGCGACCAAGCCATACACGCAGGTGATCGCGTCCGAGTCGCCGGCGGCGCGAGTGGTCCAGCCACCAGGTCCTACGAACGACGGTCTCGCCACGCCAGGGTTGGGCGGATCGGCCGGAGCTCTCCGTGTGCACCCGAACGGGTCGTCGGCCGCCGGCTCGCCCGCGCCGCCCCCGACGCCGAAACACCCGGCGTACCACGCTCCCTCGTCGGGTGGCGTCCGGTTCGGCTTGTCCCGGGTCCGGGCGACCGTCTCCGGCATCGCGGCCCTGGTCGGCGGACTCACGGCCGGCGGCATCGCCGACGACCTCGGAGAGGGCGGCGTCGCCCTGGTCGCGCTGGTGGTGTGCGTTGTCCTGCTCGTGATGGCGACCCGGTTCTTGATCCTCGCCTGCCGGTCTCCGATCAGTCTCGAGGTGAGCTCACAGGGCCTGGTCCTCACCAAGGGCCGTGGCCGGTGGGACCTCCCGTGGCATGCGGTCAACCGGGCGCGGGTCGTCCAGCATGGCAAGAAGGCCTGGCTCATCGTGTGGTTGACGCCCGGCTGGATGGTGCCGAAGACGGTGGGCGGCTGGTCGCTTCGTCCGTACCACGGCGGCATCCGGCTGTTCCCCATCGCGCCCGGACGTCGCCGCAAGCAGGTGGGACGGGAGATCCGCGAGCTGCGCGCCGCGCTCGCATGGCACGCGCCACAGGTCTTCGACCGCAGCCCTTGACCAGGCTCTGAGCGGAGCCCTCCGCAACCGCCACCACTCACCCGCCACACGTGGTCATTGCCAGTGGAGCGTCAGCCCTTGCGGCCGGTCGTGGAGATGCCTTCCACGAAGTGTCGCTGCCCGAGGAAGAAGATGATGATGAGCGGCAGGGTGGCGATGACGCTCGCCGCGAGGACGATCTCCCACTTCATCTCACCGCCGTAGCCGAACGAGTCGAGGATCGTCTTCAACCCGCGCGGCAACGTGAAGAGCGCCGAGTCCTGCAAGTAGATGAGCGGCTTGATGAGGTCGGTCCAGCTCTCCCGGAACTCGAAGATGAACACCACGATCAGTGCCGGTTTGCAGAGCGGCAACGCGATCCGTCGGAAGAGCCCGAAGTAGCCGCAGCCGTCGACCCGTGCCGCCTCGAAGAGCTCCCGCGGCAAGGTGAGGAAGAACTGCCGCAGCAGGAAGATGAAGAACGCAGAGCCGAAGAGGTTGTTCGCCCACAACGGCACCTGCGTATTGACGAACCCGAGGGCGTCCCAGATCAGGTAGACCGGAATCATCGTCACCGCACCCGGCAGCATCATCGTGCTCAGCACGAGCCCGAAGAGCAGGTTCCGCCCCGGAAAACGAAAGTAGGCAAACCCGAAGGCCACCAGCGCGCTGCTGATCGTCACGCTTGCAGCGGCCGCGACGCCGACGACGATGCTGTTGACGAACCATGTGAAGACCGGCGCCGCCTGCCAGACGGTGATGTAGTTCTCCGGGCTGAACTCCTTGGGGATCAGCGCGTTGTCGAAGACCTGTGCCCGCGGCTTCAACGACGCACTGACCAGCCAGATGAAGGGATACGTGAAGAGCGCGGCCAGCAGGATCGCCACCGTGTAGCGGATGACGCTCAAGACCCGCGACGGACGCTCACCCGGCAGCAGACCGTGGCGCTGCCTCGTCACCCGGCGGCGTCCGGAGACGAACACGTCCGAGGTCAGCCGTCCTGTGCCGACCTGCTCGGTCGTGGCCATCTACTTGTCCTCCGCCTCGTAGTAGACGAACCGGTTGCCGAAGACCACCTGGATCAACGTGATCACGACGATGATGACGAAGAGGATCCACGCCAGGGCTGAGGCGTATCCCATGCGCAGGAACGTGAACGCGGACTGGAAGAGGTAGATGAGGTAGAGCGTCGCCGCATCCGAGGAGAACTTCGACCCGGTGCCGAAGTACATGGTGTAGACCTGGGTGAACATCTGCAGCGAGCCGATGGTGTTGGTGATCACGCTGAAGAAGACCGCACCGCTGATCATCGGCAGCGTGATGTGGCGGAACCTGCTCCACCGTCCGACACCGTCGATGGCACCCGCCTCGTAGAGCTCGACTGGCACGTCCTTCAAGGCCGCCAGGAAGATCACCATGGTGCCGCCGACGCCCCAGAGGCTCATCAGGATGATTCCGGGCATGATCCAGTCCGCTTCGGTCGTCCAGCCCGGACCGGGAATCCCGAACAGGCCGAGGAACCGGTTCAGCATGCCGGTCTGGCCGTTGAGCAGGAGCAGGAAGAGCACGCCCACCGCCACCGCGGGCGTCATCGACGGAAGGTAGAAGACGGTCCGGAAGAAGCCCTGCACCTTCCGGATCCGGTTGAGCAGCATCGCCAGCAGGAGCGCGATGATCGTCGCGAGAGGCACGTGGAACACCGTGTAGTAGAAGGTGTTCCACAGTGCCCTTCGCGCGACCGGATCCGACCACGCTTCCCGGTAGTTGTCGAGGCCGACCCAGCTCGGCGGGTTGATGACGTCGTACGACGTGAGCGACAAGACGAAGCTCGCCACCATCGACCCCGCCGTGAACACCAGGAAGCCGATGAGCCACGGCGAGAGGAACAGATACGCCGCCCGCGTCTCTCCCGAGAACCGGACTCGTGCCATCTGCTGCCTCGCGTCGAAGCGTCTATCGCACCGCTTGCGCGGCCTTGTCCACGTCGGACTGCGCCCGCTGCAGGGACGCGGCAGGATCCTGCTCCCCTTGCAGGATGCGGTTGACCGCCTTCACCATCGCGTCGGCGAACTGGGCGCCGATCGGACTGGCGGGCTGGATCACGGCGTGGCTCTGCTGCTCCAGCGCGTTTCGTACTGCATCGTCGAACACCGACATCTCGCCGCCGGCCGGCTTCCAGATGCCCTCACCGCTCGCGTCGGCGAAGATCTGCTCGTCCGCCTTCAAGTTTCCGGTGTAGGTGCCGGCGTAGTACTTGCCCTCCTTGGCGAACGCCTTGACCTTGCCCTCGGCCGCGGCGATCCACGCCGGAACCGACGTCATCTCCTTGGCGAACTTGCACGCGAGGTCCGGGTGCTTGGAGTCCTTCGGGATGACCCACGCCGCTCCACCAGCCGTCGTGACCGGCTCGCCCCTTGCGTTCTTGATGGGGACGACGGTGAAGTCAACCTTCGTCGGCGCAGTCTCAGCCAGGACAGTGAGGTACCACTGCTCGACGATCATCGCGCCCACTTGGTCGGTGACGAACGGATTCTCCGCACCGAAGAAGTCCCAGCTGTCCTTGAACGACTTGACCTTGGTCCAGCCGCCTTGCGCGTCGGCGAGCCGCTTCAGGTTCGTCATCACGTCGACCACGGCTGGATCGTCGATGCGCGCGCTCAGACCGTCGTCGCCCATCAGCTGGATCTCGTGAATCGCGCTCCACAACACCGAGGAGTCAGGCAGGGACGGGTCGAATCCCAACCGCACCAGCTTGCCGCCCTCCATCTTGGTCATCTTCTGGGCGGCGTCGATGAGACTCTCCCAATCGCCGGTGTCGATGCTCTTCGGATCGACTCCAGCTTCTTTGGCCACGCGGTTGTTCACCAGCAGCAACGGATAGTTGTAGAACTCGGGAATGCCGTACGTCTTGCCTTCGTACGTGACCGGCGACATCGCCTGCTCGCGGTATTGGGAGACGTCGATGTGCTCCTTTGCTATGCAGTCGTCGACTGGGATCAACGCACCGCGCGCGGCATAGGACGCGACCTGGTCCCGGCCCATGTTGACGACGTCCGGCGGGTTGCCCGCAGCGACCGCGGCGAGGAACTGCTGCTCGTCGAACGCACCCTTGTTGAGCTTGGCCTTGGCACCGAGATTCTTCTCGGCAAGCGCCAGGCGAATCTGCCCGATCTCGTCGTCGGCTCCGAAGCCGGAGACGGTGAAGCTCTGTGGTCCGGTCGTGGAGTCCGAGCCCGACTCAGGCTCGTCGTCTGCTCCCACTCCGCCACACGCGGCGAGCGCCAATGCGAACGCCACCGCCGAGGCCGCAACCCCGGTCCGACGCGTCGACGTTCCCCGCCACTTTGCGGATCTGATCACCTGAACCACCTGCCGTCATCACGAGGTACGCACGAATGCGGTAACGATTCCACATGTGCCGGCTAACCGTACTCACAGGGGATATGACGGTCAACAGCTTCATGCCATGACACGTGGCACAGGGGCATCGACGACGACGCTCGACCCACGTGACGGGGCCCAGTGTGCGCTTCGCACCAAGCGCGACGCCGACCTCGGACGACAGCTCGAAAGCCTGGTCGGCCGCACACTGCCTGCCAGCACGACGTCGGCTCTGCGCACACCACGACTGGAGCAGTCGCGGCATGGCGCGACGGCGATGACGAGGTGGCGGTGACGGGACGACTGAGGTGGCCCTTACGACGGCCGGTCACGTGACGTGACCTGTATCCCGCATAGCGGGATCAACTCTGTCGGCCGCTGGTTCGCGTGGTCTCCGATACGGCCACGGTGCGACCGCCGGATCCGGGGTGACCCGAGATACGCCGTCGGCGTCAAAAGCTCGTGTGACACAAAAAGGCGAAGGCACCGTACACAGCGAGGTAACACACGAAGAACCAGGCGGTGCTGAGTGCGGTGCCTCCGCGATTGACTACTGGCTACTCGTGGATCGTCTTGCTTCGCTACGGATGAACGGACAGATGTCGCGCCGGTTATCGATCGAACTGGCCGGCACGGACACCGCTGACAAACGCGCGCCACTCACCGACGCCGAACGTCAGCACGGGACCGCCGCGATCCTTCGAGTCGCGGACGGCCATCGACCCTTCGTCGAGAGCGGCGACCTCTACGCAAGCACCATTGGATGCGCTATAACTGCTGATGCGCCATCTGAGCGCAGCGGTGTTCGTGTGCACGGGTCTCACCTCAACTTCGCCTCCAGCGCTTTGGCACGCTTGGCGAGTAGCGCTCTGGTCTCGCCGGGATCGTATGCCATCGCGCTCAAATGTCTGTAGGCAATGCTATACCTGTGCACTTCGTTCGGTTCAGACAGATAGGTATTTCTGGTCAACGTTTCGATGTAGACCACGTCTGGTTCCCACGATTCGGGGAACTCGAGGATGACGAAGGCGCCGGTCAAGCCTGGGTGAGCGCCCTTCGACGATGGAAGTATCTGCAGGTCGATGTTCGGTAGCTCAGCCAGCTCGAGAAGGTGCTCCAACTGACCGAGCATCGTTTCCGGCGGACATGTGCCGCTGTCGAGTACCGACTCGGCGATAACCACCCATAGTTGCAGTGGATTGTCCTGCCGAGTAAGCGCGCTCTGGCGGGCCATCCGAATCTCGAGGCGGCGGTCGATTTCTCCAGGTGAGAGAAGTCCCATCGAATGGCCCTCCATGACGGCTCGCGCGTAAGCCTCGGTCTGCAGCCGCCCGTAGAGGGTGCACGCATCGAACGCACGGACCCCAGATGCGAGCACTTCCATCTCGAGGTATTCGGTGTAGTCGGCTGGCACGAATTGTTCGTACGCAGACCATTGACGGTGGCCTGCGGTTGAAGCGCGGGCCATGAGTTGTTCCCGGCGTTCCGGACTTACACCGTAGTAATCCAGCAGAATGCCGAGATCCTTTGAGCTGATACCGCTGGCGGCAGTTTCAATCCTGCCGAGTTTGGCTGTCTTCCAACCAATCGCCTCGGCGACCTGTGCGAGGGTGGCCTGGCGCGTCTCGCGGAGGAAACGGAGCTCCTTGGCGAGGCGCCGTTCTCGAAGGGTTGGCGGCCTGCGGCGTGGCATTTCTCATCTCCCCTGGTGCCCACGGCAATGTCGCGTTGTGATGGTTCTCGATCAGCGGGTCTCGGCGGGATCGTGACGGGCGAGGCGGCGCCGGGTCGAGCTCGAAAGTCTGACGGTCGATGTGTGGCTCATTGTGCCCTAACGGAACGGAATCGACACGGGCGCCTCATGACGTGCATCCGGAGTGGGAGCCATCACGGCACGTCGACGGACCAGGAACGGCAGCAGCTGACACTTCGTCGGCGTCAGGACCCCGCGAACCTGATCTTCAGCTGGGCGTACGTCCTCACCGCATCCCACCTGATGGTCCGACAAATCAGGTGAGAATTCTTACCGCAAGTGCTTGCGGATGGGACATATGAGGTACTACGTTCTGTTTCATCCTGTCAACGCTGAGTAGCCCCCGGGCCCCCGAACCGCTACCCCGTTGCAGGCACAAACAAACACAACGGTGTGTGACAGTGACGGGAGGACCCGCATGATTTGGGCTGAGCTGGAAGCCATCGCCGATCGCCGTCTGGCGGAACGGCGCATCGCCCAGGAGCAGCACATCCGCAAACTTCACGAACGTCTCGTCTCCGATGGCTACCACGCCCAGGTCCTCGACCAACCACGTGAGGGATGGCAGGTCCGGGTGCAGTATCCACCGTCAACCAGTGTCTGGGTGACCGTACGCTGCGTCATCACCGAGGGGCGGGCGACGTTCGAGTGGTGCCGGTGGCTGCCGTGGACCTGCTCTGCGAACGACATCGACACAGCTGTCGCGTTCCTGCGGGACCTGCTCGGCGCGCCATCGCCCCGCCCCGCCGTCGCCGGTTGACCGTCCATCCCACCCGGCCCAAATGACCATGTGCACTACGGCCGTCTGACCTGCACTACGTGTCGACACGTGTTGTACGTCCTAGACGCCTAGTGCACATCGTCATGTGAGGGCCGCGCACTCAGCCGCGAGCGATGAGACATTCGTACGACTGACCCTTGTTGCGGGGTCGGCAGCCGGCCGCAACCACCTTCCACCCGGTCTCGTACCGTCCGACGAACACCGTGTCGCCGGTGAAGGCGACCTGCGCCTGGTCTCCAGCGACCCGCACTTCGCGCAGCTTGCCCAGGCGGGCGACGTCTTGGGTGAGCACAGCACGGGCACAGGGCAGCTTCACCGCCTTTTCCAGGCCCGCCACCGTCTCCCGCGCAAGCCAGGCGCATGCGCGCGCTCCGTTCCTCTGGGCCACCGCGGCATGAAAGGCGCGGGCCGCTTCGGTTGCCGCCTCCCGTCGCTCCGCGGCATCACTACAGCCGACGAGCGATGTCAGCAACGCGACAGCCGTCACCACGACCGGGACCGGGCGTACCTTCATGGCTCGCAGGAGACGCCTCTCCTTTCCGTGACAGTGGGTCATTCGCCGTAGATACCCAGCCCGCAAGATCACGAATACTGTCGCGCAGGCGGAGCCGCGGTCGTGGGAGTGGGCGCGGCAGCCTGGCGCTGCACAGAGCTGCGTCAAACCGGGCTCGCGACCGCCTTCCGTGGCGCTGCAGAAGCCTTGTGACGTCAGCCCAGGCCTCGCAACCGAAGCCGTTGACCCTGCCGAGGCGTTTGTGGCCCTCGCATGGCGCCAAGGCCGTGCGAGGGCCACGAAGGCTAGCTGCACATGGTCATTCTGGGATGTCGGCGACGATCTTGCCGTCGCGCAGGAACGGGTCGAACGAACCCCACGGCTTCGAGCCGTCCTTGGTTTTGATGATCTCGCTGGAGTACTGCGCCAAGTAGACCCGGCGCAACCGGTCAGTCAGGTTGGGCCCACTCCGATGCAGCACGACGCTGGAGAACACCACGATCGTTCCCGCGGGAGCCGTCATCGGAATCCCCGGATCCGAACCGAAGTAGCCCACCAGGTCGTTCACCTCAGGGTCAGGGATGTGCTTGACGTACGAGCGAATACCGGAGCGGGAGTACGGCAGCAGATACACCGAGCCGTTCTCCTCGGTCACGTCGTCGAGCGCGATCCAGCACGTGAGGTAGGGCTCGTGATCCTCGTGGACGTAACCGGAGTCCTGATGCCAGGCGAAGCTCGTGTCGGGGTCCGCCGCCTTGATGACGTACTGCTCCCAGAACAAGTAGGCCGTGTCCCCCAACGTCGCCCGGCAGATCTCTGCCATCGTGTCGCTGAAGAGGAACTTCCGCAGCTCCGGCCGATCCTTGTAGATCATGTTGGAGAAATAGCGCTTGCCCCGTGCGTTGATGCCGATCCGATCGACACCGGCCTCGTCGAATGCCTTGTCGAGTTTGTCGATCGAGTATTGAGCACCGCTCCGAAGCAGCTCGAGCTGCTCGTCGGTGAGCACCTTCTCGAGAACGAAGTACCCCTCGTTGCGGTACTGCTCGCGCATCTCGTCGGTGACCAGGCTCATGGTTGTTTCACATCCATCCAATTTCGAGCACGCCCACCAGGCCTGTCGGAGCTGTGACACGTGCCGACACGTGTTGCACCCCCGACGGGCGTAGTGCACATGGTCATTTGGGTCGCAGACCACCGTAGGCAGGCGGAACCCGGGCCGAGAATGGTCGAATCGGATCCCTTCATGTACGTTTTGGCGCCGTGGCGACCCGCAGGAGCCGCGCGTCGGCCAGCCCCCCACCGTCACGCCGGCACGCCGACCCGCGTGCCCGGATCGCCGTCTCCAATGCACCGCGCACGCGGCTGGGCCAGATCGTCCTCGCCGGCGAGGTCGTCGACGACGAGCCCGTGATGCCGTCGGGTCTGCGGGTCATGCCGGAGTACGTCCTCTCGGTCGTCCTCGACGGCCACGGTCGGTACCGCGATGCCGACGGGCGCGACGAGCCGCTCACGGCCGGTGCCCACACGCTGGTCGGGCCAGGCCATCCGCACTGGTATGGCACCGCGCCGGGCGAGCGATGGACTGAGCTCTTCGTGGTCTTCACGGGTCCGCTCTTCGACACGCTGGCCGTGGCGGGCGTGCTGGGTCGGCCGGGCCCCCGCTATCCCCGTCCGCTGCCCTCGATGGCGGCCTTGCGGACGGTGCTCAGGGCGACGCCCCGGTCGCCGCGCGCCGCCGAGCACCAGCTCATGGCCCTGGCCGATTGGCTGCTGGACGTCACCGAGCCGGACGAGGGAACGGCTCTCGACCCGGCCATCGCCACGGCGGCCGAACGCCTGGCCGACGACCTCGCCGCACCAGCCGACATCCGGCGAACCGCCGCCGAGGTGGGGCTTTCGTACGACACGTTCCGACGCCGCTTCACGGCCCAGATCGGGCAACCGCCGCTTGCCTACCGCAACGCCCGGCGCCTGCAGACCGCGGCAACCCTGCTCAGGCTCACCGACATGACGCTGCGGGAGATCGCCCGCACGCTGGGGTTCACCGACGAGTTCCACCTGTCGCGGCGGTTCCGCGCGCACTTCGGTATGCCGCCCAGCGACTACCGCCGTTCCTGACGTACGACCCGACCAGCGGAGTGCTCCAGCGCACCACCGGGAGGCAGAGCAGCAAGCCCACCGCGACCCAGCAGAATGCACTGCCTCCAAGCACTCCGTCGATGCCGCTCGCGTCGTACCGCCAGAGGAAGACCAGGCTGCTGACCAGCGTCACGTACGCGCATCCCGCGCCGAGCAGGATCCGGCGCCGCCGGGCACCGGTCGCGCACAGGCCCGCATCCACGGTGAGCACGAGCGCGGGGATCAGCCACACCAGGTGATGGACCCAGCTGATCGGGCTCACGAGACAGGCCGCCACACCGGTGAGCGCAAACCCGCCGAGCACGTCGGTCGCGCCGAGCACCTTGCGGACGGCGTACGCCCACCCCGCCAGCACGACCGCCACCAGCACCAGCCAGACCGCTCGGTTGGGCGGCTGGCTCGGATCCAACCGGGCGAGCACACCGAGCAGCGACTGGTTGGAGATGTACGCCGGTGAGCCGACCCGCTCGGTCTGCCAGAGCGCCTCGGTCCAGTACGTCCACGAGGCGTGCGGGGCGACGATGGCGGCCAGCAACGTGGCGCCGCAGGCGGTCCCGCTGGCGACAGCCGCGGCCCGCCTCCGGCCGGCGAGCAGCAGGTAGACGATGAAGAGCCCGGGTGTCAGCTTCAGCGCCGTCGCAAGCCCCGCCCCCACGCCGGCACATCGCCGGTGACGAACGAACCGAGTCGTCCCGGCCAGCAGGCGCGCGTCGGCGAAGACCACCACCATGAGGATCAGGTTGACCTGGCCGAAGCTCACGGTGTCGTAGACCGGTTCGAGCAGCGCGAGCAGGCAGCCGGCCGCCACGACCGCGAACCACACCGGCCACCCCTGGCGCCGCGCGATCGGACGCACGAACCAGTAGGCGAGGAGCAGCAGGCAGCCGACGTTCAGCGCCGCACTCGCCGCGACCACGACCGGATAGCTCGCCAACGCCATGGGCAGCATGACGAGCGCGGCAAACGGTGGATAGGTGAAGCCGTACGACGTCCCCGGAAGGAGGTAGTCGTAGAGGGCGCCGCCCCGTACCCAATGGTGGATGGCGCCGTAGTAGATGCTGAGGTCGAAGAGCCCACGCCAGTACTGCACGCCGGCGAGGAAGACCACCGTGGCGACCGTCATCGCGACGGCGAGCACACCGAGCCGCTTGCCGCGCAGAGCCCGCTTGGACAGCGCACGGGCCCCCGGAGGCGGGGCACTCACGTACGGACCTCCGACACCCGGCGGACCTGCGCCTGCTTGCTGTGTCCAGCCACCGCAGCGGGCAGTGCCGCCCACGCTGCGAGCGCGACCAGCCCGACACCGACGCCGACGAGCGCTCGGAGCGCATCCGGCAGGTCGGGTGCGAAACCGTTGGGCAACACAACCATCGTCAATACCCCGCACACGCCGGCCATCACCAGCAGGGGGCGGGTTCGGAGGGCGCAGACGGCGAGGATCGTGACCGGCCACAGGAGATACCAGGGGCGAAACGCCGGGCCGAACACCACGACCGCACCGAGGCACAGGCCGAGGGCGCGGACCGGCCCGAGCCGCTCCCGGTGCCACCACGCCAGGAGTCCGATCAATCCGGCGACGCAGAGGCCGACCAGCCGCCAGAACTCCATGACGTCGGCGGCGACACCCACGCCGAGTGCCTCCAACACGTGCGCAGTCAGGCGGGCGAGGCCGCTCGTGAGCGACCAGTTGCTGGGTGACGCCGGTGTGCCCAGCGCCTGGATCCAGCCGAACCCGGTCCCAGCCAGCCCGGTCACGACGAGCGCACAGAGCACCGCCGTCACGGACGTCCCCAGCAGGGCTCGGATGCCACGGTGCCGGCTGCCGGCGCCGCTGGTCCGGCACACCGATGCCACGAACGCGAGGCCGAGGACTGCGGGAATCTTCACGAGCGAGGCCAACGTGATGAGGACGCTGGCCGCGATCCTTCGCTGCGCCAGCGCTGCGACGAGCCCGAACGCGAGCAGCCCGAGCATCACGGCGTCGTTGTGCGCCCCGGCCACGAGGTGCGCCAGCACGAGCGGGTTGAGGACACCCAGCCACAGGGCGATGTGAGGTGAGCCCCCGCAGCGCCGCGCCAGCCACGGAAGACTCCACGCCAGTGCTGCCACGCCAAGGATCGCGACCAGTCGCATCCCGAGCACGGCGGCCGTGACGTTGCTGCCGACGGTGTGCGCGATCGCGGTGGCGTAGAGGACGAACGCCGGGCCGTACGGTGCCGCGGTGTGCTGCCAGATGTACGGTACCTCGGCGGCGACCGCCGCGAACGGCGTACCGAAAAGGCTCGCCGGCCCATTGCTGTAGATGTCCAGGCCCAGCAGCACCATCGCGCCCTGCGACAGGTAGCTGTAGACGTCGCGGCTGAAGAGCGGCGGGCCGAGCAGCAGCGGAGCCGCCCAGAACGCCACGATGCGCAGGAGCGCCGACAGCGGCACTGCCTCGGTCGACCGCTGCAGCAGCCAACCCAGCCGCCACCACGCCACGACGAGCAGGGTCAGCCCCGCGTAGACGCAGACCAGCCCGAGCTCGTCGACGGCCCCGCCACACGCGACCGCGAGTGAGCCGACCGTGCCTGCCACACGCAGGCGTGGGACGTCGAGGCGCTCGACGCTGGTGCGCACGATGCCCGTGAACACCCGGCGACGATAACGGTTCCTCACCGCTTCTCACGTGAGGTACGAGGCGTGCCGCGACAGTCGCCACGTGGAGTAGGCGTGCCCATCGCCCCGCATCAGCTGGCGGCGTCAGCCAACCGATGATGGCAGGCCACGAGCCGGCCGCCCGCGTCGTCAGTCAGCGAAGGGACGACGGTCCGGCACACGTCGTCGGCTCTCCAGCATCTGGTGTGGAACCGGCACCCTGGTGGTGGGTCCACCGGGCTCGGCGGGTCGCCGACGAGGCGCAGCCGACGTTCGCCCGATCTGCCATCCCGCGACGCCGCGCGACGACTCGGGTCCGGCACCGGCACGGCCGCAAGCAGCGCATAGGTGTACGGATGGGCGGGCGACTCGAACACGGTCGCGGCGTCACCGAGCTCGGCCAGCCTGCCGAGGTACATGACCGCGACGCGATCGGCGATGGTGCGCACGACCGCCAGGTCGTGGGCGATGAAGACCAAGGCGAGCCCCAGCCGACGCTGCAGGTCGCGCAGCAGGTTCACCACCTGAGCCTGCACCGACACGTCGAGGGACGACACCGGCTCGTCGCAGATCAGCACCTCGGGCTCGAGCGCGAGGGCGCGCGCGATCCCGATGCGTTGGCGCTGACCGCCGGAGAACTCGTACGGAAACCTGTCGAGTGCGGAAGCGTCCAAGCCCACGAGCGTGAGTAGCTCCACCACGCGGTCACGCCGCGCGGCGCGGTTCGGCACGAGCCGATGGACGTCGAGCGGCTCGGCCACGATGTCGAGCACGGTCATCCGCGGGTCCAAGGAGACGTACGGATCCTGGAAGACCATCTGGATACGGCGCCGCATGTCACGGCGGTCCCGGCGATGCTGCTGCGTCACGTCGACCCCGTGGAACAGCACCTGTCCCTTGTCCGGCCGTTCCAGACCGACCAGCAACCGAGCGAGCGTCGACTTGCCGCACCCGGACTCACCGACGATGCCCAGGGTCTCACCCGCGCGCAGGGTGAGATCCACACCGGCGACCGCGCTCACCTTGGTCCGCCGCCAGCGGGATCTGCCGAGCGCAGGGCCGGTGGCGTACGACTTCTCCAGGGCGCGTGCCTCGAGCACGACGTCACCATCGCCACGGGGTACAGCGGTCACGTCGAGCACACCGCCTCACCGTGGTTCGCCGCCCTGGCCATGTGGACAGCGTCGCGCCGGTGGCAGGCGGCGAGGTGCTCGGCCTCACCGGCAACCGGTTCCAGCTCGGGTCGCGAGCGCGCGCACTCCTCGATCGCATAGGCGCACCGCGGACGGAACGGGCAGCCACGAGGGAGATTGAGCGGGCTCGGCGGCGACCCGCCGATCGCACGCAGGCCGGCCGTGGGCCGGTCGAGACGAGGCACCGATCGCAGCAAGGCCTCGGTGTACGGATGGGCAGGAGCCGTGAACAGCCGCTGGACGTCGGTCGTCTCCACGATGCGGCCGGCATACATCACCGCGACCCGGTCGGCGACCTCCGCCACCACCCCCATGTCGTGCGTGATGAGCAGGACCGCCGTACCCATCTCGTCGCACAACTCGTGCAGAAGGTCGAGGACCTGCGCCTGCACCGTCACGTCCAACGCCGTCGTCGGTTCGTCGGCGATGAGCAGCCGGGGACGCAAGGCGATTGCCATCGCGATGAGGAGGCGCTGGCGCATCCCGCCGGAGAACTGATGCGGACAGTCGTCCACCCGGCGCTCCGGTGCCGGGATGCCGACCCGACGCAGCAGCTCGACGGCTCGGGCACGAGCCGCCCGACGCGACAGTCCCTCATGCACGCGAAACAGCTCGCCGATCTGGGTTCCCACGCGGAGTACGGGATTGAGCGCCGACAAGGCGTCCTGCAAGACCAGGGTCATCCGCGAACCACGCAGTCGACGCCGTTCGTCGGCGGACATGGCGAGCAGGTCATGCTCACCGAGCCGCAGCCTCTCGGCGGTGACGGTGACGGAGTCTCCACGCAGCAGTCCCATGACGGCTCTTGCCGTCACCGACTTTCCTGAACCGGACTCGCCCAGCAGGCCGAGAGTCTCACCTGACGCGATGTGCAGCGAGATGTCGTCGACCGCCACAAGCGGACCTGCTGAAGTGCGGAAGTGCACAGACAGGTGACCCACATCGAGAACCGTGGGCTGGAGGCGAGCTGACATGCGTCTCCCTGGAGGTCACACATGGGGAGCGGCGGAGTAGCGACTCTGCGCATCGCCTCAACGCCGCTCCCCATGTGCGTGGCCTCTTGGTGTCGGCCGTAGCGCCGGCTCACGGCATCGGCGCTACGGCCGATAAGTACATAATTGACCATGATGCCGAGTTTTGGCAACAATCGGGGGAGAGTTTGCCGAGTAATCGCCACGCAAGGCGCTGAAGTTGCCGAATTGTTACACACCAAGGCGTGGGTGCCTCAAACAAACCATTCGAACCTGGGGAGTCCTGCGTGCGGGAACCTGCGAAGGCTTACACCGGTTACCGGTCGTACAGCTATCTGGATGCCGGCACTGACTACAAGGCGTTCCGGCTGGCCCCTGAGATCGGCCGGGTACCGGCGTACACGAAGCTCCACCTCTCCGACAGCCAACGGGCACGGGCCGAACGCCTCCTGAACGAGAGCATCGTGATCTCCCTGCACGAGCACCCCTCGGTGTATCCGGAGGACATCAGCGAGACCATCGACTACAACCGGCATGGCCGACACCACACGGGCTACGAGGGCTTGGCGCGCTCGGGCCTCACGGCTGTCTTCGACAACTTCATGGACGGCATCGCCTGCGTGACGAGCCAGGCGGGCTGGAAATGGACCGACGTGCTGGCCGACATCGGGATGCGGTTCTGCGACATCGCCCACCAGGACTTCGTCATCAAGGCGGAATCCGTCGCCGACATCCGCCGTGCCCACGAGACGGGACGCATCGCGCTCGTGCCAGGGCTCGAAGCGGCGACGCCGATCGAGAACGAGCTCGACCGGATCGACATCCTCTACGGCTTCGGCATCCGCCAGATGGGCATCGCCTACAGCGAGTCCAACGCGCTGGGCGGCGGGCTGAAGGAGCGTGCGGACGCAGGGCTGACCGAGTTCGGCAGGCGCGCGGTCACCCGGATGAACAAGCTGGGCATCGCCATCGACGTGTCCCACTCGGGGGACCAGACGTCCCTCGAGACGATCCAGCATTCCACCAAGCCCGTCTTCATCACGCACGCTGGCGCGCGAGCCGTGTGGAACAGCAAGCGGATGAAGCCCGACCACGTCATAACGGCCCTCGCAGAGCGCGGCGGTGTCATCGGAATCGAGGCCGCACCCCACACCACACTGTCGCGCCGGCATCCCCGGCACTCACTCGAGTCGGTGATGGACCACTTCACGTACTGCGTGGACCTCGTGGGCATCGAGCACGTCGCCTTCGGCCCCGACACGCTGTTCGGCGACCACGTTGGTCTTCACGACCTGTTCACAGACCCCCTCGGCATATCATCGATCTTGGAAGACGTACCGTACGAGAAGGTCGGCTACGTCGAGGGCATGGAGAATCCCGGCGAGTGTTTTTCGAACATCGTGGGATGGCTGGTTGCCCACGACTATTCCGACGACGAGATCCGCGCCGTGATCGGGGGCAACGTGCTCCGGGTGCTGGAGGAGGTGTGGGCGTGAAGACGAACCGGCTCACGAGATTCCTCGCCGCCGTCGCTGCGACCGCGTGTGTCACCGCAGCGGCAGCCTGTACCCCTCGCGACCCGGACGCTGCTCCCCAAGGCGACGAGACGGCTGAGGCCAAGGAAACCACCCTGGTCATCGGGACGACCGCCGACGTCGTCAACTACAACCCCCTGATCGGCAACAGCCGCAGCGACCTCATCGTCACCAACCTCATGTATCCGCACCTCATGGACATGGACCTCACAGGGCGGAAACAGCCTCTCGCCGCAACCGATTGGGGGTACGAAGGCGGCGGCCGCAAGGCGTGGATGACCATCCGCGACGACCTCGTCTGGTCCGACGGCACGCCCTTCACCGCCGAGGACGTCGCATTCACCGTTACCGCAGTGTGGAAAGAGCAGATCGGCGTCTACGCCGGTCTGATCCCGTCGTTCAAGTCCGCCAAAGCAGTCTCCGACACCCGGGTGGAGTTCGAGCTCAGCCGCCCGGACGGCACGTTCCTCACGAGCTTGGGATTCTGGTTCCCCATCGTGCCGGCGCACGTCTTCGGTAAGGCTCCGAGCGTGCAGGAGTTCGCCAACGACTCCGACTGGGTGAGCGCTGGGCCTTATCGTCTCGTGTCGGTACGCAAGGGCGACCGGTACGTCCTCGAAGCGGTCGACCAGTACCCCCTGGCGCCGGGCGGGAAGCCGACGCTGGACCGGGTCATCTTCCGCGTCTACCCCGACGTCAACAGCGAGGTGCTCGCCCTGCGCAGCGGCGAGATCGACGTCATCGCCAACGCCATTCCCCCGTCGATGGCGAGGTCGTTGCAGAACATCGAGGGAATCGCGTTGCAGGAGGTGCCGAGCCTGGGCTGGGCACACGTGCAGTACAACACGCAACGCGAGCCCTTGGATCGGGTCGAGGTGCGCCGGGCCCTGGCCAAGACCGTCGACGCGGAGGCGATCCGTCGCGTCGTGCTGCAGGGACAAGCGAAGTCGACCGGTTCGAGCGTCCTGACACCTACGCTGGAGTTCTGGCACGACCCGTCTTTAGAGGAATATCCGTTCGATCCTGCTGCCGCCAAGGCCGAGCTCTCTCGTGCGGGATTCTCCGACGCAGACGGAGACGGTCTTTTCGACGGCCTGCAGCTGGAGATGATCTACGACAAGGCCGACCCGATCACCTCGGCCATCGCCCAGATGGTTCGCGACTCCAGCCGCGAGGCAGGTGTCGACATCAAGCTCTCAGGCCTGGAACGCAACACCTACAACGAGAAGACGCTCGAGCGCGACTTCGACATCTACCTGGGATCCTGGGCGATCATGGAGGATCCCCCTGCCTACCTCGGGCTTGCGTTCAAGACCGGTGGCTTCATCAACTACGGCAACGTCTCCGATCCGCAGCTTGATGCGCTCATCGACCAGGCGCAGCGGGCGACGACGCCGGAGGCGGCTCGGGAGACCGTCCGCGAGATCGCGCACCGGATCCACGACCAGGTCTACGACGTCGTGTTGTACGTCCAACAGCTCAACTTCGCCTACGACTCCTCGTGGGGCAACTTCATCGCCGAGCCCAGTGAGCTGCTCTCCATCGTCAACGCCCGGTCGCTGGCACAGGTTCGGCAGAAGTAGCGAGCCGCCGCGATGATGCAGGAGTAACTGCCACCATGCTGACGTTCGCGGTGCGGCGGACCCTGCGAGGTCTCGTCACCCTGTGGTTCGCCGTCACCGTGACCTTCTTCCTGGTTCGGTTGCTGCCCGGTGACCCGACCCTCGTCGTCGCCGATCCGGGCATGACCGAAAAGATCCGACAGGATCTGTTGCGCGACTACGGGCTCGATCGACCGCTGGCCGTCCAGTACACCGCCTACCTCGGGCAGCTCCTGCAAGGAAATCTCGGCGTGTCGCTGCGAGAGTCCGTACCCGTGGCGCAGATCCTCGCCGAACGGATCCCCTGGACCCTGATCCTCACCGGCTCGGCCATGCTGCTCACCCTGGTGGTCGGAATACCGCTCGGCGTGCTCGCCGCTACACGGGCGCACGGCGCAGTCGACCGGTTGGTTCAGATGGGCGGCGTGATCGGCCAGTCCCTCTTCGTCCCCAGCGTCGGGGTCTTCCTGCTGTACGTCTTCGGGCTCACGCTCGGGTGGTTTCCCATCGGGGGCGCACTCGACGACGACGTGAGTGGCCCGGTCGACGCCTGGCTCTCGATGCTGCACCACCTCGCCCTCCCCTGCCTCACGTTGGTGATGGTGCAGCTCGGCCCGTACGTCCTCACGTTGCGCGCCACCCTCATCGAGAGCCTCGGCGAGGACTACTGCGAGCTCGCCAGGGCCAAGGGCGTACCCGAACGCGCGGTGGTCTGGAGGCATGCGCTGCGCAACGCGCTGCTGCCCACCACGACCGTGGCCGGACTCCAGCTGGGCTTCCTCATCGGCGGCGCCGTGCTCACCGAGACCATCTACGCCTATCCAGGCCTCGGACGCGCCATCTACGAAAACGTCGGTCGGCTCGACTATCCCGTGTTGCAGGGCGCGTTCCTGTTGCTCGCCGCAACGGTCGTGGCCGCCAACCTGCTGACCGATCTCGTGTACGGAGTTCTCGACCCGAGGGTGCGTACCCGATGACCGCCACCATCGTGTCCGGGCCACCGGCCGAAACGCGACCCGGTCGCCGCTGGCGGTCCTTCGTACGCGATCCGATCGGGATCTGCTCGGCCGTCGTGCTGGCGGGACTGGCCGTCGTCGCCGTCGGCGCCCCACTCATCGCACCGTTTCCTGCAGGCTACGGCGACGCCGTCCTGGCCCCGCCGAGTCCGGCCCACTGGTTCGGCACCGACGACCTCGGCCGCGACGTCTTCGCCGAGGTGGTGTGGGGCACCCGGGTCAGCATGACGGTCGGGATCGGGGCCTCCCTCCTCGCCATCCTGGTGGGCGGGCTGATCGGCATGGTGGCGGCGTACTTTCCGAGTCTCGACACCGGGATCGGGATGCTGGTCGACCTCACCCTGAGCCTTCCCGTGCTCCCGTTGATGATTCTCGTGGCCGCGCTCGTGGGCCCGAGCATGAGCACGTTGATCCTCGTGATCGCGGCGTTCTCGTGGCCGGAGGTGACGCGGGTGGTCCGGTCGCAGGCCTTGACGGTGGTGCGCCTTCCCTACATGGACGCCGCACGCCTCATCGGTGGTTCGCACCTCTGGATCATCCGTCGGCACCTCCTGCCGGCCGTGGCCCCGGTCATCGCCGTCACGGCCGTGCTCACCGCCTCTCGTGCCGTGCTCACCGAGGCGTCACTCGCGTTCCTCGGGCTCGGTGACCCCGACAGCTGGTCATGGGGCACGATCCTTCACAATGCACAGCGATCCGGCTCGCTCGCCACAGCTTGGTGGACGACGTTGTTCCCGTCGCTTGCCATCCTGCTGCTGGTCGTCGCGGCCACCCTCGGATCTTTCGCTTGGGGGGATGCCAATCGAAACCGCCGCAGTAGGTGACAAACGAGGGATAGAAAGAGATGTTCGCGACCATCAACGGCGTGCGGCTTCACGTCAAGCTGCTCGGCACGGAGGCGCCCGACAAGCCCGTCATGATCGCTCATCACGGTGCGCCAGGACTCAGCTCGCTCGCCGAACCCGAGGCGGCATTCGCCCGGTGCGCGTACGACATGCAGCTCCTCGTCTTCGACGCGCGCGGCAGCGGTGAGAGCGAGGGAGAGCCGCCGTTCAGTCATGCGCAGTGGGCCGACGACGTGGAGGGCTTGCGGGTGTGGACCGGTGCGGAGAAGGTCGTCATGGCCGGCGGCTCGTACGGCGGCTTCATCGCGATGGAGTACGCCATCCGCTACCCCGAGCGGGTTCAAGCGCTGATCCTTCGCGACACCGCGGCCGACAACTCCTATCTCGAGGTCGCCATGGAGAACGCCTACAACTCCAGCCGGGTGTCGGTCGACCGGGCCAAGTTCGAGCGCATCATGAACGGCATGCTCAAAGACGACGAGGACTTCGCCGACTGCTGGCGGGAGATCCTGCCGTTGTACCTCCACGAGTACGACCCGGAGTTGATCGAGAGGCGGGTGCGCAATGCGAAGTACCGCTACCGGACGCACAACCACGTTTTCTCGGTTGTCCACAAGCAGTACGACATCCGGGACCAGCTCCACAAGATAAGATGCCCGACGCTGGTTCTCGTCGGGCGAAGCGACTGGATCACACCCGTCGAGTACAGCGAATTCATCGCCGAGCAGATTCCGGGGGCGAAGCTCGTGGTGTTCGAGAAGTCCGGCCACTCGCCGCAAATCGAGGAGCCAGAGAAGTTTCAGAGGGTCGTGCGCGAATTCTTGGTGGCGAACGTCTGATGGTGGCACTACAACCTCTCGGCGAGCTCGACCGCAAGATCGTCGTCGCGCTGCAGAACGACGGCCGCGCGAGCTGGACCGACATCGCACGCATGACGGGGGCGTCCGTGGCCACGGTCACCCGACGGGGGCAACACCTGATCAACGAGGGTCTGGTGCGCATCGTCGCCATCCCGAGCCTCGGCCAGCTGGGCCCGATCGAGCACTTTCTCGTCCGGCTGCGCTGCGAAGGCGGCATGCAGGAGCGCGTCGCCCGCTCCATCGCCGAGAAGCCGTACGTCCGTTACGTAAGCCTCGTGACCGGCACCTACGACGTCGTCGCCGAGCTCATCCTGCAGAAGGGTCGGCACGACCTGGTACGCGTGTTCAACGACGAGATCCTCAACATTCGCGGGGTCGTCTCCAGCGATGCCGATCTCGTCCTGCACATCTACAAGGTCGGCCACGACTGGAGCCGCGCCATCATCGGAGACGAGCAACGCAACTCCCACGCGGCTGCGACCGGTACGCACGTGTGCGCACCGGATCACGTCGACGAGACCGACTCGAAGATCATGGAGATCCTCCGCGACGACGGGCGTGCGAGCTTTCCCGCGGTCGCTCAGCGGCTGGGGCTCAACGAGTCGACCGTACGCAGGCGCTACGAGGTCCTCGCGAGCCGTGGGTGCGTGCAGGTCATGACATTCGTCCCGGCCGCCTTGCTGGGGTACGAAACCGAGGTCCTGCTGTGGCTGGACGTCACGCCGAACCGACTGCAGACGGTGGCTGAGGAGCTGAGCCAGCTGCGTGGCGTACGGTTCATCGCCGCCACGTTGGGCCGGACCTCGTTGATGTGCGAGGTCATCATGCCCACCACGGCCGACCTCTTCGAGTTCACGACCGGCATCCTCGCCAAGCTCGACGGGATCCGGGCATGGCGGGCGAGCCTGGAGCTCCAGACGCTGAAGCGGGGATTCATCTTGGCCCCGTGGGCCAACCTCTCGTGATCACCCCGAGGACTTTCGCCCGGGCAATCCTGCGTCGCCGCCTCGGCGCTTGCTCCTCGATCAGCCTCGCCCGACGGCCTCGGCGGTTTGCCCGTGAGCCGGCTCGCCTGATCACGTCAGGGACTGGGGCGGGCGGGTGGTACGGGTTCGAGGATGCGGCGCCGCTGCGGGGTGAGTCGGTCCAGCAGGGCCTGGGAGTACTCGTAACCGAAGCGGGTGCGTCCCCATGTGGGGCCGTACCGGTAGATGACTACCCGTCGCTGGCCGGGATTCGTCCGGCTGCCGGCCCCGTGCATCAGTCCGTCCACGAAGAGCAACGCATCGCCGGCCTCGAGATACACCGGTTCCGCGCCGGGTAGGTCGTCCATCCGGTCACCCCGGCCATAGTCCCCGGCCAGCGGGTGCGGGAAGTTCGACTTGTGACTGCCCGGAACCACCATGGTGGCGCCGTCACCTTCTTTGATGTCCGTGAGAGCGAGCAGGATGTTGCACTGCCCGCACCGAAAGACCCCGTTGCGGTAGCCGTACGCACCTCGCAGTGCACCCCGGTAGCCGCCGCTGTGCACCGGATGGTGGCCGCCAGCCTCACGGATCGACGCGATGCACTCGTCGATGAAGACGCCTTGCACGTACGAATCGGCCTCGCCGCAGTACCGTCGCACGTACTCGATCCACGACGGATGGTCGATCAACTGCTCGAAAGGCTCACCTGCCTCCACACAATTGTGCAGCTCGAACCCCGTCTGGTCGGTGTAGTCACGACGTTGCGCGTTTCCCCACCACTCGCCTGGCGCCAGATCGGGGAACTCGTCGAAGGCGCGGTTCAGCGCGTCCAGCAGATCGGGGTCCACCGCCTGCTTCAGGACGAGGTAACCGCGCAGGTCGAAAAGGAAGTCGTCGAGGGCTGACGGCGTACGCATGGCCTCGAGTCTCGTGGCGAAGTCGTCCGTGGCGCCAGGGCGTTGTCCTCGGACGGCCCAGATCCAAGACCGGCAGAGTCGTCATGAGCGCAGGGCCCATGCCAGGCCGAGGGCCGCGACGCCGGCCGCGAGCGCGGCGCTCCAGAAGACCGCGGCCAGAGAGTGCGAGGCGATCACGCCGGCCAACGCGCTCCCGACGATCCTCCCGCACCCCACGACGAGCATGGCGTAGAGGCCCTGCGTCGTGTGCCGAATCTCGTCCGGCGCCCGACGGTCGAGGATCACCCGGCCAGCCACCATCGAGACCACGATCACCAGGCCGTGCAGGACCTGCGTTCCCACCAACACGCCAAGCGTGGGAACGGCGGCCAGCAACACCACGCGGACGCCCATTCCCACCGCACCCAGAACGGTGAGCCACCGCCAGCCGAACCACCGGACCAGGACCCCGAAGGCCGCCATGTAGCCGAGCTCCAGGCCCACCCCGAGATTGGTGACGAGCCCGATCCAGCGCGGCGCAAGTCCCACGACGTCGGTGGCGAGGAGCGGATAGAAGGCGAAGTACGCGCTCATGGACACCTGGAGGAGGAACATCCCACCGAGGAACACGAGCGTCGAGGGCTGGCGCAGGAGCTCGGAGGTGGCTCGCAACAAGGCCGGCAGGTCGACCCGAGCCGTCCGCGCTGAGCCGGGTGAGTCGGCAGCCGTACCCGCCGGATCTGCTGCCTCCGGCCGCTCACCACTCGGCAGCCGCAGCGCCACGACCAGGCTCAGCACCGCGAGGACACACGCCAGCAGCGGCACCAGGCGTATCTGGGAGTCGCTCCTCAAGAGGAAATACAGCGCGACGCCGGGGAGCATGTAGCCGAACGTTCCCCAGATCCTCACCCGGTGGTAGCTCACCATCGCAAGCGTCGAATAGGTCCGCTGTGCTGCGAAGAAGATGCCGTCCAGGAGCGGTCGGGTGGGCTCGCGCACCAGGCTGAACGCCGCGTACACCACGAGGACCCACCAATAGCCTTCGACGTTGGTGAGGACGAAGAGCGTGACCGCCGACGCGGCGAGCAGCACCAGGAAGAGGGCCTTGGGACGGCCGTACCGGTCGGCGAGCAGGCTCGCAATGGGTGGCGCCACGATCGACGCGACACTCGAGGCCGCCAAGACGAACCCGATCCGGCTTGGCGGGAGTCCGTGGGCGTAGGCGAGAAAGACCGACAGGAACGGCAGGAGGGCGCCGTCGACCGTGTACAGCGTGGCGTACGTGCTGTTGATCGCAACCAAGGGACGAGGTCGCCGTGAGCGACCGCTCGCCGTGACAGGAAGCTGAGGTGATGACACCGCCTCCCACCTTGCCGTGCCAGTCCCCCGGCGACCTACTGGTCGGCCAGATGCCGAGACACCAACCAGAGCATCGAGCACGCTCGAGCGTGTGCCGCCACCTCGTTCGCTCGTGACGTGACGCGGCCTGGGAGAAGGCGACACCTCCTCCCAGGCCGCGTCGGTACCTACGTGCTGGCCACGTCGAGATCGCGTTGCGCACAGCTGGTCAGGCGAGCAGGCCGGTCACCGTGCCCGCGGCGACCGTACGGCCACCCTCACGGACCGCGAAGCCCAGCCCTTCGCTCACAGCGATCGGCTTGCCGAGCTCGACGTCGGCCTCGACGAGGTCACCGGGCAGCGCCATCCCGTCCGGTCCGAGCCTGATCACCCCCGTCGTGTTGGTCGTCCGGAAGTGGAACTGCGGCTGGTAGCCGTCGAAGAACGGCTTGCTCCGACCGCCTTCCTCGACCGTCAGGACCCGGATCATGGCCCGGAACCTGCGATGGGGGCGGATGGAGCCAGGACGTGCGACGACCTGCCCGCGACGTACGTCGGTACGTTTCACGCCGCGCAGCAGCATCGCCGCGTTGTCGCCGGCTTCCGCGTGGTCCATCGCCTGTCCGAACGTCTCCAACCCGGTCACGACCGTGCGAAGCGGCGTGTCGGCGAACCCGACCACCTCGACCGGGTCACCGACCCGCACCTCGCCCTGCGCCACGACGCCCGTGACCACCGTCCCACGCCCACTGATCGTGAGGACGTTCTCGATCGGCAGCAGGAACGGTTGGTCGACGATGCGAGGCGGGACCGGCACGTACGTGTCGATCGCCTCCAGCAGGTCGACGATCCGCGCCGTCCAGTACGGGTCGCGCTCGAGGGCTCGCAACCCGGACACGCGCACCACCGGGACCTCGTCGCCCGGGAATCCGTACTCGCTGAGCATGTCCCGCACTTCCAACTCGACCAGGTCGAGGAGCTCGGCGTCCTCGACCAGGTCCGCCTTGTTGAGTGCGACCACGATGTGACGCACGCCAACCTGCCGAGCGAGCACGACGTGCTCTCTGGTCTGCGGCATGGCACCGTCGACCGCCGACACCACAAGGATCGCCCCGTCGACCTGGGCGGCGCCTGTGATCATGTTCTTCACGTAGTCGGCGTGGCCAGGCATGTCGACGTGCGCGTAGTGCCGGGTCGGCGTCTCGTACTCGACGTGCGTAATCGTGATGGTGATTCCCCGGGCCTGCTCCTCGCGGGTGCGGTCGATGCGCTCGAAGGGTACGGCTTTGGCCAACCCACGGTCCGCGAGCACCTGCGTGATCGCAGACGTCAAGGTGGTCTTGCCGTGGTCGACGTGCCCCATGGTTCCGATGTTGAGGTGCGGTTTGCTGCGCTCGTACAGCTTCTTCGCCATGATGTGTCCAAAGAAGTCGAAGGCCGTGAGAACCGAATGACCTCTCGCAGGAGGCTTTTTGCACCTACCCCTCTCCGCTGGTTCTCATGGAGTGGGGCGGAGAGAGGTCAACGTCGCGCGCCGTCGATCAGCGCCGTGGCCAGCAGAGCGCAGACAGCCGAGACCGCGCGGAGCGGCGCATCCGCGAGCATCTCGGTCTCGGCCAGGTAGAACATGGCGCACATGATAGGAACTCGGCCGAGCAGACGTCGATGGGATTTTCGTTCCCCAGCAGACCGACGGCCCGCACACGAGGACGACGTCGACCCGGGCCACCCGCTCGGTGGCACAGGCGATCAGTCGTCGAGGTCGCGCTGCGCCGCGACCCATGCGGCGATCTGGGCCCGCGACGTGAAGCCGAGCTTCACCAGGATGTTCTCGACATGAGCCTCGGCGGTGCGCTGAGCGATCACCAGGGCAGCGGCGATTTCCTTGTTGGTTCTGCCCTCCGCCACGAGCTGCGCGGTCTCACGCTCCCTGCGTGTAAGCCGCGCCATGTCGGATCTCGGCGCCCTCGCATGACCCGGATGCCTTTCCTTCTCCTGAAGCGCGTAGGCCAGGGCATGGTCGAAGTCCAACCGGCTGCCGGCTTCGAAAGCCGTGTCGTACGACTCGCCCAACGCGCCCTTCACCCGTTCGACGCATTGCTCGTGATAGGGCGCGAGGTGTCCGTATCCCGACAGCGTGGCGCTGGTCGAACGCTTCAAGGTCTGCAGGATCCCGAGCAGTTTCGCCGCACGCTGCCAACGTCCGGCCGACGCCGCGATCCACGCGAGCACCTCGACGTTCAACGACATTCCGAGCCTGGTGTCGAGCTTGCGGCTGAGGCGCAGGCTCTCCTGCTCGAGCGACACCGCGCGCCGGAAGTCGCCACGCCGCCAGGCCTCGACACCCAACGCCATGAGCGCGAACGCCTTGTGCCAGATCTCGCCGGACCCATTCGACAGCTCGAGCGACCGCTGGGCGTGCGCGGTCGCCAAGTCGGAGTCGCCGCAGTACGAATGTGCAAGCGACAGCCGAATCAGCGTGAGCGCCATGCCATGCGGGTTGCCGAGCTCACGATGCCGCTCGAGTGCTGCCTCGTAGTGGCGGAGCGCGGTCTGGGTATCCCCTTCGTACATCGCAGCGAAGCCGCTGAAGAGCTCGACGTACGCGAGACTACGGCGGGCGTCGAGCTGCTCGGCAAGCTGCCGGGCCTCGGCGAGCATGCGCCTCGCCGCATCGAGGTCACCTTGGATGATGGCAAGCCAGCTGTTGGTCCACAGCGCATCCGCCCGGGCCACCGAGGCCTCGGTCTCCGAGGCGAGCAGCCGGTCCAGGAACCGACGTCCTTCGTTGAGGTAGTAGCTCCGGATCCAGTGATAGAGCAGGTCGGCTGCCATCCGCAGGCCGTGCTGCCCCTCGCCAGGTGATGCCAGGCAGTACTCCATCGCCGCACGGAGGTCGGGGTAGTCCTGTTGGACCTTCCCGTACCACTCCGCCTGTTCCGGAGCGAACTGCTTGACGACCGACTGCGCGGCAACCTGGAGGTAGTAGTCGCGGTGCCGACGCCGGATCGTCGCCTCGTCACCTTCGGCCTCGAGCCTGCGCCGACCATACTCGCGAAGCGTGTCGAGCTGGCGATACCGCGCGACTCCCTCGTGTTCCTCACGGACCAGGATGGACTTGTCGACCAGCTCTCCAATGAGGTCGATCACCTCGTCCGGCTCGATCCCGTCACCGCTGCACACCGCTTCGGCAGCCGTGAGGTCGAAGCTTCCGGCAAACATCGAGGAGCGCATCCACAACAGCTGCTCCGGCCGCGACATGCGCTCGAAGCTCCAGTCGATCAGGGCCTGCAGGGTCTGATGCCTGGCAGGCGCGCTACGGGCTCCCGTGGTGAGCAGGCGATACCGGTGATCGAGCCGTTTCAGGATCTGTTCCGGAGTCAAGGTCCGTAGCCGCGCGGCCGCGAGCTCGATCGCGAGCGGAATGCCGTCCAGCCGACGGCAGATGCCGACGATGGCTGCCCGATTCTGCGGGGTCAGCCGAAAGTCATGCTGGACGGCGGTCGCCCGCTCGACGAAGAGCTCGACTGCTCCGAAGCTCTTGGCCGACAAAGTGCTGGACTCCTCGCTGTCCGGAATTGGGAGCGGCAAGACCGGCATGACCCGCTCGTTGGCAATGTTGAGCGGCTGCCGACTGGTGGCCAGAATTCGCACGCCCATGACCCTTCGCAGCAAGGTGTCGGCGAGCACCGCACATTCACCGAGCAAATGCTCACAGTTGTCGAGAATGAGCAACAGGTGCCGATCCCGTAGATGATCGGCGAGGATGAGCAGTCCGTCCCGTCTGGTCTGGTCGTGGATCTGCAAGGTCTCGATGACGGCCTGCTCGACCGAGGCGGGCTCGGCGATCCTGGTGAGATCGACCAGCCAGATCCCGTCGCGAAACGCACGGTGCAGGCCGGCAGCGGCACGTTGTGCAAGCCGCGTCTTCCCCACTCCCCCCACGCCGGTGAGAGTCACCATCCGGTGGCCGGAGAGAGTTTTGCGAACCTCGGCAAGCTCGGCTCGCCGGCCCACGAAAGTGTTCCCGTCAAGGGGCAAATTTCCGAGTCGGCGCGTCGAAGGGGGCGCAATAGTCGACATGTGAATCAGGCAGGTAGCACGACACTACGCTTGCCGATTCAGCATATCTCGCGGGAAGGGCGGCCTCGATTATGGGAATGGATCTGGGCATCCCACCAAGTGCGGCCCGAAGACCAGCGTGAGCGGAATTCGCATGAATTGCATGGGATCCGCCGGGGCGTCACGCGGAAAAGAGAAATGCGAAAGTCGGGCGCGGGTCGCGTGGTCATCCATCAGCTCGGCCCGACCGACGACCGTGACACTCCACCCGCGCCACTGCTCGATATCGATGTCGTCGAGCTGGAATGCGACGATTGTGCCGTCGATGAGCGGCGTCAGAGCCTCACGTAGCTGGATCACCAACGCGTCGTCGTCGAGCACGAAGTAGACGAGGTCGACGGCCGGCAAGGACTGGGCCGTGTAGACCAGTCGGCCGAACGTCCCAGCGTCGAGAAGCTGCCGAAGACTTGGTTCGTCCAACATGTCGGAACCTCCGCCTGGACGACCAGCGATCACTCGCCCGAGAGGATCCACCAGCCGGCGGTGTTGGGTGGGAGCTTCTCACCGACGTTCTGGTCGCTGCCGAGGAGCAGCCGGCCCTCTGGCGCACGTACCGGGCGGTCGGAGCAGTTGACGATGCAGGCGAACCCGTCGCCGCGGGTGAAGGCCAGGGTTCCCGGCTCACTGCGCAGCCAGCGCAGCTTGTCGGTGGCGAGTGCGGGGATCTGGTGGCGAAGGGTGATGGCGTGGCGGTAGAGCTGCAACATGGAGTTGCGGTCCCGAAGCTGCTGATCTACCGCGAGCTCGGCGAACCACGCAGGCTGCGGAAGCCACGGGGTGGCCTGGGAACCCACCGCCGAAAAGCCCAGGGTGCCGCGCTCGGAGGCTGCCCACGGCAGCGGGACCCGGCAGCCGTCGCGCCCTTGCCTGACACCGCAGGAGCGGCGGTACATCGGGTCGGACCGCACGTGATCGGGGAGGTCCACGACCTCGGGAAGCCCAAGCTCCTCGCCTTGGTACAGATAGGCCGAGCCGGGGAGGGCGAGCATCAGCAGCGCTGCCGCTCGGGCGCGTGCCTGCCCTAGAGCGAGGTCACCGGGCCCGCCCCCAGGTGCTCCACCGGCGTAGCGAGTCACCGAGCGCGGCATGTCGTGGTTGTTGAGCACCCAGGTGACCGCGGAGCCGGAGGCGGCGATCGTGCCGAGGCCGTTCTCGATGACGTGGCACAGGTCCGCGTCGTTCCACGCGGCGCGCAGGAAGGCGAAGTAGAACGCCTGGTGGAGTTCGTCCGGTCGCTGGTACTCGGCCAGCTGGGCGGGGTCGAGGATGCCGACCTCACCGATCAGGACTCGCTCCTGACCATCACGGCCGTAGGTGTCGGCGATGGCCCGCCAACGGCGCCACACGTCGTGGACCTCGGGCTGGTTCCACGCGTACGGATTGATCGGGTCGCCGGTCAGCTCGTCGTGGCTTGCGTACTCGTGGTCGGGCAGGCCGTCCCGCTTGAAGAGACCGTGGGCGACGTCGATCCGCAGTCCGTCGACGCCGCGGTCGAACCAGAACCGCACGACGTCGTCGAAGTGCTTCACGACGTCGGGGTGACGCCAGTTGAAGTCAGGCTGCTCCGGCGAGAACGTGTGCAGGTACCACTGGCCGGGTGTGCCGTCGGGGTTCGTGGTACGCCGCCACGCCGAGCCCCCGAAGATCGACCGCCAGTTGTTCGGCGGCAGCTCTCCGTTCGCGCCACGACCGTCGGCGAAGTGGAACCGGGCCCGCTCCGGGCTACCGGGCGGAGCCGCCAACGCCGCGCGGAACCACGGATGCTCGACCGAGCAGTGGTTGGGGATCACATCGATGATCACCTTGATGTTCCAGCGATGCGCGTCCGCCAACAGTCGATCGAACGACTCGAACGTGCCACAGTCGGGGTCGACGGCCATGTAGTCGGCCACGTCGTAGCCGTGGTCGTGCTTCGGCGAGGGGAAGAACGGGTTCAGCCACACACCGTCCACGCCGAGCATCCGCAGGTAGGGCAGCTTGGCCCGGACGCCGTCGAGGTCGCCGATCCCGTCACCGTTTGCGTCGTGGAAGCTGCGCACGTACACCTGGTAGATCACCGCGTTACGCCACCATCCCGGTGTATGTGAGGCGCCGGGAGCCAGGGGGCGCCGTGGCGAGGAGATCATCGGAGGCATCGTCGGACTCCCGAGATCTGGGGCGGATTAGGACCTTGGTCTTTCGGTGGCCAGGGCGTTTGTTCACCCTCCCGCCGCCAGAGGACCTAAGGCATCGGGACCCCTACCGAGATAGGTACGTAGATTTCAGGGACCTTCCCCAGCCATCCGCGGGAGATACCTGCTCGAACGCAGCATCTTGGGCGGGACCTTGGGCCCGTCCACCCGTGACCGGACCAGGACCACGAGCTGGGCCGTCCTGCACGCCTGATGTCCGATTTATCTCTAATAAACCAATTCTCCGAAATAGCTCCACATGAAAGGTCACGAAAATATTGCGTTATCGAGCCGTGACTGGTAGCAATGCCTACCAACCCCCGGGGGGCCACGACGGGTCGATCATTTGTGACTGAGGCCGATGACCGACAAATGGCTAAGGGGAGTACGCCATGAGCGATGCGGTGACCGGGCAGGGCGGCACCGATTCGACTGGTTCCAGGAGCACTCGTGATCGCGCGGAACGAATCGCAGGCTCCGACGCGGTGAGCGACTACTACACGATCGGAGGTGCACCAGCTGTCAGCGCGGTAGTCAACCGCTTCTACGACCTCATCCTGGCCGATCCACTCCTTGCGAGCTTCTTCTCCGACATCGACATGCCGCGGCTCAAGCGCCACCAGGTCCTGCTGATCTCGCAGGTGTTGGGGGGTCCCGCCGAGTACGCCGGCCGCGAGCTTCGCGAAGCCCATGCCCATCTTGCGATCGGCAAGCAGCATTTCGACCGCGTCGTAGCCCATTTGGTGACGGCCTTGCAGGAGGCCGACGTCCCCTCGGAGATCATCGACCGCGTGGGGGCGGCCCTGGCCGGCGCCGAGAAGGATGTCGTCAGCGAGCCCGCGTGAGCACTCCCATGGATACTGCAGCGCTGAAGCGCAGCTGGGAGCTCGTGGCGAAGTCGGGTGACGAGGTACCCCTGTACTTCTATTCGCACCTGTTCTTGACCCATCCCGAGTTGCGCGAAATGTTCCCGATCTCGATGTCGGCACAGCGGGACAAGTTGGTCGCCGCCCTGGGCAAGATCGTGAGCAACGTCGACCGGATCGATGAGGTCACCGGCTTCGTCGAGCAGCTGGGACGAGACCACCGACGGTTCACGGTCAAGGCAGAGCACTACCACTACGTGGGTGCGTCGCTCCTCGCCACGTTGCAGCACTTTCTCGGGCCGGAATGGACCGACAATCTCGCAGCCGACTGGGCGGCAGCCTATGGCGTGGTCGCCAAGACCATGGTGCAGGCGGCGGAAGCCGCAAGCGACTCCGAGCCGGCGTGGTGGGATGCCGAAGTCATCTCGATCGAGCGTCGCACGATCGACATCGCCGTGCTGCAGCTTCGGACGAAGCAGCCCTACAGCTACCAGCCAGGGCAGTCGTTCGCCATGGAGATCTCGCTTCGTCCACGGCTCTGGCGCTACTTCAGTCCGGCCAATGCGCCGCGAGAGGACGGGACGATCGAGCTCCACGTGCAGGCGGTCGACGGCGGCCAGGTGAGCAGCACGATCGTCCGGCGCGTGCAGGCGGGTGAGACTGCACGGATCGGCCCACCGATCGGCGAGGCACTCACCCGCCAACCGGGAGACCAACGCGACCTCATCATGGTTGCCGGTGGCTCGGGCCTGGCACCACTGCGTGCGGTCTTGGAGCAGATCGACCGCGAGTGGCACAGCGACGGACGAGCTCCGCAGGTTCACCTCTTCCATGGCGCCCGGGTGCCATGGAACCTCTACGAGAACGAGCTGCTCCAGCAGCTCACGTCACGGCCGTGGTTCAGCTACACCCCGGTCGTGTCTGACGATCCTTCCTATCCTGGCGCCCGCGGGCTGGTGGGATCAGTAGCGGCGGAGAGCCGGCAATGGCAAGGACGAACCGCTCTGGTCTGCGGATCGCCTGCGATGGTCGAGTCCACCATCTCCGAACTGACCTCCGCGGGCATGCCGACCGAGGACATTCGTTTCGAGGAGTTCGCGTCCGACGGTGGTGACCAAGCACGTCAGCCACGCGAGCTCGTCCAGGCAGGTGAGAAGTCATGACGGAGATTCCTCGCACCCCCGCTCGCCACTCGCCGCACGCCGTCCGGCATGCGACGTTCACGCTACGGCGGCGCGGATGGGACCCGGAGGAAGTTCAGCAGTTCCTTGCCACTCTGGCCGACGAGATCCAAGCCGCCGACAACGAACGTGCAGCACTTCGTGCCGAGCTGGAACGGCTCCGCCGTGAGCGCGTGACCGACCAGCGCGGAGCGCAGAGCCGGCCGTCCACCGAGGTCAATCCGCACGCGGTGGCGCTGTTCAGCCAGGCACAACAGGTGGCCGACCGGCTGGTCGCCGAGGCCGTCCAGCACGCCCGCGAGCTGCTGGCCAACGCCCGCGCCCAGCAACGTGAGATCCTGCAGGCGGCCGAGAATGCTGCAGCGGCGGCCGAGTCCGCCGCTCGCGGCCGAGTGGGCCAGCGCAGCGTCCAGCACGACGCCTACACGACACCGATACCTGAGGTGGAGTACGTCCGCACGTTCGCCCGGGTCGCCCAGGTGCAGCTCCGCTCCGTGCTGGATGCCTTGGCCGAGCAGGTCGACAAACTCGGCGAAGTCCCCCGGTTCGAAGCGCGACCTCCGCAACCCTCGGATGCTCGCCCTCCGATGGATGCGCGTCCGCCCCTGGATACTCGTCCGGTTCTGCAACGCGACACGGCGACCGCGGGGGTCCTCGCGGCACCACCGGGGCAGTCACTCTGGCGGGTACCCACCGACGCCCGACGGGCTAACACCGGTTGACCTGCCGAGCGAGCCTCATGCTCGTACGTCCGCTACCCCTCATCGGCGGTGACGAAGCAGAGGCTTGGCGACGTTGATGGGGATGGCAAAGCCCAGTCCGCTGCCGTCGTCTCTCGCCGACGTCGCGTAGATTGCCGAGTTGATCGCGATCACCCGACCGTCCAGCATGCTCACGAGTGGACCGCCGGAGTTGCCGGGATGCAGCGCCGCGTCGGTCTGAATCGCCTTGTAGGTCACAGAGTCCGACGACTCGACGCCAGGCTGGTCGCTCACCCGTAGCTTGCGGTTCACCGCGCTGACGATTCCCGCGGTCACCGTGCCCTGCAGGCCCTGTGGCGAGCCGATCGCCACGACGGGCGTACCGACGCGCACCTTCGACGAATCTCCAAGCTTCGCCGGAACCAGATTTTCCAGGTCCTCGGCTTGAACCACCGCCAGGTCGTTCTTGGGGTCGGTGGCGACGACGCGTGCCACCGCGCTGTCGGGTCCGGCCGGCCCGACCAGCTTGACGGTGATCTCGCCTCCGTACGTCGTGGCCACGACGTGATGATTCGTGAGGATCCTGCCGTCGGTCGAGACCACGATGCCGGAGCCGGTTTCCTCTCCTACTTCGGAGCGCACGCGAATCTCAGCAACGCTTCGCGCAGCCTGCGCGGCGATGTCGGGGACTCTGGCGCTGTACGCGTGCTGGGGGACGTGGCTCGCCTGCGCCGACGACGCGGCAGGTGGCGCCACCGCATTCGCGCCCACGGCTCCGCCGACTGCCCCGCCAACGAGCGACGCGGCCAACGCGACCGCCGCTACACGTAGGCCTGACCTCGTGGCGGTCGACCCGCCATTGTCCGTCACCTTCCCAGAGTGGGTTCGACGCAGGCCTGCCGGATCGGGTCGAGTGGCCTCTGTTCGCAAGCAGAACAGGTGAGTCGGGTATCCCCTCACTCGCGGGGGTGGTGCTCTCCCTTTGGCTTCGAGCGCGGTGGGCGATACGCCTTCTTCGTGCTCGTCACATAGGGCGGTTCTTCCTGCTGCGTGACGTTCATCTGCTCTGCCAGGTGTTGGATGACCTCGCTGAGCTGGATGCAGGTCTGCTCGATGTCGTTCTTCGCGCGCTTGCTCTGCGTGATGATCACGGCGAAGAACAACCCGCCGAGCACCAGCGATCCGTTGAAGATCTGCAGCTCCGCCAGGCGCTGGACGGGACCCTGGCCCACGAACGGTCCGGTCCCGTGGACCGCCGGACCGACCGTCGACATGGCGAACACGAAGGCACACGGCGTGACGCCCACCAGCTGATAGCGAAGTGCGGCCCACACGATGATCGGGAACGCGAGGAAGAACGTGCCGAACTGCCGGAGTGCGACAAACGCCACCAGGATCGACAGACCCAGCATCAGGGCGATTTCCGTCCACGCACGCCAGCCCATCTGGTGCAGCCACGACACGTTACGCAGGGCGAGAAGCAACGGCGCCACGACGAGGACGCCGATCGTGTCGCCGGTCCAGAAGACCAACCAGCTGAGTCCGAACTGCGAGCCTGAGATCTTGTCGGTGACAAGCAGGATCGTCGTGCCGATCGACGAACTCACCAGCATCGCCGCAAACCCGCCGAGAAACACCAACGCCAGCGCGTCGCGGAGCCGATCGAGCGCGAGGCGAAATCCCACGCGTTTCAACAGAATGTAGGCGACGAGTGGGGCGAGCGTGTCGACTCCCGAGCTGGCCAAGGCTGGTGCGACACCGTGCAGCTGCAGCTCCAACGGCAAGGACCCGAGCACGATGCCAGGCGCCACGCGAGGGCCGCCAAGCAGCAACGCGACGACGGCGACGCCGGTCGGGGGCCAGAACGGGCTGATGCCGCCGACCGTCGCACCCATGAGCCCCAGCCGCGATGCCCCGTAGTACACAGCAGCGGTTACAGCAATCTGGAGGGTCAGCACGAAACCGGCCCAGACCCGCTGTCTGGTCACAAACTTCATCGAACTCGAATGCGCATGAGCTAGTCCGTCCATGCTTTCACTTCGAGCGGCAGCGGGAAACTACCGGTCGCCGACGTTCCGCCTGCGGATCGGCCGCAGCACAAGGAGGACGACGACAAGCAGCACGAGCGGCGCAAGGACGACCAGTCCGGCGATGGGTGTGAGCGTGGGGTCGACCACCGCCACGAACAGCACGACGGCGACCGTGCCGGCCACCGAGAACAGCATGAGTCCCTGCACGGTTCGCAGCCACCGACGCACCTCGGCGCCGCGCACCTGCGAGCTGCCTCGGCACGAGTCGGCGAGCTCGGCGAGCAGGACGTAGGCGCAGGCGAGAAGTCCGATCACAGCAGCACTCGGCAGGTCGGGTCGATCGAACGCCGCCGCGATCCCGAGGCTCACGATCGAGATCGTGAGCGCCAAGGGTACGTACGTGCCGAACCAGCCACCTGCGAGGACCGCGAGTCCTGCCACACCGGCGACCAGCAGGGCCGGTTCCGGCGGGATGTCCCCCGGCAGACTCAGCGGGACCATGGCCACCATGCCGAGCCCGGCTCCCAGCGCACCGAGCCGTACCCACCCGCGGACACCGGGCCATCGCACGCTCATCGCGGAATCCTCGTCGTCGGCGTTCCTCGCAGGATCGGCTGCAGACGCACCCGCTCCAGAGGGATGCCGGTCACTGGGTCCCAGCGCAGGATGGTGACGCCGATGGCCTGCAGCCCGTACAACAACGCCTCGCGTTCCAACCGCCAGATCCGCAGCCCCAGCTGCTTGTCGGCGAGACGTCGACGGTCGTCGCCCGGCAGCCGGTGCACCGGCGGTTCACCCGACAGCACGTCGACCACGACGACCGGGTGCCCACGCTCTCGCAGGTTGCGCACCGCCTCGATCGCGTGCGGATCGAGCAACGGCGTGAAGACGAACGCCAACGCTCCCGGCGGAAGCGCCTGTCGTGGCAGTCGCGCCAGCTCCGGCTCGAAGGCGCTGGTGTCGTGTCGGGCGGCGAGCAGCGCCTCGACGATGCGGTAGTACTGCCGCATCCCGATGTCGGGTGCGAGCCAGCGCAGTCGACCGCTCAACGCCACCACGCCGACCCGGTCGGCGTAGCGCAGGTACGCCTGCACGACCGCCGCCGCACCTCGGACGCTCTCGTCCAGGCTGGACCGGCCGGGCGGTCCGACGTCGGTGGTGGTGTCGACGATCGCCACCACGTCGGCGGCGCGCTCTGCGGCGTACTCGTTGACGAAGAGATCGTCCGACCGCCCACGCCGGCTGCTCACCTGCCAGTTGACGCGGCGCACCGCGTCGCCCGGCACGTACGCTCGGATTCCGGCGAACTCCACTCCCGGCCCGGACCGCTGGGCAGCATGGCTACCCACCCGGGCGAGCAGCGACGGCGGCACGGCGATGTCGCGTGCCCGGGCAGGCGGCGGAAACACGGTGAGCTCGGACAGCATCAGCTGACCCGAGCCGACGTAGCCCCAGGAAGGCGTCCGCACGCGAAGCCGCAGAGGTCCCAGGGTCCACCGTCCCCAGCGGTGCACCCGGACCGTCCAGGTCTGCGTCACGTCGGCCACGCCGAACGTCACGCGAGGTCCGGGATCCTCGACGTCACCCGGAAGACCGGAGGCAACAAGCTCCATCGCGATCTCACCCAGGACGACCGGTGAGGTGACCGTGACCTGGACCTCGACCGGATCGTCCTCGAAGGCCACCGGCTCGACGACGTCCACCGACACCCGGACAGCGGCCGGACGCTGCCCCGCCTCCCGCAGCCCCAGCAGGACGACGAGCAACGCCGGCACCGCCGCGACGAGAGGCTCGGGCCGTCCCAGCACCACCGCAAGGCCCACACCGAGCACGCCGAACCACGCAAGCCGCCAGACGAGCCGGCTCGGCTTCCACTCGATCCTGGCCGGGGTCACCGCGCGCTCGCCATGGACCACGGCTTGGGTTCGGGGACGGGCACCGACGCGAGGACCTCTGCGACCACCTCCTCACCAGACACCCTGCGCACCCACAGCTCCGGCCGCAGGACCAGACGGTGCCCCAGCGCGGCAGTGGCGACCCGCTTGACGTCGCTCGGGGTCACGTAGTCACGCCCGGCCAAGATGGCCGCACCACGGGCGAGCTGCGTGACCGCGAGCGTGCCGCGCGGACTCGCGCCGACCTGCGCCTTGGGATGCTCGCGCGTGGCGTGGACGATGGCGACGATGTAGCCGAGCACGTCGTCGTGCACCTCGACGAGCTCCAGCGACTCGATCATCGCGAGCAGCTCGTCGGCCGTCACGACCTCACGAAGCACGGGTCGCGCCGAGCCGCGGTGCAGCCGGCGACGGACCATCGCGGCCTCGAGGTCTGCCGAGAGGTATCCGAGCCGGGTACGCAGGAGGAACCGGTCCAGCTGGGCCTCGGGGAGCGGGTACGTCCCCTCGTACTCGATCGGGTTCTCCGTCGCCAGCACCACGAACGGTGCCGGCAGCTGGCGGGTCACGCCGTCGGCAGACACCTGCCGCTCCTCCATCGCCTCCAGCAAGGCGGCCTGTGTCTTCGGCGGTGTCCGGTTGATCTCGTCGGCGAGCAGCACCTGCGTGAAGACGGGTCCTTCGCGGAACGTGAACTCGCCGGTCTTCTGGTTGTAGACCGCGGCACCCGTGACGTCTTGCGGCAGCAGGTCGGGCGTGAACTGTACGCGCGCGAAGCGCAGTCCGAGCACCTGGGCGAACGACCGGGCGACCAGCGTCTTGCCGAGTCCTGGCAGGTCCTCCAGCAGGACATGTCCGCCGGCGAGGATCCCGAGCAGCACGAGCTCGAGCTGGTCGCGCTTGCCGACGATCACGCGTTCCATCTCATCGAGGACGGCCGTCGCCCGCTCCTTCGTCTCGCCGGGCGTCAGCCTGGGCGTACTGGTCATGGCATCCCTTCACGTGGGTGTGCAGGGCCGAGACGCTCGATGGCGGACACGATGTGCTCGATCTCGGCCCGGTCGACACCTGGCGTCGCGCGGCTGCTCGACACCGGTTGGCCGAACCCGAGCCGGGTCCACGCCAGCTCACCGAGCAGCTCTCGCGCGCGGGCCTGGTGGTCTTCACGGTCAGGGTCGATGCCGTAGCCCGCCTCCAGCCGTACGCGTGCCGACTCCTGCAGCCGGCGACGCAGGCCGACGTCGAAGTCGCGTCCGGAGTATCCCGCCCACCCGATCTCTGACAGGATCCGTTCGTACGACCCGAAGTCGGCGCCTGGCACGTACCAGCGGCCCGGTAGCAGGCCAGCCAGCCAGAACCGCACCGGCGCCACCAGTGACGACACCGCCAGCGCCAGGCGGTCCGGAAGCCGCGGGAGGAAGCGGCGCAGCGACGGACCCCGACTTCGTCCCGGGCCCTCCAACCCCACCAGCAAGCCGAACAACTCGAACACGACGAGGATGCTGAGCCCGACCAGCAGGCCGCGAAAGCGCAGCGTGAGGGCCAGGGCCACGACGAGGACGACGGTGATGAAGCGGATTCGGTTCACCGGTTCACCTGCCGACCGAGGTGGGCACTCGTCTCCTGGCGAAGCTCCGCAGCGAGAACCTCGAACGCCTCGATCGCTGCATCCCGCGCATCACCCGGGAGCGGCCGCTCGGAGAACCGGGCGCGTTGGAAGAGCGCGATGAGCTCATGGGCGGCTCGCTCGCCGCGTGGTGTGAAGAGGTCCGCGGCGGCGGCTCGCTGCAGCAACTCGTCCGGCGTCTCCGGAGCACCGCGGACCACACCGTGCTCGGCCAGCGTCCGCTCCATCGCGGCGTACGCCTCGATGACCGCGGCCCGAGGCTCGTCGACCTCCGCCAGTGCGGCGAGCCCGGCGGTCACCATCCGCTCCACCTGTGCCGCGGGAAGGTCCGCACTCCCTTCCGGAAGTGCCGGCTCGCGAACGCTCCGACTGACGACGTGGATCAGGGCCATGACCGTGGCGAGGATGATGCCCGCCACCAACGCGACCGGCCACGACCATGCCGGCCCGGTCTCGACGCCGCCGGGCTCGGCCGGGTCTTCTCCCTGCGGACCGTCGGGGGACACTGCCGGTGCCGGCTCCTGCGGCTGCATGAAGCCTTCCTGGAGCTTGTCGAAGTTGCGAAAGAGCAGGTAGAGAGCCAACGCCAGCACCGCCAGCTGCAGCAGCCGGGTCACGATGCCGGGCTGTTTGCGTTCTCGTCCGGGCAGCTGTGCAGCGGCACCCCGGCCGGACAGCAGCAGGACGACGGTCGTGACGAGCGCAGCGACCAGCAGCGCGGCCAGGATCGTCACCGGGACGCTGCCGGAGACTTGCCGATCGTCGAGCACGACACGTCCCCGCCAGCCGATTCCGACCGCCCCCACGGCCAGCAGGAAGACCACCCCGGCCACCAGGCCAGCCTTCCGCAGGTCGGGACGCATGGCTGCCACACCTCCCCAGACGCGCACGCCGACGCGCTACAGCGCAGACTAGGCGGCCGGCGTGCGACCGAGCCATGCCCGAATGGTCTCAATCCGGCTTCGGTCCCGCCGAACGCGATCCACGACGTGAAGTCGTCGCCTCCCCCGGCGCGTGCCGGTGCGCCCGTCGCAAGGGCCGCCGCCGCCGGAGGCTCACCTCTCATTCACGACGACCTGCGCGCCTGACCGGGCTGGGCTTGCTCGAACAACGCCTCCGCCTCATCGAGGGACCTGCCGTGCAGGGCCCTCACCACCGGCACGGCCCGCGACTCCGCGATACTGCTGGGAGCGAAGTCCTCGTCGGCCCCCAGCGTCGCATCGATCACCCCGTCCACAACTGGAAGCGCTAGATCGTTCAGCCGGGACCATCTGCCCTTGTCGGAGTGGTACGTCAGCGGGACGACGTAGGTGTGACCGGGCACGATCCAGACCGTTCCGGCGGGGATCGCCCGGTACAGCTTGTCTGGCTGGTTGGGCGGGTAGCGCAGCATGCCGTCCCTGGGGAGTTCGACTTCACCCTCGAGCACTGGCGCTCCGGGCCGATGCCAGAGCGTTCGTTCGATCTGCAGACGGACACTTCGCGACCAGAACCTGTCGTAGTCACCCCCATCATCTGGTTCGGGTGTGGGCTTCGGCGTCGCCTCGCTCAGGACCTTGACGACGGCGACCTGATCCGCGTACGTGGTCCAGTCGTCCAGATCGTCTGCCGGCACGTTCCAATCCACGTTGGGGGGCAAACCATCCGACAGGCGGTTCGTGCCGGCGATGCTCTCCGAAGGCGCGGCCGCCTGCTGGCTACCGCAGGCACCAAGGACTCCCACCAGGACGACGCTGAGCAGAATCGTGCGCGCCATGACCCACACCCGACCCTCGTCTCGCGGCTTCCTCCCTTGAAGTCGCGACACTCGCGACACGGAGGGAAGGACAGGGGTCGGCCTGCCGCAGCCCTCCTATCGTGCGGGCGATTCGGCAGGCCAGCGAACGGGGTACGGCAGCTCGCGAGCCGGGCCGTCCACGTAGCGCACGAACGCCTGGTCGGTCGCACCGTCCACGACCACCTCGAAGCACTCCTCCACCGGCTCGGCGAAGCCGTCACCGGAGTCCGTGACGAGCCGGCCACCCGGGGAGCCCCGGCGGGGCACGGCGCCGCCCGCCGGATCGGGCCGATACGCCTCGAGGACGAGCCGGGTCGTCCCGTCGACCGCGCGGTCCTCGGTCGGCACGACAGAACCGGCACGGACGAAGACCGGGATCCGGCCGAGTGGTGCGTCCACGACGATCTCGAGGGGCGCGCCGTCCGGACTGTCGTACGCCTCGCCGGTGCGCCGGTCGTACCAGCGGCCCGGCGGCAGCACCACGGGACGCTCCCGGGCACCGCGCACCAGCACCGGTGCCACGAGGAACGCATCGCCCAGCAGGAACTCGTCGTCGATCGCACGCAGCCGCCGATCGTCCGGGTAGTCGAAGGCGAGCGGGCGGACGAAGGGTCGGCCGGTGCGGTGGACGTCCCAGGCGAGGGTGTACCAATACGGCAGGAGCGCGTACCGCTCGTTCAGCAGCCCACGCAGCAGCTCGAGCACGTCCTGCCCGTACGCCCACGGCTCCCGTGGCGGAGTCGCCTTCGCGCTGTGCGTACGAAAGAACGGCAGGTAGGCGGCGAGCTCGAACCACCGGACGAAGAGCTCCGCGTTCGGATGACCGTGGAAGCCGCCGATGTCCGGCCCGGAGTACGGCACTCCACAGGCTCCCAGGCTCAAGGTGAACGACAGGGAGATCGCGAGGTTGTCCCAACTCGAGGCGATGTCGCCGGTCCAGGTGCCCGCGTAGCGCTGGACACCCGCCCAGCCGGCGCGGGTCAGCACGAAGGGACGTCGGTCTGGCCGCTGCCGTCGTACCGCCTCGTACGTGGCGCGGCTCATCAGCAGGCCGTACAGGTTGTGCGCCTCGCGGTGGTCACCGCCTCGACCGTCGAGATCCGCCCGAGTGGACTTGGGCAGGCTGGGGTCGCCGAAGGCAGCGAACACCGACGGTTCGTTCATGTCGTTCCAGAACCCGTCGATGCCGAGCCGCAGGTACTCGGCATGCTGCTCCCCCCACCACTGCCGCGTCCGTGGGGAGGTGAAGTCCGGGTAGCTGGTCGCGCCCGGCCACATCACGCCCTTCGCGACCCGCCCGCGGACGTCCCGGCAGAACACGTCCTGCGCGAGGCCGTCACGGTGCAGCCGAAAGTCCCGGCGACGAGGCACCGCGGGATCCACGATCGCGACGAGATGGATGTCATCCTTGGCGAGCCGGGCGGCGAACCCGCCCAGGTCGGGATACCGCGCCTTGTCGATCGTGAACACCCGCCGGCGGACGAGGTGGTCGATGTCGAGCCACAAGGCCGAGAGCGGCAGGTCGTGGCGGGCGAACTCGTCGACCACCGTGCGCATGGCGGCCTCACTGCCGTACTCCCACCGCGACTGGTGGAAGCCCAGTGCCCAGCGTGGAAGCAGCGCCGGCCGCCCGGTCAGCGCGGTGTAGCGCTCCAGGGCGTCTGCGGGGTCGCCGGGGAAGACGTAGTAGCGCAGCGGGCCACCGGTGAGGTCCATCGTGATCGTGGCCCTGCTGTCCGGACCTCCGCGGTCGGGCTCTGGACGGCCCGGATCTTTGCTGACGAGTTCTCGGCTCGCCGGACCCGAGGGGATCTCTGCCGCGTCCAGCCTGACGACGCCATCGAAGGTCACGTCGTGGAACGCGAGATGGCATCCGTCGTCTGCTACCACGAGTGACACGGGAAGACACATCGACAACGGATCGTCACCGCGGATGTAGCTGCCTCCGGGGTCGGTGTTCCACAGTCGGTAACGCCCCGGTCGGCGATCGAGGGCACCGGCTCGCCCACCGAGGCCGAGCACCATGGCGTCGGCCGGGACCCCGGTGCGCAGCGTCCACGCTTCGCCTCGCCACTCGGGCGCATCATCGGTGCGAAAGACCCGTCCGGCATGCTCGAAGTCGAGCCGGCCGTAGGGATCCATCCGGACAGCGGTGTCGCCGCACCTCACCGCCCACCCTTCGTCCGGCCACGAGGAGCTGGCCATCCGCTCCACCTGCGTGTCCGTGGCCCAGGCCGGAGGTTGGTCGTCCGCCAGTGCGTACGACGGATGGGGCTCCGCGCCGTTCCACCCGACGAAGATGCCGCCGTCACGGTCGATCGGGCCGGCGAGAAACCGCACCTCGAGCGTGGCTCCGGTGAACGCGAACCGCCCACCGCCCGGCACCGGCTCGGCCTGCACGAGCCGGCCAGGCTGTCGTACGGTCCGCTGGGCCTTCCGCTCGATCCGTGCAGCCCGCGCGTCGAGCCGGCTCCGATGCAGCGCATACGCGATGGCCCGTGCGCTGTTCACCGGCCCGATCAGCACCGCCGAGCGAACCAGCGATCCAATGTGGCGGCCCCAACTGCGCCTGACTTCGCCGGTCGCGGGTGGGACCGCCACCTTGATCTCCTATGCTCGTCAGCTTTCACGCCGAGGTCAGCGACCCTCGGCACCTCCACGCTGCTCGGGGAGGACTCCAGCCAGCAGCGCGCGAACCTCCGATTCGCGGTAACGCCGGTGTCCACCGAGCGTGCGGATAGAGCTGAGCTTGCCGGCCTTGGCCCACCGGGTGACCGTCTTCGGGTCGACCCGGAACATGGCCGCAACCTCTGCAGGCGTGAGCAGAGATTCGGTTTCCGGCGTACGTGTCGTCATGAGCGGCCTCCTCCAACGAGAATCGGACGGTCAGGTCCGTCCCGCACCCTCCATCAGTGCATCGTCGTGTTTGCTCCGGGCAGCTTTGCCGCCGGCACCGCGGCATGGCAGACCGGATCCGTAGGGCTCCGGCCCTTGCGATCTGTTGTCGATCGGAACGACCCCCCGAACATCCGCATGGCCTGCAGCACTGGCTCGGGGAGTGCCCCCGAGCCCCCGGAGTGAGATCCAGGGATCGTCCGATTGCTTACACCAACGCAGCCCCGCCGCGTTTTGCTCCCCCACGTGACGTACTGGTGTCAATCCTCCCCTTCCCTCACGTGACTCACCGTAACCCGAATCCAGGTGTTCCGCCCAGATTTTCCAGAATTTCCCGAACCCGACCCGATGTATCACGATGCGCGTTCCTTCGCGCGGACCCCCAACCACCGCTTTCGTAACCGACAGTAAGAAGCCCATGCCTTCTTGTCATTACCCTCTGCAACCGCCTGCAGGGCCGTGCGGACGTCCTCCGCCGACCTGTCGTCGTACAGAGCTTGATCGTCCATCAGGTGGACAAGCCCTCCGTAGTCCAGCTCGACCCATGCATGCGGGTGGAACGCCTCGATCCAGCGGCCGAGCGCGACCAGCGGCTCGAGCTGCCAGTCCGGCCGGGCCACGTGGAGCAGACGGTACGCACGCCCGATGCGACGTCTCGCCTGGACCATCGGGGTGCGGTACCGGAGCTCGCGGACCGGATCCATCCCGACACGGCGTTCCTCATCACCAAAGATGACGAACCACACCGGCGGAACGTGCCATCTTGCCGTCAGGATGTGGGGAACGGCGTCTGGATCGGGCTCGTCGTCACAGAACGCAGTGAGGTCAACACCCTCCAGCGCACCCGCTGAAACCAGGATGCTCAGGACGTCTTCGGGCATCTGGTCTGCGAGCTCGGTGAGGGCGCGCCGGTTACGCAATGCGGGCTCGTCAGGACAAACCAACACCTCGCCGTCGATCTCGAGCGTGTGGGTACGCATGCCCGCCGCCTGCTTCTGGATGACCGAAGCCGGTTCGTAGACCCGCAGGTAGCAGCAGTACGGCGGGAGGACGAGAGTCCGCATGCTCCCATCGTGCAACTCTCCGCAGGTTCGCGGCACGTGTCCGAAGAGATCCGGGACAGATCCTTCCGAAGCCCTTCACGCCCTAATGTTGTTCTGGAAGGCATGTCGAGTCGCACCGCTCGCGCATGCGTGGCACCCGGCCGCCCAGCCGGGCCACACCCGCCCTGACCGGCAGGGCCTGCCCACCCGAGCAGGCCGCCACCCGTCCCGCCGAGCCGCGAGCAGACGACGGGCCCGGGAACAGATTTCGAGGAGTCACTACCGTGGCCGATTTCTTCGCCCGACAGTCCGGGCACGAGCAGGTTGTGTACTGTTCCGACCCCCCGAGCGGGCTCAAGGCGATCATCGCCATCTACTCGACGGCTTTGGGGCCCGCGCTCGGAGGAACCCGATTCCATCCCTATCCGGACGAGTCGTCCGCCCTCGACGACGTCCTCGACCTTTCCACCGCTATGGCGTACAAGGCCGCCCTCGCCGGACTCGACCTCGGCGGAGGCAAGGCGGTGATCATCGGTGATCCGGAACGGGACAAGACCGAGGCGCTGCTTCGGGCGTACGGCCGTTTCATCCAGTCGCTGGGCGGGCGCTACATCACCGCCTGCGACGTCGGCACGTACCCGCCCGACATGGACGTGATCGCGCGCGAGTGCGACTACGTCACCGGCCGGTCGCCCGAGCTGGGCGGCGCGGGCGACTCGTCGATCCTGACGGCCTACGGAGTCTTCCAGGGGATGCGGGCCTGTGCCGAGCACCGGTGGGGCTCTCCCACCCTGCGGGGACGCCGGGTAGGGGTCTCGGGCGTCGGCAAGGTCGGGCACAAGCTGGTCGGGCACCTGGTGGAGGACGGTGCTGAGGTGGTCGTGACCGACGTCTCCGAAGCCGCGGTGGAGCGGGTCCGCCGAGACCACCCTGAGGTCTTCGTCGTGGACGACACGGGGACGCTGGTGGCCTCCGACATCGACATCTATGCGCCGTGCGCGATGGGGCACGCCCTGGACGACGCGACCGTCTCCGTGCTCCGTGCCGAGATCGTGTGTGGCGGTGCGAACAACCAGCTGGCTCACCCGGGCATCGACAAGCTGCTGCAGGACCGCGGCATCCTCTACGCACCCGACTACCTGGTCAACGCGGGTGGGTTGGTGCAGGTCGCCGACGAGCTGCAGGGGTTCGACTTCGAGCGGGCCAAGAAGCGGGTGGGGCGGATCTACGACACGCTGCACCGGGTGCTCGCCCTCGCGGCGGACGAGGGTGTGCCGCCGGCGGCGGCCGCCGACCGCATGGCCGAACGCCGCATGGCCGAGGCCCGCCGTCACAAATGACCACGCGTGGCGGGTGCGCACCACCCCCGCCTGGCACTGGCACCTAGCGAGGGTGGTGCTCACCTGCTGCCAAGGTCACCGGCTTAGATCCGGCCTGCCAGCCACTTCACGGCGTTCCGGATGATCTTCCGTACGTCGTCGCGGTAGTACGTCGGGTTCTCCTCGTGCCCGGGCCGGAAGTAGAAGACGCGGCCCTTGCCGACCGTGTAGGCACATCCGGACCGGAACTCGTGCCCGCCCGGGAACGTCGAGTGGAAGACCACGGTGTCGGGCTTGCCGCACCCGAACTCCTCGTCGTACATCTCCTCCGGGTCGATCGAGAAGTCGCTGATCCCTTGGGCGATCGGATGGTCAGGCGCCAGCACCTTGATCATCTCCGGTCCGGCGTCATGCTTCACGCCTCCGATCCGGCCGTCGTCACCGATCAGGCGGGTGAACGGCTTGGCCATGTGCGACGAATGCAGCGCCAGGAAGCCCATCCCGCGTTCCTTCACGTGTCGCTCGATCCGGTCGACCGTCTCGTCCCGCACCGCCCAGTGCAGGAGGTGACCCCACCACGCGAGCACGTCGGTCTGGGCGAGCACCTCCTCGGGGACGCCTTGACCGGGGTCGACGAGCTCTGCTGTCGACACCGCGAAGCTCTGGTCCGGGTCCTGCCGCAGCCCGTCGGCGACGGCGCCGTTGATGTCGTACGGATACATCTCCTTGGGCGCGGTGTGCTCCGACCACACCAGGACGCGGATCTTGTCGTTTGCGCTCACGATTTCC
>DATCKU010000057.1:0-2425 GCA_036564245.1 Actinopolymorphaceae bacterium
GCGACGGTCGCCTCCGCCGCGTCGTCGATGTGGATCCACGACCAGATGCCAGCGCCGTCGCCGATGATCGGCAGTTGCCGCTTCCGAACGAGATCGACGATCGAGTCCGAGGCGCCTGGGCCGTAGAAGCTGCCGTAGCGCAGCACGATCCCTTCCACCGCCTCCGCCGCGGAAACGACCCGTTCGAGGAACTTCACAGCCTTCATCGTCTCGGCTTGGGCCTTGGCTGGGTGCGGGTCCAACGGGTCGTCCTCGGTCTTGACCGGACCTCCGGTACGGCTGTTCACCCATCCGGTGTAGCTCTGCACGACGAACCGGCCGACCCCGGCGGCCTTGGCCGCGGCGAGCAGGTTCTCCGTCCCAGTCGTTCGCAGCCTGTTGGTGAGCGCGAACCATCTGTCGAACCTACGCAGGTCAGGCTTTCCCGCCAAAGCGGTCATCTGGTGCACGATCACGTCCGGCTCCGCCAGAGCGACGGCCTCACCGACCGCTGCCGCGTCAAGACCGTCGACCACGACCGGCTCGGCCCCGAGGGCGCGGAGCCGCTCGATCTTCGCCGGGCTGCGTGTCGTCGCGGTCACGTGATGGCCTCGAGCGACCAATCGTGGCACCAGCCGCGTCCCGATCACACCGGTAGCTCCCGCCAGGAATACGCGCATCACCGCCTCCTTCTGTGGGTCTCGATACCTGTCCGAGACCCAAGACGAGACTGCGCCGCGTGCTGTGACACGTTCCCGGACCTCAGTGCGCGAAGAGCACGATGCCGAGGGCGAGCAGGGCGAGGACCTTGGCGGACTCGAGGACGACGTAGATGTGGTGCAACCGTGAGCGGCGGAGCTGCTCACCGGCGAGGACCCGATCAGACCGCCGGTTGAGCCGGGGGCGCACCGCGAGGAGCTGGACCGCCAGGAGGGCTACGGGTGCGGCCATGGCGACGAGGACTGGAACCGTCGGACTGCCCAGCGCCACCGCAAGGACCAGGACCGCAGCCAACGCGATCTCGACCCTGTTGAGTGCTCGGAAGACGATCCGTCCGATGCCGAGGCCGAGCTGAAGGGTGATGCCTGGTGCCCGGAACTTGAGCGGCGCCTCCATGAAGGAGATCGCCACCACCATCCCGAGCCACCCAAACGTGACCGCAGTTGCCACCGCGACCGCTACATCGTTCATCGGACCTCCGCTTCTCCTCTCATCAGCATCCACCTGTGGATTCCGACCCTCTGTTTCGGACCCCCTGTTTCCGGCCGCTTCGGCTGGAGGCCGTCTCCGGGCTGCGCCATCCCCGGCCTCAGCGGCGGCTGTGAGCGCCGCGATCATGGCGTGGGGGCGCTCGAAGGATCTCGTCCTGGAGTCGCTCACGCTCCCACCAGGACCGATACACCGTGGGCCGTGCCATGAGGTCGGCATGGCGACCGCGTTCGATGATCCGGCCGTTGTCCAGTACGAGGATCTCGTCGACGGCCTCCAGGCCAGCCAGCCGGTGGGTGATGAGGAGGGTCGTCCGCCCGGCCGTTGCCGTCAGCAGGTCGGCGGTCAACTCGTCGGCAGTCGTGATGTCCAGGTGCTCGGCGGGCTCGTCGAGCAGCAGGATCGGGAAGTCGGCAAGCAACGCTCGGGCCAGCGCGATCCGCTGCCGTTGGCCGCCGGACACCTGCGCACCGTGCTCGCCGACGTATGTGTCGAGTCCTCGAGGCAGCGACTCGACCCAGTCCAGCAGGCGGGCTCGCCGGAGCACGTCCCGTATCTCGTCGTCGCTCGCGGAACGACGGGCGAGCCGAATGTTCTCTCCGATCGTCGTGTCGAACAGGTGCGCATCCTGCGCGCACAGCCCCACGATGCGGCGTACGTCGTCACCGGCCAGCTGCCTGAGATCGACGCCGCCAAGCGTCACCCGGCCACCGCTTGGGTCGAGGAAGCGCAGCAGCACGGCGGCGAGTGTCGACTTGCCGGCCCCGCTCGGCCCGACAACGGCGTACCGCCGTCCTGGCTCCAGGGTGAGCGACAGCCCGTCGAGCACGTCCGGTCCGTCGGGTGTCCAGCGGGCCCGCAGGTCCTTGACGTCGAGGACGTACGGCGGCTGTGGCAGCTCCTCCGGATGGTCCGGATCGGCGACTGGCGGCTCCTGGTCGAGGACGGTGCAGACCCGCCCGGCCGACCGACGGACCTGCTCGAGGTACTGCGCCGCGAGCGGCAGCCCGGCCACGACCTCGAACGCCGCGAGGGGAAGCAGGACCACCACGGCGAGCAGCACCCCGTCGAGGTGCCCAGACCGCACCGCCGGTACGCCCACCGCGAGGCCGCCCCACACGGCGAGCCCGCCGGCGAGCGCCGCGATGGCCGAGCCCAGGCCGACGGTCGTGGCGGAGCGGGCGGATGCTCGGGTGAGCTCGGCATCCAAGCGCCTAGCCTCGGCCAGCCGCTCCGA
>DATCKU010000058.1:0-1580 GCA_036564245.1 Actinopolymorphaceae bacterium
GCCATCGGCGAGGACAGCGAGGGCTCGTTCCAACTCCTCCCAGCTGATCGTCAGCGGGGGTTGGATCCGGACGACGTTCCCCTCCTGCCCGCCGACGCCGACCAGGACGCCGTGTTCCCGACAGTAGGCGCGCAGCGCGGCCGCCTGTTTGGCCGCCGGCTGCTTGGTACGCTGGTCGGTGACGAGTTCGATGCCGATCATGAGGCCGATACCGCGCACGTCGCCGATGAGTTCATGCTCGCTCGCCAGTTCGCGCAGTTGGGCGAGCGCCTGCTCCCCCTTGCGTGCGGCCTGGCCGGGGAGGTCTTCCTCCTGCATTACCTCGATGTTCGCCAGCGCGGCAGCACAGGAGACCGGGTTCCCACCGAAGGTGGAGAGATGTTCGCCGGGCTGGAACGCGTCGGCGATCTCGGCGCGGGCGATACAAGCCGAGAGCGGGAATCCATCGGCGATCCCCTTGGCCAGCACCATGATGTCCGGCTCGACGCCGTAGTGCTCGATCGCGAACAGTTTCCCGGTGCGGCCGAAGCCGCTCTGCACTTCGTCGACGATGAAGAGGATGCCGTAGCGGTCGAGGATCTCCTTCACGTAGCGGAAATAGTTGGCCGGTGGCACGATGATGCCGCCCTCGCCCATGACCGGTTCGGCGATGAAGGCGGCCACGTTGCCGGACGTCTGGTACTTGACCGCCCACTCGACCATCTCGGCACAGCGCTGCGCGAGCACCTCGGGATCGTCGGTGCCGAACGGGTTGCGGTAGAGGTAGGGCGCCGGTGCGAAGGCGACCCCGGGGAGGTACGGTCCACCGCGCTTCTTGCGCAGCATGTTGCCGGTGACCGAAAGCGTGCCGACCGTACGCCCGTGGAACGAGTGCGTGAGCGCGATGAACTCGTTCTTGCCGGTGTACGCCTTCGCCATGCGGAGCGCCGTCTCGATCCCTTCGGCGCCGCTGTTCCCGAAGAACGTCTTCTTGAGCCGGCCAGGTGTAATCTGGGCGAGCCGTTCCGCCAGGTCGGCGACCACCGGCACGTGGTACACGTAACTTGCGGCATGCACCAGCTTGTCGGCCTGCGCCTTGGCTGCCGCGACGACCTTGGGATGGCAGTGACCGGCATTGGTGACGGCGATGCCGGCGAAGCAGTCGATGTAGGCTCGGCCTGCGGCGTCGTACACGGTCGCGCCCGTCGCACGTTCTACGATCACCGGCTCGACCGCGGCGACGAAGCTCGTGCAGACGTACTCCCGATACTTCTCGATCGTGTCCATCGGTACGCTCCTCGACTCAACTGACTCTCCGCATCCATCCACCGGCATTGTAACCGGAGGGCTGCAGGAGCTGAGCGTTCGGGTCGAGGATCTGGCTCAGGCTGGTTGCGTCGCGGTCGGACTCAGAGTGGTGCGAGTGTGTACCGCCCTTCGCTGACGAGCACTTCGCCGAGATCGACGAGGTGTTCCAGGTGGGCAAGCGTTTCGGTCAGAGCGAGGAACCGTTGGAACGGATCCAGTTGCGGCCAGCTGCCGCGTCGCCCCATCCAGCTGAGGCGGGTCGCCACCTGGTACGCCGTCTGTGGTCCCTCGGC
>DATCKU010000059.1:0-21209 GCA_036564245.1 Actinopolymorphaceae bacterium
GTACGAAGCGTTGGATCTGTACGAGTGCTCGTTCACGGTCGAGGCGTTCAGCCTCTACGAACACGGCGCCGACTCGGTGTGGCGGCCGCAGCGTGAGTTCGCACTCGGTAGACCCGTGCCCGACTCTCCTCGACAATGACCAGGTGAAGCCGGCTGCCGCGAGCTTTGCATGGCGTCCTGGCCACCTGAGGGTCACAAACGCCACGTAAGGACTCCCTCGAGCAACGGAGGGTAGGGGGAGCACGTGGGTGTGGCCGAACTCAAGCGGCGCGTGCGGGAGCTGGTGGCCGCGGCCCGGGCGCGGTCACCGCTCGTCGATCACGGGGCGCGGGCCCTGGAGCACTACTCGGCGGTCTTCGGCAGCCAGCTTGCGGCGGCCGTGACGTACTTTGCGTTCCTGTCGTTCTTCCCTCTCGTGGCGCTGTGCTTCGCGCTGGTCGGCTACGTCGTGTCCTACGTACCAGGGGCGGACGAGGCCGTCACCAGGACGCTGAACAGCGTCCTGCCGGGGATGGTCGGCACCGGACCCGATCAGATCGACATCCGGGCGATTGCCCGGGCGAGGGCCGGCGTGGGGTTCGTCGGCCTGGTCGTCTTGTTGTACTCCGGCCTGGGCTGGGTCTCGGCACTTCGCACGTCGCTGCAGGCGGTGTTCGGCGCCGAGCCGGAGCAGCGCCGAGGTTTCGTCGTGGGCAAGGCGTACGACCTCGTGGCGTTGATCGTGCTCGGCGTGATCCTGTTGGCCTCGGTCGGCCTGGGTACGACGGCTACGGGGTTCACGGGCAGCGTGCTCGAGTTCCTCGGGTTGACCGGTGTCCCCGGGGCCCGGCTGCTGGTGATCGCTGTCGCGCTGCTGATCGGCTTGTTGGCCAACCTGGTGGTGTTCTTCGTCCTCTACCGGCTGCTCCCACGCCACACGGTCCCGACCCGGGACGTCTGGAAGGGTGCCCTGGTCGCGGCGGTCGGTTTCGAGGTCCTCAAGCTGGCTGCCAGCCTGGTGATCGGGAGCGTCACGGGCAATCCCCTGTATGGAGCCTTCGCGATCATCGTGGCGCTGCTGGTGTGGATCAACTACGTCGACCGACTGGCCGTCTTTGGGGCGGCGTGGGCAGCGACGGCCTCGCCCAGGTCACCCGACGACGCTGCGAGTGACGACTCAGCGGCCGGTGACGTGAACCCGGGCCTCGGCTCGGCGCCGTGAGCGGACGTAGCCGTACACCCGCAGGCTGGCCAGCACGACGAAGAGGGCCAGCGCACCCCAGATCCACAGCGGGAGGCGCTGCAGGGCGGGCGGCAGGATGGCAGCTTGCGAGTCGGCGGCCGGCGTCGTGTCCGCCGTAGGAGCCTCGCTGGCCGCCGAACCTTCCGGCGAGCGGCTGGGGGAGCTTTCCCTTTCGGGTTGGGTCTTGGGCGCCTCCTGCGCGGCGATCGCCTCCGCGACGTCCTCCGGGGTGACCAGGCGACCGACCGGTTCGACCTTGCCCGCTACCTCGAATCCCCAGTCCAGCAGGTCGGCCGCCTTGGTCCACGACGGGTAGTCGGTACGCATCAACGTGACGATGAGCCGGCGACCGTTGCGGTCTGCTGCGGCGATCAGCGTGTGATGGGCCTTGCTCGTGTAGCCGTTCTTGACACCGATCGCGTCCTTGTACTCGGTCAGCAGGTCGTTGCCGTTCTGGATCTGGAACGTCTTGCCGCCGCGTCCGGGGAAGTCGTACGTCAACGTCGTCACGTAGCGCCGGAAGTCCGGGTCGGTGAGACCCTCGCGGGCGATGAGCGCGAGGTCGTACGCCGACGACACCTGTCCACGCGCGTCGAGGCCGTGCGGGTTGACGGCGACGGTGTCGTACGCACCGAGCCGGGCGGCCTCGCTGTTCATCAGGTTGACGGCCTTCTCGATGCCGCCCGCGGCATGGGCCAACGCCATCGCGGCGTCATTGCCCGACGAGAGGAAAAGCCCGTAGAAGATCTGGTCGATCGTGTAGACCCGGCCGGCTTCGATCCCGACTCGACTGCCTTCGATGTCGACGTCGGAGCGTACGGCCCGGTAGCGGGCGCGCAGGTCGAGTCGCGGAAGCAGGGTGACGGCGGTGAGCGTCTTCAGCGTGCTTGCGGGCGGGAGCTGCAGGTGGGCGTTCTTCGCCGCGAGCACCTCGCCGGTGTCGAGGTCGGCGACGACGTACGACTTGACGTCGACGTTCGGTGGCGGGGCCGGGGCGTCGGGGTCGACGACCACCTTGTTGGGCGTGCCCAGTGCCGTGCCGCCGACCGGACCGTTGAAGGGGCTGCCTGGCCGGTTGGATCCCTGCAGGGTCTGACCGGTTTTCGGGTGACCGGTTTTGGCCTCGACCTGGCTGAGGAAGGGGGACTGGCAGGGGCAGCCAGGCGGTGAATCGGGACCGTCGAGGCGGGTTGCCGCGCTGGCAGGGTTGGGCAGTGCGGTGGTGCCCAGCAGGAGGAGCGCGGCAAAGCCGGCTGCCATGGTCACGAGGCGTTGAATACGAAGGTCCCGAGGCATGGTGCGGACAGCGTAATACGTCCAGATGAGCTCGGTTTTGTGTCAACCCGAGCTTTCTCGATCGGTCGGAGCGTAACGCAGCTAGGTGGTCTCGCTGCGTAAGCGGTCTTTGCAGAGATACCCGGGCGCCACAGCCTTCATGCCTCGACGAGAGCTCGCCCGCTCGTGCACCTCGAGCATCGCCTTCACCGTCGCGGCCCACGGATAACGCTCGGCTTGCTCGCGTGCGGCCTTCCGGACGTCCGACCGTGGCCGGCGCAGCACGTCCATGACGGCTCGGGCGAGGAGCTCCGGCTGTGGCGGGGCCCAGGCGCCCGAGGCCTCGGTGACGAGCTCCCGGCCGCCGCCGCGGTCGGAGGTCACGACCGGCGTCCCGCAGGCGAGCGCCTCCAGCACGGCAAGCCCGAACGTCTCGACCGGGCACACCGAGAGGGCGACGTCCGCGGAGGCGAGCCGGGCGGCGAGGGCGATGCGGTCACCGACGTACGGATGGAAGGTCACCGGGGCACCCTCGGCCAAGCGCACCAACGCTGCCCGGTCGGGCCCGTCCCCGTAGACGTCGAACTGGAAGGCGAATCCCTGCCGGTGCAAGGCGACCGCGGTGGCGACCGCGAGGGCGGGTTGCTTCTCCCGCGAGAGCCTGCCGGCATGGACCAGGCGCGGCACGTCACCCTTGGGCCGACGCGCCGAGCTGGCGCGGTCGGGATGGAACGTCTCGAGGTCGACGCCGAGCGGGATCTGGCGTACCGGGCGTCGTGCGACGCGGGCGAACTCCTCCGCGGCGAACGCCGAGGTCACGACCACCTCGTCGAAGCGGCGCAGGAGCTTCCGGTTGAGGGCGTCCACGCCTGCCACGAGCCCTGCTCGCCACCGAACCCGCGGTGCGAGATGGGTGTCGAGACGCTCGTGGGACAACAACACGCTTCCCGCGCGGTTGCGCCGCGCCCAGGTCGCCGCCGCGACCATCGTGAGCTTGTCGGACACCTCGACGCTGGTCGGCCGCAGCCGGTCGAGCACGTCGTGGATCCGCCACGGCTCGAGCACCACGCGATAGCCCGTGCCGGGAAGCGGCGGTGCGCGGAACGTCACGACCAGCCCGGCGTCGGTCTCCGCCCAGGTGTCCTGCTCGCCCGGGACCAGCAGGATCCGCTCGTGGCCGGCGGCGACGTATCCGCGGCCCAGAGCGTCGACGGCGGTACGAAGGCCGCCCGAGCGAGGTCCGTAGAAGTTGGCCAGCTGTGCGATCCGCATCCGCAGCTCTCCGTACGTCGTCGGTGCCTGGTCGGTCGGGTCAGGCCGCGCATGCGGCTGCGGGCGTCCGGCCGAGGACGGCCTGGTAGTGCACGTCGATCAACTCGTCGAGGATGCGCTCCCAGCTGCGCTGGAGCACCGACTCGCGGGCGGCACGCGCCATCGCCTGGCGCAGCGGCGGGTTCTCGGCGAGCCGGCGCACCTCGTCTCGGAACACCGCCATGGCCTCGGGGGACTCGTCCGGTGGATAGAGCAGGCCGGTGCGTCCGGGCGCCACGAGGTCGAGCAGGCCGCCGGCCGCCGGCGCGACGACCGGCACGCCGCTTGCCAGGGCCTCCTGGGCGGCCTGACAGAACGTCTCGTGGGCGCCGGTGTGGACGAAGATGTCGAGCGAGGCGACCGCTCTGGCGAGGTCGAGCCCGCTCCGCATCCCCAGGAAGGCCGCACCCGGTGCGACGGCACGCACGTCGCCCAGGGCAGGGCCGTCACCCACCACCACGAGACGGGTGCCGGGGATGTCGGCGACGTGGCGGAGCAGGTGGACCCGCTTCTCCGTCGCGACCCGTCCGACGTATCCCACGAGCGTCTCCCCGTTCGGCGCGAGCCGGCGGCGCAGCCGCTCGTCCCGGCGGGACGGATGGAACCGGAGCAGGTCCACGCCGCGGGGCCAGCAGTAGAGCCGCGGGACGTTGAGGTCGGCCAACTGGGCGAGCGCGGCTCGGGAGGGCGCGAGCGTGCGTCCGGCTCGCACGTAGATCCGGCGCATCCAGGCCCACATGGCCCGCTCGATGCCCACGAAGCCGTACTGCTGGGCGAAGCCCACGACGTCGGTCTGGTAGATCGCGACCGTCGGGATGCCGTACTTCTCCGCCGTGCGCAGCGCGGACATCCCGAGCATCAGCGGCGCGGCGAGGTGCATGATGTCGGGCTCGAACTCGGTGACGGCCTTGCGCAGTCCGGCGTCGGGTAACCCGAGTGGGAAATCCGGGTACATGGGGAGCGGAAGGCTGCGTACCCGGACGACTGGTGTCGAGCCATGCCATGACGGGCCCGGACCCGGAGCGACGACCAGCGCCTCGTGGCCTCGTCTGGCGAGGTGCTCGACGAGGTGTCGTACGGAATTGGCGACACCATTGACTTGCGGCAAGAAGGACTCGGCGATGACGGCGACTCGCACAACTCTCCACTGGTGTCGTTCCGGCAGTGTCCGAGCCCGGGGTCGAGCCCGGCGCCCACCGGCGTGGGCGGGGACGGCCCCGGACACCGCCCGGCGAACGTCGTCCGCCGGGATCCACCCGGGCAGACTGCGCAGGGCCCGGGTGAACGGCCGGGACTGATCGTATTGCCGATCCGCGTCGAGTGCATGAGCTGCTCCCGCTCGACCTCCGGATCGCCGTAGGGTAGATGGATGTTCGTGACCCGGGATGTGTTGCGATGAACGATCGTCCCGATGGTGCCGGTCAGGGAGACGTCCCCCCGGCCGACAGCCGTGCAGACCCTACCGAACTCGGCAATGGGGTCGCCGCTTCCTCTGAAGCCGACGACAGCGTGCTCGCCGAGTCCGGGTTCCCGGTGCAGGCGATCTACGGCCCGGATGATCTTGCGGGGTGGGACCCGGCCACTCGGCTCGGCGTACCCGGAGAGTATCCGTTCACTCGCGGCGTGTATCCGACCATGTACCGCGGCCGGCCGTGGACGATGCGCCAGTACGCCGGCTACGGATCGGCCGCCGAGTCGAACCAGCGGTTCCATCGCCTGATCGAGGCCGGCAACGCGGGGCTGTCGGTGGCGTTCGACCTGCCGACGCAGATGGGGTACGACTCGGACGCGCCGCTCGCCGCCGGAGAGGTCGGCCGGGTGGGTGTGGCGATCGACTCGATCGACGACATGCGGCTGCTCTTCGACGGGATCCCGCTGGGCGAGGTGTCCACGTCGATGACGATCAACGCGCCCGCGTCGGTCCTGCTCCTGCTCTACCAGCTCGTGGGCGAGGAGCAGGGGGTCGAGCCAGCCAGGTTGCGGGGCACGGTGCAGAACGACGTGCTGAAGGAGTACATCGCCCGCGGCACGTACATCTACCCACCGCGACCCTCGCTGCGGCTGGTCTCGGACCTGTTCGCCTACTGCCGGGCGGAGCTGCCGCGGTTCAACACGATCTCGATCTCGGGCTACCACATGGCCGAGGCCGGTGCCACACCTGCACAGGAGATCGGGTTCACGCTGGCGAACGGCATGGAGTACGTCCGGGCCGCGAAGGCTGCGGGCCTCGAGGTCGACGAGTTCGCGCCGCGGTTGTCGTTCTTCTTCGTCGCACGGACGACCCTGCTGGAGGAGGTCGCCAAGTTCCGCGCCGCGCGGCGGATGTGGGCGCGCATCATGCGCGAGCAGTTCGGTGCTCGGAACCCGAAGTCGCTCATGCTGCGCTTTCACACCCAGACCGCGGGTGTCCAGCTCACCGCGCAGCAGCCGGAGGTCAACCTGGTCCGGGTCGCGTTGCAGGCGCTCGGCGCGGTGCTGGGCGGGACCCAGTCGTTGCACACCAACGCGTTCGACGAGGCGATCGCGTTGCCGACCGAGAAGGCGGCGCGCCTTGCGGTGCGCACGCAGCAGGTCTTGGCTTACGAGACCGACGTGTGCAAGACCGTCGACCCGCTCGCCGGTTCGTACGCCGTTGAATCGCTGACCGACGCGGTGGAGGAGGAAGCGACCGCGTTGCTCAACCAGGTGGAGGAGCTCGGGGGCGCGGTCGCGGCGATCGAGAAGGGGTTCCAGAAGGCCGAGATCGAGCGCTCGGCCTACCGGGTGGCGCGCCAGATCGACAGCGGCGAGCGGGTCGTGGTGGGGGTGAACCGGTTCGTCACACCGGACACGGAGCCGTACCAGCCGCTGCGGGTCGATCCCGCGATCGAGCAGGCCCAACGCGAGCGGCTCGCCACACTTCGCGCCCATCGGGACAACGCCGAGGTCCGGCGCCAGCTCGACGTGCTGCGCAAGGCAGCTGAGGGCGGCGACAACGTGCTCTATCCCATGAAGCATGCCCTGGCCGCGCGTGCCACGTTGGGCGAGATCTGCGACGCCCTCCGCGAGGTCTGGGGCATCTACGAACCCGCGGGGTCGTAGTCGTCACAGGCGGGGTATCCCGCACAGTGAGGACACGGCCGCGCGGAAGGGGGGTGGTGAGGTTGCGTGACGGGGGTGGCGTGTCTCACAAAGTGCTCAGGGTGGACAATCGTTCAATGCCTCTCGACGCCAGTGTTACCGCGGAGGTCGACCGGCTCGCCAAGACGTACGCCGACGAGCTCGTCGCCTTCCGGCGTGATCTGCACGCACATCCCGAGCCGGGGCGGGAGGAGTACCGTACGACCACGCTCGTGGCCGACCGCCTTGCTGCGCTCGGTCTCGAGCCCACACGTCTGCCGACGGGCACCGGTCTGCTCTGCGACATCGGCCCGACCGCATCGCCCGGGCGCGGCCGCGGCAGGATCGCGCTTCGCGCCGACCTCGACGCGCTCCGAATCGCCGACGAAAAGGACGTGCCCTACCGCTCGAACCGCCCGGGCGTCTGTCACGCCTGCGGCCACGACGTCCACACCGCCATCGTGCTCGGCGCCGGCATCGTGCTCGCCGAGCTGGCCGGTCAGGGCATGGTGGACCACGGCGTACGGCTGATCTTCCAGCCGGCCGAGGAGGTCATCCCGGGCGGCGCCCTCGACGTGATGGCCGCCGGCGGGCTCGAAGGCGTCGAGCAGATCTTCGGTGTGCACTGCGACCCGAGACTGAACGTCGGCGAGGTCGGCCTGCGCACTGGTGCGCTCACCTCCGCAGCCGACCGGGTCCACATCCGCCTCAGTGGGCCAGGTGGCCACACCGCCCGGCCGCATCTCACCGCCGACCTCGTGCATGCCCTCGCCACGCTGGTGAGCCAGTTGCCCTCGGCGCTGTCTCGTCGGGTCGACCCGCGCGCCGGTCTCACGCTCGTGTGGGGTCGCGTGAACGCCGGTGCCACGGCGAACGCGATCCCGATGGAGGGAGAGGCCGAAGGCACGCTGCGGTGCCTCGACGCAGGTGCGTGGGCCTCGGCGTCGGAGCTCGTGCCCGCCCTGGCCAAGGAAATCGTCACGCCGTTCGGTGTGAGCGTCCAGGCAGAGGTCCATCGAGGAGTCCCGCCCGTTGTGAACGACCCGCTCGCGGTCTCGGTGATGCAGGACGCAGCGGAATGCATGCTGGGTCCGGGTGCGATCGCGCCGACCGACCAGAGTCTGGGCGGCGAGGACTTCGCGTGGTACCTCACCAAGGTGCGCGGTGCGATGGCACGAATCGGGGTACGCAGCCCCGGCAACGACCGCGTCTTCGACCTGCATCAGGGCACGTTCGACGTCGACGAGCACGCGATCTCGGTTGGCGTCCGGCTCCTCGCGGCGACCGCGTTGCTCGCGGGAGCCGAGCCGGAGCGACGTACCCGCCCGGAGCTCGTCTGACGCCGCCTCGCGGCGGTTCTGCTGTTTCGCTTTCGTAACAAGACGCCTCGACTCGGTTCTGGGCACGAAACGGCTCTATAGTCACCCAAGCGCGATGCGTGGGCTCATCCGTCCCACTGAGGGCCGTTCGTCTTCTGAGGAGGGTGTCTGGTGACGAAGTACCTGAGGGGTCTTGCCGTGGCGGGCGTGGTCGCGCTCGTCGTCACCGCCTGTGGTAGCAGGCCAACTGAGAGCGAGCAGCCCGCCGAGGGTGGGGCGGCCGATGGCGCGAAGGACTTCCGTGCCTGCATGGTCTCCGACTCCGGTGGCTTCGACGACAAGTCGTTCAACCAGACGTCGTACAAGGGCTTGCAGGACGCGGTCGCCGAGTGGGGCATCTCGGAGTCCACTGCCGAGTCCAACTCCGACGCCGACTACCCGGAGAACATCAACGGGATGGTGGACGCCAACTGCGACGTCATCGTCACCGTCGGTTTCAAGCTCGGCAACCAGACCGCCATCGCCGCCAGCGAGAACCCCGATGTGAAGTTCGGCATCGTCGACTTCGACATCAACGCGGTCGACCTCAAGGAGGTCAAGCTCGACGAGGTCCCCAGCAACGTCAAGTCGTTGCTGTTCGACACGTCGCAGTCGAGCTTCCTCGCCGGCTATCTCGCCGCGGGGATGAGCACGACAGGCAAGGTGGGCACGTTCGGTGGGCTGCAGATTCCCACGGTGACCATCTTCATGGACGGCTTCTGGGAGGGCGTCCAGCACTACAACAAGCAGAAGGGTACGAACGTCCAGGTGCTGGGCTGGAACGCTGAGAGCCAGAAGGGCCTTTTCACCAACGACTTCGAAGGCAAGGCGCAGGGCAAGAACACCGCGAACAACCTGATCAGTCAGGGAGCTGACGTCATCTTCCCGGTTGCCGGTCCGGCTGGGCTCGGTGGTCTCGAGGCCGCGAAGGCGTCCGGTGGCAAGGTGAAGGCGATCTGGGTCGACACGGACGGCTGCGTGAGCGCGCCCGAGTACTGCGACGTGCTTCTCACCAGTGTCTACAAGGGCATGGACGTCGCGGTGAAGGACCTCATCGGCTCGGTCTACAACGACGAGTTCGACAACACCCCGTACGTCGGGACGTTGGAGAACGACGGCACGGGACTTGCGCCGTACCACGAGTTCGAGGACGAGATCCCTGACGATCTGAAGGCCGAGATCGAGGAGCTCAAGCAGCAGATCATCGATGGTGAGATCACCATCCAGTCCAAGGCCGTGCCACAAGCCCAGTAGGGCCGCACGCGCAGGAGCGGCGCATGAGGTTGGAACTGGAGGGTCTCACCAAGCGGTTCGGATCTCTCGTGGCATGCGACCACATCGACCTCACGGTCGAGCCGGGAGAGATTCGGTGTCTGCTTGGTGAGAACGGTGCCGGCAAGACCACGCTGATGAACATGCTGTACGGGTTGCTGCGGCCCGACGAGGGCCGCATCCTCCTGGACGGCACGCCGCAGACCTGCACGACTCCGCGCGATGCGATCGAGGCCGGGATCGGCATGGTGCATCAGCACTTCATGCTGGTCCCGGTCTTCACCGTTGCCGAGAACATCATGCTCGGAAGGGAAAGCACGCGTCGGCTGGGTGTGCTCGACCAGCGTGCGGCAGAGCAGCAGGTGCGCGAGCTCTCCGAGCGGTACGGGCTTGAGGTGGATCCAACCGCCCGGGTCGAGGACATCTCGGTCGGTGTGCAGCAACGCGTGGAGATCCTCAAGGCGTTGGCCAACGACGCGAAGATCCTCATTCTCGACGAGCCGACCGCCGTGCTGACACCGCGGGAGATCGACGACCTCATCGAGGTGATGCGCACGCTCAAGGCGAACGGCACGTCGATCATCTTCATCACGCACAAACTCAAAGAGGTCAAGGCGATCGCGGACCGGATCACGGTGATCCGACGGGGCAAGGTGGTCGACACGGTGGGTCCCGACGCGAGCGAAGCGTCACTTGCCGAGCTCATGGTCGGACGACCTGTCCAACTCACCGTCAGCAGGCGAGCTGCGGCGGACGCTGACGGCGAGCCCGCTTCCGGTGCGACTGCCGAACCGTCGGAGGAACAGGCTGCCGAGAGCGCGGACGACACGTCGGACACCCGTCCGGTGCAGTTGCGGGTCGAGCGGCTGCGGGTCGTCGACCCGGCCGGTCGCGCAGTGGTCGACGACGTGTCCTTCGACATCGCCGGTGGCGAGATCCTGGGAATCGCCGGCGTGCAAGGAAACGGGCAGACCGAGCTGGTCGAAGCGTTGATGGGGCTCACCGACATCGCCGGAGGCGTCATCGAGCTCGCCGGCCAGCCGATCACACATCTGGAACCTCGGGCGCGGCTCGATGCCGGCATCGGCTACATCCCGGAGGACCGGTCCCACGACGGACTGGTGCCGACGTTCTCCGTCGCCGAGAACCTCGTGCTGGACCTCTTCCGGCGAAAGCCGTTCGGCAGTCGCGGGAGGCTCTCGCTTTCTGCGATCCGTACGAACGCCGAGAAGCGCATTGCCGAGTTCGACGTTCGTACCTCGTCCATGCACGCACCTGCCGGCACGCTGTCCGGCGGGAACCAGCAGAAGGTCGTGCTGGCCCGCGAGCTTTCCCGCCCGCTGAAAGTCTTGCTGGCGGCACACCCCACGCGCGGACTCGACGTCGGCTCCATCGAGTTCGTGCATCGCCGGATCGTGGCCGAGCGGGACCGTGGCACCGCCGTGCTCATCGTCTCCACGGAGCTCGAGGAGATCGTCGCGCTCGCCGACCGGATCGCCGTCATGTATCGAGGGCGCATCGTCGGCATCGTCGATGCGGACACTCCATGGGACGAACTGGGGTTGATGATGGCCGGTGTGCCACCCGAGGCCGCTGCCCGACAGGCGGAGGAACATCCGACGGTGCTCGGCGCGTTGGAGGATGCCTCATGAGGCTTGCCGAGCACGTGCGACGCATGTCCTGGCTCTACGAGGTCACGATCAGTGCGGCGGCCGTCGTGCTTGCGCTCGTGGCCGGTGCGGTGCTCATCATCGTGAGCAACCCGGCGGTCGTGGCGACGTGGGGCTACTTCTTCGACTACCCGCCGGACGCGCTCGCTGCATCGTGGACCGTCGTCTCCGATGCGTATGCGGCGCTCTTCCTCGGCGCCTTCGGTGGCCTGAGGGCGCTGAGCAACACACTGATCCACGCGACACCGTTGATCTGTGCAGGTCTCGGTGTCTCGCTCGCGTTTCGGGCGGGCCTTTTCAACATCGGTGCCCAAGGACAGCTCATCGTCGGCGCGATGGCGGCCGGGTGGGTCGGTTTCACCGTGCAGCTTCCACCCGTGCTTCACCTCGTCGTCGCCGTGGTGGCGGGCCTGTTGGGTGGCGCCGTGTGGGGCGGCGTGGTCGGGCTGCTCAAGGCGCGCACGGGTGCGCACGAGGTGATCCTCACGATCATGCTCAACTACGTCGCGCTGTACTTGTTGCAGTGGTCGCTCACCACGGAGGCGTTCCAGCGACCCGGACGCGACGACCCGATCAGCCCGGAGGTGCACCCGTCGGCGCAGTTCCCGCACCTGTTCGACACCCGGTTGCACATGGGCTTCCTGGTCGCACTCGCGGCAGCTGTCGCCGTCTGGTGGCTGCTTGCTCGATCGACCGCGGGGTTCGAGCTGCGTACCGTGGGCGCCAATCCGCACGCGGCACGCACCGCCGGGATGAACGTCGGTCGTGTGTACACGTTCGTGATGCTGCTCGCCGGCGCGCTGGCCGGTCTCGCGGGAACCCAGCAGGTGTTGGGTACCACGTATCCGCTGACGGACGGGATCGCCGGGACGATCGGATTCGACGCCATCACGGTGGCGTTGCTCGGTCGCGGGTCGCCGCTCGGCACGGTCGCCGCCGGACTGGTGTTCGGTGCGTTGACCGCTGGCGGACTGCAGATGCAGATCACCACCCAGACGCCGCTCACGCTCACCACCGTGCTGCAGGCGACCATCGTGCTCTTCATCGCGGCACCGGCGCTGGTGCGGGCGGTCTTCCGGATCCGTGCCCGACGCGCTACGGGGCCGGTCCAGGCGCTGGGGTGGAACGCATGAGGGCGCGGCCACGAAGGGGATGGAGCCCATGAGCCATCGGGGAACCGTCCAAGACCGCGGGCTCACGACGGATGAGAGGCCGCGGCCGGCGAGTCCACCAGCCCACATCGCAGTCGGTGAGTCGCCGGAGGAACGTCGCCGCCGAATTCGTACCGCCATCGTCGCGGTGACCCTCGCCGCGATCGGCGTCGTGCTCGCGGCGACGACCGACGCGGAGACCGTGACGTTCGCGTTGTCGAGCCGGTTCGCCGAGGACGGCCTACCGGATCTTCGCCTGCCTGCCTTGCCGGTCGCGGTGGCGCTGTCCGCGTACGCCTTGGTGGTCGCGTTGGCGCATCTGTTCCGTGGTCTGCGCGGCCGCGTGGGCATCGCGCTCTGGACCGGCTTCGGGGTCGCGTTCGTCGTGACGTTTTTGTGCTGGGCGGCCGCTGGTGCGACGTTCCCGTTGACCAACCAGCTGCAAGGGACGCTCAACGTCGCGACGCCGCTCATTCTCGGCGCGCTCGCCGGTGTGCTTTGCGAACGTGCCGGTGTGATCAACGTGGGGATCGAGGGGCAGTTCCTGGCTGGGGCGTTCGCGGCTGCGGTCGTCGCGACGGTCACCGGAAGCATGCTGGCCGGTTCCCTCGCGGCGATCGCAGCCGGTGTGCTCATCGCGGGCATGCTGGCGGTGTTCGCGATCCGCTACCGCGTCAACCAGGTGGTCATCGGTGTGGTGCTGGTCGTGTTCGCCTCCGGCATCACGGGCTTTCTCTTCGACCAGTTCGTCGAGCAGGACACTCAAGCCTTCAACAACCCTGGCGTGATGCAGCCGGTCCGGATCCCGTTGCTTGGCGACATCCCGGTCCTCGGCGACACGTTCTTCAACCAGACGCCGCTCGTCTACACGATGTACGCCTCCGTGGCGATCGTGACGTTCGTGCTCTTCAAGACCCGATGGGGATTGCGGGTGCGCGCCGTGGGGGAGCACCCGCGCGCGGCGGACACGGTGGGAATCAAGGTACTCCGGGTGCGCTATCAGGCGGTGCTGATCGGCGGCATCGCAGCCGGGCTGGGTGGCGCGTTCTTCACGATCGGGTTCACCGGGGGATTCTCCAAGGACATGACGGCGGGTCAGGGGTTCATCGCGCTGGCGGCGCTCATCATGGGCCGCTGGCATCCGGTGGGGGCCACGGTGGCCGCGTTGTTCTTCGGGTTCACCCAGCAGCTGCAGAGCCAGCTGCAGATCCTCGACACGCCGATTCCGGGTGACCTGCTGATCATGGCGCCGTACCTCGCCACGGTCGTCGCGGTCGCCGGTCTGGTCGGTCGGGTGCGCCCACCGGCCGCCGACGGGGAACCCTACGTTCCCGACGCCACGAAATGACCACGTTATGCACGCTGAAATGACCACGTTTCGTCGGTCACTCGCCGCTGGAAGTGGCTTGCATGCCGTTCTTCGGTACGAATTGCCGCGGCAGGTGGCGCGGACGGCATTCGTTAGGCTCGTGCTGCAATGGCCAGCGTAGGAATCGACCAGATGGACGTGGACTGGGAGCGTCTTCGTTCCGCCGCCCGGGAGGCGATGCGGAACGCCTACGCGCCGTACTCGCGATTCCCAGTCGGTGCGGCAGCGCTGACGAGCACCGGCAAGGTCGTCGTGGGCTGCAATGTCGAGAACGCCTCGTACGGCCTCACCTTGTGCGCTGAGTGCGGCCTGGTCTCTGCTCTCCATGCCGGCGGTGGCGGCAGGCTCGTCGCCTTCACCTGTTGCGATGCCGCGGGAGAACGGCTCATGCCGTGCGGCAGGTGCCGGCAGCTGCTCTGGGAGCATGGCGGGGGTGAGCTCGCCATCGACACGGCCCGTGGCGTAGTGCCACTCCGGGAGCTACTCCCGGATGCCTTCGGGGCGGATTCGATGCGAGCGCAGCAGACGACATCCGACAACCCGCCAGCGTCTCCGGGGCCGCGCGATGACTGAGAGTCGTACGTACGACGTCGTCGACCTGATCCGCCGCAAACGGGATGGCGGAGTGCTAGACGACGCCGAGATCGACTGGTTGATCAAGGCGTACACCCGCGGTGAGGTTGCCGACGAGCAGATGTCGGCGCTCGCCATGGCGATCGTGCTGCGGGGGATGACACCTGACGAGATCGCCCGCTGGACCCAGGCCATGATCGACTCCGGCGATCGCCTGGACTTCGCAGATCTGGGTCGACCGACCGTCGACAAGCACTCAACTGGCGGGGTCGGCGACAAGATCACCCTGGCGTTGGCGCCGACGGTTGCCGCCTGCGGTGCGGCCGTACCCCAGCTGTCCGGACGCGGTCTCGGCCACACAGGCGGCACGCTGGACAAGCTCGAGTCGATACCCGGCTGGCGGGCCTCGCTTTCGTACGACGAGATTCGGCGGCAGCTGGACGATGTCGGCGCCGTCGTGTGTGCGCCGACTGACACGCTCGCACCCGCCGATCGCAAGCTTTATGCCTTGCGAGACGTGACCGGCACCGTGGAGTCGATCCCGCTCATCGCCAGCTCCATCATGAGCAAGAAGATCGCCGAAGGGACGTCTGCGCTGGTCCTCGACGTCAAGGTGGGCTCGGGTGCCTTCATGAAGGACGTCGACGACGCCCGCCAGCTCGCCGCGACGATGGTCGAGCTAGGGGCGAGCGCTGGTGTGCGGACGGTCGCGCTGCTCACCCGGATGCAGACACCGCTCGGCCTCGCCGTAGGCAACGCGCTCGAGGTACGTGAGGCCGTCGAGGTGCTGTCAGGGGGTGGGCCATCCGACGTCGTGGAGCTGACCGTTGCGCTGGCCCGCGAGATGCTGGCGGCGGTCGGTCTTGACGACCGGGACCCTGCCGATGCGCTGCAGAACGGTCAGGCGATGGACGTGTGGCGACGCATGATTCGCGCGCAAGGTGGTGATCCGGACGCTGGCCTGCCTCGAGCTCGGGAGACTCACGTCGTGCCTGCGCCTGCAGAAGGCGTTCTCATCCGGATGGATGCCTACGCCGTAGGGATCGCCGCGTGGCGGCTCGGTGCTGGGCGGGCCCGCAAGGAGGATCCCGTTTCGCCAGTTGCCGGGATCGAGCTGCATGCAAAGCCAGGCGCGTACGTCCGAACTGGCCAGCCACTGCTCACGCTGCACACCGATGAGCCGCAGCGCTTCGCACACGCGCTCGCCGCACTCGACGGGGCGATCGAGATTGCACCTTACGGCTCACGACCTGCCCAGCCGCTCATCCTCGACCGTATTGGCTGACCCGGTCGGCGTTGCGAGCTCGCCTCGGCTTCGTCCTCGACCCGGCCACTGCGACCCATCGAAGGAACCAGGAACGTCTGAGCGCCGTCAGGACCCTTTCTGATTTCCGGGACTTCGAAGCCGCGAGACTCGCCACACCGGCGAGCACGAGGACGGTGAGCGCTGAGATCGGACGCTGTCCCATCACCGACCACCATGCGGTGTCGGCCGCGACCGCCAAGCTGGCGCCGACGATCCACAGTCCAGCTCGTACGACATCCGCTGGCATGAGGGCGTGGCCTTTCGCCAGATGTCCGTAAGCCAGGGCGGCGGCGCGACCGAGTGCCAGGCACAGGGCGGCAACTGCGCCCAGGCGCCAGGTCGGCGCCATCAGCAGGCTGAGTCCGATCGCCAGCTCCGTCCATCCGAGGGCTCGGACCCGCTCGGTGTGTCCAGACGCCTGAGCAGGTCGGCGCATGTCGCCACGTTCCTCGGCGTCGCTCGACCCGCTCTGACGTTCCTGGCGCACGCCGGCTCCATCGAAGAGTGTCATCGAGCCTCGCCAGGCCAGCGCAGCGCCGAGCGGTAGCGTCGATAGATCGCACAGCGTCGTGAGTGCCCGTAGGAGCACGATGATCTCCTCGCGGCGTGGCCGGGCGTACGCCTTCACGGTTGCGAAACCACCCAGCTGGCGCAATCCAACGTTTGGGGGAGGACGGCTGGCAGTCGACCCTCCGATGGTGGTTCGCGAGCGGCGGCCTGGGCAGAGCTTTGGCTGGTCCGCTATCGCCTGGACGGCTTCGCGTGGTTCACTGTCAATGCGACGAAAGCGAGTGCCAGCCGTTCGATGAGCGGCCTGTAGCGATCAACGGAGTGATCAGACCCGGCTACGCTGGACTTGCAGTCGTGCGAGCACACAAGCGACCGATTGATCCGCGTCGTGGCGGATGGGCGCGGGGGTGAGTCGCTTCGCCGAAGTGGACCTCGCGTTGTCGAGGAGGTCAGAGGTGGCGGCTGGATGGGTGTCTCGCTTGATGGGGCGTGCCTCGACGGCTCGGCGTGCTGATCCGGATGTCGTCCTCCTTGACCGGCCGATCGAGCGGCTCGCGGCCGACTTGCGTCGGCTGGGCGAGGAAAGCTGCCGGCTGCGGGCGGATCCGGGGATCTCGGCACGGGCGTTCCATCTGCATGTGGCCGAGCTGGCGTACGACGACACGTTGCTCCTCGCCTGCCGTGCGTTGGAGGTGGAGACGGGCGCCGTGCAGACTCCGTTGCCCGCAATTCGGCGCCTCGAGCTCGAAGCAGAGCTCGCCCGGCGTGGCCTGCAGTGGTAGGGCTCCAAGGTTTTTCGGCGGCGCAGATTCTTCCGCCGAAGAAGGTCGTCCCGCTGCAACTGATCCCGACATACGCGGAAAGCGAACGACCAGGTGTGATGCCTGTAATTCGGTTGTGAGTGAGTACTCACTCAGTTAGAGTGACGGCCGTGACTCCAGCCGATTCGCGCCGCACGACCGGTCAGGGCGATCTCCCACCCCGGACCTGCTCCCATCGCGCCCAGCCGTTGCCTCCTGACGAGCGTCGTGCCGCGCTGATCGCTGCCACGCTCCCGCTTCTCATCGAGCACGGCCGGAACGTCACCACACGTCAGATCGCGCAAGCTGCCGGCGTGGCCGAGGGCACCATCTTCCGGGCGTTTCCGGACAAGGAGACGCTCATCCGGGCCGCGTTGCGGTCGGCGCTCGATCCCACACCGCTGCTGGAAGACCTGGCGAGCATCGACCTCACGGCGCCGCTGCGGGAACGTGTAACCCAGACGACCAGGTTGCTGCAGCGTCGTCTCGTCAACATCATCAAAGCGCTGCATGCCGTCGGGTTCGAGCGACCGCCGGGCGACTACCAGGCGGAGGATCAGGCGTCCGTCGAGCCCACCAACACCCGGATCCACCATGCGCTCGCCCGGATATTCGAGCCTGACCGGGACTCGTTGCGTTGCTCGCCGCAGCAAGCGGCACGGCTGCTGCGGCTCGTGACGTTCTCCGGCTCACACCCGCTCATCACTGACGGCAACCTGCTCACGCCCGAGGAGATCGTGACGGTCCTGCTGGATGGCATCCTCCGGCGCGACTCCTCTCCAGATCTGTCTCACGACACTGCATGACCGCCTCTTGCCCATGAAATCGCGCATCTTCGGAGATTCCCCATGCTGATCCGCTTGCTCCGCACCTATCTGCGGCCGTACGCCAAACCGCTGGCGGCGGTCGTCTTGCTCCAACTCGTGGGCACCATGGCATCGCTTTACCTGCCGAGCCTGAACGCCGACATCATCGACAACGGGATCGCCCGCGGCGACACCGGATACATCGTGCGCGTCGGGGGATGGATGCTGCTCGTCACCGGCGTGCAGATGGCCTGCTCGATCGGGGCGGTCTATTTCGGTGCGCGAACCGCCATGGCGTTCGGGCGCGACGTACGTGCGGCGATCTTCCACCGGGTCGGTGAGTTCTCCGCGCGCGAGGTGGCGAAGTTTGGTGCTCCCTCGCTCATCACGCGCAACACCAACGACGTGCAGCAGGTGCAGATGTTGGTGACGATGAGCTGCACCATGCTGGTCACCGCGCCGATCATGTGCGTTGGTGGCGTGATCATGGCGCTCCGCGAGGACGTCGGGCTGTCCTGGCTGATGCTGGTCAGCGTGCCGGTGCTCGCGACGGCCGCCGGTCTGATCCTGTCGCGGATGGCACCTGCGTTCCGTGACATGCAGTCACGCATCGACGCCGTCAACCGGGTGCTGCGAGAGCAGATCTCCGGTATCCGTGTCGTACGCGCGTTCGTCCGAGAGCCCTACGAGACACAGCGCTTCGGTGTAGCCAACCGCGAGCTGACGGAGAGCGGCCTGCGAGTGGGCCGGCTGATGGCGTTGATCTTCCCTGTCGTCATGCTGGTCTTCAACGCTTCCAGCGTCGCCGTGCTGTGGTTCGGAGCGCTACGGGTCGACGCAGGGGAGATCCAGGTCGGCTCGCTCATCGCGTTCCTCAACTACCTCATGCAGATCCTGATGTCAGTCATGATGGCGACCTTCATGTTCATGATGGTGCCGCGGGCTGCCGTGTGCGCCGAACGCATCGCCGAAGTCCTCGACACCGAGACGACCGTGACCCCGCCGGCCAAGCCGGTGACCCGGTTGCCACGCGGCGTCGACCTGGAGATGCGGCATGTGCAGTTCCACTATCCCGGCGCCGCCGAGCCCGTGCTGCGTGACCTCTCGTTCCGCGTGCGTCCTGGAACGACGACGGCGATCATTGGCAGTACCGGCGCGGGAAAGACCACCCTCCTGTCGCTGATCCCGCGGCTTTTCGACGTCACGGGAGGCGCGGTCCTCATCGGCGGGGTGGATGTCCGCGAGCTCGACATGGATCTGTTGTGGAGCAAGATCGGCTTGGTGCCGCAGAAGCCCTACCTGTTCTCCGGAACTGTGGCAAGCAATCTGCGGTACGGAAACCCGGACGCCACCGACGAGATGTTGTGGGAATTCCTCGAGGTGGCGCAGGCCCGGGACTTCGTCGAAGCCATGGGCGGCCTCGAGGCTCCCATCGCGCAAGGCGGAACGAATGTCTCCGGTGGTCAGCGGCAACGTCTCGCCATCGCCCGGGCGCTGGTACGACAGCCGGAGATCTATCTCTTCGACGATTCGTTCTCGGCTCTGGACCTGGGGACCGACGCGCGGTTACGGGCGGCGCTGCGTCCAGTGACCGCCAACGCCGCAGTCCTCATCGTCGCGCAGCGCGTGTCCACGATTCTCGACGCGGATCAGATCATCGTGCTCGAGGACGGCGCGATCGTGGGCATTGGGCGTCACGCGGAGCTGCTCGAGAGCTGCCCGACCTACGCCGAGATCGTGGAGTCCCAGCTGACACCGGAGGCCGCCGCATGAGCAACACGAACAACATCCCAGCGAGCGACGGACAGCGCGGCAGCACGGGCTCGCAGAACTCACCCGGTGGTGCGGTTCCCAGCAGGCTGCCGGCCGCCGGGCAGCGCGCACGTGGTGGTCCACCGTGGATGGGTGCGGCGATGCCCGCCGAGAAGTCGATGAACTTCGTCCCTTCTGCCAAGCGCCTGCTCGGTCGGCTGCGACCCCAACTCCTTCCCCTGCTCGCGATCCTGTTCCTGGCGGTGGTGAGCGTGGGGCTCACCGTCATCGGGCCGAAGATCCTCGGTCACGCCACGGACATCATCTTCGCCGGAGTCATCGGTCGCCAGTTGCCCGAGGGCCAGACCTTGGAGCAGGTCGTGGAGCAGTTGCGGGCGACCGGGCACGACACACTCGCCGACATGATCGGGAGCATGGACGTGATCCCCGGGGTCGGGGTCGACTTCGCAAGGCTCGCGTCGGTGCTGCTCCTCGTGCTGGGCCTCTTCGCAGTCGCGAGCCTCCTTGCCTGGTTGCAGGGATACATCTTGACCGGGGTCGTGCAGCGGGCGATGCAGCAACTGCGTTCCGAAGTAGAGGACAAGTTGCACCGCCTCCCGTTGCCGTACTTCGACCAACAACCTCGTGGCGAGATTCTGAGCCGCGTCACCAACGACATCGACAACATCACCCAATGCCTGCAGCAGACGCTGAGCCAGCTGCTCACGTCGCTCCTCACGGTCGTGGGTGTCATCGTCATGATGTTCGTGGTGTCACCGCTGCTCTCCCTCATCGCGTTGGTGGCGGTGCCGTTGTCGGTCGTCGTGACCCAGCAGATCGGGAAACGCTCGCAGAAGCAGTTCATCGCGCAGTGGACCCACACCGGCACGTTGAACGCCCACATCGAGGAGTCGTTCACCGGACACGAGCTGGTCAAGGTCTTCGGTCGGCAGCGTGAAGTGCAGGAGAGCTTCGCGGCGAAGAACGACGACCTTTTCCAAGCCAGCTTCAAGGCTCAGTTCATCTCCGGCATCATCATGCCCTCGATGATGTTCATCGGGAACCTGAGCTATGTCGCAGTGGCTGTGGTCGGTGGTCTGCGGGTCGCGTCCGGTGCGATGAGCCTGGGCGACGTGCAGGCGTTCATCCAGTACTCGCGTCAGTTCACCCAGCCGCTCACCCAGGTGGCGTCGATGGCCAACCTTCTGCAGTCGGGCGTCGCTTCCGCCGAGCGGGTCTTCGATCTGCTCGATGTCGAGGACCAGACGCCCGATCCGGTTGAGACCGCGCGCGACACCGTGCGCCGCGGACGGGTGGAGTTCGAGCACGTGTCGTTCAGTTACGACCCGGACAAGCCGCTGATCGAGGACCTTTCCCTGGTCGCCGAGCCCGGCCACACCATTGCGATCGTGGGTCCGACCGGGGCTGGCAAGACCACGCTCGTCAACCTCATCATGCGGTTCTACGAGCTGAGATCCGGTCGCATCACGCTGGACGGCGTCGACATCACCACGATGAGCCGCAGCGACCTGCGACGCGAGATCGGCATGGTGCTGCAGGACACCTGGCTCTTCAACGGCACCATCCGGGACAACATTGCGTACGGGAAGCCCGACGCCACCGAGGACGAGATCCTCGCGGCGGCCAAGGCGACCTTCGTCGACCGCTTCGTGCACAGCCTGCCTGACGGCTATGACACGGTGATCGACGAGGAAGGCAGCAACGTCAGCGCCGG
>DATCKU010000060.1:0-8586 GCA_036564245.1 Actinopolymorphaceae bacterium
TCGACGACATGGACCACGACGTCGGCCTCGGTCACCTCTTCCAGGGTCGACCGGAACGCCTCCACGAGCTCGTGCGGGAGGTGGCGTACGAAACCCACGGTGTCGGTCAGCGTGAACACCCGGCCATCCGGGGTCGCCGCGCGCCGCGTCGTCGGATCCAGCGTGGCGAAGAGCGCATCTTCCACCAGCACACCAGCACCGGTCAGGCGGTTGAGCAGCGACGACTTCCCGGCATTGGTGTAACCGGCGATGGCGACCGACGGCACGGCGTTGCGCCGCCGGCGATGCCGCTTCGTGTCGCGGTTCACCCGCATCGCGGCGATGTCGCGACGCAGCTTCGCCATGCGGGCGCGGATCCGCCGGCGATCGATCTCGAGCTTGGTCTCACCAGGACCGCGCAGACCAACGCCTCCGGTGGCACCACCGGCACGTCCGCCTGCCTGCCGTGACAGCTGACCACCCCAACCACGGAGTCTGGGCAGGAAGTACGACAGCTGGGCTAGCTCGACCTGGGCCTTACCCTCCTTGCTCTTCGCGTGCTGGGCGAAGATGTCGAGGATCAGCGCCGTGCGGTCGATGACCTTGACCTTGACGCGCTCCTCGAGGTTGCGCAGCTGCGCCGGGCTCAGCTCACCGTCGCAGATCACGGTGTCGGCGCCGGTCGCCAGCACGTTGGCCCGCAGCTCGTCGACCTTGCCTCGCCCGATGTAGGTGGCCTGGTCAGGGCGGCTCCGGCGCTGGATCAGCCCTTCGAGCACCTGGGCGCCGGCGGTCTCGGCGAGGAGCTTGAGCTCCAGCAGGGAGTTCTCGGCGTCCTCGATGCTGCCGTCGGTCCATACGCCGACGAGAACGACCCGCTCGAGCTGCAGCTGTCGATACTCGACCTCGCTGATGTCGGCCAGCTGGGTCGAGAACCCAGCCACCCGACGTAGTGCCTGACGATCTTCGAGATCGAGCTCACCGACCGCCGGGTCGGGGGTTTCGTCGGGTATCGACAGGTCGAAACTGTGAAGCCGGATCTCTGTCAACGTCTCCTCTGTCATGGTCCTCCTGCTGTGCGCGTCGGCCTGCAAGCCGGCGAGGCTTGCGTCGGTTGCGGCCGCGCGCACTTCCATCGTGGCACGCCCATCACGTGCAGTGCATCCGAGATTTGATCCGGCGCCGGGATCGTGAGGACTTGGCCGATATCTGCCGGACCTTTGCCGCGCCCCTGGTTTCGTACGAAAGGATCGAAAACGTGACCGATACCGACCTCCACCAGCCGAACGACCGCCCGGCGCTGGCCCCACCCCCGTGGCAGGCCGAGGGCGGCCTCCGCATCACACGCGTCCGCACGATCCTGACCGCTCCGGAGAAGATCACGCTGGTCGTGGTCAAGATCGAGACGTCCGAGCCAGGCCTCTACGGCCTGGGCTGCGCGACCTTCACGCAACGGGCCCGGGCGGTCGCCGAGGCGATCGACTCGTTCCTGGCGCCGCAGCTCGTCGGCCGTGGCCCCGCCGACATCACCGACATCGCCTCGTCTTTGCTGGTGAGCTCGTACTGGCGCTACGGGCCGGTCCTGGGCAACGCGCTGTCTGGCATCGACATGGCGTTGTGGGACATCAAGGGCAAGCAAGCAGGGCTCCCGGTGTGGCAGCTGCTGGGAGGCCGATGCCGGGTCGCCGTCCCGGTCTACACGCACGCCTCCGGCCGGGACGCGGCCGAGGTGGAGGACGCGGTGCGCGCGTACGTCGAGGAGGGGTACGGGTACGTCAGGTGCCAGGTGGCGATCCCGGGCGCATCGACGTACGGTGCTCCGGCTGCGTCGGCCCCTGCGTCGGAGGGGTCGGCCGCGCGACGGTTTCGCAGTCTCACACCACAGGCCTGGGATCCGGAGGCCTATCTGCGAGCGGTCCCGGCACTCTTCGACCGGCTCCGGACGAATCTCGGACCGGAGCTCCACCTGCTGCACGACGTCCACGAGCGACTCAACCCGATCCAGGCGCTCCGGCTGGCCAAGGAGCTCGAGCCTTATCACCTGTTCTTCCTGGAGGACCTGCTGGCGCCTGAGGACCTTGGGTGGCTTCCGACGATCCGCGGCCAGTGCGCTACTCCCCTGGCCATCGGCGAGCTGTTCACGAACCCGGCGGAGTACCTGCCGCTCATCCGCGATCGGCTGATCGACTTCGTACGGTGTCACATCTCGGCGATCGGCGGGCTGACGCCGGCGTGGCGCCTGGCCTCGGCGGCGGAGCTCTTCGGAATCCGGACCGCGTGGCACGGCCCTGGTGACGTCTCCCCGATCGGCCACGCGGCGAATCTTGCGCTGGACCTGGCGGCGCCGAACTTCGGCATCCAGGAGCTGCACCGTTTCAACCAGGCGGCAATGGACGTCTTCCCCGGCTGCCCGACCGTGCGTGACGGGCACCTGTGGCCGAGCGACGCGCCCGGGCTGGGCGTCGACCTGGACGAGAAGCTGGCGGCGCGGTTCCCGCCCGTCGAGCCTCTGGTGAACGACGGCTGGACTCGTACCCGGTTGCCGGACGGTACGGTCCAACGCCCCTGACGCCCCCAAATGACCATGTGCACTACGTCTGCTGGGGGTGCAACACGTGTCGGCACATGGTGCAGGTCCGAATCGCCTGAGTGACTCCGCTGCACCCTCCCGCTGCCTCCTGGGAGCCGACGTGCGCTAGGCGCTCACACGTCCCGTAGGTCGAACTCACCACGTGCGGTGAGCTCAGCAGGACCGGCCAGATCGACGCGTCCGTCAGCGCGCAACGTAACGGTGAGGGTCCCGCCGGGCACGTCGATCCGGTAGGTCGCGGGAGACGACACACCGTCGAGTCGGGCAGCCGTCGCCGCAACCGCACACGCTCCGGTGCCGCAGGAGCGGGTCTCCCCGACGCCGCGTTCGTGCACCCGCATCGCCAGGTGCCGGTCAGCGCGGCGGAGCGCGAACTCCACGTTCACGCCGTACGGAAACACCTCGGCCGGACTCCACGTAGGTGCCTCGAGCAGCGGACCCGGCTCGGCAAGGTCATCCACGAAGGCCACCGCGTGCGGGTTCCCCATGTCGACCGCAGTCGCGGGCCAACTGCGCCCGGCGGCACTCACGACCAGCCCATCCGAGGCCGGGAACCGCGCGACACCCATGTCGACGCGGAGGTTGCCGTCAGGCTGCGACCGGACGACCTTCACACCGGCGCGGGTCGCGATCGCAAGGTCGGCGTCGGGATCGGCCAGGCCATGGGCGAGGAGGTACGCGGCGCAGACCCGGACGCCGTTGCCGCACATCTCCCCGACCGAGCCGTCAGCGTTACGGAAGTCCATGAACCATTCGGCGGTTCCCGGATCCGCCCCCTGGAGCTCGGCCGGCTCGACCGCGTTCGTACGGACGAGCCGAAGCACACCGTCAGCCCCGACTCCGCGCCGCCGATGGCAGATCGCCCGCACCTTGTCGGCGTCCAACTTGGGGTAGCTCGTCCCGTCCGGGTCGTAGAGGACCAGGAAGTCGTTCTCCGTACCGTGGCCTTTCACCCAACGCACCGCACCAGTGTCGCGTACCGGTGCTGCACGTCGTCCACCAGCGTCGGCTGTGGCGCTCCGGCTGGTTGGGGGTGCAACACGCGCCGACACGTGTCGCACCCCCGGCAGGCGTAGTGCACATGGTCATTTTGGGCCGGGTCAGCGGCGCGGGTGGACGACCATGGCCGAGCCGCCACCACGCCGGGTCGGCTCGGCGACGGCCTGGACGAAGCCGTGCTTGCCGAACTCCAGCGCCGTCTCCGCCCCGATCTCCGGCACTTCGGCGAACCGGTGCCCCTTCGCCGCCAACGCCTTCCCCTCCGGCGAGGCGAGGAACGCGGGCTCGGCCTCCAGCGCGGTGTTGCGGGACGACGCGCGTGGAGCGGCCACCGCCTCGGGCAGGGTCATCCCCAGCTCCAGCCGGTTCACCAGCGTCTGCAGGACCGTCGTGATGATCGTCGCACCACCCGGGCTTCCCAGGGCCAGGAACGGCTTCTCATCCCGCAGCACGATCGTCGGCGACATCGACGACCGCGGGCGCTTACCGGGACCGGGGAGGTTCGGGTCCGGCGCCTCACCCTGGGTGGGCGTGAAGCTGAAGTCGGTCAGTTCGTTGTTGAGCAGGAACCCGCGGTCCGGCACCACCATGCCGCTGCCACCGGTCGCCTCGATGGTGAGCGTGTAGGCGACCACGTTGCCCCACCGGTCGGAAACCGTGAGGTGGGTGGTCGAGACGCCTTCCCTGGACTCGCCGTCGCCGGGAGCGGCCTGGTCGCCGCAGGCTTCGTACGACCCGTCAGGTACGCCAGGCGCGACCGGCTTCGGCAGCACCGCCTGCGGGTCGATCTGGCAGGCCCGCTCATCAGCGAACCCCTGCGAGAGCAGCTCCCCGAGCGGCACGTCCACCTGGTCCGAGTCGCCGACGTAGCGGTTACGGTCGGCGAAGCTCAAGGCGCTCGCCTCGAGGTACGCATGGAGTGCCGCCACCTTGTCCTCGGGCGAGAGCTCCTGGGACTCGAGGATGTTGAGCCCTTCGCCCACGGTCGAGCCACCCGACGACGGCGGGCCCATCCCGTACACCTCGAGGCCCTTGTACTCCACCCGCGTCGGCGGGCGCAGCAGAGCGTCGTAGGTGGCGAGGTCAGCCCGCGTCATGGCGCCGGGCCGCACCACGCGATCCGCATCCGGCGCGACCGGCGGGTGCTGCACCGTGTGCGCGATCTCCGCACCCAGCGGGCCGTCGTACAGCACGTCGATCCCCTTCCGGGCGAGCAGCTCGTAGGTGTCCGCGAGGTCGGGGTTCTTGAAACGCATGCCCACCGCTGGCGGCGCTCCGCCGGGAAGGTAGAGCTCACGGGTCGAGGTGAAGTCGTCGAAGATGTCGGCGTTGTCCGCGATCTGCGTACGGAACGTCTGGTCGACCACGAAACCGCGCTTGGCCACCTTGATCGCCGGCCCCAGCGCACGCCGCAGCGACCAGGTGCCCCACTCGTCCAACGCCCGCTGCCAGGTCGCAGGCGTGCCGGGCACACCGACCGAGAGCCCGCTGACCCGCGCCTCCTCGAACGGCAGCGGCTGGCCGGTGTCAGGGTTGATGAAAAGCTTCTCAGTCGCCGCACTCGGCGCGGTCTCGCGGCCGTCGATCGTGTGGACCTCGCCGGTACGAGCGTCGTAGTAGACGAAGAAGCCACCGCCTCCGATGCCGGCGGAGAACGGTTCGGTCACGCCGAGCGTCGCGGCTGCCGCCACGGCCGCGTCGACCGCGTTGCCGCCGCGGCGGAGCACGTCGATGCCTGCCCGTGTCGCGTCGAGGTCGACGGTCGCGACCGCGCCGCCGTAGCCAGTGGCCACCGGCACCTTCGCCCACGGCTTGTGCGGTCCCGGCCCATGGTGCGCGGGCGCCGCTTGTACTGAGGGTGCGACCAACGCCGTGGCGAGCCCGACACAGGCGGCCGCGACGCACATCGACAGGCTCATCCGCAGTCTTCTTCGACGCATCTAGCGCTCCCGGGTGCCCGAAGGGATCTTCTGGTTCGACTCGGCTCCTCGATCATGGTGCGTCGCATGCACTGCTGCAAGTGCCCGCTCGACGAGATCGGGGGCGTCGTACGGCAGCCACGTGATGCGGTCGTCGCGGCGGAACCACGCGTCCTGGCGGCGGGCGAAGCGTCTCGTCGCTCGTACGGTCGCCTGCTTGGCTTCGTCCTCTGTGCACTCGCCGGCGAGGAACGCCAGCACCTGCGCGTAGCCCAGCGCCCGGCTCGCGGTGAGCCCGTCGCGCAGGCCGGCCGCCTCCAGTCGGCGTACCTCCTCGACGAATCCGGCCCGCCACATCCGCTCGACCCGCTCCTCGATGCGCCGGTCGAGATCTTCGCGGGGCACGTCCAGGCCGAGCTGGCAGACGCTGTCGTACGCATAGGTCGGTGGCGGCAGCGATGCGGTGAACGGACGACCGGTGATCTCGATGACCTCGAGCGCGCGTACGATTCGCCGTCCGTTGCTCGGCAGGATCTGGGTGGCCGCGTCGGGGTCGAGGGCGGCAAGCCGCTGGTGCATCTCCACCGAACCCACCTGCGCAAGCTCGGCTTCCAGCCGCTGCCGGACGGCAGGGTCCGTACCGGGGAACTCGAACCGGTCGAGCACCGCCCGAACGTACAGCGCTGACCCACCCACGACGATCGGCAGCGAGCCGCGAGCGTGGCACTCGGCGATCGCGCGACGAGCGCGCTGCTGGAACTCCGCGACCGTCGACGTCTCGCGAATGTCGAGCACGTCGATCAGGTGGTGAGGGACACCGCGACGCTCGGCGAGCGTGAGCTTCGCGGTCCCGATGTCCATGTTTCGGTAAAGCTGCATCGAATCCGCGTTGATGACCTCGCCACCGAGCTGTTTTGCTAGCTCGACGGCAAGATCGGACTTGCCCGCCGCAGTGGGGCCGACGACTGCCAGCACGTCGAGCGAGAGGCTCCTCACCCGGCTCCCTTCACCTGATTGCAACGTTGTGAGCAAAACCGACGCGTTTCGGCTCGCCGCGCACGTGGGTATGCCAGTGTTGGCGAAAGCCACACGTCCATCCTGCAGGGTGATCCGATTCGTACGCACCGAAGACCCACCGGCCCGATTGGTCTTTGTTGGTACGAGTGGTTCGTCGACCGCGCGCACCTTAGACATCGAGGCGTACGAATGGATCACTCACCGACCCTCTGCCCGGCCCCAGCTATCCGGGGTGCCCGGTGAGTAAGGGTCACTCCCTCGTCCGGCTGGTCCTCTAGCGAAGATTGGCCGGATATACGCCCCTGGAGACCCCTCCGGGCTCGCCTGTCCCCAGCCAGGCGACAGACCGCGAGCCCCCGGCGGCTCGTGTGTCGGGGTCTCCGGGGGTCACCCCCATTCCCTCCCTCAAAATGACCACGCGTGGCGGGTCTTCGCCACCCTCGCATGGCCTCCGTGCCCAGCGAGGCAGGGGTACGCCTTATGAGGGGCGGGATTATGACGGGCGGGGTACGCCTTATGAGGGGTGTACGCCTAGGTGATGCCGCGGCGCTTGAGGATCTCCTCGATCTCTTCCATGCCCTCGAGCGGGTCGTCGTCCTGCTTTTTGCCCTTCGACTTCGATGCGGGCTGCTTGCTTCGAGCCTTGCCGGCTGACTTGCTCGACGCGGCAGCCGTGTCCGCACCTGTGCCAAGCTGACGACCGCCTGCCCCCGAGGAGACTCCGGCCGTACTCCCACCGGCCACCTTCGCGCGGCGTCGCCGGAGCCCCGCCGCCACAGGAAGCACGACCGCGGCGAATGCGAAGAGTGCGAGACCCGCCCACACCGTCGGGCTGAACACGAACCCCGCGACCCAGCGGGCGACCTCCGCGCCGATGGTCCAGAGCAGGCGCACCATTCCGGTGAGATACACCGCCATGGGCAGCACGGCCCACCCGAGGAGCCGCAGGCCGGATGCCACGCCACGGCGCCGGAACGCGAAGAACGCCGCGACCACACCGATCGCCGACAGGCCGGCGCAGATCGGAAACCACGTCACCGATTCGTACATGGGCAAGTGCCCCCAAATCCGTCGGTCCGGCGGACGACCCGCACTCAAACATGCACGTGACGTCCCGAAAGCTTCCGCTCCATCCTCTCTCGCCCGAGGCCCTTGCGCACGATCAGGTCACGGACCACCGTTGTGTGGGGGCAGGTTTTCCACAAGGCGACGATCCGTTTTCCACAGGACGAAGATCCCCTGTTCCGGCCAGGCTGATGCGGCGTGTACCGTACGGCACACATCGATCACTGATCGTTCCTCGTGTGCTCTGCGGGCGGGAGGGGTTCGCGATGGAAGCCGAGCGGCAGCCGAGTGCCTCGCCGTCACCAGCAATGGCCGATCACCTGGCTCGGATGCGGGCTGCGGGCGCCCACGACGCGGTGGGTGTGCCCATCGGTGCCTTACGGGCGGCTGGGCGGACTGCGCATGACGCCGCTGAAGACCTCGCCAGCATGAAGCGTCGGGCGAGCGATATGGATTCAGCTGCGGACGCGCATCGGGAGTGGGAGTTCGCACCGGCATTGTCGAAGGCCGCCTCGGAATGGCGCAAGCATGTGGATGACGTGCATGCGTCGGCGAAGGACTTCGGTGAGGGCCTCAGCGGCGCCGCAGACGCATATCACGACGGCGAGTACAGCGGAGTGGAGTCGATAAACGCCGTGAATCGCCTGCTCGCCTAAGTCGTTGACTCTACGTACGTACGAAGATGGTTGGGTTCCAAGCGCACTGCCGGGGGTGTGGGAACGATGGTGGAGGCGTGGCAGCTTCTGCAGGCGCGTCCGGAGGCGATAGAGGAGGACGCTGACCGTTGGGAGCGTCAGGCCGCGGACGTGGAGGACTTCAAGAATCTGTGGCGAAAGCGCGTTCTGGGCCAGCTGGACGAGTGGACCGGCGACGCGGCCGACGTGGCGAAACGGAAAGGCCGCGAGGTGGGCGGCATGTTCGGTCCTGAGAGCGCCCACCGGCTGCGTGCCGTGGCTGACATCCTGCGCTGGGGTGCACAGGAGATTCGAGAGGCCAGGCGTGACGTGGAAGAGGCGC
>DATCKU010000061.1:0-51891 GCA_036564245.1 Actinopolymorphaceae bacterium
GAGGGCGACGACGACGAACACACGCTCGGCTTGGACGCAGGCACCGGCGAGCTGTTGTGGGAGAACACCAAGGACTGGAACCTCACACACAATGGCGACGGCTCGACACTCGGCTCCCTGAACCTCGCAGACGCCGCCGACGGGATCGTTCCCGTGTCCGTCGACTACGACAAGGGCCGAATCGGCGTCGACGCGCGTACCGGAGACGAAGTATGGGAAGTCCACGCACGTGACGTGTCTGCTGGAACCTGCGATCCGGCGAAGGGCACGCGTCGCCTGCCCACCACCGCCAGGGTGCTCCCGATCAGATTCCTGTGCGAGGAGCAGGACCATGAGAGCCTCACGCTGAACAAGCTGCTCCTCGCAGTCGAGCCGACAACCGGCGAGCTGTTGTGGAGCCGACGGGTCGACAGCTCCACCAACGACAGGACCGACGTCCTCGTCGAAGGCGGGATCACCATGTTCGCGTCCTCGACAAGCGCAGGGCCGCCAGCCGCGCCGCTCGAGTTGGCCGGCCCGGACGGGCGACGGCTCTTCGCCTCACAAACCGGCCGCTGCTTTGCAGGATGTGCACTGTTCGTCAGCGGCGGGCGAGCATTGCTCCACTATGACGAGGCCACTGGCCGAGTGGAGCGGGGAACGGAGAAGACCAGGGAGATGCTGCTCAGCATCGACCTGAAAACCGGCCGGATTACCCGGATGCCCGCGCCACCGCGGTCCGGGCCGTACGTCGCCGCCGGAGGCAAGCTGCACACGGCACCACCGGTGTATGCCGGCGACACGAAGTTTGCCCTGGTACCCAGCGGCCTGAACGTGATCGACGTCGCTCGCCGCCGGGTCGACGTCGCGCCGCTGCCGTACCCCTCGCCCTGGGCGGTCCCGTTGGCCTACAAGCCCGGAACCTCTGAAACGCTTGTCGCCGTCGGCGGCCGCCGGCTGTTCACCGTACTGCCCGAGCAGCCGCCCACCGAACCGGATGGGCCCTACCACGCCACCCTCCGGGCGTATCGAGCCAAGCCCACCTCCGGCCCGCCCGAGCTGGCGGGAGTCTTGCCCGACGACTGGCCGGACCCGTGCGCGCTCTTGGCAGACATACCGCACCACTACGACGAATCCGAGCCGCCGGACCCAGGCTCGCCGGTGAACCTCGGCGAGGTCACGCTCGAGCGGGTTTCCTGTTACCGCGATGGGACCGAGGTCCGGATCGGGTGGGTTGCCGGAACCGAACGGGAGGCCGAAGCGCTGTTCCCCGTTCGGGAACCTTCCGACGTCGGCGCCGACGCCGAACTGCAGCTTCAGACCAACACGACGGCCTACCGGGTCGGCCGAACCATCCTGTACGTGATGACCTACTATGACGAGCCCGATCAGGTCGCGCGCCAGGTGATCGCAAACCTCAAGGCACTCTGACGCCTTCCCTCGCATCGGCACTGGCGTGTTGCCCTACAGGTGCTTCGGGCTCACATGGACGGCTTCAGGTCGAGGATGCGCTTGGCCATGGTCAAAAACGTCTCACGGCGTCGCTCCAAGGTCACCGGGAGCCACAGCGACCGCTCGAGGCCGGCGATCCGGCTGTCCATGCCGAATCGCGTGGCCCACTGCTGCAGCCACCTCGGGTGCGGGCAGTAGCGGTGCTCGGCCGAGAACCACGTGACCAGGGCATGCCGCAACACCTTGCTCAGCAGCTCGTGGAAGAGCAACCCGTCACCGCGCCGCGCCGCGCTCGTGAGATCCCGTTCGTACGAAGGAAGCTCTGCCTCCAGCACAGCCCGGGTGCGCTCGACCAGGAGCTGCGGGAACGGCGTCAGTTCCTCGCGAACCTCGGCAGCGCGGCTTTCACCGACGAAGACCCGGCCGTAGGCGAGTCCGGCGACCGAGTAGAGCGACATCGACGAGTCGGAGTCCTCCCAACCCCAGCCGGCCTGGACGTCGCCGATCCAGCCTTCGACCATCTTGTGGTTCTTGTGTGCGACCTCGACCTGCTGGTCGCCGATCCGGAGCCGGTCGAACGACAAACCGGGATAGTCGTGCTGGGCTGGCTTACCCGACCCGTTGTGCAGCCTGCCGAGCACCGGTGACCGATACCGCGGGATCTCGTCCTCCCACACGACAACCACGTCGAGGTCGGAGTCGTTGGTGAATCCCGCGATGACCGGCCCGTGGGCGTACGCGTAGGCCAGGCCGTCCAGCTCCTGATAAGCCTCCGCGACCTTGTGGGCGATCTCGACGGCGGAGTCCTGGGCGTCCACGCTGGATCATCCTGCTGATCTGCGCCCGCACACGCAAGTGGGTCGCAGGCGCCATCGACTGGTCATCAGCCGTTCAGCTTCTCGCCCCGTCGTGCTCGACGGGCTGGCCTACCGTCGCCTTCCGAGCCGAGAACTTCCCGCCTTGAGACAACGCCTGGAGGACGTCGACACATGACCCGCGAGCTCCCGATCCTTCCGAAGCGCCGGCAACGCCACGGGTCGCGCAGCCGGATGACCTGCGCGTTTCGATGTGGCAATGCGTGCGACCACCCGGCGCCGAACGCGAGCGACAACCCATACTTCGGCGATGTCGTCGAGGCGAGTCTCTCCCGCCGAAGGCTGCTTGCAGGCGGTGCTGCCAGTGCCTTCGTCATCGGTACCGGGCTCGCCCAGTCTTCGGCAGCCGCGGCAGTCGCCCCGGCCAACCACACCGCCATTCATGCCAAGAAGCCACGCAGGCGCCGATCGAGCGCACGCATCTGTGACCTGGGCTTCGAGCCCGTGCCGCCCAACACCCGGGACGCGGTGGTCGTGCCGGACGGGTTCCGGCAGGCGGTCGTCGTCAGCTGGGGCGACCCGGTCCTGCCGGGGGCGCCGACGTTCGACTTCGACCGGCAGAGCGCGAAGGCCCAGCGGAAGCAGTTCGGCTACAACAACGACTACGTCACGATCATGCCGTTGCGGCGTCGGCTCTTCGGACCGGAGCGTGCGCTGCTGGTCGTCAACCACGAGTACACCGACGAGGCCTTGATGTTCCGCGGGTGGACCGATGGCGCGTCGGCCCCACTGGAGCAGCTCCGGATCGCCCAGGCAGCGCACGGCCTCTCGGTCGTCGAGATCGAACGGGTCGGACGTAGTGGGCGCTGGAAGCTCGTGACGACCGGCAGGCGACCGTTCAACCGCCGGATCACAGCCACGACGCCGTTCGTGGTCACGGGCCCGGCGGCGGGACACGAGCTGCTGCAGACCGGCGCCGACCCGACCGGTCGGCGCGTGCTCGGCACGCTCAACAACTGTGCCGGCGGCACGACACCATGGGGCACGGTTCTTTCCGGTGAGGAGAACTTCAACCAGTACTTCGAGGCCTCGGGCGCGGTCGACCCCGCATATGTCCAGGCATTCGCCCGCTACGGCCTGCCTACCGGCCCGTCGGCTGGCAAGTCGTGGGCGCGCATCGACCAGCGCTTCGACCTGGCGGAACATCCCCACGAGGCCAACCGGTTCGGGTGGATCGTCGAGGTCGACCCCTACGACCCGGAGGCGCCGCCCCGCAAGCGCACGATGCTGGGACGCTTCAAGCACGAAGGTGCGACGACGGCGATCGCCGACGACGGCCGCGTCGTCGTGTATCTGGGAGACGACGAACGTTTCGACTACCTCTACAAGTTCGTCTCCCGCGACCGCTACCGCCCCGGCAAGTCTGCACGGGCCTCTCGGCACAACATGCGCCTGCTCGACCACGGCACGTTGTACGTCGCGAAGTTCACAGGGGACGGCGGCGACGACGGTGAGTACGACGGGTCCGGTGAGTGGATACCGCTCACCAGCGACACGACGTCGTACGTCCCCGGCATGTCGGTCGCGGAGGTGTTGGTCAACACGCGGCTTGCCGCCGACAAGGTGGGCCCGACCAAGATGGACCGCCCGGAGGACGTCGAACGCAACCCGGTCACCGGATCGGTCTACCTCGCGTGTACGAACAACTCCAGCCGCACACCCGAACAGGTCGACGAGGTGAACCCACGTGCAGCGAACCGACACGGCCACGTGGTCGAGATCGACGAGAAGGGTGGCGACGCCGCTGCGACGACGTTCCGGTGGCGGCTCATCCTGGTGTGCGGCGACCCGGACGATCCGTCGACGTACTTCGGCGGGTACGACAAGTCCAAGGTGAGCCCGATCTCCTGTCCGGACAACGTCGCGTTCGACGGTGCCGGAAACCTCTGGATCGCGACCGATGGCAACGCACTGGGCTCGCACGACGGGCTCTTCGCGACACCGGTGCGTGGCCGAGAACGCGGGAACGTCAAGCAGTTCCTGACGGTTCCGGTGGGAGCAGAGACCTGCGGGCCGGTGATCAGCGAGGACCAGCGGACGGTCTTCGTCGCCGTCCAACACCCGGGCGAGGTGGACGGCGCGACACCGGACAATCGGGCGTCCACCTGGCCGTTCGGTGACCAGCCACGCCCCTCGGTGGTCTGCGTCTGGAAGGACTGATCGACTACAGCCCACCGCAGCGGCGCTCGGGCGCCTCGTGCCGCGGCGCAAATGACCACGTTCGGTATGCCTGTGGGGCCTGTACGACGTGTCGGCACGTGGTGCGGGCCCCACCCACGTCGCGAGGCCATCAAACAGCGCCGCGTCGAGCGCGCCTTACGCGACCTGCCTTCCGTGCCCCGGGACTCGGGGAGACTTCGCGCCATCGTGAACCCCTCAACCGGTCCGATCCCGCCGGTGGCATGCGTACGTCTCGCCGCTAGCTGGCCTCACTGCGTCATACCAGTCGTACCTTGGATACTTTTCCAACTTGTACTACAAGTAGGAACGTGAAGAGCGCCGATGGATCTACAGAGGGCAAGTACGCGAGCACGGTGCGTGTCGGCGAGAAGGGGCAGATCGTCATCCCCAAGCGAGCACGCGACCTCTTCGGCATCAAACCGGGCGACACCTTGCTCCTGCTCGCAGACGTCGAGCGGGGGATCGCCATCGTGCGACCGGACCTGTTCGAGCAGTTCCCCATGCCGCCGCCAGCGCAGCCGTCCACCACGCCGGAGGACGCCTCCCGTCGCTAGTCCATGCGCCACGCCGGATGAGAGGACGCAGCCACGCGTGACTGCAGCAGACCACGGCACGACACGTACGACCACCGACGCCCGCCGCCCACGTCGTCGTATCGCACGTTGGGTGCTGGCCGGCGTGGTCGGGCTGCTCGTGCTGGCCGTTGCCGGCTACGTCGTACGGAACCTCGCCTACGCGCGCTGGGACGCCTGGCGTGCCGAGCGAGCCGGGTTCGTCGAGAAGCGCACCACGATCGACGGATCGACGATCAATTACGCGGAAGGCCCGGACAACGGTCCCCCGCTGCTTCTGATCCACGGTCAGGCGACGACCTGGCAGAGCTGGCACCGCGTGCTTCCCGATCTCTCGGAGCGGTTCCATGTCTTCGCCGTCGACGTCTACGGCCACGGCAAGTCCGCACGGGTTCCGGAGAAGTACACCGCCCGCGCCATCGCCGCCGACATGGAGCAGTTCCTCACCCAGGTCGTCGGCGAACCTGCCACGGTCGCCGGCCACTCCTCCGGCGGCCTGATCGCGGCCGTCCTGGCCGCCGACGCTCCTCAGCACGTGCGCGGTGTCATCCTCGAAGACCCGCCGTTCTTCTCGTCAGTCCTGCCACGTGCCGAGAAGACCTTCACCCATGTCGGTCTGCACACAGCCGCCCACGAGTTCCTCGAGAGCGGCGAGAACGACTTCACCGACTACTTCATCCGGCATGCCAACATCTGGAACCTGATCCCAGGCATCGGGGACGACATCCAGCGCCACGCGCTGTCGTACCGCCGGAATCATCCGGGTGAGCCCGTGCGGCTCTTCTACGCGCCTCCCACGCTCAACAACATCTTCCTCGGGCTGGAGTCGTACGATCCGCATTTCGGTGACGCCTTCTACACGAACCGGTTCCACGACGGCTTCGACCACGCCGACACACTGGCGCGCATCGACATGCCCGCGGTCTTGATCCACACGAACTGGATGTACGACAAGAACGGAATCCTGCTCGCCGCGATGAGCGGCGAGGACGCACGACGCGCCAGGTCGCTCCTTGAAGACGTGGAGTTCTACCGGGTCAAGACCGGTCACGGCTTCCACTTCGAGGACCCGGACCACTTCACGCAGATCACCCTCGACTTCGAAGGGCGCATCAGGGGCTGACCGGCCCAGGCGCACCCGACCTGATCCCGCACGTGAAAACCAGGAAGCCGAACGCCAGCCGCCTCTCACATGACCTGATTTTCGGGCAAGTCACGAAAAAACACACAAACCGCGACGGCAGCTCCCGTGGACGGGTGTCGTCACCTCTCTCGTCCTCTTACACTTGGCCGGCGTGAAAAGGCGGACACCGGGCAAGCATGCCGTGTTTGTTGACGAATCCGGACGGCGACATCGACGAATCCGCCGCATGGCACAACTTGGCGCGGGCCTGTTCTCCCTCGCGCTCGTGGCGTTGTGCGTCAGCCTGCTGACGAGTTCGGACCTCGGTACGACTCCCTGGAGTCTCGGCAACGACGGTGCGAAGCCGAGTCCGACCCCCAGCCGCCAATCGCCGAAGGTGACCACACCTGACCGGAGAACGTCCAGCGTCTCCACCTCGTCACCCACGACGACGCCGAGACCTACGCCCACGCCCCGCCCTGACACGACCCCACGCCGGGATGTGACACCGACGACTCCGGCCGCCTCTGGCCCGCGGAAGCCCAAGGCCAAGCCGACCATTCCACCGGGTCTTGCCCGAAACTCCCCCGAGCTTCCTCCGGTCGCGCGGCCTGCCAGGTGACGTCCCACGAGTACGTGGTCGGTGACGTGGGACGACATCGTCGACTTCGCGAGCCGCGCCAGCATTGGGTGTTGCTCAGCTTGATGATGGCGACACTTGCTGCCGTCCTGGTCGTGCAGGGCTACGTCGATCGCAGCTGGGACGAGCTTTCGGCGCCGACGCGCCGCGCACCCGCCGATGACAGGCCAAGCGGGCCAGCACTAGCCGACGACGCTGCTTTGATCGACTTCTCGGGATCGGAGCCGTCTGCCGGCCGGATCCAGGAGCGGACGATCGCCCTGACCTTCGACGACGGTCCGGACCCCACGTGGACACCGCAAATTCTCGACGTGCTACGACGGCACGACGCACACGCGACCTTCTTCGTCCTCGGGTCGAAGGTCGCCGCACACCCGCTACTCGTCCGTCGGATCGTGGCGGAGGGCCACGAACTCGGCTCGCACACCTACACCCACAGCAATCTCGCCGACCTCCCGCGGTGGCGGCGTACCGTCGAGCTCTCCCTCGCTCAGAAGGCCATCGCCGGCGCGACCGGGCGGCACACCCGGCTCATCCGCATGCCGTACTCCTCCGTGCCCTCAGCCCTCACGACGGACGACTACGGCGTCGCGCGCCAGCTCGGCCGGGAGGGGTATCTCGTCGTCTTCGCGAACCGCGACACCAGGGACTGGTCCGGTCGTACGCCGGAGCAGATCGTGGCCGCCGCGATGCCCCGGCCCGACGAAGGCGCCGTGGTTCTCCTGCACGACTCCGGTGGCGACCGTCGTGCAACGGTCCAGGCTCTCGACCGCCTGCTCACGACGCTCGCGGCGAAGGGCTACCGCTTCACCACCGTCTCCGAAGCCGGGCAACTCCCCTCGCAAGCCGTCGCTCCGGTCAGTCCTGCCGAACAGCTTTCTGGCGCCGTCCTGATCGCGACCCAGCTCCTGGGCCGTGCCACGGCGACCGCCCTCACCGTGGCGCTCAGCATCGCGGGACTGCTCACGGTGGCGCGGGTCCTGATCCTGATGGTGTTCGCCGGCATCCACTCCCGCCGGGCGCGCGGGACCCGGCTCCGGTGGCGACGCAGGCTCGCCCGAGCGGCACGCATGGCACACCAGGCCGGCATGAGCCTCAGCTATCCCGGTGTCTCGATCGTCGTCCCCGCGTACAACGAGGCGGCCGGAATCGCGGCAACCGTCCGTTCGCTCGTCGACACCACCTATCCGGGCCCGATCGAGGTTGTCGTGGTGGACGACGGGTCCACCGACGGCACGAGCCAGATCGTCGCCAACCTCCGGCTCCCCGGGGTCACGGTGATCCGGCAGCCGAACAGCGGCAAGCCGGCGGCGCTCAACACCGGCATCAGCCGGACGCGGTACGACATCGTCGTGCTCGTGGACGGCGACACGGTCTTCGAGCCACGCACGCTGGAGCGGCTGGTGCGGGCGTTCTCCGATCCGCGTGTCGGTGCGGTGAGCGGAAACACCAAGATCGGCAACCGGCGAGGTCTGCTGGGACGCTGGCAGCACCTCGAGTACGTGATCGGGTTCAACCTCGACCGGCGGATGTTCGACGTATGCGGATGCATGCCGACCGTTCCAGGAGCGATCGGTGCGTTCCGGCGGCAGGCTTTGGCGAGCGTCGGCTGGGTGAGCGACGACACGCTGGCCGAAGACACCGACCTCACCATGGCGATCTGCCGCGCCGGCTGGCGTGTGGTGTACGAAGAGCAGGCTCGAGCATGGACGGAGGCGCCGAGCTCGCTGCGTCAGCTGTGGCGGCAGCGCTATCGCTGGTGCTACGGCACACTCCAAGCGATGTGGAAGCACCGCCACGCCATTGTCGAGCGCGGCGGTGCAGGCAAGCTCGGCCGGCGCGGACTCACGTACCTTGCCGTGTTCCAGATCGGCTTGCCACTCCTGGCGCCCGCCGTGGATCTCTTCGCGGTGTACGGGGTGGTGTTCGGCGAGCCGGTACGAGTGCTGGCGGTGTGGTTTGCGTTCTTGCTCGCCCAGCTCGTGGCCGGGGCGTACGCCCTCCGACTCGACCGCGAGAGGTTGGGCGCGCTCTGGACCCTGCCACTGCAGCAGCTGGTGTACCGACAGCTGATGTATCTCGTCGTCATCCAGTCGGTCGTGACCGCTCTGGTGGGTGTTCCGCTGCGTTGGCACACCATGCGCCGGGAGGGCACGTTTGCCTCTCGTACGCCGCCCTTGGTCTTTCGCTGAGCCGCGACAACAGAACGCGCGCTCCGTGTCTACCTGCGGCAACGGGCGAGTACCCCAACCGTGGCGGGTGAGTACTCGCCACGCGTGGTCATTGTCAGCCGGTGCGGGAGACGACGAGATCGCAGAGTGCGGCGAGGGCGTCGCGGGCGGGAATCGCCGGCAGCGGTTCGAGAATCGAACGCGCCTCGTCGGCCCACTGCTGCACGATCTCCCGGGCCTGGTTCATCGCCGGGTGCACCCGTAGCAGCTTGAGCGCCTCGGCGTGCTCGGCATCGTCCACCAGTGGCTTGGCGAGCAGCTCCCGCAACCGTGCGTCGCCCGGGTCCTGCGAGCGCTGCGCCAGCAGGATGGGCAAGGTCGCAACGCCTTCGCGCAGATCGGTTCCGGGCGTCTTGCCCGACTGGCTGGAGTCGCTCGCGATGTCGAGCACGTCGTCGGACAGCTGGAAGGCGACACCGATCTTCTCGCCGAACTCCGTCACGATCCGCTCCACCTCGGCAGGAGCACCGGCGAGCTTGGCTCCGAGCCGCGCGGATGTCGCGATCAACGACCCGGTCTTGTCGGAGAGCACCGACAGGTAGTACGCGAGGGGGTCGTCGTTCTCACCAGGGCCGAGCGTCTCCCGAATCTGACCTTCGACCAGCCGCGCGAAGGTCCGGGACTGGATGCGTACGGCTTCCAGGCCCAGGTCGACCATCCGGTCCGAGGCCTTCGCGAAGAGGTAGTCGCCGGTGAGGATCGCGATCGTGTTGCTCCAGCGCGCGTTGGCACTTGGAGCACCACGGCGCAACGCGGCCTCGTCCATCACGTCGTCGTGATGCAGGGTCGCAAGATGGGTCAGCTCGATGACCACGGCGACCGGCACGACGCCCGGAGCGTAGGGGTCGCCGAACTCCGCGGCCAGGATGACGAGCAGGGGGCGGAACCGCTTGCCACCGGCATTGATCAGGTGCCGCGCGGTCTCGGTGACGAAGCCGAAGTCGCTTGCCACCACCTCGGCCAGATGACGCTCGACAGCCTCGAGCTGGGCGCGCACCCGGGCGTCCAAGGCGGGGTCGACCGACGGCACGGCGAACCCGGCCATGCTCATCGCTTCACCTCCCGCCCCCCGATTGCCGGACCGCTGCCGCCAGTGTCGCTCACCCTGACCCTGTGCAGTATCGGCCACGCGTCATGCACAGGGTCTATTGTCGGGCCCGGCTCAGCCCGGCCCGACCTGGCGAGTCTTCGGGTCGTGACCCCCCACCTCATCGAGCGACGATGACACCACGCTCAGCTGACCAGACGGGCGGCCTGCTCGGCGAGCTGGAGCAGCGGTTGCGGTACCAGACCGAGTACCACGGTAGCGACGACTCCAGCGGCGACCGCAACCGAGGTGAAGATGCTGGGCACTGCGACCGTCGGGCCTTCGGCCGCCGGCTCGGCGAAGAACATCAACACGATCACGCGTACGTAGAAGAACGCCGCGACCACGCTGGCCACCACCGCCACGACGACCAGTGGCCACGCGCCACCCTGCCAGGCAGCGGCGAACACCGCCCACTTGCCCATGAAGCCACTGGTGAGCGGGATCCCGGCGAAGGCCAGCAGGAACAACGTCATCACCGCCGCGACCAGCGGGGCCCGCTTGCCCAGCCCGGCCCATCGGGAGAGATGCGTCGCCTCGCCGGTGGCGTCTCGGACCAGGGTGACGATCGCGAACGCTCCGACCGTCGCGAACCCGTACGCCGCGAGGTAGAACAGGATCGCCGCGGTGCTGAACTCGATCTCGTTCCGGACCCCGACGAACCCCACGAGCAGGAAGCCCGCGTGGGCGATCGAGGAGTACGCCAGCATCCGCTTGATGTCGCTCTGCGTCAACGCGAGCACCGCGCCGACACCCATGGTGAGGATGGCGACCACCCAGATCATCGGCTGCCAGTCCCAACGCGCGGCGCCGAGGGCGACGTAGAAGAGCCGCATCAGGGCACCGATCGCCGCGATCTTGGTGCACGCCGCCATGAACCCGGTGATCGCAGTGGGCGCGCCCTGGTAGACGTCCGGCGTCCACATGTGGAACGGCGCCGCGCCGATCTTGAACAGCAGCCCGACCGCGACGAGTGCCGTACCACCGAGCAGCAGACCGTCCACGCCTACCCGGCCACCGATCGCCTGGGCGATGCCAGCGAAGCTCACCGTGCCCGCGTAGCCGTAGAGCAGAGCCATGCCGTAGAGGAAGAACGCCGAGGCGAAGGCGCCGAGCAGGAAGTACTTCATCGCGGCTTCCTGCGAAAGCAGCCGACGCCTGCGGGCGAGGCCGCACAGCAGGTACAGCGGGAGCGACAGCACCTCGAGCGCGACGAACATCATGAGCAGGTCGTTGGCGGCCGGGAAGAGGAGCATCCCACCGACCGCGAAGAGGAAGAGCGGGAAGACCTCGGTCTGCTCGAGCCGGCGGGCCACCACCTCCCGCTCAGCCTCCGTGCCCGGCAGCGCCGCGGCCTGCCCGGCGAAGGCTGTCACCCCGCCGTCGACCCGGCGCTCCGCGACCAGCAAGAGCGAGACGATCGACAGAACCAAGAGCGTGCCCCAGAGGAACAACGTGAAGCCGTCGATCGCCAACGCGCCTTCGGCTGCGACCTGCTCACTCCCCGCGAGCTGGATGGTGCTGGCCAGCGCGCCGACCAGTGCGGCGAGGCTCAGCACGACCTGTGTGGTGTAGCGCGCGGCACGGGGGACGAACGCCTCGACGATCACGCTCACGACCGCGACACCGAAGACGATGAGCAGTGGCGCGACCTTGGCGTACTCGATGTCCGGTGTGGTGAACTCCTGGGCGAGGACGACAGTGCTCACTACTCACTCTCCGAAGGTGCCGTCACAGGGTGCGAAGGTTCGGGGTCGCTCACGCCGACCTGCTGGAGGGTCGAGTCGACCGCCGGCGAGATCACGTCGAGCGCGGGCTTCGGGAAAAGACCCAGCCCGAGGATGAGCACGATCAGCGGCACCACCGCCACGATCTCGCGAGGCCGTAGATCGGGCATGTTGGCCACGCTCGTCGCAGTCGGACCGGTCATCGTGCGCTGGTAGAGGATCAGCATGTAGAGCGCGGCCAGGATGATCGACACGGTGGCAATCACGGCGGCGACTCGGTACCGCTGGAACGTGCCGGCGAGTGCCATGAACTCACTCACGAACGGCGCCAGGCCTGGCAGGGCAAGACCCGACAGCACGGCGAACAGGAAGATTCCTGAGCCGACCGGAGCCACCTTGTCGACCCCGCCGAAGTCGCCGATCTGCGCGGAGTTGCGTCGCAGGATGAAGTAGCCCGCGACGAGGAAGAGCGCCGCCGTCGCAAGACCGTGGTTCACCATGTAGAGGGTGGCACCCGCGGCCGAGAGATTGGTCAGCGCGAAGATGCCCAGCACGATCACGCCGAAGTGGGAGATCGAGGTGTAGGCGATCAGGCGCTTGATGTCGCGCTGACCGATCGCGCAGATCGCGCCGTAGAGCACGCTGATCACCGCCAGCACGATGATCAGCGGTGTCGCCCACCGCGACGCATCCGGGAAGATCTGCAAGCAGAAGCGGATCATCCCGAACGTCCCGATCTTGTCCAGGATCGCGACGAGCAGCACGGCCGTGCCCGGCGTCGCCTCCCGCGCCGCGTCGGGGAGCCACGTGTGCACAGGCCACATCGGCGCCTTGATGGCGAACGCCACGAAGAAGCCGACGAAGAGCCACTTCTGGACCGTCGGGTCGATGTCAAGCCCGGTCAACGAGCTCAACAGCATGGACGGGTCGTCGTTCTGCGCCGCCGAGACCGCGTAGAGCCCGATGACGGCCGCCAGCATGATGAGGCCGCCGACGAGCGAGTAGATGAGGAACTTCACCGCGGCGTACGAGCGACGTGGCCCGCCGTAGCCTCCGATGAGGAAGTACATCGGGATCAGCGTGGCCTCGAAGAGCAGGTAGAAGAGGAAGACGTCGGTCGCGGCGAACACGCCCAGGGCCAGTGCCTCCAACAACAGCACGAGCGCGAAGAAGGTCTTGACGCCGCGCCTCGGCGCCTCGCTGGAGAGGACCCCTCGTGCGGCCGAGACGTTGTCAGGCTCGTACCACGAGGCCAGCATGACGATCGGCGTGATCACCGCGGTGAGCAGGAAGAGCACCAGGCCGATGCCGTCGAGTCCGAGTGCGAAGTGGATGCCGAACGTCGGGATCCAGGCGTACTCCTCGACGAACTGCATACCACCCGACGGGTCGTACTGCACCGCGATGATCAGCGACAGCACCAGTGTCAAGCCCGCGAACGCGACCGCGGTCTGCTTCACCAGCAGGTCGCGCTCGCGCGGCAGCAGCGCGAGGACCACAGCACCCAATGCCGGCAGCCCGCACGCGACGGAGAGCCAAGGCAGCGTGATATCAGGGGGAATCCAGTTCAAGAGAACCTCACCATCGCCATAGCCACCACGACCAGGGCAGCGCCTGCGAACATCACCAGCGCGTACGAACGGACGAAGCCGGTCTGGACCCTGCGCACGTAGCCGGACAGACCGCCGACGAACGCCGCGAGACCGTTCACCACGCCGTCGATCCCGCGATTGTCGAAGCTCACAAGACCCTGGGTGAACTTCTCACCCGGGCGCATGAGCACCACCTCGTTGAAGGTGTCGGCGTAGAACTCCCGACGCGCGAGGGTCGTGACCGGCGACACCCGAGCTGGCGCGGTGACCGGAACGTCGCGCCGCGCCACGAAGAACACCGCCGCCAGGACACCGAGCAGCACCACGACCAGGGTGAGACCGGTGAGCAGCGGCACGCTCAAGCCTGCAGGCAGCTCGACATGGCGCTCGCCGACGACCGGCTCCAGCCAGCCGACGATCCCGCCGGCGACATAGGTCAGACCGACCCCACCGACCACGGACAGCGCCGCGAGCAGGATCAGCGGAACCGTCATCACGGGCGGCGACTCGTGCGGGTGGGCGTTCTCCGCCCAGCGCTTGCGGCCCAGGAACGTCATCGCCATCATCCGCGACATGTAGAACGCGGTGATGCCGGCACCGATCAGCGCGCAGAGACCGATCCAGACGTTGTAGCCGAACGCCGCCTCGATGATCTTGTCCTTGCTGAAGAAGCCGGCAAACGGCGGAATCCCGATGATGGCGAGATAGCCCACGGCGAACGTGACGTACGTGATGGGCAGGTAGCGACCCAGGCCGCCGTACCGCCGCATGTCCACCTCGTCGTTCATGCCGTGCATCACCGAGCCGGCACCGAGGAAGAGGTCGGCCTTGAAGAACCCGTGGGTGAGCAGGTGGAAGATCGCGAACGCATAGCCCACCGGGCCGAGGCCCGCCGCCAGCATCATGTAGCCGATCTGGCTCATGGTGGAACCGGCCAGGGCCTTCTTGATGTCGTCTTTGGCGCACCCGATGATCGCACCCATGAGGAGCGTGATCGTGCCGACGGCCACCACCGCGGTCTGGGCGGCCGGGGCCGTGTCGTAGATGGCGTTGGAGCGCGTCACGAGGTAGACGCCCGCGGTCACCATCGTCGCCGCGTGGATCAGCGCCGACACCGGGGTCGGACCTTCCATCGCGTCGAGCAACCACGTCTGCAGCGGGAACTGCGCCGACTTACCGCAGGCGCCCAGCAGGAGCAAAAGCCCCAGCGCCGTGGCGATCCCGGTGCCCGCCTCGGCCACACCACCGAAGACACCGGAGAACGCCGACGTGCCGAACGTCGCGATCATCAGCATGATCGCGATCGACAGGCCCAGGTCGCCCACCCGGTTCACGACGAACGCCTTCTTGGCCGCCGTCGCCGCGGAGTGCTTGTGCTGCCAGAAGCCGATCAGGAGGTACGACGCAAGGCCGACGCCCTCCCAGCCGATGAAGAGGATGAGGTAGTCGTCGGCCAGCACCAGCAGCAGCATCGCCGCGACGAACAGGTTGAGGTAGCCGAAGAACCGGGGCCGACGCTCGTCATGGGCCATGTAGCCGATGGAGTAGACGTGGATGATGCTGCCGACACCGGTGATGAGCAGCACGAAGCACATCGAGAGCTGGTCGAGCAGCAGGCTCGCCGTGACGTGGTAGCCCGGCACGTCGATGAACGAGAACAGCTGCTGGCTTATGGCCCGCTCCTCGGGCGCCCGCCCGAGCTGCTCGGCGAACATCAGCGCAGCGAGCACGAACGACGCGATCGGCGCGGCACAGCCGAGCAGGTGGGCCCAGCGTCGATTGAGCCGGCCGGTCACCAGGATCAGCGCGGCTGAGAGCGCCGGCAGCGCGACGATCAACCAGAGCGACGAGAACACCCCGGTCGCCGGGTGAACCGCGGCCGCCTGGTCGTGCGCCACGACCGCGGTGCTCGTGACGGCCTGCGCCGTAGTCAGCGAAGTCACGTCCGTCATGCCTCTTTCGCTTAGAACTTCAACAGGCTCGCGTCGTCGACCGATGCGGATCGGCGGGTCCGGAAGATCGTCATGATGATCGCGAGTCCCACGACGACCTCGGCCGCCGCGACCACCATCACGAAGAACGCCACCACCTGGCCATCGAGGTTGCCGTGCTGCCGAGCGAACGACACGAACGCGAGATTCGCCGCGTTGAGCATCAGCTCCACGCACATGAACACCACGATCGCGTTACGCCGGATCAACACGCCGACGGCGCCGATCGTGAAGAGCAGCGCCGACAACACGACGTACGACGTTGCGGTCATGCGCCCGTCCCCTCGGTCTGGTTGGTGCTGTCCCCGTCCGTGCGGTGGTCACCGCCAGCTCCACCGCTTTGCGGCGAGCCGTTGGCGCCCGCCTCGCCGGTCGGGCGTTTGCTGCGCGGCTCGGGCGTGCCGGTGTACGCCTCGAGTCCGGGAACCTGGTGCGTGTAGCGCGACGGCTCGCGTACCGTACCGCGGGCGATGAGCACGCGAGACACCGACGACTGGGCCGGGGTCCCGTCCGGCAGCAGGGCGGGTGTGTCGACCGCGTTGTGCCGCGCGAAGGTACCCGGCGCCGGGGCCTGGCCGGGATGGCGTCCCTTCTCGGCGTACTCCTTGAACCGCCTGACGACGAGCTCGCGCTGCGTCGGCTTGCGCCCGATCCGCTCGCGATGCGCGAGGATCATCGCGCCGAGCGCCGCCGTGATCAGCAGGGCGCTGGTGACCTCGAACGCGAAGACGTACTTCGAGAACAGCAGCGAGGCGATCGCCGGGACGTTGCCCTCAGGCGCTGCGTCGGCCAATCCGACCGGCTCGCCGAGCGTGATGCTGCCCACCGCGGTGACGAGGAGCACGCCGAAGATGAGCGCGCCCGCAATCGCCAACCCACGTTGGCCGCGCAACGTCTCCACCAACGAGTCGGAGGCGTCGACACCGACCAGCATGAGGACGAACAGGAACAGCATCAGGATTGCGCCGGTGTAGACGATGACCTGGACCGCAAAGAGGAACGGCGCATCCTGCACGGCGTACAGCAAGGCCAGGCACATCATCACGGTGGCGAGCAGCAGCGCGCTGTGCACCGCTTTGCGGGCGAGCACCATGCCCAGCGCCGCAAGCACGGCGATCGGCGCCAAGATCCAGAACGTCACGGTCATCGGGCGGCTGCCTCCGCATCATCTGCCGTGTCAGCGCTGTCGGACCAGCCGGGCAGGCCAGCACCGAGGTAGTAGTCGCGCTCGGAATCGCCGAGGCGCATCGGGTGCGGTGGCTCCTCCATGCCGGGCAGCAGTGGCGCCAGCAGGTCCTTCTTCTCGTAGATCAGGTCGGTCCGGTTGTCGTCGGCGAGCTCGTACTCGTTGGTCATGGTCAGTGCCCGGGTGGGACACGCCTCGATGCACAGACCACAGAAGATGCACCGCAGGTAGTTGATCTGGTACACCCGGCCGTACCGCTCACCCGGCGAGTACCGGCCCGAGGGGGCGCCGCCCTCACCGGTCCCATCGACCGGCGCGTCGACGTTGTCCGCGCCCTCGACGTAGATCGCGTCGGCCGGGCAGGCCCAGGCGCAGAGCTCGCACCCGACGCACTTCTCCAGCCCGTCCGGATGCCGGTTCAACTGGTGCCGGCCGTGGTAGCGCGGCGCCGTGGGCCGCTTCTCGAACGGGTACTGCTCGGTGACCGGCTTGCGGAACATGGTCCGGAAGGTGACACCGAAACCAGCGATCGGGTCCCACAGCTGCGACTTGAGTGTCGGCTTCGTCTGGCCGCGTGCACCAGTGCCGAAGTCGTCACCAGAGTCGGCTCTGGAACCAGACCCGGGATGAGCTCCAGACTGAGCCATGGTCACCCTCCCTTCGCTTCTGTCGAGTGGTCGTCGCCCGCCGGGCCGGCGGCGGTCACCGTGACGGTGGCGGGTTCAAGACCAGGCACTTGCTGTCCGGGCATCGGCGGGACAGGGTATCCGCCCGCGAACGGATCGAAGGGCGCGGCCGCCTCGGCCTCGGGGCTCTCCTCTTCCAGCTGCTCGCGCCGCGCGACCCACCAGTCGTACACGAACGATCCGGCGAGCACGACCGCCACGATCCCGCCGACCGCGTAGAAGAACTGCACACGGTAACCCGCGCTCAGCATGGCGCGCGCCGTCGCCACGAACACGGTCCACACCAGCGCAATGGGGATGAGGACCTTCCAGCCCAGCCGCATGAACTGGTCGTAGCGGAACCGCGGCAGGGTCCCACGCAGCCAGATGAAGACGAAGATGAACGCCATCACCTTGGTCAGGAACCACAGCAGCGGCCACCAGCCGGAGTTGGCGCCATCCCAGATGGACAAGGGCCACGGCGCGCGCCACCCGCCGAAGAACATCGTGACCGCGAGCGCGGACACCGTGACCATGTTGATGTACTCGGCGAGCACGAACATGAGGTACTTCATCGAGGAGTACTCGGTCATGAAGCCCGCGACGAGCTCGCCTTCGGCCTCCGGCAGGTCGAACGGCGCGCGGTTGGTCTCGCCCACCATCGAGATGAGGTAGATGACGAACGACGGGAACAGCACGACGACGTACCAGCTCGGCAGGTGGATCGTGAGGCCCCACAGGTTGATCTGGCTGCCACCGGCCTGCGCCTCGACGATCTGCGAGGTGGACATCGACCCGGCGTAGAGGAAGACGGCGACCAGGGCGAGACCCATCGCCACCTCGTACGAGATCATCTGGGCCGACGACCGCAGACCACCGAGCAGCGGGTACGTCGAGCCGGACGCCCATCCACCCAGGACGATGCCGTAGATGCCCAGCGAGGCCGCGGCCAGGATGAGCAGGACTCCGACGGGAAGGTCGGTGAGCTGCAACGGCGTGCGGTGTCCGAAGATCGAGACCTCCGGTCCCATCGGGATCACGGCGAAGGCCGTGAAGGCCATGGACGCCGCGATGATCGGGGCCATCACGTAGACGACCGTGTCGATGCCCTTGGGTCGGATCGTCTCCTTGAGCGAGAGCTTGATGCCGTCGGCGAGGCTCTGCAGGAGGCCGAACTTCCCGTGCACGTTCGGGCCGACCCGGTGCTGCATGCGGGCGACGACCCGGCGCTCGAACCAGATGTTGAAGACCGTGATCCCCAACAGGAACACCGTGATCGCGGCAGCCTTGATCAGGATGATCCACCAGGGATCTTGACCGAACGCGGAGAGTTCGTCGTTCATGCCCTGCCTCCTCTCACCCGCACCACGGCTCCGGCGTCGACCCCGAGCTGGTCACGGACCTTCGAGCCTTCGGAGTGGGTGGGCAACCACACGACCCGATCGGGCAGGTCGGCGATCTCCAGGGGAAGGGTGATGGTGCCCCGGCCGTCGGAGACCGAGACCTCCTCGCCCTCGGCAAGTCCCAGCTCAGCCGCAGTGGCGGCGGACAACCGAGCCCGCGGCGGGCGCGCCGTGCCCGCGAGGTACGGCTCGCCGTCCTGGAGCCGACCCGCGTCGAGCAGCTGCGGCCAGGTGGCCAGCACGGCCTGGCCGGTGTCCGGCGCCGCAGGCTCGGCGGCAGGCCGGCGCGGCGGTGCGGCGCGGGTGTCGTCCCACGCACCCAGCTCGGCGAGCTCGCTTCTCGCACCCTCGACGGTCGAGAACCCGAGCGGGCGTCCCATCTCGGCGGCGAGCTCGGACAGCACCCAGAGATCCGGCCAGAAGTCCGCGTCTTTGAGCGCCTTCTCGAAGGGTCGCTCGCGACCCTCCCAGTCCACGAAGGTTCCGGACTTCTCGGCCACGGCGGCGACCGGGAAGACCACGTCCGCGTACTCCGTCACCTCGCTCGGCCGCAGCTCGAGGCTCACCACGAACGGCACCTTCTCCAGCGCCACGCGAGCCGCCGCCGGGTCCGGAAGGTCGGCCACCTCGACGCCGCCGACGACGAGTGCTCCGAGCTCGCCGAGACCGGCCGCCGTGAGGATCCCCGAGGTGTCGCGTCCGGGGTCGATCGGCAGGTCACTGATCCCCCAGGCGGTGCTGAGGTCGACGCGAGCGGCGGCGTCGGTGATCGGACGGCCACCCGGAAGCAGGTTCGGCAGGCAGCCAGCCTCGACCGCGCCGCGCTCACCGGCACGCCGAGGCACCCAGGCGAGACGCGCGCCCGTCGCCTCGACCAGCCGAAGCACTGCTGACAACGCGCCGGGCACGGTCGCCATCCGCGAGCCGACCAGCACGACCGCCTGACCCGAGGCCTGCCCTTCGAAACCGCCGAGCACTCCGCCCGAGAGGGCACGCGCGCAGTCGAACCCCGCAAGGTCGAGGTCGGACCCGCCGCGCGCGAGGGCGTCGAGCACCTCCGCTTCGGTCCCGGGTGCAGCACGCAGCAGCCGACCGTTCAGCTTGGTGAGGCCGCGGGTGGTGTACGGCTGGATCGAGAAGATCGTCGTGCCCTTCTTGCGCATGGCCTTGCGCAGTCTCAGGAAGACGATCGGCGCCTCTTCCTCGACCTCCAGGCCGACCAGCAGCACGGCCTTCGCGTTCTCCAGGTCACGGTAGGTCACGCCGAGGCCGGTGCCCGCCACGGTGGAGGCGAGGAAGTCGCTCTCCTCTCCGGAGTGCGGACGCGCCCGGAAGTCGATGTCGTTGGTGCCGAGGGTGACCCGGGCGAACTTGGCGTACGCGTACGCGTCCTCGAGCGTGACCCGGCCGCCCGGCAGCACGCCCACGCGACCCCGCGCGGCAGCGAGGCCCTCGGCCGCGGCCCGGAACGCCTCCGGCCACGACGCGGGCTCCAGCTCGCCGGTCTCGGGGTTGCGCACCAACGGGTCCGTGAGCCGGTCGCGCAGGCTGGCGTAGCGGAACGCGAAGCGCCCCTTGTCGCAGATCCACTCCTCGTTGACCTCGGGGTCGTCGCCCGCCAGCCGACGCATCACCTTGCCCCGACGATGGTCGGTCCGAATGGCACAACCATTGGCGCAGTGCTCGCACACGCCGGGGCTGGAGACCAGATCGAACGGCCGCGCCCGGAAGCGGTACTGCGCGCTGGTGAGCGCACCCACCGGGCAGATCTGGATGGTGTTGCCGGAGAAGTAGCTGGAGAACGGCTCCTTGGCGTAGATGCCCACCTGCTGCAGCGCGCCGCGGTCGAGCATCTCGATGAACGGGTCGCCGGCGATCTGCTGGGAGAACCGCGTGCACCGCGCGCAGAGGACGCAACGCTCCCGGTCGAGCAGCACCTGGCTCGATATGTTGATGGGCTTCGGATACGTCCGCTTGACCTCGGTGTAACGCGACTCGCCGCGCCCGTTGGTCATCGCCTGGTTCTGCAGCGGGCACTCGCCACCCTTGTCGCAGACCGGGCAGTCCAGCGGGTGGTTGATCAGCAGGAACTCCATGATGCCCTGCTGCGCCTTGTCGGCCACGGGCGACGTGAGCTGGGTGCGCACGACCATGCCCTCGGCCACCTGGATCGTGCAGGACGCCTGAGGCTTGGGGAACCCGCGCCCGTTGCCGGCGTCGGGAATCTCGACGAGACACTGCCGGCACGCACCCACGGGATCGAGCAGCGGATGGTCGCAGAACCTCGGGATCTGGATGCCGACGAGCTCCGCCGCCCGGATCACCAGAGTGCCCTTCGGCACGCTCACCGGAATGTCGTCGATGGTGAGCGTGACGAGGTTCTCGACCTCGGTCGACGCGTGCTCAGGTGAATGTAGCGTCATACGGTGACTCCCGCACCTCTGTAGGAATCGAAGAGCGTGGCCGCGGCCGGGTCGAACGGACATCCCCCGCGCGTGAAGTGCTCAACGTACTCGTCGCGGAAGTACTTGAGCGACGACATGATCGGGGCGACCGCACCGTCGGCCAACGCGCAGAACGCCCGGCCGGCGATGTTGTCGCACAGGTCGAGCAGGGTCTCGAGGTCTTCCTCGCTTCCCTTGCCGGCTTCCAGCCGCTGCAGGATCTGCACGAGCCACCAGGTGCCCTCACGGCACGGCGTGCACTTGCCGCACGACTCGTGCTTGTAGAACTCGGTCCACCGCAGCACGGCCCGCACCACACACGTGGTGTCGTCGAAGATCTGCAGCGCCCGCGTGCCCAGCATGGTGCCGACGCCCTGCATGCCCTCGAAGTCGAGCGGCACGTCGAGGTGCTCCCGCGTGAGCATCGGCGTCGAGGAGCCCCCGGGCGTCCAGAACTTGAGCTCGTGCCCGAGCCGCACTCCCCCGGCCATGTTGAGCAGCTCGCGCAGCGTGAGCCCGAGCGGCCCTTCGTACTGCCCCGGTCGACGCACGTGTCCGGACAGCGAGTAGATCACGTGGCCCTTGCTCTTCTCGGTTCCCATGCTGGAGAACCACTCCGGACCGTTGGCCACGATGCCCGGCACGCTCGAGATGGACTCGACGTTGTTGATGACCGTCGGGCAGGCGTAGAGCCCGGCGACGGCGGGGAACGGAGGCCGCAGTCGCGGCTGGCCGCGCTTGCCTTCCAACGAGTCGAGCAGCGCGGTCTCCTCACCGCAGATGTACGCGCCGGCTCCCGCGTGCACGATGACGTCGAGGTCGTAGCCCGACCCGAGGATGTCCTTGCCGAGGTAGCCGGCGTCATAGGCCTGCTGCACGGCCTGCCGGAGCCGGCGGATCACGTGGAGCACCTCACCGCGGACGTAGATGAAGGCGGTGTGGGCGCGGATCGCGTACGCCGAGATGATGACGCCCTCGAGCAGGGTGTGCGGGCTCGCCATCATCAAGGGGATGTCCTTGCACGTGCCCGGCTCGGACTCGTCGGCGTTCACGACGAGGTAGCGCGGCTTGCCGGGCTCCAGTGGCGGCAGGAAGCCCCACTTCATCCCGGTCGGGAAGCCAGCACCACCACGACCCCGCAGACCGGAGTCCTTGACCATGGCGACGATCTCGTCCGGGTCGAGCCGGACGGCCTTGCGCAGCGCGCGGTAGCCGCCCTGCTCTTCGTACGGCCCGATGTTCCAGGAGCCCGGCTGCGCCCAGTTCGCGGTGAGCACCGGGGTCAGCGGATCGGTCATGCGTTCCCTCCCGACGTCCCGGAATCGCCAGGGCTCGCGGGCTTGTCACCTTCACCCGCGTCGACCTCGGCAGCGCGAGATTCGGACTCGGCGCGCTTGGTGTCGGCTTCCGCCGCGGTCTTGGTGGCCTCGGTGGGAGTCGCTGGCCGCGTGGTCATCTCCGGTGCGCCACCGTCACCCCCGGTGGGTGCCTTCCAGTCGCGATCGTGGGCCAGCTTCAGCCCGGCCAGCGAAGCCTCTCCGGCCGACGGTCCCTCGTCGGCTCGATCGTCGAGGAACCCCGCCAACACCCGCTCGGCCTGCCGCCAGGTGCACACCCGGGCACCACGGTCGGCTCTGACCTCCACGCCGGCCCGCAGATCGTCGACCAGCCTGCGGGCCCGCTCCGGCGTCATGTTGTCGAAGAACTCCCAGTTGACCATCACGACCGGCGCGTAGTCGCACGCGGCGTTGCACTCGACGTGCTCCAACGTGATCTTGCCGTCGGGCGTGGTCTCGTCGTTGCCGATGCCGAGATGCTCCTTCAGCGTGGCGAAGATCTCGTCGCCGCCCATCACCGCGCACAGCGTGTTGGTGCAGACACCGACGTGGTAGTCACCGACCGGGCGACGCTTGAACATCGTGTAGAAGGTCGCGACAGCCGCCACCTCGGCTGGGGTCAGGTCGAGCAGCTCCGCACAGGCCTCGATGCCTGCCGTGCTGACGTACCCCTCCTCGCTCTGGACGAGGTGCAGCATCGGCAGCAGCGCCGACCGCTTCTGCGGGTAACGCGCCATGATCTCGCGCAGCTCCGCCATCGTCTTGTCGGACAGCCGCGAGCTCTGCTCCGCGACTGCCGGCCGCGAGGCTCCGTTCACGTGCATTCCGCCGTGTGTCTCGGGGCTCATCGGTCGACACCACCCATCACCGGGTCGATGCTCGCCACCGCGACGATGACGTCGGCGACCATGCCGCCTTCACACATCGCCGGCATGGTCTGCAGGTTGACGAACGACGGATCGCGGAAGTGCGCCCGATAGGGGCGGGTGCCGCCGTCTGACACGACGTGGCAGCCCAGCTCACCGCGCGGGGATTCGACCGCGAAGTAGGCCTGGCCCGCCGGCACCCGGAAGCCCTCGGTCACCAGCTTGAAGTGGTGGATCAGGGCCTCCATCGACTCGCCCATGATGTGCCTGATGTGGTCGAGGGAGTTGCCGAGACCGTCCGGACCCAGGGCGAGCTTGCTCGGCCACGCGATCTTCTTGTCCTCGATCATGACCGGCCCCGGTGTCTTCTCCAGCCGGTCGACGCACTGCTCGACGATCTTCAGGCTCTCGGCCATCTCGGAGAGCCGGATCCTGAATCGCCCGTACGCATCCGCGGTGTCCCAGGTGATCACGTCGAAGTCGTACGTCTCGTATCCCCAGTAGGGCTGGGTCTTCCGGAGGTCCCACGGATACCCGGTGGCTCGCAGGATCGGTCCGGTCGCGCCGAGCGCCATGCACCCGGTGAGGTCGAGGTGCCCGATGTCCACGAGCCGGCCCTTGAAGATCGGGTTGGCGTTGCAGAGCTCGGCGTACTCCCGCAGGTGCTTTTTGAACCACTCGATCGTCTCGCGGAGCCTGGGGATGCCGTCCTCGGGCAGGTCCTGCGCGACACCACCGATCCGGAAGTAGCCGTGGTTCATCCGCAGGCCCGTGATCAGCTCGAAGATGTCGAGGATCTTCTCCCGCTCGCGGAACCCGATGGTCATCACGGTGAGCGCGCCGATCTCCATACCTCCGGTCGCGATCGCGACGAGATGCGAGGAGATCCGGTTGAGCTCCATCATCATGACGCGGATGATCTTGGCGCGCTCCGGCACCTTGTCCTCGATGCCGAGCAGCTTCTCGACCGCACCGACGTAGGCCGCCTCGTTGAAGAACGGCGACAGGTAGTCCATCCGGGTGCAGAACGTCACACCCTGGGTCCAGGTGCGGTACTCCATGTTCTTCTCGATGCCGGTGTGCAGGTAGCCGATGCCGCACCGGGCGTCGGTCACCGTCTCACCGTCGAGCTCGAGAATCAGTCGCAGCACGCCGTGGGTCGACGGGTGCTGCGGGCCCATGTTGACCACAACGCGCTCGTCGGAGGCCTGGGCGACGCCGGTGACGACCGTGTCCCAGTCCTGTCCGGTGACGGTGTAGACCTTGCCTTCGGTCGTGTCGCGAACGCTGGCGTACGGGTCGTACGTCTCGTCGCCCACGTTGCTCGTGTCGTACGTGTCCTGGGTCGTACTCATCAGTTGTATGCCCTCCGTTGGTCCGGAGGCGGAATGGTCGCGCCCTTGTACTCGACCGGAATGCCGCCGAGCGGGTAGTCCTTGCGTTGCGGATGACCGATCCAGTCGTCGGGCATCTCGATCCGGGTGAGTGCCGGGTGCCCGTCGAAGACGATGCCGAAGAAGTCGTACGTCTCGCGCTCGTGCCAGTCGGCGGTCGGGTACACGCTCACCACCGACGGGATGTGCGGGTCTGCGTCCGGGCACACCACCTCGAGCCGGATCCTGCGGTTGTGCGTCATCGACAGCAGGTGGTAGACGGCGTGGAGCTCGCGGTTCTTGTCGTTCGGGTAGTGCACGCCCGAGACCCCGCTGCAGAACTCGAAGCGGAGGGCGGGGTCGTCACGCAGGTGCTTGACGACCGACAGCAGGTGCTGCCTGCGTACGTAGAACGTGATCTCACCGCGGTCGACCACGACCTTCTCGATGGCGTCCTCGTAGCTCGGCCCGCCGTCGCCGCCGAGCACCACCGCCAGCCGGTCGGCGACCTCGTCGAACCACCCGCCGTACGGAGGCGCCGAACCACCGGGCAACGCGACCGTACGCACCAAGCCGCCGTAGCCGGACGTGTCGCCGCTGCCCCTCACACCGAAGGCGCCGCGGCGCACGTCGATGACCTCCGGTGGCGCCGGTTCAGTCGGTCGCTGCGGGAGGTGCCCGCCGGTCGCCTGCTCCGGCGCGCCGGACTCTGGCTTCTCCTGGCCGCTCATCGCAGCAGCTCCTTCACCTGCACGTCACCCAGCTGCCCGGTGGGCACGCCTTGCAGTGCCCTCTGCTCTGCCTCGGCAAGCGCCCGTTGCTTGTTGACCCCGAGCTTGCCGTGACGGATCTTCTCGTGCAGCTTGAGGATCGCGTCGAGCAACATCTCTGGACGCGGCGGGCAGCCCGGCAGGTAGATGTCGACAGGCACCACGTGGTCGACGCCCTGCACGATGGCGTAGTTGTTGAACATCCCGCCGCTGGAGGCGCAGACGCCCATCGACAGCACCCACTTGGGCTCGGGCATCTGGTCGTAGATCTGGCGCAGCACCGGCGCCATCTTCTGGCTCACTCGTCCCGCCACGATCATGAGGTCGGCCTGGCGCGGTGACGCGCGGAAGACCTCCATGCCGAACCGCGCGGTGTCGTAGACCGGACCGCCGGTCGACATCATCTCGATGGCGCAGCAGGCGAGGCCGAACGTGGCGGGCCACACCGACGCCTTGCGGAAGTAGCCGACGAGTCCTTCCACCGTGGACAGCAGGACGCCGGACGGAAGCTTTTCCTCGATCCCCATGGTCAACAGCCCACCTTCCGTCTCGCTGGCATACCGAGACAGGCACTCAGTCCCATTCCAGGCCTCCCCGTCGCCAGACGTACGCGTACGCCACGAACACGGTCAGGATGAACAGCACCATCTCGACCAGCCCGAAGAACGCCATCTGGTCGAACGCGACCGCCCAGGGGAACAGGAAGATGATTTCGATGTCGAAGATGATGAAGAGCATCGCGGTGATGTAGTACTTCACCGGGAAGCGGCCGCCGCCCGCCGGCTGTGGCGTGGGCTCGATCCCACACTCGTACGAATCGACCTTGGCGCGGTTGAACCGCTTCGGACCCATGAGCGATCCGGCGAGCGCGGACACCACCGCGAAACCGCCGCCGAGCAGCAACAACACGAGGATCGGCACATAGAGACTGAGGTTCATGCCGGCCCTCTCCCCTCTCTCTTGCCAAATGACCGGGCGCGGCCACCAGATGACCAGGCGCGGTGGGCGTGCGGTCGCCATGGCATGTCGCGGCACTCACTGCGGCGGGTGTGGACTCGCCGCGCCTGGTCATTCGTCGTCGCAACCTCGGACAGACCAGGCCGAGCCGCCAGCCGTGACCGACCGGCCATCCTAGGACCCACCTTTCGCATGTGGTCTCGACCCCCTAAGCCGCTGGCGCGATCTTGCACATCGCGTTGATGATCCGGTCGAATGCGTCGCCGCCGCGCGGATCGGTGAGGTTCGCCAGGAGCTTCAGCGTGAACCGCATGAGCAGCGGCCTCGGCAAGCCGTGCCGAGTCGCGAGCTTCATCACCCGTGGATCACCGATCGCCTTCACGAACAGTCGACCGAGCGTGTAGTAGCCGCCGTAGAGCTGCTTCAACGTCCTCGGGTAGCTGGCGAGGGCTCGCTCCCGCTGCGGTCCGGCCGGACGCGCGAGCGCCTGCGCGATGACGTCAGCAGCCAGCTCGGCCGACTCCATGGCGTACGCAATCCCCTCGCCGTTGAACGGATTGACCATCCCACCGGCGTCGCCGACCAGCAGGAGGCCGTCGCTGTAGTGCGGTTGCCGGTTGAAACCCATGGGCAGTGCCGCACCCCGAACCGGGCCGACCTGGTGCTCCTCGCTGAACTGCCACTCCGGCGGCAGACCACCAAGCCATGCCTTGAGCACGCCGCGCAGGTCGGCGTTCGCGTTGCCTTCTCGCGCGCGGCCCTGCGTCCCGGACGCGTGGCTCGTGGCGAGACTCGTCCTGTGGCTTGCCTTGGAGCTCGTGTTGAGCAGCCCGAGCCCGACGTTGCTCGTCCCGTCGCCCATCCCGAACACCCAGCCGTAGCCGGGTAGCAGGTTGGACTTGCCGGGCTCGCCGTCCCAGAGCTCCAACCAGGACTCCAGCCAGTCGTCGTCGTGGCGCGGGCTCCGGAAGTACGTACGTACTGCGACACCCATCGGTCGGTCGTCACGACGGTTCCGCCCAACCGCAACGGACAACCGCGAGGAGTTGCCGTCCGCCGCCACGACGATCCGTGCGCGGTACGTCGTCTCCTCACCGCTTCCATTGGACTTCGCGGTGACACCGACGATCCGTCCGGTGCGTTCGTCGACGACCGGCCCGGTGACCGTCGTGAGCTCGTGCAGCCGGGCTCCAGCCTTCTGCGCGTGGCGCGCCAGCATCTCGTCGAAGTCGGTGCGCTTGCGGACCAGCCCGTACGACGGAAAGGCGGCCAGATCCGGCCAGGGAAGCTGCAGTCGCATCCCGCCGCCGTAGATCCGCAAGCCGTGGTTGCGCAACCAGCCGGCTTCGGGCGAGGTGTCGATGCCCATCTTCACGAGGGCTTTGACTGCGCGCGGCGTAAGACCGTCACCGCACACCTTCTCCCGCGGGAACGCGGTCTTCTCCACGAGCATCACGTCAAGACCGGTGCGCGCGAGGTGGTAGGCCGTCGTGGCACCAGCCGGTCCTGCGCCGACGACGATGACGTCCGCGTCGTCGTTGCTGCGTTGGCGGCTCATCGGTCCTCGATCGTGTGAGGCGGTCTTCGCCGTTGGGACGAGCGCCAGGCCGGTGCGTCCTGGGCCCGTTTCCGGCCGTTGTGTCCTGTCCGGTGTGTCGGTGCCGGTCGCCCGTGAGCGATGTGTCCCGGACCCATCTCCGGACTGGTGGACGGGTGCCTTTCTTGCGAACTTGTGAAACTCTTCACTAGTCCGCGTACAGCAAAGTCTACGGCGTGTCCGGCAGCGGAAATCGCCGCCCCTACCCCATGAAGAAGCCTGCTGACCAGGCGATTTACGCTACGCCCACGTTTCGAAAAATAAGGCTATTGGACGGGCATTGGCCAATTGCCGAATTCATTCCTCATGGTCCGAGTCGTTCCAGCTGGCCAGGGGGCTCTGCGAACCAGTTGGTGGGGCGATGAGCACGGCGGGCACGGCGCCAACCAGGGGGACCTGAGTCGCCTGGAGGGACGAGGCTCGCCGGAGGGCACGAGATCCATCGCGGCACGCGGTGGGGCCGACATTCCTGGTGCCAGCGGCCGCATGCCGGCACGACGCAGGACGTCGAACGCTCAAGGACGGCGCGCGCGGTGAAGCGCGACAATTCCGCCGCTCAAGTTGCGCCATGCCACGTCGACCCACCCCGCGTCGGCCACGATGCGTGCGAGCTCGGCCTGCGCGGGCCAGGCACGGATCGACTCGGCCAGGTAGACGTACGCCTCCGGGTCTGACGAGACCCGCCGGGCGATTGCCGGCACGGCTCGCATGAGGTACCCCAGGTACACCTCCCGGAACGGACGCCACACCGGCGTACTGAACTCACACACCACGAGCCGCCCGCCCGGACGTGTGACCCGAAGCATCTCGGCCAACCCGGCCTGCGGATCCACGAAGTTCCGCAACCCGAACGAGATGGTGACCGCATCGAAGCTCGCGTCGGCGAACGGCAGACGCAGCGCGTCACCCACGACGAACGGCAGCCACGGACGCGTGCGCTTGCCAGCACGCGTCATGCCCTGCGAGAAGTCGCACGGCACGACGAGCACCCCCAGACCCGACCCGGGCTCGCGGCCACGGGCCCGGCGCCGGAGTGGCTCGCTCGAGGAACCAGTCCCTGCTGCGAGGTCGAGGACCCGCTCACCCGGCCGGGGATCGACCGCCCGGACGACAGCGCGCCGCCACAGATGGTCCTGGCCGAGAGACAACACCGTGTTGGTGAGGTCGTACCGCCCGGCCACCTCGTCGAACATCGCGGCCACTTCCCGCGGCGCTTTCGCCAGAGATGCGCGTGCCACGTGCCTAACATCTCACGGTCGACCTGCGCAGTCGCAAAGATCGCGACGTGTTCAACATCTCACAAGCGCTGTGAGGGCTGCCACGGCTCGGGGTGCGGGGACGGCCGTAATCTTGCGTCCGTGACGCTATCGCCGGCTCTGCGCGCGGACTACGCGCTGGACGACCTCCCCCGGCTGGTGGTTCGTACCATCGAGATCAGTGACGAGATCAACCTTCTCGACGTCCTGCCGGCCACGGAGGCGACGACATGGCTGCGGCGAGGCGAGGGGTTCGTAGGACTCGGCGAGGCGGCTTGCCTCGACGTCAGCGGTCCTGACCGGTTCGCGGTGGCCGACGCCTGGTGGTCTGCGGTCGCGGACGCGGCGGCAGTGCGCGACGAGGTAGGCGTGCCCGGCACCGGGCTGGTCGCGTTCGGGTCGTTCACCTTCGCAGACGATGCGGGACCCTCCAGCCTCGTCATCCCGCGGGTCGTCCTCGGTCACCGTGGGAACCGGTACTGGATCACCACGATCGCCGAGGAACCCGAGCTGCCCAGAGTGCCTGCGCCCGGCTCTCTGGTCCCGGCCTCCCCTCCCCCGCGAGCACCGGTCAACGTCACCTTCGCCGACGGCGCGTGCACGGGTGCCGAGTGGACCCGTGCAGTCGAGGCCGCGGTTCGCCGGATCGAGGCCGGCGAGCTCGACAAGGTGGTGTTGGCCCGGGACCTGCTCGCGGTGGCGAGCGAACCGGTCGACCTTCGCTGGCCGCTCCGGCGGTTGGCCGAGCGCTACCCGGCCTGCTGGACGTACGCCGTGCGCGGGCTCATCGGCGCGACACCCGAGCTGCTCGTACGGCTGGACAACGGCCTCGTCACGTCGCGGGTCCTGGCCGGGACGATCCGGCGCAGCGACGACGACGCTCACGACCTCGCGCTCGCCGCCTCGCTCGCCCGGTCGAGCAAGGACCTGGAGGAGCACGAGTACGCCGTGCGTTCGGTGGCCGAGGCGCTGGCACCGCACTGCTCGAGCATGAACGTGCCCGAGTCGCCGTTCGTCCTGCACCTGCCCAACGTCATGCACCTGGCGACCGATCTCGCCGGGGTTCTCGCCGACACCTCGACGTCGCTTCAGCTGGCCGCCGCGTTGCATCCGTCCGCTGCCGTGTGTGGCACGCCGACCCCGGTGGCGCTGCGGCTGATCTCGGAGCTGGAGCGCATGAACCGTGGCCGCTATGCGGGCCCGGTGGGCTGGATGGACGCGAGCGGCAACGGCGAATGGGGCATCGCGTTGCGGTGTGCACAGCTCGATCCGGCTGATCCGACCCGGCTCCGGCTCTTCGCCGGATGCGGAATCGTGGCCGGCTCGGTTCCCGAGGCCGAGCTCGCCGAGGCACAGGCGAAGCTGGTCCCCATCCGCGACGCGCTCACGTGCTGACCGGCCGTCGAGTCCGGCGTGCGTACGGTCGCGCACATCACACGAGATGAGCACGTACGTTCTCACATGGATCGATGTGCGCGTACGTTCTCATCCGGACCTAGGCCATTTGCGTGACGAACCGAGCGGTCCACGCGATGCCTGACCGGCGCGACGTGTCGAGCGAGTCGCACGCCGGGCACGCGATGCCGTGACATCCTCGCGACCTGACGTCAGTCCAGGAAGGCTGTTCGAACGTCGCGGTCGTGGTCGGCCCACCCGCGCCGCCGTGTGTCGCTGCTGAAGACGAAGTGATCGCACGTGGTGTCGCCTCGGTCGTGATGCCGGGTGAGCGGCCACAGACCGCACAGGTCGTCCCACCACCAATGGTCGACCGCCAGGCCGAGGTGATCCCGGCGCACCGGCCGCGTCGCCCGATAACCAGTCCCGAACGCCGACAGCCGTTCCAGGTCGATGCCGCGCCCGTCCGGCCGCATGAAGATCAGGTTGCTCGCGCGAACCAGCTCCGCCAGCAGCCAGTCCACGCGCAGCCGGTCCCAATCCAGGATGGCCGTGACCTGGTTCCCCTCCCACAGCAGATTGAACTGGTGGAAGTCGCCGTGGATCCATCCCGCCGGCTCGACCCGCACGCTCTGGAACGGCCGTCGATCCTGGTTCGCCGCGAGCATTTCTCGTTGCACGGTGAGGCACTCGCGAGCACGCTCGTCGAAGTCGTCTCGTGTCGGTCGCCGATCGATCAGTGCGAGGTACGAGTCGATCTGGGCGATGGCGTCCGCCGCATCTTTCGTACATACGCGCAAGGCCTTCCCGACCCGCGGCTGGATCTCGGCCAACCGGGAGTGCAGCTCCGCAAGCAGCGCTCCGCCGGTCGCGATCGGTTCGACGCTCTTCAGCTCACCCACGTCGTACGCCGCGACGATCTCGTCGAGTCCGCAGGGCGGAAGACTCACGGGCGACAGGGTAGGCGTGGGGCACAGCACTCACCCAGCGAGCAATACCCTGAGCGGGTGCGGGCCCCTGCCGTGGCGGGTGCAGCCCCGCCGCGCCTGGTCATTCTCAGTTGGTGGGCGCAGCGCCGCCGCGCCTGTGTCATTCTCAGCAGCGCCTGGTCATTCTCAGTGCAGGGAGAAGAGGGCGAGGGAAAGTCCGGCGTAGTGGGCGCCGAACGCCCCGACCGTGCAGGCGTGGAACACCTCGTGGAAGCCGAACCAGCGTGGTGAGGGATTGGGTTTCCGCATGGCGTAGATGATCGCTCCGCCCGAGTACAGCACGCCGCCGACCAGGATCAGGGTCACCACCGCCGCGTCTCCGCGCGCGAAGAAGTCCGGCAGCCAGAAGGCGGCGGCCCACCCCAGCGCCACATACACCGGGACGTACAGCCACCGTGGGGCGCCCAACCACAGCACGCGGAACGCCACCCCGACCAGTGCGCCCACCCAGACCACGGTCAGAAGCACCTGTGCGCTCGTGCGGTCGAGCAGCAGCAGGGTGAACGGCGTGTAGGTACCGGCAATGATCAGGAAGATGTTGGCGTGGTCGAGCCGCCGCAGGATCGCTGCCGTGCGAGGTGACCACTGGCCACGGTGGTAGAGCCCACTGACCCCGAAGAGCAGGGCGGCCGTCACGGCGAAGACTGCCGTGGCGATCCTCGCCTCGGTGGTCGGGGCGAGGATCACGATGACGATGCCTGCCACGACCGCGAGGGGGAACGTGCCGGCGTGCAGCCAGCCACGCAACTTCGGCTTGACGGTCTGGGCCACATCGTGAACTGCTTCGCCGATGTCCGGTATGTGCATGGACGCCTCCAGTTCATGGACCGCCGGTCGGCCGAAGCTACGGTCCCACCAACGAATGGTGGCTCGGGAACGTTCCGGTCAAACCTCGCGCGGCAAAGGTCCTAGACGCGTTCCACGGTCAACTGCCCTCCCTGCACCCGGCCCATGTGCGTCGGCCGGACCTCGTCCACGAGCCGCCGGTCGTGTGTCGCGAGCACGAGCGTTCCGTCGTACGAAGCCAACGCCTGACCCAGCTGCTCGGTCGCCGGCAGGTCGAGGTGGTTGGTCGGCTCGTCCAGAACCAGCAGGTTGGCCTGTCGTGCGACCAGGAGCGCGAGGTCGGCACGGGTCCGCTCGCCAGGCGAGAGTGATGTGGCAGGACGCACGACATGATCGGCGCCGAGGCCGAACTTCGCGAGGAGACTGCGTGCCTCGGTCTCGTCCAACCCGCTGTGCTGCCGGAACGCATCGAGCACGGATGGCACGGTCGACCCCGACGGACCGTCCGGGCTTTCACCGGTGTGCTTTCCCACCGGCTGGGCTCCGGCCGAGGTCACTCCCCTGCGCAGCTGGTCGATCTCGCCGATGATGACACCCCGACCCGTCCGCCGGTCGCCGGCCGTCGGGGCGAGCCTGCCGAGGAGCACGGAGATCAAGGTCGACTTGCCGCCCCCATTGGGACCGACGAGGACCAGCCGATCTCCGTACCGCAGGTCGAGGTCGACCGGACCCAGCACGAAGTCACCACGCCTCACGACGATGCCGCTGAGCTCCACCACACGCTCGCCGCTGCGCGACCGCTGATCGAGGTGGAGCCGAAGCTCCCACGGCGTCCGTGGCTCCTCCACCGGCTCCAGGCGTTGCACGGCACGAAGCGCGCGAGCCGCACCCGCCGCCGTCGCCTGCGCACTCTGCATGTGGTAGTGGCGGGAGTACTTGTCCTTGTCGCTCGGCTTGCGCTGCGCTCGACCCACTCCCTGGCGGGCCCACTCCTGCTTGCGGCGGGCCTGCTCGAGCAGCGCCTCGCGCTTGGCGACATAGGTGTCGTACGCCTCCTGCGCTCGCGCCCGGGCTCGCTCCCGTTCCTCCAGGTAGACCGCGAAGCCGCCGCCGTAGAGCGCACCGGTACGGCGGAACTCGTCGATCTCCAGGACGTCCGTGCTCACGCGTTCCAGGAACGCCCGATCGTGGGAGACCACCACAAGCCCGCCTTGCCGACGGCTGAGGAAGTCTTCCAGCAGCTCGAGCCCGGCAAGATCCAGGTCGTTGGTGGGCTCGTCGAGCAGCAGGATCTCGAACTGGGCCAGGAGGACCGATGCGAGCGCCAGGCGAGCGATCTGACCACCAGAAAGCGAGCGAACCGGGTCCTTTAGGCGAGCGGTCGCGAGCCCTACCTGCTCGAGCACGGCGGGCGTTCGCGCATCCAGGTCGGCGGCACCGAGTGCGAGGTAGCGCTCCAGGGCGAGGGTGTAGCGGGCCTCGGCATCGCGCTCACCGGCCGCAAGCGCCTGCGTCGCGGCCTCCAGCTCGGCCTCTGCGGCCGCCGCACCGGTCCGCCGCGCGAGGTAGTCCAACAGCGTCTCGCCAGCGCGGGCGTCGCGCTCCTGCGGCAGGAAGCCGACCGTTGCGGCCGCCGGCTGGCGGACGACCGACCCACGGTCGGGGGCCAGCTCACCGGCCATGATCCGCAACAGGGTCGTCTTGCCTACGCCGTTGGGGCCGACGACGGCGACCCGGTCACCGGGTCCGATGGTCGCGGTTACGCCGTCGAGAACGAGCTGCGGGCCGAAATGGATGGTGACGTCGCGTACGACGAGCGAGGACATGGCGAGCGACTCCGAAAGGTGACGCGCCGAGCAGCCGGGACGCCGACTCCGTGAATCCCTGGCGTAGGTGGAAACCGGCCAGCTCGGGCCTTGTGACGGACAGGGCCTGGCGTCGGAGGCGGACTCCCAGGGTTGACGACGAATGCCTACTCAGGCGGTGACACCGTGAGAATCCGCGTCGCTCAACCTGCCATCGAGACGTCCTTCACTCGTCGGATGAACGTGGCCCAGCCTACCGCGTCCGCGCCACTGATCACCCGCCCACTCACAATGACCAGGCGTGGCGAGGGCCCGCCACCCATAGCAAGCGTCAGCGCCCGCTGTCGCGCCCTGCTGTCCCGCCCTGTCCCGGGCTTGGCTGCCGCTCTGTGCCCACCTTCCCCGTTGCCCACCTGCCGCGCCACGCCCGGACCAGTTCCGGCCCCAAGGCCCTCCCTGCGTCCAAGCCCCGCGCCTGGCCTCGCCGGTGCTCGCTGCTCCGCCCGGCCACTCCACTGGTGCAGCCACCACACCTGGTGCTACGCTTCCTGCAACTAGTTTAGGATTACTAAAGTAATTGTTGACATGAAAGGTCGGACAGGCGGGTGCGGCCCGGCCGATCGAGGCGTACCTACGGAGGAACGACATGAGTGGACACAACTCACCAGACGCCGAGTCGATGCTGGGTGAGGCCAAGCGGGTCACGGACCAAGCCAAAGCCGCGAGCCGTTGGTGGCCGCGCTACGTGATGCTGCTCGGACTCTTAGCCTTCAGTCTGATCCTGACCGTCGAGGTCCTCGTCCCCTCCGGTCCCGCTCGGACCGGCGGGGCCGCCGTATGGGCCGTCGCGGTGATCCTTCTGGGTCGATGGGCGGAGTCACACGACGTCTACCCGAGGAATGCCCGCCGGTGGCTCCTTGTCGCGATGGCGATCTGGTTCGGCTGCTACCTGGTTGCGCTCGGCCCGGTCGTGCGATGGCTCGCAGGCTCGTCGCCCGTCTGGTGGTCCGTGGCTTCGGCGGCGATGGCCGCGCCGTTCCTGCTCGTGGGTGTGAGGGAGTGGCGGCGGTCATGACGCACCCGCGACACCAGCTCGACCCGGTGATCCACAATCCTGCGCGATTCTCGATCATGGCGATCCTGGTCGCCACCGACAGGGCGGAGTTTCGGTTCGTTCGCGACACCGTCGAGCTCAGCGACTCCAGCTTGTCCCAACACGTGACGGCGCTCGAGCAGGCGGGGTACGTCACGGTCACCAAAGGCCAGCTGGGCAGGCGACCCCGCACCTGGCTGAGCGCCACGCCCAGTGGGCGTGAGGCATTCAGCAGCCACGTCGCTCTGCTCAACGAGATCGCCGGATCGTCGACCCGCGAACCCGCCGCTCCGCCGGGCTAGGCACTGAGAGCGTGTTTCGCCGCCTCTTCCGGCCCCTGCTCCAGGAGGATCTTGAAGCCTGCCTCGTCGAGGATCGGGACACCGAGGTCGCGTGCCTTGTCGTACTTCGATCCCGGGTTGTCGCCGACGACCACGAACGTGGTCTTCTTCGACACCGAGCTCGACGCCTTGCCGCCGCGGGACGCGATCGCCTCGGTCGCCTCGTCACGGGAGAACTCCTCGAGGGAGCCGGTGACCACGACGGTGACCCCTTCGAGCGGGCGTGGGCCGCGCTCGACCTCCTCCCGGAACCTCACGCCAGCGGACCGCCACTTCTCGACGATGTCGCGATGCCAGTCGACGCTGAACCACTCCTTCACGGAGGCGGCGATGGTCGGGCCGACGCCCTCCACCTCAGCGAGCTCCTGCTCGCTGGCCGTCGCGATCCGATCGAGGTCACCGAACGTCTGGGCGAGCGCTTGCGCGGCGGTCGGACCGACGTGCCGAATCGACAGCGCCACGAGCACGCGCCAGAGCGGGCGTTGCTTGGCAGCCTCGAGATTGGCGAGCAGCCGCTTGGCGTTGGCCGACAGCGCACCGGACTTCGTGGTGAAGAAGCTCGATCCCTGCAGCTTCTCGGGCGTCAAGGCGAAGAGATCGCCCTCGTCCTGGATCAAGCCTTCGTCGAGCAACGCCGTGGCCGCCTGGTAGCCCAGCACCTCGATGTCGAACGCGCCACGGCCGGCGAGGTGGAAGAGCCGCTCCCGCAGCTGCGCGGGACAGGACCGGGTGTTCGGGCAGCGCAGGTCGACGTCGCTCTCCTTCTCCGGCCGTAACGGACTGCCACACTCCGGGCACTTGTCGGGCATCACGAACTCGCGCTCGGACCCGTCGCGCAGGTCGACGACCGGTCCGACGATCTCCGGGATCACGTCGCCGGCCTTGCGTAGCACGACGGTGTCGCCGATCAACACACCCTTGCGCTTGATCTCCTGCGCGTTGTGCAAGGTGGCGAACTCCACCGTGGATCCCGCGACCTTGGTCGGCACCATCACGCCGTACGGAGTGACCCGGCCGGTGCGGCCCACGTTGACCCGGATGTCGAGCAGCTTCGTGTTGACCTCCTCCGGCGGGAACTTGAACGCGATCGCCCAGCGAGGCGCCCGTGACGTCGATCCGAGCTGGCGTTGCAACGACAGTTGGTCGACCTTCACCACCACACCGTCGATCTCGTGGTCCAGGTCGTGACGACGCTCGCCGAACTCGCGCGCGTAGGCGTCGACCTCCTCCAGCGTGGTCACCACCCGCACGTGCTCGCTCACCGGGATTCCCCACTCGCGAAGCTGGGCGTACGCCTCGGACAGCCGACGAGGCTGCCAGCCGTCGCGGCGGCCGACTCCGTGAGCGACGAACTGCAACGGCCGTTGCGCGGTGATGCGTGGATCCTTCTGCCGCAAGGTGCCGGCAGCCGAGTTGCGCGGGTTGGCGAAGGGCGGCTTGCCCGCCGCGACGAGCTTCGCGTTGATCTCCTCGAAGTCCGCCAGCCGGAAGAAGACCTCGCCCCTCACCTCGAGAGTCCTCGGTGGCTTGGCTCCGTTCGTTGCGAGCCGAGTCGGGATCGCGTCGATGGTGCGGACGTTGAGCGTGACGTCCTCACCCGTACGGCCGTCGCCGCGCGTGGCGCCGCGGACCAGCCGACCGTCCTCGTACACCAGGTTGACAGCAAGCCCATCGATCTTGAGCTCGCAGAGGTACTCCGCCTCCGTACCGACTTCCCGCTCCACCCGGGCCGCCCAGGCGCGCAGCTCCTCCAACGTGAACGCGTTGTCGAGCGACATCATCCGCTCGAGGTGCTCGACGGGAGCGAAGTCCGCCGACCAGGTGCCGCCCACCTTTTGCGTCGGTGAGTCGGGAGTGCGCAGCTCCGGGTGGGCTTCCTCCAGATCACGGAGTTCGCGCATCAACGCGTCGAACTCGGCATCGGAGATCGTCGGCCGGTCGAGCACGTAATAGCGATAGTTGTGCTCCTCGATCTCCTCCACCAGCTTGGCGTGCCGCTCCTTGACCTTGCTGGACGGCGATCTGGTCGGGTTGCTCATGCCAAAACGCTACCGCCGAGCCCGGACACCGAGCCGGCAGAGTGGGTCGAGGCGACCCCACGACAGATCGTCGCGACCAGGAGGTCTTCGGCTGCCTGGAGGCTCAGGCTTTCCAGCCTGGCAAGCGTTTCTGCGCGCTGCACGGAGGTCTCACGTCGGGCGGTCGTCGAGGTGCGCTCCCGCCTTGCGTGCCAGCATCAGCGCGGTTCGCGCCCATTCCGGATCGGCCCCCGCGAGACCGCACGACGGCGTCACCACACAACGGGCCGCCGCATCCTCTTCGGCGAAACCCAGCTGGCGCCACAGCTTCACGACCGCGCGCGCGACGTCGGAGTCGGTCGGCCCCGGCGGACCCGATCGGTTCTTCGGGTTCTCGGGAGGACGCGACGCGGGCACGGCGCCCACGAAGAGGGTCACTCCGGCCTCGACCGCCGCGGCCAGCGCGTCGTAGTCGCGGTCGCGCAACGTGCCGAGATCGTACGAAAGACCCCGGGCACCCGCCCGGACGAGCACGTCGAACGGCACCCGGTCGGCACAGCAGTGCACGGTGGGGGTTGCCTCGCTGGACGCCACCGCAGTGATCACGTCACGCAGCAGCTCGACGACCTCGGGCTCCTCCACCGCGCGATACCGGGAGAACCCCGACGGTGTCGGCAACGAGCCCGCCAGGACGGCAGGCAGCGCCGGCTCGTCGAGCTGCACGATGAGCGAGGCGTGCTCCACCCGACGACGAACGTTCGCGATGTGTGTGCGCACACCCTCGGCGAGCGCCTGCGCGACATCTCGGCGGGCACCGTGATCCCCAAGCACCCGTCCGCCGCGGGGTCGCTCCAGGCATGCCGCGAGCGTCCAAGGCCCTGCCACCTGGACCTTGAGCGGTCCGGAGTATCCCTGCACGAGCTCCTCCAAGGCGTCGAGGTCCTGCGCCAGCATCGACCGGCTGCGCGCCTGGTCGCGCCCTTCGGCGGAGGTCAGTCGCCAGCCGGCTGGCTGCAGGTCGACGGCAAGCTCGGCCAAGATGGCGGCCGCCCGCCCGATCATGTCGGCGCCGGGCCCGCGCCCTGGAAGCTCCGGCAGGTGGGGAAGGTCAGGCAGCTCACCGAGGACGACGCGAGTCGCCTCGCGTGGATCGTCGTACGGCAACGAACCGACACCGGTCGCCGATCCCCGACGCAGCAACACCTCGCTTGGCACGAAGCCCAGATTATGGGCTTGCTCGGACCCGCTCCTACGAGCGTGCGGCTGCGGCCACCGGGTGGGTCCGCGAGATCGTGGCCGAGCCGACGACCCGCGTGTCGTCGTACAACACGACCGACTGACCGGGGGCGACACCGATGGCCGGCTCGATCAGCTCGACATGGAGCACGTCGTCGTCGGACAGCCGAGCACGTGCGGCGAACGTCTCGCCGTGAGCGCGGATCTGCACCCGGCACTCGAGAGGCCCGGTGGGCCGCTGTCCGCACCACCGCGGTGAGGTGCCCTCGAGCGCACCAACCCGAAGCCGCTCGCGTGGACCCACCGTGACCGTACGGCTGACGGGCTCGATCGAGAGCACGTAGCGCGGCTTGCCGTCGGGTGCCGGCCGATCCAGGCGCAGTCCTCGACGCTGGCCGATCGTGTAGGCGTACGACGCCTCGTGTCGCGCCAGCACCGTGCCGTCCTCGTCGACCACCGTGCCCGGGCGAGGTCCCAGCACACGGTTCAAGAATCCGGACGTGTCGCCGTCGGCGATGAAGCAGATGTCGTGGCTGTCGGGCTTGTCGGCCACCGCGAGACCGCGCGCCGCCGCCTCGGCTCGCACCTCGGTCTTGAGCGACCCACCCAACGGGAACATCGCGTGGGCGAGCTGCTCGGCCGTGAGGACACCGAGGACGTACGACTGGTCCTTTTCCGGATCGACCGCCCGGTGCAGCTCGCGACCATGCGGGCCGTCGATCAAACGGGCGTAGTGGCCGGTGCACACCGCGTCGAAGCCCAACGCCAGCGCGCGATCGAGGACGGCCGCGAACTTGATGCGCTCGTTGCAGCGTACGCACGGGTTGGGCGTACGGCCCGCGGCGTACTCCGACACGAAGTCCTCGACCACGTCGGCGTGGAATCGCTCGGCGAGGTCCCAGATGTAGAACGGAATCCCCAGCACGTCGGCCGCCCGTCGCGCGTCTCGCGAGTCCTCCAGCGTGCAACAACCGCGGGCGCCGGAGCGGTAGGACTGGGGGTTTCGAGACAGCGCGAGGTGCACGCCGGTCACGTCGTGGCCCGCGTCGACGGCCCGAGCCGCTGCCACCGCGGAGTCGACGCCACCCGACATCGCCGCCAGAACCTTCATGCGTACGCACCCCCGACTCCGGCACGACCGGCGGCGGCGCCTGCCCTCCCGGCATTGACCAGACCTGCGCGACGAGCTCGCTCGACCACCGGACCGATCGCCTCGCCGAGCGCGTCGACGTCGGCAGAGGTCGAGGTGTGCCCGAGGCTGAAGCGCAGCGAGCCACGTGCGCGCTCCTCGTCACGCCCCATCGCGATCAGCACATGACTGGGCTCGGCGACCCCGGCCGAGCAGGCCGAACCGGTCGAGCACTCGATGCCCCGCGCGTCGAGCAGAAGCAGCAAGGAATCGCCCTCACATCCGGGGAACGAGAAGTGGGCGTTTCCGGGCAGCCGCCCTTCCGGGTCGCCGTTCAGCTCGGCGTCCGGCACGGCTGCGCGCACCTGGCGGATCAGCTCCTCACGCAGCTTGGTCAGCCTCTCGGCGAGCTCGACGCGATGCTCGGTGGCGCTGCGCACGGCCGCGGCGAACCCCGCGATCGCCGGCACGTCGAGCGTGCCGGAACGAACCTCGCGCTCCTGACCGCCACCGTGCAGCAGCGGGACCACGGTGGTCTCACGGCGCAGCAACAGGGCTCCGACACCGATCGGGCCGCCGATCTTGTGTCCGCTGATCGTCATGGCGTCGACACCCGACGTCGCGAAGTCGACCGGCAACTGGCCGACCGCCTGCACCGCGTCGCTGTGGAACGGGATGCCGTGCCGGGCGGCGATGCGCGCGAGCTTGCGGACCGGCTGCACGGTGCCGACCTCGTTGTTGGCCCACATGACCGTGATGAAGGCGATCGAGTCGGGATCGCGCTCGATCGCATCCCGAGCCCGCTCGACGTCGACTCGCCCGAGCTCGTCGACCGGAAGCCATTCGACCTGCGCCCCAGCGTGTGAACCGAGCCAGGTCACCGCATCGAGCACGGCATGGTGCTCGATGGCGCTGGCAAGGACCCGTCGCCGCTCGCGGCCCGATGCCTGACGCGCCCAGTAAAGGCCCTTGACGGCCAGATTGTCGGCTTCTGTGCCGCCGCCGGTGAAGACCACCTCCGACGGCCGCGCGCCGAGTGCCTGGGCGATCGTCTCGCGGGACTCCTCGACCACCCGACGAGCGGCTCGTCCTGACGCGTGCAGCGACGACGCATTGCCCCATCGCGGCAGCTGCTCGGTCATGGCGGCGATGGCTTCAGGCAACATCGGGGTGGTCGCCGCATGATCAAGATATGTCACGTCGCCAGCCCGGGACGCGTCCGCTCGAGCGCCTGGCGAGTTAGAGACGTCATTCATCGCCTCTCCAGGGTAGACGGCGGTGCAGACAGCGCCGGCCGTCCGTGCGTTCGACGACGTGATCGTGAGCTCGGCAGGGCGTGCGGCTCACTGCCCTTTGCGCCGCATGATCTCCTCGGTGGCTTGCGGCAGCACGGTGTGCAGGTCACCGACCACGCCGAAGTCGGCCATGTCGAAGATCGGTGCCTCGGGATCCTTGTTGACCGCCACGATCGTTCTCGAGGTCTGCATGCCGGCGCGATGCTGGATCGCCCCGGAGATCCCGGCCGCGATGTAGAGCTGGGGAGAAACGGTCTTGCCGGTCTGTCCCACCTGGTAGGCGTGTGGGTACCAGCCGGCGTCGACGGCCGCGCGGGACGCTCCCACCGCTCCCCCGAGCGCGTCGGCCAGCGCTTCGATGACCGTGAAGTTCTCGGCCGAACCGACACCGCGACCGCCCGACACGACGATGGACGCCTCGGTGAGCTCGGGCCGGCCAGTCCGCTCGCGTGCCGTACGGTCGACGACCCGAGCGGCCTTCGCCGCCTCGCTGATCGTCACCTCGACCTTCTCTTCGACGGGCTGGGCCTTAGCGGGCTCGGGCGTCGCGGCGTTGGGCTTGACCGTGATGATCGGACATCCGCGGGTGACCTTCGCCTGGACCGTGTAGTTGCCCGCGAAGACCGACTGCGTCGTGACCGGTGCGCCATCGTCGCCGGTCACGACGTCGACCGCGTCGGTGATCAAACCGGATTCGCGCTTGATCGCGAGCCGACCCGCGATCTCCTTGCCTTCAGGACTGGAGGTGAGCAGTACGGCCGCCGGTTGCAGGCGCTCGCACAGCTGGGCCAGCGCTTCCGCCTTGGGCGCCACGAGGTAGTCGCTGAGCTCGGGTTGTTCGAGGACGTAGACCTTCTGCGCACCGAACGCCGCAAGGGTCGCCTTGGCCTGCTCGTACCCTCGGCCGATGAAGACCGCTGATGGCGCACCGAGCCGGCGAGCGATCGTGAGCAGCTCGGTCGTCGTCTTGCGGACCGCTCCGTCTGCGTGGTCGACCACAACCAGGATCTCGCTCATCTCACCATGCCCTTCGGACCCACGCGGCACCCAGAACGCACCAGATCCCACACGCCGCTATACGAACTTCTGCTCCGCCAGGAACCTCACGAGCGCCTCACCGCCACTGCCGTCGTCGGTCACGATCGTCCCCTTCTGGCGTGGCGGGCGCGCGTCGTACGACACCACCGACGACCAGGCGGCACCCAGGCCCACGGCACTGGCGTCGACACCCAGGTCGGCCAGGCTCCAGGTCTGCACCGGCTTCTTCTTGGCCGCCATGATGCCCTTGAAGGAGGGATAGCGAGGCTCGTTGGCCTGGTCGGTGACCGACACGACGGCCGGCAGCTTCGCTTCGATCGTCTCCGTCGCCGTCTCGGCGTCCCGCCGGATGCGTACGACGTCGCCGGACACCTCGACCGAGGCGGCGAACGTGAGCTGCGCGTACCCGAGGCGTTCGGCCAGCATCGCAGGCACCACCGACATGCCGCCGTCGGTCGACGCCATGCCGCACATCACGAGGTCCACCGGTTCGGCCTCGCCGAGCTTCTGCAGGGCCTTCGCCAGGACCAGGGAGCTTGCGATCGCGTCGGAGCCGTGGATCGCGTCGTCGACAACGTGCACGCCGGCGTCGGCACCCATCTGCAGCGCCTTCTTCACCGCGGCAGCCGCATCGGACGGACCCACCGTCAACGCCGTCACGTTCGCGCCATGGGCCTCGGCGAGAGTGAGCGCAGCCTCGATGGCGTGCTCGTCGAGCTCGGAGAGCAGCCCGGGGACCGACGTCCGGTCGACGGTACGGTCGCTCGCGTTGAACGTGCGGTCGGCGGTTGCGTCAGGTACGTACTTCACGCAGACCACGATCTTCATGCTCGCCGTACGCCTCCTCTTTCGCCATCGTCCGCCACGAGACGTTACCGGCGAGTAGCTTTTGCGGCAACGACTCCGTTTGTGATTCTGCCCACCAGGCCCGTGGACACCAACACACCGAGTGATGCGGACCTGGCGTCGCAGGCGCCAGGGCAGCTGCTGGGAGTCAGCTGGGCTCGGGCCGGACGTCGGTCGGCGCAGCCGACGGCGCCGTCACCTGCCGAGGACAGCGGCGAGCGACTCGGCGGTCTTCGCCACGACGTCGCGCACCGGAAGCGAACGCAGCTCGGCGTTGAACGGCTCCACCTTGATCGGCCCGTCGTACCCGATGTCGCGCAGCGCCCCGATGAACGCGGCAAGGTCGATCACACCCGTCGCACCAGGCAGGGTCCGGGACAGGTCCTGCTGCTCGTCCCGCTCCAGACCGCTCGGCGCGTCGTTCAGGTCGACCGCGATCACCTGGTCGCCCCGCAGCGCCCGGATGTCGTCGGCGGTCTCGGCCGCGGTGTACCAGTGGAAGCTGTCCAGCACGACGCCCACGTTGTCACTGCCCACTGCGTCGAGCAGCTCGCGCAGCTCCGCCAGGGTGTGGACGAAGGGGAACCGCTCGGTCGACCACATGGTCTTCGGGCCGACGTACTCCAGGCCGAACCGGATGCCCGCCGGTCGCAGGACCTCGTCGACCAGCCCGATGCGTTCCACCCACCGCGTGAAGTTGCGGCGGTAGGTGACCGAGTCGCTCATCGGACGGATCCAGGTGCCGATCCGGTCGACGCCCGCCGCGGCCAGGATCGCGGCATGCTCCTCGAGTCGAGACAGTTGGTCGGCAAACGTCGTGGCTGGCCCACCGAGATCGACAGGCAGCCCAGCGGCACCGAAACGCAGCCCCTTCTCGGCGAGGCGTTCCCGCACCTTCGGAAGGTCGGACTCGGACTGCGCCCGCAGGTAGCGCATGTCCGGTTCGACGGCGCCGAAACCGTACGCTTGCGCCAGCGTGACAAGCTCGTCGAATCCAGGGTCGATACCGAGGGCACCGGGGCTCAGGCTGGTGAAGAACTTATCCATCCAGGCGATTCTCCCAGCCGATCCGCCGACGCAGCTACCACTGCGGCCGACCAGTTCGGACGGGTGTCACCGTTTCTCGAAGGGCTCGATCCCGTGGTGCGACGCGGCACCGTAGCCAGGCGACAGCGCGAAACGAGGCATGACAGTGGGTATACCGGACGGTCTCACGCTCACGGGCGAGCGGACGTATCCCGACATCTGGCACGAGAACTACTGGTTCCGTCGACACGAGGTCGTCTACCGCTGGGTGGCCGCGACGCTGCGGGAGGTCGGGCTGACCGCGACGTGCATCGTGCTCGATGCCGGCGCCGGCGAAGGCTATGGAGCCGAACTCGTGCGACGTACGACGTCGGCCCGGGTCGTCGCGGTCGACTACGACGCCATGACCGTCACCCACCTACGCCGCACCTATCCCCTGGTCCCGGTGGTCCGCGGCAACCTGGTGAGCCTCCCCTTCGGCGACTCCTGCGTCGATGCGGTCGTCAGCCTGCAGACCATCGAGCACCTGTGGGACCAGCGCGGGTTCGTCGCGGAGTGCCTGCGAGTCCTGCGGCCCCCCGGGCTCCTCGTCCTGTCGACGCCCAACCGGTTGACGTTCCCGCCCGGCAACATCTGCCATGCGCACGAGCTCACCGCGCGCGAGCTTGCCGACCTGCTGCGGCCGTTCGCCTGCTCACGCATGGTGGGTCTGTGGCACGGCGAACGCATCCGCGCGTGGGAGCAGGAGAACGGGGATCTCGTGCACGCGCAACTCGCAGCCGAGGTCGCGCGTTGGCCGTCCGAGCTGAGCGCGTTCGTCGCCTCGGTCACGTGCGACGACTTCGTACTCCGCGACGCCGATCCTGCGGGAGCCGACCTCGATGCCGCGCTGGACCTGGTGGCGGTGGCACAGGTCACGGACGAATCAGCCGGGCGACGAACCGGCCGACCACCAGGTAGACCGCAGCGGCTATCAGCCAGTTGACCAGCACCTGCCGCTTCGCATCGTCGAAGGTGAACATGTCGGCGAAGGGTCCCTCGAAGCGGTCCGCGAGCCCGAGCACGCCCGAGACGATGGTGTTGTCCTCGTTGGCGCCCAAGGTCGTGAGCAGGGCGCCGAGCACCAAGACGAGGGCCACGAAGGTCGCCAGCACGAAGATCACGTTGGCGAGGCTCTCGCGCATCCGCGACCCGATCGACTTGCCAGCTTTCGCGGTGTCCGCCATGGCCGCTCCCCCAAGCGATCTCCTCCGAGACTAGGCGGGAATCAAGTATCCCGCCACCGACCGAGGCGGAGCGTCCACGTCCTCCGATCGGTCCCGCTCAGGGATCGAGGCCGTGCTCGCGCAGGTACGACTCGGGATCGACGGCGTCGTCGAGGCCGCCGCCGTCCGGTCGGATCTCGAGGTGGACGTGCGGTCCGGTCACGTTGCCGGTGGCGCCGACGTACCCGATGACCGTGCCGGCGTGCACCCAACCTGACGTGCGCTCGAACTCCGACATGTGACCGTAGAGTGACACGGCGCCATTGGGATGCTCGATCATGATGTAGTTGCCGTACGCGCCACCCCAGCCCGCGGTGATGATGCGCCCCGGAGCAATGGCATGGATCGGCGTGCCGGTCTCTGTCGCGAAGTCCAGCCCGTGGTGGAACGAGGACCACCGACTGCCGGACTGGCCGAACCTACCGGTGAGCTCGTACGACCGCACCGGCAGCTCCCACCCACTCGACCGGCGTGTCGACCCGCGGTTCGTCCGCTGCTGCGCGCTCCTACGAGCCTCGTCCTTGCGTGGCGCGTCGCGACCACTCGTCCTGACCGAGCGCTGGCGGTCGGCGGCACGCGCCCCCCGCTCCGAGCGCGACGACGTGTCCGCCAGTGCGGCGCCAGCGCCATCCGACGCATTCGAGGCCGCCGTCGGCGACCCCAGCACGCCGACGACGACCGCTGACCCGATGCCGACGCTGCACACGAGAATGAACGCGAAGCCCAGCGCGGCATGAGGAGTGTTCTGCATCCACTGCCGGGCACGCCCGTAGCCAGATCGCAGGAGTGAAATCACGAAAAGTCCCGTCCTAAGCTCACGAATCGTTCTTTCGCCGGATGGCGCAGAGAGCAGTCGTAGCAGAAAGGCGAATTGGCGAGCTAGCCCGAAAAATCGGCCCTAATACGACGCAGCCTCGTAACAGAGCTCTCACATTGATGCGTTAGAGTCCAGCAGCCGTGTCGGCTCTGCATGGCGCGTCGACGACGTTGTTCGACACGAATGCACCAATTGAGCAGGTGATCGTAGCCTGCACGACGGAGAAAGGGCAATCTGGCCGATTTGTGCGGCCGACGCGGTTTGGTAAAGTTGTGCAGGCCGGAGGACGGCTACGATGATCGATAGCATGTGTGACGGCGCAGTGAGGCGAATCACACGACAGGCTTGGTCATTCCTGCCATTACGTACTGGTGGAAAGTAGCCGACATGCCTCGATTCGGACGCCTTGAAGAGCAGATCATGAATCAGGTCTGGGCGGCGGACCATCCGGTGCGTGTACGGGAGGTTCGCGAGGCTTTGTTGCCGGAGCGCGAACTCGCCCACACCACCGTCATGACGGTGATGGACAAGCTCTTCCGCAAGGGCTGGTTGCGGCGAGAGCGGAATGGTCGGGCATACAAATATTCGCCGGTGATGTCGCGAGAGTCCTATACCGCGATGCTCATGCACGAGGCGTGGTCGGTGGCCGGAAATCCCGCGACCGCCCTGGTCCATTTCGTGGAGAGAATGAATTCCGAGCAGTTGCAGACGCTCCAGCACGCGCTGCGCGTGGCATTACCCGACGTCTTCGCACCGGCTGAAGAATCCCCCACGGCGGCGATCGAGGAGGACACCGGAAAACCCTGACCTGAAGGTGCTTTTTTCGTGAGGTGAGTGGGCGTCATTCGCCGGACGCCGCCTGGCGTCGGGCCTTTGCGGCGGCTTCCTCGTTTCCTCGGGCCAGACCTTGCAGATACTCCCGTTTGGCCGCTTCCTTCTCGTAGATCGCGCGCCGGTCCCGCACGACCTTCGCCGGCACGCCTACCGCGATCGCCTCGTCCGGGATCTCGCCTCGTACGACCGCATGGGCACCGATCACGGCGCCCTGACCGATCCGGCTCCCCCGCAGCACCGTCGTCCGGACGCCGAGCCAGCAGCCCGGACCGATCCGGACCGGACTCTTCACGAGGCCTTGGTCCTTGATCGGCACGTCGAGCTCGGTCGTCACATGGTCGAAGTCGGTGACGTAGCACCAGTCCGCGAGCAGGCTGGCCGGTCCGACCTCGACGTCGAGATAGCAGTTGATCGTCACGTCTCGGCCCAGCACGGTCTTCTCGCCGATCCGCAACGTGCCCTCGTGAGCGTGCAACCGGGTGCCGTCACCGAGATGGACGAACCGGCCCAGGACGAGCCGACCGTAGCCCTTCCGGGCATACAGACGCACACCCTTGCCCAGGAAGACGAAACCTTCCGTGACCACATGCCGACAGCGCAGCCGCATCCACAGGTAGCGCCAGTAGCGCACGAGGTGATACCCGGTGTACGCGCGGTTTCGAAGCATCCAGCGGATGAAGGCCGCCAGCCGAGCCGTGCGAGTGACACGACCACGCGCGGCAGGTGCGTCGCCAGAAGCGGTCGGGTCGACTGACTGTGAGCCAACCGCTTCGTCGGGGGACACAGACCTACCGCACGTGGTCATCGCGTTCGAATCAGTGGACGGATGTCCTACGGACTAACGAGGACGGATGCCCTATGGACTACTAGATGGTACGAACGTTCTCTGCCTGTGGACCCTTGGCTCCCTGCACGACGTCGAACTCGACTCGCTGATCCTCATCCAACGAGCGGTACCCGTCGGCGACGATCGCGGAGAAGTGAACGAACACGTCCTGTCCGCCATCGACGGAGATGAAGCCATAACCCTTGTCAGCGTTGAACCACTTGACGGTTCCTTGCGCCATGTTTCGATTTCCTTTGAGAACTTGCAGTGCAGTGCCCGAACCTCACGAGCACCGAGTCGTGGGACGCAGAGCCCGAGCGATCTGGGGTCGATCCCCAGATTCCCCGAGCATCGCGTGTCGAATCCCGCTGCTTCCGCGCAACGTCTGCTGCGCGTCCAAGCCACGCCTCTTCGGCGATCACGTGACGTCCGGACACCGGTCAGAAAGCACTGACCAGCACGCTCGCGCCATGCCAGAAATCGACGAACGACCGCCGAGGACGCTACCACGGAGCTGCGGGCTCCGTAACCGCGGTGTCGGATCTAGGCCTTGCTGGGCGGGTGCTAGCCGTCCTAGGTGCCCACTTCCACCTTCGAGGCTACCGCCCTTTTCGCGAATTGCGAGCCTGCCCGCCACGCACACCTGTGATCGACACGTTGTAGTACAGCTGAGCAGGCACGATGGGCTTGAGCACGCGGTCCACCGCCGACAGTTTCAGCCAGGTCTGGTACGCAAAGTTGGCCCAGCGCCATCCCAGCTTCCCCGGTTTCACCGCGTGCTCGAAGCTGCGCACTGGCCAGCCGAACCATGCGGCCGTGAGCTCCTCGGTCACCGTGCGTACCTCGACCGCGCCGGCACGACGTGCCATCCGGGCCAACGCGTCCGGGTCGAACGTGTGCAGGTCGACCACGGCCTCGAGGGCTGCCGCCCGGGACGACTCGTCGAGCTCCTCCTTCGGTCGAGCCCAGCTCTCACGCAGTGGAGGCAGGTGGGTGATCCGGGTCGTGAGCCACCAGGTGAGATGCGAGAGCTTGCGAGCCACGAGGTCGCCGTATCGTGTCGGCTCCCCGCAGATGACGAAGCGACCACCGGGCCGGAGCACACGCAGCATCTCCGCGAAGGCTTCCTCGACGTCCGGGATGTGGTGCAGGACTGCATGGCCGATCACCAGGTCGAAGCTGCCGTCCGGATAGGGCAGGCCCTCCGCGTCGGCCGTCCGCCCTTCGATCGTGAATCCGAGCCGGCGGGCGTTCTGCTTGGCCACCTCCACCATTCCCGACGACAGATCGGTGACATGCACCTCGTCGAGCACGCGGGCCTGCTTCAGGTTGAGTGAGAAGAAGCCGGTGCCACAGCCGATCTCCAGCGACTTGCGGTACGGCCAACCCGCCGCACCGGCGACGGCGACGAACCGGTCCCGCGCGTAGCTGATGCAGCGTTCGTCGAACGAGATCGACCATTTGTCGTCATAGGTCTGCGCCTCCCAGTCGTGATAGAGCACGTTGGCGAGCTTGGGATCGGTCCAGGCCGCCTCGATCTCGTTCGAACTCGACACGGTGAATCCTCCTTGTGAGTGCACGTGCTCGCCTGGGCAGGCGATCTGCGACCGGCGGATGCGTCAGCGCCCGGTGAACTCGGGCGTGGTCTTGTTCACGAAGGCCGACATGCCGATCTTGCGATCTTCCGTCGCGAACAGCGCGGCGAAGTTCTGACGTTCGATCTCCAGACCCGTGGCCAGGTCGACGTCGAGACCTCGGTCGATGGCGGCCTTCGCTGCCCGCAGCGCCTGAGCCGGCCCACCGACGAACTGCCGCGCCCAGGCCCGGGCAGCGTCGAAGGCACGGCGGCCAGCCTGCTCGGGGTCGGGCTCGGGCGCGCCGGCGTCGCCTGCCGTCTGCTCACCGGAAGCGCTGGCGCCTTCTGCATCGGCGGGCCCCTGAGCCTCGACCACGACGTCGACCAGGCCGATCGAGCGGGCCTCGTCCGCGTCGATGATCTTGCCGGTGAAGATGAGCTCCTTGGCGTGCGCGGGACCCACGAGCCGAGCCAGCCGCTGCGTGCCACCCGCGCCCGGGATCACACCGAGTTTGATCTCCGGCTGACCGAGTTTCGCCGTCGCCGCCGCGATCCGCCGATCCGCCGCCAGCGCCAGCTCACATCCGCCGCCCAGTGCGTAGCCGGCGATCGCCGCCACGACTGGCTTGGGGATTCGCGCAACCGCATCGACAGCCGACATCAGCCCGTGGGAGGCGCTCACCATGTCGACGTACGACATCTGCGCCATCTCCTTGATGTCTGCTCCAGCGGCGAAGACCCGTGGCCCGCCGTAGATGACGACGGCTGCGATGTCGTCCCGCTCTGCGACCTCGATGGCCACGGCACGAAGCTGGTCCTGCATCGGCCGGTTGATGACGTTCATCGGCGGTCGGTCGAGCCGGATGATGCCGATCCCATCCTCGTGCTCGAGGCGTACGAGTGTCGCCACGGTCCGCGCCTCCTCTCCGCTCCCCCGAGCTTAGGACCCGGCTGCGCGCGCTCGGCAAGCCGCGGCGCTCCCCCGCCTCCACCCACAGCGCGTCGTCGCGCGGTCGTCGCGAACGGTGCCCGCCTGGTGACGTCTCCCCGCCTGCCATGCCCAGCGCGGACGAGCCTTCCGCGTGCCACCGTCATGGTGAAAGCGTTCCGCAGTGCCAAATACCTCTTTTCACGGGTGGTCCGATCCTGGGAGGATCCATATCGGGAAGGTCATCAGTCATCTGAGCACGTTGCACGCCCCCGAGGCCCGAAGGAGTGCCCATGCACGAGGTCACGGCTGTCATCTCGCGAGCCAAGGACGCGCCGGTCAGTCTCGAGACGATCCACGTGCCCGATCCGGGGCCGGGCGAGGCGCTGGTCCGGGTGCAGGCCTGCGGCGTATGCCACACCGACCTGCACTACAAGCAGGGCGGGATCGGCAACGATTACCCGTACCTCCTTGGCCACGAGGCGGCAGGCGTGGTCGAGGCGGTGGGCCCCGACGTCTCCGAGGTCGCACCGGGCGACTTCGTGATCTTGAACTGGCGTGCCGTGTGTGGGCAGTGCCGTGCCTGCGCCCGTGGCCGGCCGTGGTACTGCTTCGCCACCCACAACGCCACCCAGAAGATGACCCGGACCGACGGCACCGAGCTGGCGCCGGCGCTCGGGATCGGCGCCTTCGCCGAGAAGACGCTGGTCGCCGCCGGCCAGTGCACGCCGGTGTCCGACGAGGTCGACCCGGCGACGGCCGGCCTGCTCGGCTGCGGCGTGATGGCGGGCCTCGGCGCCGCGCTGTTGACCGGCAACGTGCAGCGCGGCGACTCGGTGGCCGTGTTCGGCTGCGGCGGCGTCGGCGACGCCGCCATCGCCGGGGCCGGGCTCGCCGGGGCCACGACGATCGTGGCCGTCGACCTCGACGACCGGAAGCTCGAGTGGGCCCGCGAGTTCGGCGCCACGCACACCGTCAACGCCGGCCGGGAGGACCCGGTCGAGGCCGTGCGGGCCGCCACCGGCGGGTTCGGCGCCGACGTGTGCGTCGAGGCCGTCGGCCACCCGCAGGTGCTCGAGCAGGCGTTCTTCGCCCGCGACCTCGCCGGCACGGTCGTGCAGGTCGGCGTGCCCACGCCCGAGATGAAGTTCCCGGACATCCCCATGATCGAGTTCTTCGGGCGGGGCGGGGCGCTGAAACCGTCGTGGTACGGCGACTGCCTGCCCAGCCGCGACTTCCCGCTGCTCGTCGACCTCCACCTCCAGGGCCGGCTCCCGCTCGACCGGTTCGTCAGCGAGCGGATCGGCCTCGACGGCGTCGAGGAGGCGTTCCACAAGATGGAGC
>DATCKU010000062.1:0-13783 GCA_036564245.1 Actinopolymorphaceae bacterium
GCACGCACGGTGCGGTACGCGGTAACGTCGTCGACCTCCCAGCCGAGCTCGATCAGGCCGGCCACCAGCGTCTCCGTCGCGATGTCGGCGCGGGGCAGGAAGACCCGGTTGATCGGGTCGAGCACCCGGTCGTACGGCGGCCACTCCTCCAGCAGGCCACGCGCAGACTGCTCACCGCTCGGCACCAGGTCGGGCTTGATTCCCCAGGCCTGGATGGCTTCGGCGGTCTTGTCACCGACCGCGGCCACCTTCAAGCCGGCGAACGCCCGGGCGTCCAGTCCGTACTCCTCGAACTTCTCCCGGACCGCTCGCACAGCGTTGACCGACGTGAACGCCACCCACTGGTAGCGACCGGTGACGAGCCCTGTGATCGCACGGTCGAGCTGTTGCGGGTTGCGCGGCGGCTCCACCGAGATCGTCGGCACCTCCTCGGGGACGGCGCCGTACTGGCGAAGCATGCGCGAGAGGACACCTGCCTGCTCCTTGGTGCGCGGCACGAGCACGCGCCAGCCGAAGAGCGGCTTGGTCTCGAACCACGACAGCTTGTCGCGGTTCGCCACCGCCTGGCCGACGACCAGGACGAACGGCCCCGTGAGCTTCGACGCCTTCACCTCCGACGCCAGGGTCTCCAGCGTCGCCTCGATGGTCTTCTGGTTGGTGGTGGTGCCGTTGACCGTCGCCGTCACCGGGGTCGAGGGGTCACGGCCAGCCTTCACCAGCATGGCTGCGATGTCCTTGATCCCTTCGGTGACGCCGGTGAGCACCAACGTCGCCGATCCCTCACCGAACTGCTCCCACGCCGGCTCGCCGTCTCGCACGTCGACGATGCGAATCTCGTTCACCTTGCTGGTCGCGAGCGAGATGCCGGCGAAGGCGGGCACCGTGGTGGCCACCGGCAAGCCTGGCGCTACCTCGAACGGCACCTGATGCCGTACGACCGCCGCGACGTGTTCGGCGGCGTGACCGTCGAGGAACGGGTCGCCGAGATAGAGGCGTACGACGTGATTGCCGTCCTTGGCGCGCTTGGCGAGCACACGCCCGGCCTCGGCCGCTGTGACGGCGTTCTCGGTCAGCTCGATCCGCTCGGCTTCGGGTCGCACGTACGCGGCGACGACAGCCTCCATCGTCCCCAGCTCACCAGCGATCACATCGGCCTTGCCGAGCAGCTCCCGCGCCCTCGCAGTCACCAGCGACGGGTCTCCCGGCCCGACGCCGACGAACGACACCGATCCCTGGGCATGCGTGGCCACCGGCTCAACCCCCTGCTGAGGTCCGGACTTCTTCGTGGTCTTGTTCTTCGCGGTCACCTGACGCGTTCCTCGATCAAATGGTTCCTGTTGCGGGAATCCGAGGGCGGGCCCCCGGATCAGTGCTCTGGGCGTCAGGGTCGCCCTGCAAGGCGATCCCTTCCTCGGCGAGCAGGTCGGAAGCCAGCGAGCGTCCGAGCTCTTCCGCCGCGTTCAAAGGCCCGGAGGCGGAGGCCCGTACGCAAGCCGATCCGTCGACAGCCGCGACGAAGGCGTAGAGAGTGAGGCCCGGTCCATGCCCGGCGCCATCCCCTGCCCCGGCGTCATCGCCGTGGGTGACGTGAGCGAACGCCCCCATGGGCGCGCTGCAGCCCGCACCAAGCGTCGCCAGTACGGCGCGCTCGGCTGTCACGGCCGCCCTGGTGCGCGGATCGTCGAGGCCGGCGAGGATGCGCACCAGATCCTCGTCGGTGCTTCGGCATTCGACGGCGAGCGCTCCCTGGCCCGGCGCCGGGACGAACTCGGTCGGGTCGAATCGCTCGGTGATCTCGTCCTCACGGCCGAGCCGAGCCAGTCCCGCAGCTGCCAGGACGACCGCGTCAAGCTCACCGCTTCGTACCTTGCCGATCCTGGTGTCGACGTTGCCCCGGATCTCGACCGGTTGGAGATCGTCCTTACCCAGGTTGCGAAGCTGCGCGAGCCGACGCGGCGATCCCGTGCCGATCCGCGCTTTCGGAGGCAGCGTCGCGAGCGTGAGCCCGTCACGGGCGACCAGCACGTCACGGGCATCCGCGCGCGGCGGTATGGCGGCGACCACCAGGCCGGGGGCCGGCTTGGTCGGCAGATCCTTGAGGGAGTGCACCGCAAGGTCGATCTCGTCACGCAGCAGCGCCTCGCGAACCGCGTTGACGAACACGCCTTGCCCACCCAACTGCCTGAGTGGGGTCTTGCGGTCGACGTCCCCTGCGGTCGTCAGCTCGACGATCGTCACCGTGTGGCCCATCTCGACCAGGGCCTTCGCCACGGTGTCGGTCTGGGCTCGAGCCAACGGACTGCGCCGCGTACCGATCCGCAGTGCCGTCCCGGGCTGGCGTCTCGGGCCTTGGCGGCGATAGCGCCCGCCGTACGTGCCACTCATGATGCACCGCCTGCCCGTGTGGTCGATTCGCGCCCGTCCATGCCTGTCGGCTCGACCGGTGCCGCACTGGTGAAGGCCCCGACCGCGGCCGAGTCGAGTGCGAAGAGCTTGCGCAGCGCGTCGGCGTACGACGTCTGGACGGTCTGCTCCGCAAGCTCCTTCACCTTGATCGTCGGGGCGTGGAGCAGCTTGTCGACCACCCGGCGCACCGTCCGCTCCACCTCGGCGCGCGCGGTGTCGTCGAGGTCCGGCAGCCGCGACGACAGTCGGCGCAGCTCCGCCTCGACGACCCGGTCGGCCATGCTGCGGAGTGCCACGACCGTGGGAAGCACGGCGGCAGTACGCCGCGCCGCGGTGAAGTCGGCGACCTCGCTCGCGACGATCGAACGGACGGCTTCGATGTCCGCCGGCGTCCCGTCTGCCGCCAGCGTGCCCGCGAGACTCGCGAGGTCGATCAGCGCCACGCCGGGCATACCCGAGACCTGCGGGTCGACGTCACGCGGCAGCGCGAGATCGCACACCACGAGCGGTCGGGCCGCTGACGCCTCCGATTCGGTTTCCAGCAACGCCGCCGGCGAGCGGCGCATGACCGCCTCCCGCACCGCGTCGGCGGAGACGACCGTGCCGACCGCACCGGTGCAGGAGACCACCAGGTCCGCCTTCGCCAGCTCGGTCTCGAGATCGGCCATGTCGGCCGCGGTACCGCAGACGCTGGCAGCCAACCGCTGCGCCCGCTCGGGCGTACGGTTCAGCACGACGACCTCTGCGTCGTGGTCACGCGTGAGCGTCGTGGCGGCGAGTGCCGCCATCGACCCGGCCCCCACGACGAGCGCACGCCTTCCCGCCAGATCGCCGAGCACGTCGACTGCTCGGTCCAGCACCGCCGTCACGACCGACCGTCCGGCGCGACCCAGATCGGTCTCGGTGTGCGCCCGCTTGCCGACGCGGAGGGCGTGCTGGAAGGCGGCGTTCAGCTCCGACCCGATGGTCTCGGCGTCCTGGGCGGTCCGCAACGCGGCCTTGACCTGCCCCAGGATCTGGGTCTCCCCCACCACCATGGAGTCCAGGCCGCACGCCACCGAGAACAGATGGCTGACCGCGCCGTCCTCATATCTCACATAGAGATGTGGTGTGAGCTCCTCGGTCGGGACACCCGAATGGCGAGCCAATAGGTCGGCCAGCTCCTCGACCCCACCGTGGAACCGCTCGACCTCGGCGTAGATCTCGACGCGGTTACAGGTCGACAGCACGACGGCGGCCCCGATGTGCGGGCAGCTCACCGCGTCGGTGAGAACCTTCTCGAGTGCCTCGGGCGCCGGGACGACCCGCTCGAGCAGGCTGACCGGCGTACTGCGATGGGAAAGACCGACGACGAGAATGCTCATGAGCTGTGGGATCTCCTCTTGACGGAGCTGGTCCTGATGACGTCGGTGCCGGGGGACTCGGACGGCGTCTCGCCCACCTCGCGATCGTCTGGGTTGGTGTCGACGCGCCCGACCAGCTGACCCTCGTCGAGTGACTCGCCCTGTTGAACTGCCGTGCTCGGCACCTGACCGTTCTCGATCGACATGCCGTCGATTCGACCGAGCCGCCCTTGCGTCTGGAGGGCCTTGCGTTGCTCGTGGTACGCGAGGATCTGCAGCTCGGTCGACAGGTCGACCTTTCGTACGTCGATGCCGGGTGGAACCCGCAACACGACCGGCGCGAAGTTGAGGATGCTGGTGATGCCAGCCGCAACCATCCGGTCGCAGACCTCCTGCGCGGCAGTGGCCGGCGTCGCGATCACGCCGATCGCGACACGATGCTCCCGAACGACCTTCTCCAGGTCGCTGTACGGGCGTACGACGTGATTGCCGACCCGCTCGCCGACCTTCGCCGGGTCTGCGTCGAAGAGGCCGACGATGCCGAAGCCTCGCGAGGCGAAGCCGGAGTAGTTCGCGAGTGCGTGGCCGAGGTTTCCGATCCCGACGATCACGACCGGCCAGTCCTGCGTGAGCCCGATCTCTCGCGCGATCTGGTAGCGGAGGTACTCCACGTCGTACCCGACGCCCCGCGTGCCATACGACCCGAGATAGGACAGGTCCTTGCGGAGCTTGGCCGAGTTGACGCCCGCTGCCCTGGCCAGTTCCTCACTCGAGGCCGTCGTCGTCCCACGGTCCGCGAGTGCGGTCAGGGCCCGGAAGTAGACAGGCAGACGCGCGACCGTGGCTTCGGGGATCCCACGGCCGGGTCGTGCTGTGTCCTCAGGCGTCTGGTGGGAACGGGACGGGCTCACTTCACTCCTGTAGTCACCGAACGGTGCGCGACGGGTAGGGGTGATCAGCCGGGCAAGGCCGATGCTTCGCCTGGACCGCCGCAGCTGGCCGGCCGGAACGGCGTACCGACCGCGCGAGTCCCAGCCTAGGACTTTGTGAACGTGCGAACAAAATTGAGCGGGGCGGAGAAGATCGTCACCCGCCGTACCCCGCTGACTTCACGGACGATCCTGTGGCGGCCCCCTCGTGATCAAGCTCGGACCCGGCCGAGGGGCTGTGCGATGTCATGCCCGTGAGGCCTTCCTGATCTTCTCCAAGCCCTCGGCAAGACCGGGCAACCCCGGATAGCTCGGGCACAAGATCCATGGTGCGGGTGTGCACGATCCACCAGTACCCGCCCAAAGCGCGGGGATCGGTCAGCTCGGCGGCCTCACCCGCGCGGGACAGCGCCGTGAGGTAGGCGCGCGGGTTGGAGCGGGCGAGCGACAGGTCCGGCCGGACGATCTGGCCCTCGTCGAGCCCGGTCAGGCCAAGCGCAGCGAGAGCGTCCCGTTGTCGCAGCACCGCGCCGCCTGTCGCGGCGGTGTCCCCCGATGCGGCGACCGCATCGATGGCGACATCCGCCGTGAGGTCGCAGGAACCGTCTGGAGCGGGGTCGACCACCCGACCCGACCGGTAACCCCTGAGGCTGCCGGTAACCGGACGAGAGTCCGCGAAGTGGCCATAGTCGATGGCGAGCGCGATCCCTCGCCGAAGCCGACGTACCAGCTCCAGCCATGCCTCGTCGCGCGGCCGGCCGATCTCTGCCCGGACACCGGGCACGGCGTCGGTCAGCGGCCACCAGCGGTCGAGCCAGGCGAGGTCGTCTCCGCCCACCGGCTCCCCCAACCGCTCCGAGGCGTCAGGGCAGACCTCCACGAGACGTGGGGTACCGGTGGCGTCCACCTCCACGACGTCGAGGGGGACGTTGTCGAGCCATTCGTTCGCCACGACCAACGCCTCGATGTCGTACGGCATCGAGTCCACCCAGCGCACGCCCGGCGGCAGCTCAGGCGGTGGCGGGGCCAGCTCGACCGCAATCAGCTCGAGGTCTGGCGCGAGCTCGTGGAGGCTCCGCACGAGCTCCCCACGCCCGGCACCGACGTCGACGACGGTCGACAGCCCGGCCGCGCGTGCGAGTCGCAGCAACGCGCCCGCGAACGCTGTCGACACGTGGACGGACGTACGAAAGTGATCAGCCGGCCAGTTGGTGCGGAAGAAGCCCGTCGAGCCGTAGAGCGCGTCCGTCATCGCGGCACGCCACGTCGTCCAGGTCGGGGGTCGTCGAGAGGTCATTCGTCAGTGGGCGTCGATGTCAGCGGGAGTCGATGTCGGCTCTGTCGACCTGAGTCAACCAGCCGGCACTGCGGTCGGCATCGAGACGTCGGTCGTTCAGTCCATATGAAGGATGATGACGAGGATGAACCACACGGCCAGGAAGAGGAGCTCGAGGTATCCGAGCACCAGGCCGGTGACCGCAAGTCCGACACCTTCGTCGTTCGTCCGCCGAAGCCGCGCCAGGGCCAGGTGACCCGTGATGATCGCCGGGACCGCCGCCATGCCGGATGTGAGAAAGCCGAGAATCGCGCAGACGACGGAGATCTTGGCGAGCGGCTCGGTCATCCGCACCGGCGCGGGGACGTAGTGCGACCACGGGTTCGCCAAGGGGGCCGGTGGCGCAGCACGTTGCGCGGGGATCCGCGGAACCTCCAGCTGGCGATCGTCCGACTCGCGTGAGGCGATGCTCCGGGGCGCCTCACCGCCGGCCACCTCGTTTCCAGCCATCCCGCCGGGGAACGGCATCGGGCCGACCGGCAGGTCCGTGATGTGCATCCGGAGTTCGCCATACGTACGCGCCCGCATGACCGCATCGAGACGCTCACGATGCTCGTCCCAGTCCAGCCGACCCTCGGCAAGCGCCGCCTTCAGGACGTCGGCCGCACGTTCGCGATCGGCGTCGGACGCCCGCATCGAGAGCCAATTGTCCGATGTCGCCATGTCGTCCCCCGGAGTCGCGCGGAGCGACGGATCGCCCGTTGTGCCGTTTCGTTCCGGGCGGTTCGCCGTGCGCTTGGCCGGCCCGGTCGCTCCGGGCGGGCAGCGCCGCTTCGCATGGCCCTTTCTGTCATTGTGCAAGACGATCGCCGATCCGGCCGCACGGGCATGCCCGGTCCTGGCGCTTCGGCTGCACATACCAGGACCTTTGGGTGGTGATAGAGCCACCTACGGGATCGCCCACCGGTGATAGGTGAAAAGGCCGCGTCAGCCGCCCGGCAGGCGCCGCGGTCGGCTACGCGGTGACGAGGTGCGGTTACCAGTCCGGCGCCGGCGACAATGCGCTCGAGAATGCCGCGGCTCGCGCGGCGATGGCGCGCGAGCAACCTTGACGCCCGCGGGCCGCTGGTGAATCGGCGGGCTAGCGTTGGTTTCGTACGAATTCGTACGACCTGATTCCAAGATCAGTCCCGGCCCGGCCGGACAGCCTGGAGGCGAGGAGAACCCAGAATGCTCTTCGCGATCGACGTGGGCAATACGCACACCACGCTCGGTCTGTTCGACGATGCCGAGCTGGTGGAGCACTGGCGGGTCGCTACCGACGACCGCCGTACTGCTGACGAGTTGGCCGTCCTCTTCGGCGGACTGTTGGCCGGCGCCGGTCAGTCCACGACCTCGCGCGCGCATTCCTCGGCCGTCTCGAGCTCTCCGGCGACATCCCCAGGGGAACCCGCGCCATCGCGGCGGACCGGCCACCAGACCGTGAGCGGCGTCGTGGTCTGCTCGACGGTCCCCGCCGTACTCCATGAGTTGCGGGAAATGTTGCGGCGATATTACGCAGACGTTCCGGGGGTTGTCGTCGAGCCTGGCGTACGCACCGGCGTTTCCGTCCTCATGGACCAACCTCGTGAGGTAGGTGCCGACCGGATTGTCAATGCGTTGGCGGTCTCAGAGCTCTACGGTGGGCCGTGTATTGTGGTCGATTTCGGTACGGCCACCACTTTCGACGTGGTGAGCGAACGCGGAGAATATATAGGTGGGGCCATCGCTCCGGGCATCGAAATCTCACTCGAGGCGCTCGGGCAGCGGGGTGCGCAACTTCGACGAGTGGAGCTCGCCCGACCGCGTTCGGTGATAGCGAAGAACACCGTCGAGGCGCTGCAGTCGGGAGCGGTCTACGGTTTCGCCGGCCAGGTCGACGGCTTGGTCGAACGCATGGTCGCCGAAATGCGCCTCACCAAGCGCGAGGTGACCGTCGTGGCGACTGGCGGCCTTGCTCCACTCGTCGTCGACGAATGCAAGATGGTCGACCATCACGAACCGTGGTTGACCCTGCATGGCCTGCGACTGGTTTACGAGCGCAATCGCCCGTCGGCCTGAGGTGACGCCCTCACCACGAGCGCAGACGTTGCGGGCTCTCGGGTCAGGGCGCTCCGAAGCTGATGCGGTGCCTGCCGCACTGCGGCGTCTTATGCGCGCAGTACTCGCACAGGCTTACCGTCGGCATCTCAAGCTAGTGCTCTTCGCTTCTTGCCCGTCTGGCCTCGAGCAGCTCAGCCACTTCGGCGTTCTGGCTCGACGCGTCAGCCAGCAGGGAAGGAACGTCGGACGTTATACCGTCAGCTCCCGCCCGTAGGACGTGCAGGAGGCGCCCGACATCGTTGACGGGCCACCCGATGACCTCGAGACCGTCGCGGTGGCAGCGATCGACGAATTCCCGGTCAAGGTTGTCAAGACCTACGCAGACCAGCGAGGTGCCGAGCTCCAGCGCCCGGGCCAGGAAGTCTCCGTCAGCGCGGGACGTGATGAGGCCGGTGCGTGTCTTGGGCTCGTACGACAAGACGTCTGCAATGATCTCCGGGGAGAACGACGTCACCGTGATCCTTCCCAGCAGTTCTCGCTCGCGAATCAGGTCGAGCGCCAGGCGCCCGGCCTTTGGCGACTTGATCTCCGCTTGGATCGGCAGCTCTATCTCGTCGAGGACTTCGGTGAACGTCGGTATGCGTTCGCCCAGACCTGCATCGAGCTGACGGAGTTCGGCAAGACTCATTTCCGATACCGGACCATCTCCATCCGTCGTCCGGTCGACGTCGGCATCATGCAGAATCACCAGGTGACCGTCACGGGACACTCGTAGGTCGAGTTCGACCGCATCGGCACCGAGAGCGACTGCTCGGCGAAAGGAACGAAGCGTGTTCTCCGGTTCGAGTCCCATCGCGCCACGATGACCGACCAAGGTAAACGTCATAGGTGCCGTCACAGATGCTCTGCCTCTTCACGTCGTTGAACGAGTGTAGTCACCGTATAGGACCGCCGGGGGCCGTGACGACCCTCTCATATCGCGTTGCTCTCGTAAGTGGTGACCACGACGTACGTCCGCGTTCACTACCCCCTTCGCCTGAGGCGCGCAACATGAGGCATAATTTCCTCGGTACTAATCCGGGCACGGCAGGTTGTGCGTGGCATCGCCGGACTGGAGCCTCTCTCCTTTCGACGAGTCACCGACCTACGACGACCGGGTTAGTGCCCAAGAAACGGGTATTCGGTGGTTTGCTACAGCCGAGTTCGTGGCTCTATTGTTATGCCCACCCACTATTCGAGAAGGGAACCCCGAAGTGGCGACGAAGACGAACGTCGTGCTTATCGACGACCTGGATGGGTCGGAAGCCGAAGAGACCATCAAGTTCGGACTCGATGGCGTCACCTATGAAATCGATCTTTCGGCCAAGAATGCTGCACGGCTTCGTAAGGAGCTGAGCCCTTATGTCGAGTCGGCTCGCCGCATCGGTGGCCGCGCCGTTCGCGGTCGTGCGCCGAAGCAGACTGCTCGTGGCGCCGCCCGCAAGGCCGACACGGCCGAAATTCGGGCATGGGCTCGAGAGCAGGGATATGACGTCAGCGACCGCGGCCGCATCCCGGCGGAGATCGTGGAGGCGTACCAGAAGGCGCGCCGCTAATCGGTTGGGCGATTTGCTCGAACGTCGGCTGCTTCCGCAATTCTTCGGATTGCCGGTCATGACGACAGAGGCCTGGGCAAAAGATCGCGGGCATGTCTTGCCTGATCCTCGCAGGTGATCCCGCGGACCCGCAGAGAAGGAGCTGATCCCGGGTGCTGTTCCAGACACTGGGCTGGAGCTGCCGGACACTTCGATAGCTGAGCAGTTGGCCGCAACCGCTGACACCTGATCTCGAACTCGCCGCGTCCGAAACCTCTTCGGATCGAGAGCTCACTCGATGGCCCCCGAGGACAGCCTTGGGGGCCATCTTGCTTGTGAGGCAGTGGCTCCTGCTCGACGACCACTGTCTGGGAAGCATGCTCGGTGAACACCGTCGGGCTGGCCCGTAGCAACCCCATGTGATCAGCGCCCACTCGTGTGAACCGCTCAGGCGCTGGAAGGCCGGCCTAGCTTGGGGGCACGGGTCTGGCTGGGCAGCTGACTTCGGCCACGGATCTCACTGGGGAGACTGTCCGGCTGGTGGGTACGGGCTTGGCCGCGGCGACGGCCGCCCTCGCACGATGCACCGGGCCTGCCCCGGCACCACGGCGGTCGCGGGTCATGGCCGCCCACCGGATCATGGCCGCCCACCAGGTGATGACACCCACGACGGGTCATGCCGCCGGTCTGTGACAACACACCGCGCGGGTCGCCGCCGGCCAGCCCGTGACGACGCTCCCTTCAGGGGCTATCGCCGGTACACCGGACGAGGGGCCATTACACGTGATTGGTGGCCCACCCGTCCACAACACCCTTTGTGGGCCGGCCACCGACCGACCGGGTGATGACGGTGCGTTACACGTCTTGGTGGTCTACCGGCGACAACAGCCCTTCGTGGGCCGACACCGACCGTCCGGATGATGCCGGCCTCTCGTAGCCCTCTGGCGGCCGGCTCATCCACAACGGCCCTACCTGGGTCATTGCCGACCAGCCTGCGACAACGCCCCTCACCGACCATGCCGGCCAGCCCGTGACGACGCTCCCCTCGGGGCCATCGCCGGCACACGGGATGACGGGCCTTGCGCACGATTGGTCGGCTACCCGGCCACAACAGCCCGTCGTGGGCCGTCACCGGCCGACCGGATGATGACGCCCGTGCAGGTCATTCGTGGCGTAGCGATGGCCGAGACGGCTGTGTCCCGGCCTCTGGGTGACGGCTGGTCGGGCTGCAGCCTCTGCTCGCCAGACGAGCTACCATCGACCCGGTATGCAAGGCCGACCCGGCCGTAACCGTCGGGGCCTGGCCGACGACGTGGGACCTCGAGCCTTCGAGCTGCCAGCGGCGAGTCCGCATTCATCGAATGTATGCAGCCCGCTGACGGATATGTCCGCCCACGTCGCGTGATCATTCCCGGTGGGGTCGTTTTCGCTTCCGGCGTAACACCTCGTCAGGAGGGGGCCCCAGGGAACAGAGTAGGAAGGCCTGAGTGTTTCATCGTTACGTACCGTGTCCCCCGAGGCCGATTTGATCTCATGTCGAAACCCAGTGGGATCGAGACGCGTCGGTAGCGGGGACTAGCATGAACGCAGGGGCCGGGGGAAGTCCCGACCCCGAGCCGTCTCCAGCCCGGGGAGCAAAGATGTTCGAGAGGTTCACCGACCGCGCGAGGCGGGTTGTCGTCCTGGCCCAGGAAGAGGCCCGGATGCTCAGCCACAACTACATCGGGACCGAGCACATCCTCTTGGGCTTGATCCACGAGGGCGAGGGCGTCGCCGCCAAGGCGCTGGAGAGCCTCGGTATCTCTTTGGAAGCCGTCCGAGCCCAGGTCGAAGAGATCATCGGCAGCGGTCAACAGGCCCCAAGTGGTCACATTCCGTTCACACCGCGAGCCAAGAAGGTCCTGGAGCTGTCGCTACGCGAGGCGCTGCAGCTCGGACACAACTACATCGGCACCGAGCACATCCTGCTTGGCCTGATCCGCGAGGGCGAGGGCGTCGCCGCGCAGGTCCTGGTCAAGCTGGGTGCCGACCTTGGTCGTGTGCGCCAGCAGGTGATCCAGCTGCTGTCTGGTTACCAGCACGGCAAGGAGACGGCCGGAGCCGGTGCCGGCGGGAGTGGCGAGAGCTCGCCGCAGGGCTCGCTCGTCCTCGACCAGTTCGGGCGCAACTACACGCAAGGGGCACGCGAGAACAAGCTCGATCCGGTGATCGGCCGGGAGAAGGAAATCGAGCGGGTCATGCAGGTCCTCTCCCGCCGTACCAAGAACAACCCCGTCCTCATCGGCGAGCCTGGCGTCGGCAAGACCGCGATCGTCGAAGGCCTTGCCCAGCAGATCGTCCGCGGGGACGTGCCGGAGACACTCAAGGACAAGCAGATCTACAGCCTCGACCTCGGTGCCCTGGTTGCTGGGTCGAGATACCGCGGTGACTTCGAGGAACGCCTGAAGAAGGTGCTCAAGGAGATCCGCACCCGCGGCGACATCATCCTGTTCATCGACGAGCTGCACACGCTGGTCGGGGCCGGTGCCGCCGAGGGCGCGATCGACGCCGCCAGCATCCTCAAGCCGATGCTGGCCCGGGGTGAGCTGCAGACGATCGGCGCTACCACCCTGGACGAATACCGCAAGTACCTCGAGAAGGACGCCGCCCTCGAGCGCCGGTTCCAGCCGATCCGGGTGGAGGAGCCGAGCATTGCGCTGACCATCGAGATGCTCAAGGGCCAGCGCGACCGCTACGAGGCACACCACCGGGTGACGATCACGGACCAGGCGATCGTGGCGGCCGCCGAGCTGTCCGAGCGCTACATCTCCGACCGGTACCTTCCCGACAAGGCGATCGACCTGATCGACGAGGCCGGGTCGCGACTGCGCATCCGCAGGATGACCGCGCCGCCCGATCTGCGCGAGTTCGACGAGAAGATCGCGAACGTCCGGCGCGAGAAGGAAGCCGCGATCGACGCGCAGGACTTCGAGCGTGCGGCCAAGCTGCGCGACGAGGAGAAGAAGCTGATCGCACAGAAGGCCGAACGCGAGAAGCAGTGGAAGGCCGGCGACATGGATGTCGTGGCCGAGGTCGACGAGGAGCTGATCGCAGAGGTTCTCTCGATCGCCACCGGCATCCCGGTCGTTCGCCTCACCGAGGAGGAGTCCCAGCGGCTGCTCCGCATGGAGGAGGAGCTGCACAAGCGCTACATCGGCCAGGAGGACGCGGTCCGCGCGCTCGCCAAGTCGATCCGCCGGACCCGTGCCGGTCTGAAGGACCCGAAGCGGCCGAGCGGTTCGTTCATCTTCGCTGGGCCGTCCGGTGTCGGTAAGACCTACCTGTCGAAGATCCTGGCGGAGTTCCTCTTCGGGGACGAGAGCGCGCTGATCTCGCTCGACATGAGCGAGTACTCCGAGAAGCACACGGTCTCGCGTCTGTTCGGTTCGCCGCCTGGCTACGTCGGGTACGACGAGGGCGGTCAGCTGACCGAGAAGGTGCGGCGCAAGCCGTTCGCCGTGGTGCTGTTCGACGAGATCGAGAAGGCCCACCCGGAGATCTTCAACTCGCTGTTGCAGATCCTGGAGGAAGGCCGACTCACGGACGCGCAGGGCCGGGTCGTCGACTTCAAGAACACCGTGATCATCATGACGACCAACTTGGGGACGAAGGACATCTCCAAGGGCGTCACGATCGGGTTCAGCCAGTCGAACGACACGATTGGCTCGTACGAGCGGATGAAGACCAAGGTCCAGGAGGAGCTCAAGCAGCACTTCCGGCCTGAGTTCCTCAACCGTGTCGACGAGATCATCGTGTTCCCGCCGTTCACCGAGGACGAGATCCTCCAGATCGTCGATCTGCAGATCGGCGAGGTCGAGGAGCGTCTGAAGAACAAGGACATGGGCATCGAGCTCACGGTCGGCGCCAAGAAGTTCCTCGCCGAGCGAGGCTGGGACCCGGTGATGGGTGCGCGTCCGCTCCGTCGGACCATCCAGCGCGAGATCGAGGACCAGCTGGCCGAGAAGCTGCTGTTCGGCGAGCTGGTACCAGGTCAGATCGTGCTGGTCGACGTGGAAGGCGAGGGCAGGGACGCCAAGCTCACCTTCCGTGGCACGTCAAAGGCGTCCGTCCCGGACCTTCCAGCGGGAGCCGTCGCCGAACCGCGCCAGTAAAAATGACCATGCGTGGCGAGTG
>DATCKU010000063.1:0-3492 GCA_036564245.1 Actinopolymorphaceae bacterium
CCACGACCACAGTCACGCAGAAGGTCTACCGTCAGGAGTTGCGGCCGATGCTCATCGAAGGCGCTGACGCCATAGACCGGCTCCTGGCGCAACGGACGACCACTGACCGTCTGATTGACCGTCTCATCAAACCCGTGAACATCGAGCCGGGCTGCTCTGATCGGGCGGTCCGGCTCTGACCTGCGGAGACACGTGGTGGGCGATACTGGGATTGAACCAGTGACCTCTACCGTGTCAAGGTAGCGCTCTCCCACTGAGCTAATCGCCCGTACTGCGAAGGTGTTCGGAAGTCTCCTGACGTCCGGACCGCCGCATTCCGAGGTGGAGACGGGATTTGAACCCGTGTACACGGCTTTGCAGGCCGTTGCCTCGCCTCTCGGCCACTCCACCGACGACAGGACCTGCGGCGTGTACTCCTGGGGGTGACCCCAGAGGCCCCCAGGCCCGCTCCGAGCGGACGACGGGATTCGAACCCGCGACCCTCACCTTGGCAAGGTGATGCTCTACCAGCTGAGCCACGTCCGCGTGTGGCGCCCGTTTCATGGACGCGCACTGCACTTTAGCCGATTCGCCGCGACACCGGAAACCGGGGTGAGGGATTCCCGTCAAGATCGTTGAGCGGGTGGTTCGGGCTCACCCCCGGTCGGCTCGCCCAACCGCGACCGGCCGCGGCGACTGGTGCCTGGTCGGCCCACTTGCCAGCTTACGTGGTGAGACCCACCAGTGTGCGCGGTGCTTTCGGATCCTACGCGGTTGCCAGGCCACATCCCGGCCAGGTCGTACGGTTAATCCCAGATGTCGGCTATGTCACAGTCCATCGTCGCCTCCCGCCGGGGATAGCTCGTCACATGCGAGCGACGATGGAGTCCGACGGTCATACCCTGGCAAGAAGGATTCGATGGGCGGTCGGATGCTGCGATAGGCCGAGGAGAGCAACGGGAGACCCCCGATGATCCTCCGGCCGTCCGACAGAAAGGTATGCAGGCGTCATGAGGCTCTGGGTCAACGGACAGCTTGTCACGGATCCGTACGCAGCAGCGGTCAGCCCGCTGGACCACGGGCTGACGGTGGGTGATGGTGTGTTCGAGACGATCAAAGTCGTCGACGGTGCACCGTTCGCTCTGCGCCGGCACCTGGAACGGTTGGCGCGCTCTGCGGAAGGGCTGGGGCTCGAGAAGCCCGATCTTGATCAGGTACGGGAGGCGGTGGCGGAGGTCGTCGCCGGATGGGACCAGCCGACGGGACGGCTGCGAATCACCTACACAGGCGGTCCAGCGCCGCTCGGTTCCGAGCGGGGTGAGCACCCCCCGACGCTCATGGTCGGACTCACTGAGCTCCCGCCGAGGCCGGACACGACTGCGGTCGTGGTCGTGCCGTGGCTGCGCAACGAGCGCGGGGCGCTGACCGGTCTCAAGACCACGTCGTACGGGGAGAACGTCAAGGCGCTCGCCTTCGCCGCCGAGCGGGGCGCGTCGGAGGCCTTGTTCGCCAACACCGCAGGCAACCTCTGCGAGGGGACCGGATCGAATGTCTTCGTCGTGATCGATGGGCGGATGTACACACCTCCGCTGTCGGCCGGGTGCCTCGCCGGGGTCACCCGTGCCCTGGTCCTCGAATGGTGCGACGCGGAGGAGAAGGATCTGCCGGTGAGTGTGCTCGAGGATGCCGACGAGGTGTTCTTGACGTCGACCACCAGGGACGTGCAGGCCGTCCACGCAGTGGACGGGCGCAAACTGGACGCGCCGGGGCCACTCACCGCACAGGCGATGCAGGTGTTCGCGCGTCGGGCAGCCGACAACGTCGATCCGTGAGTGCTCGCCGGCCTAGCTCACCGAGCAGGTGCTGCTAGCGCTGCGCTGACCAAGCCGGCGGGAAGCTCCGCCGCACGCGGTCAGAGTGCAGGGCCGCCGCTGCGGCGGAGCTCGTCGACAAGCAGGTCGAGATCGATGTAGTCGCTCTCGCCTCCGGGCGCGACTATCGCGTACGTGCTCTGCAGGAACTGCGCGAGGCCGTCAGCCGGAGCGTGGAGGACCGCCTCGCCGTCCGGCGACCGGAGCTCGATGAGCACGATGGCTCGACCGTTCTCGTCGACAAGGGGCGAGACGTGGACGTCGCCCTCACCACTCGGGCGAAACAGTCCTTCCGACAACAGTTCGCGGGCGAACACCCAGCGGACACCCCGGGGTTCGCCGGTATGAAACACCGCGTCGACGGCATAGGGGTCCGAGGCGTCGTACCTCAACTCTGCGGTGAGGTTCAAGGCCGCACCCGATCCGTCGATCAACCGGAGCGGCAATGCGTGTGTCACCGAAGCAGGGAGTGCATCCATTGGGGGGTGGGGGCCTTTCCGTTTGTGGTGCGGGACCTGCGGTAGGGCCGTTAGCGCGAGAGTCTGCTATTACCCAGGGCGAATTCCCAAACCCGGCCGGTAGGTGCGTCCCGGTCTGGCCGATTCGCACCGCAAAATTTCTCGGTATCTGAGACAAGATCCATTTCGAGGGGATGACTTCGAGCTCATCTCGCGCGGTACTCTCCCGACGTGACCGGTGCGAATGCGTAGGCTTGGGCTTCGTACGACCGGGCTCCGGAAGGAGCTCGTGACGGCGACGCTATCGCACCCGGACGCGTCGTGGGGGAACCAGGAGGATCTGTGCGAGACACTGGTGTCTACATGTCCGGGACGAATAGCCCCGAGCCCGACCCTCAGGGCCGTATCGCCACGTCCCGCAAGATGGCCGAGTCGCCGGCCGAACGCCACCAAAGGCGGCAACGCGAGGCGATGCGTGGAATCAAGGTGCCTCGCTTCCTCCAGCCTGTGCAGCGACTACGCCGTCGCATTCGACGCCGGGTACGACGCAGCCGGACGCTTGACGTCACGTGGCGCGGAGGCACCTTCGTCATCGGCGCCCTGTTCATCCTCGCTGGTCTCGTCATGATCGTGACGCCAGGCCCTGGATGGATGGCGATCATCCTCGGTCTGGCGATCCTTGCGACGGAGTTCGCCTGGGCCCACCGTGCGCTGATCTGGACCAGAGACCGGGCGCGGGAGGCAAGTGCCCGGGCACTGGATCCGAGGACGCGCCGACGCAACCTCGGGATCGCCCTGGGCGTCCTCGTACTCGCTGTGGCGGGTGCGTGGTTGTGGGTCGACGCCTTCGGCTGGCCGGCTCCGCTGAACTCGACGGTCGAATGGGTGCGCTCCTGGCGCTGACCTCCCAAAATGACCAGGCGTGGCGACGGCGCACGCGCGACGGCGAGGGCCGGCGCCTGGTGAGGGTGCGGCGCACCTGGCGAAGTCATGGTGACCACACCAGCGAGCAGTTGACGGAGTGCGCTAGGGTTTTTGTCGCTGACAGCACCGATGCGGTGCAGCGCGTACGCTCCGGCGTGAGGCTGGACGGTGGCTACGCGCTAGCGAGGGCGATTAGCTCAGCGGGAGAGCGCTCGCCTCACACGCGAGAGGTCACTGGTTCGATCCCAGTATCGCCCACC
>DATCKU010000064.1:0-9498 GCA_036564245.1 Actinopolymorphaceae bacterium
CTCGTAGATCGCCCGCAGGATCAGGAAGTCTCCCAGAGCCTTGGGCACGGTGATCCCGAACGCGACCGTGCGGGCATCCGGCCAGGGCTCGCTGCTGGTGGCTCGTCGTTCGTACGCCGAAACGATCGGCGCGCAACCGGCTGCCTGCACGGCGACCAGCTTCGGCAGCTGCCCGGAGACCCAACCCAGCGCAACCAGCTCGCGGAGTGCCTTCCAGATGCCGATCAGGCCGACCCCACCACCGGTGGGGTAGAGGACGACATCCGGCATCTGCCAGCCGAGCTGCTCGGCGATCTCCAGGCCCATGGTCTTCTTGCCCTCGATGCGGTACGGCTCGCGGAGTGTGGCGGCGTCGAAGTAGCCCCCACGCTCGGCCGTGAGCTCGCGCACCAGTCGCGCTGCGTCGCTGATCAGCCCGTCGACCAGGATGAGCTCCCCGCCGACCAGGCGGACCTCGTGGCGGCAGATCTCCGGCGCGTCGTACGGCATGGCGATGAGGCTCTGCATGCCGGCGCGTGCGGCGTAGGTCGCCCACGCGGAGCCGGCGTTGCCGTTCGTCGGCATCGCGATCTTCTTGACGCCGAGCTCGCGTGCTCGGGAGACGCCGACCGCTGCGCCACGCGCCTTGAACGTTCCGGTCGGGACGAGGCCCTCGTCCTTCATCAGCAGCCGTTCGACGCCGGCGTCGCGGCCGTACGACTGCATGGGGACGAGCGGCGTCATCCCCTCCCCGAGTGAGACGACCTGGTGGGGCGAGCGTACGGGCAGCAACTCGTGGTAGCGCCACAGCGTCGGAGGACGGTTGGCGAGGTCGTCACGCGAGGTCGAGTCGCGGACCTGCGCGAGGTCGTACTCGGCCAGGAGTGGTGAGCCACACGTGCAGACGTTCGTGAGCTGGTCGGCTTCGTGCCGGCGGTCGCAGGTCGGGCAGGTGAGATGGGAAAGGGCTGAGAACGGCATGGACACCGATCCTTTCAGCCTGCAATGACCACGTGTGAAGGGCCTCTCCCGCCTACGACCTCGTGGCGACGGCGTCAGCCCGGAAATGACCACGTGTGCACGCCGTCCGCCCCCGCAATGACCACGTAGGGATGGCATCTGCGACCTTCCCGCGGCCTCGACGCTGTTCGAGGGTCATGAACGCCTCGTCCTGCTGCGGCAGGCCACGAAGGTCAGAGTCCTCGACGGGGAGCGGCAGGTGGTCTGGTGCCGCGGATGGAGGCGACCATGTCCAGGACCTCCCGGGTCTCGCGTACGTCATGGGTACGGAACACCCTCGCGCCCAGCCATGCGGCCACGGCCGTTGCCGCGAGGGTGCCCGGCAGGCGTTCCTCCACCGGGAGGTTCAGTGTCTCGCCCACGAAGTCCTTGCGTGACAAGGCGACGAGCACCGGCCAGCCGGTGGCGACGAGCTCGTCGAGGCGGCGGGTCAACTCGAGCGAGTGCGCGGTGGTCTTGCCGAAGTCATGGGTGGGGTCGATGAGGATGGCGTCTCGGCGTACCCCGGCGGCCACCGCCCGGTCGGCGAGACCACAGACTCGCTCGATCACCGAGGCCACCACGTCGGCGTAGACCGGGCGTTTTGGATCGGTGCGCGGTGGCAGTCCGCCGGTGTGGCTACAGACCAGCCCCACGTCGTACTCCGCGGCCACGGTGACGAGCTCCGGATCGGCCGCCGACCACGTGTCGTTGATGAGGTCCGCCCCAGCCTGGCACAGCTCACGAGCGACCGGCGCCCGCCAGGTGTCCACGCTCAGCACCAGATCGGGCCAGCGCGCCCGGACCTCCGCGACGAAGGACGCGGTCCGGCGGAGCTCCTCGGCAACGCTCACCTCTTCACCCTCGCCGGCCTTGACCCCACCGATGTCCACGATCGCGGCGCCCTCCGCGACCATCTGCTCGACGCGCTCGAGTGCTGGCGCGTCGGCCATGGTCGCTCCGCGGTCGTAGAACGAGTCGGGCGTACGGTTGAGGATCCCCATCACGACGTGATCGTCGGGCCCGAACGCCTTGCCACGCAGCCGGAGCGGCCCGCCTGGACGTTGCCGAACCCCGGGAGGACGTGTCGTGTCGGAAGCGGAGGAGTCGGTGGGCAGGTCCACGGGTCCGGGTGGGTGGTCTGGATCCACTAGTTCGCTCCCTTTCCGCCAGCCGCGCGAGGTGCGCATCTGCCTCAGGATGCGCCGGCACCTGGCGAGGCTAGCGCGCACCCACCACACCTGGTCACGCCAGCGAGTGGCCCTCTCACAGAGCGGTGCCCGGGAGACTGTGGCACGATCGGTGCCATGCCCTGGTTGTGGGTCCTCCTCGTCGTGGTCATCCTCGGCGTCACAGCCGCGGTCGCGGTGGGTCGTGGAGGTGCGATGGCTCGCGCCTATCCGGACCGGCGGGAGATCCGGTTGCCGGCCAACCGGCTGATCAACGCCGACGACCTGCGCGACATCGAGTTCTCCGTCGTGTTCCGCGGCTACCGCATGGACGAGGTGGACGATGTGATCCGCCGCCTGGTTCGCGATCTTCGTAGCCGCGACGCGCGCCTGGAACAGCTCCAGCAGCGTCTGGCTGCCGCCGGGCTCGCCGACGAGAGCGACCAGAAGCACGCCAGGACCCAGGACCAAGGCACTGCGAGGCGATCATGGCTGGGCCCCATGGCACAGACCAATCGAGTTCCGCAGGACGAGCGGTCAGGCCAGCGCACGCCCACTGACCAGCCTGACGCTCCGTGGGCGGAGGTCGCGGAGGAGCCGGTCGACACTCCCGCGCCCTACGACAGGTCGTACACCGCCTCGCCTCAGGCGGGCTGGCGGTCGCCCACCGAGGCGTCGTACGGTCAGCCGCCGGTCGACCGGCCGCCGCCCTACGACAGCCGTCCGTATGAACCTCCGGTACGAAAGACCAGCGCCGAGACCTCCGGCCGTAGTGCCGCGCCCCACGGCGGGCGCGCCGGGGTCAGCGACGCCCGCGACAGAGGGGAGCCGTGAGCCTCACACACGACGGCCCCGATGGCCACACCCGGTGTCCGTGGGCCAACTCGACTGCCGACTACGTGACGTATCACGACGAGGAGTGGGGCCGACCGATCCGCGACGACCGGGGTCTTTTCGAGCGCCTCACCCTCGAGGCGTTCCAGTCCGGCCTTTCCTGGCTCACGATCCTGCGCAAGCGGCCGGCGTTTCGCCGGGCGTTCGCGGGGTTCGACCTCGCGGCGGTGGCTCGCTTCGACAGTGCCGACGAGAAACGGCTTCTGGCCGACCGGGGGATCGTGCGCAACCGTGCCAAGATCAACGCGGCGATTCGCAACGCCCGTGCCGCGCTGGAGCTGCCCGACGGGCTCAGTGCGTTCCTGTGGTCCTTCGCCCCGGACGCCGACGGGCGGGCCGCTCCTCGTACGCTCGCGGACGTGCCTGCCACGACGCCGGAATCGGTCGCGATGGCCAAGGCGCTGAAGCGCGCGGGATTCGCCTTCGTCGGTCCCACGACCTGTTACGCCTTGATGCAGGCGACCGGCATGGTCAATGATCACCTGGCCGACTGCGTCGTACGGGAGGCATGCGAAGCGGAGCGAGGCAGCCTGGCTGGTCGTTGATCATCGGCGCGAGGCGAGCCCGAGGTGTGACACGCGCCGAGGGGTGTCACACGTCTGGCAGGCGTAGTGCACATGGTCAACTGGGTCGGGCGGGTCGTCGACTGAGGAGGTACGCATGACACGCCGTCGGGTGGCGTCAGGGTCGCCGTACGAGCAGCGCTTCGGGTTCAGCCGGGCGGTGGCAGTCGGGGACCGGGTGCTCGTCGGCGGGACGGCACCGATCTGGGAGGACGGCGAGGTAGATCCCGACCCGGGCGTCCAGGCGTTCCGCTGCTTGGAGATCATCCTCACCGCGTTGGCGCAGGTTGGCGCCGGCCCCGAGCACGTCGTGCGTACCCGGATCTACCTCACGGACGCGGCAGATGCCGACCGGGTGGGCCGGGTGCACGCCAAGGTGTTCGGCGATGTACGACCGGTGACGACGATGGTGGTCGTTGCGGGCCTGCTCGACCCACGGTGGAAGGTCGAGATCGAGGCGGAGGCGGTCCTCGAGCAGCGCCGGAGCCGGTGGCGGCGCTGAGATCCCGGTGGCCAGATGGATCTTCATGGTGGGGCTCTCATGCCGGTGGACCGATCTTGGCTACCGGCCCGGTCAGGCAATGCGAGATAATGGCCGCTCGTATCGACACGCGTCGGCGGCGTGTCACCGGTTCTCGGTGTGAGTCGTCGCGCACAGACGGCACGAAGGGAGTGCGCGCATGGCGGCCATGAAGCCGCGGACGGGCGACGGACCGCTTGAGGTCACCAAAGAGGGTCGCGGCATCGTGATGAGGGTGCCGCTGGAGGGTGGCGGCCGGCTCGTCGTCGAGCTTTCGGCAGAGGAAGCCGGTGAGCTGGGTGACGCGCTCAAGTCGGTCGTCGGCTGACGGAGGCCGCCTGTAGGCGGCTTGCGCAGACGCCGGACCTCTTAAGCAAGGTCGCCCCGATGCAAGTTCGCTACGGGCCCCGGTTGGGACGGATGGACGTCTCCGACCGGGGCTCGAGCTTGCCCAGGCGTGGTGTCGAGTCCGCGGATCACCTGGCGGGACCGATCCGCGCCGTAGATCACGACTTCGCAACTTTCCTGGATTGATCGTCACCCCGGTCAACGGTCGGTCGCACCGCAAAGGTCATCTCTGCATGACGCGACCGGGCGAACCGGTGGCGTCGTCACGAAGGTTCTGCCGCACGCGGGGTCTCGGCGGGCGGTGGCACGCCCGCAGCGGTTGATCCAGGTCTGATCTTGTCGACTCTGCGTGCAGTCACACCCACGAGAGCTCCGCCTGCGCACGATGCGGAGGAGGTCTCGGATGCGCGTTCGGCATCGCCGACGTCGTCTCGGCCTGTCCGGAGCCACGACCGCCGGTGTCGTGGTGCTCGGACTGGTGCTGGCGAGCCAGCCCGCGGCAGCGGGTGGCACGCCGATGGCCACCCGGCCGGCTGTTGCCCAGGCGTCCGGTCAGGTCACTGCAGGTGTCTCACCGGTGTCCGGCCCGGCCACGCGGTGGGCCCACGAGGTGTCGGTCACGTTGATCACAGGCGACCGCGTGGTCGTCTCAGCCGGTGGTCGGCAGGTCCGTCTCGTTCCCGGCGAGGGCCGAGACGGGATCCGGTTCGCCACGCAACGCGTGGACGGTCGGTTGTACGTGATCCCGTCAGACGCCGCGACGCTGGTCGCGTCCGGTCGGCTGGACCGCCGGTTGTTCGACGTGACGGGTCTCGTGGCGGCGCGATACGACGACGCGCACCGGTCGACGGTTCCGCTGATCGTGGAGTACGCCGGCGACGCCGCACAGCGGCAGAGCGCCCGCACGCTGGCTGCGGCCGGGGCGCAGGACGCCATGCAGCTGTCGGCGATCGACGCCACGGCGGTGGAGGTGGGCAAGCAGCAGGCGGAGACGTTCTGGGCGGCGATCGCACCGTCGTCGGATCGGGTTCGTACGTTCGACGCCACCGAGATCGAGCGGGTCTGGCTGGATGGGGTCCGCCGACCAGTGCTGACTGAGAGCGTGCCCCAGATCGGTGCGCCGAAGGCGTGGGAAGCCGGCTACACGGGCGAGGGTGTCACGGTGGCGGTGATCGACACCGGGATCGACGCATCTCACCCCGACCTCGACGGCAAGGTGGCGGCGGCGAAGGACTTCACCGAGGAAGGGCCCGGTGACGGGTTCGGCCACGGGACGCATGTCGCGTCGACGATCGCAGGCACCGGCGCCGCCTCCGACGGCCGGTACACGGGTGTCGCGCCGGACGCCAGCCTGGTGGACGCCAAGGTGTGCACCAGCGACGGCTGGTGTGAGGAGTCGGCGATCCTGGCCGGGATGCAGTGGGCCGCGGTCGAGCAGAAGGCGAAGGTGGCCAATCTGAGCCTCGGCGGTCAGGACACCCCTGAGGTCGACCCGTTGGAGCAGGCGGTCGACACCCTGACCGAGCAGACCGGGACGCTCTTCGTGATCGCCGCAGGCAACGAGGGCCCGGGCGCGCAGACTGTGGGTTCCCCGGCCAGTGCGGACGCGGCACTCGCGGTGGGTGCGGTGGACAAGAGCGACGAGATCGCGGAGTTCTCCAGCCGCGGACCGCGGATCGGTGACCTGGCGATCAAGCCGGACGTCACCGCACCGGGTGTGGACATCGTGGCCGCGAAGGCGGCCGGCACCGAGATGGGTGATCCGGTTGGCGAGCACTACGTGACCGCCAACGGGACGTCGATGGCGACTCCGCACGTCGCCGGTGCCGCGGCGCTGCTGGCCCAGCAGCACCCGAACTGGACCGCGAGCGAGCTCAAGCCCACGCTCATGGCGTCCGCGACACCGCACCCACAGCTCAGCGCCTTCGACCAGGGAGCGGGTCGGGTCGACCTCGCCCAGGCAATCGCCCAGACCGTTACCACCGACCCCGTGAGCCTCTCGTTCGGCGTGGCTCGCTGGCCACATGACGACGACACCCCGGTCACCAAGAAGCTGACCTACTACAACAGCGGCGACACCGACCTCACGCTGTCGTTGACGGCCAGCATGACCGGTCCGGACGGTGAGCCCGCACCGGCCTCCGCGGTTGAGCTCAGCACGACGAGCCTCGCGGTTCCCGCCGGAGGGAGGGCGTCGGTGGACGTCACGGCCAACACTGCACACGACGGCCCAGACGGGACGTACAGCGGTCACGTGACGGCCACAGCCGACAACGTCTCCGTTTCCACGCCGATCGCAGTCACCAAGGAGGTCGAAAGCTACGACCTCACGGTCAAGCACCTCGACCGCGCAGGCAGACCAGCGCCCGAAGCGTGGCCGTTCATCTACGGGCTCGACCAGTACCACTGGGAAGACCTGGTGCCTGACGAGCACGGTGTCGTGAGGCTCCGTCTGCCGAAGGGCCGGTACTTCTACCAGACCACGTACTCCACAGAGGAGGACGAGTCCTCCGAGACGGTGATGATGGTGCGGCCGCAGGTCACGCTGACCAAGAACGTCACGATGACCGTCGACATGCGCAAGGCCAAGCCAGTCACGACCACCGTCGAACGCAGCTCGGCACGCCCGGGCCAGGTCGACATCGGAGTCATCACGCAGAGCAAGGTTGGCAGCCTGGACAGCGGCGTGTTCAGCGACACCTTCGAGGGGTTGTACGCCGGTCACGTGGGCCCGGCCGCGCCGAAGGGGCAGTTGACTGCGTACGTCCAAAGCCAGTGGCTGGAACCCGGAGCGGAGGGTGACTTCGCCAACAGCCCGTATCACTACGGTCTGAGCGATCATCAGCACAGGCGCTTCTTCACCGGGTACCAACGCGAGGTCCGGGATCGTGAGCTCGTGAAGGTCAACGCGCGCTATGCGGAGCAGAAGCGGGATCGTCATGCCGCACGGGCGCTGTTCGGATTCGTCCCCGGCGGGTCGTTCTCTGTGTCGCAGGGTTATGGCGTCCAGCCTCCAGCGAAGGTGACGCTCTACCTCGACCCGGATCCTGTCCGATGGTCTGGCGCGTACGACGAGTACGTCATCGAGGACGACGGGTGGGCGAGCTTCGAGACCAGCCTCTCGTCGGCGGTACAGACGTATCAGACGGGCCAGAGCTACACCGAGCAGTGGAACAAGGCGGTGTTCGGTCCGGCATTCCCGGGCGATTACCCGTGGTCGTCCCGGTCAGGTGATGAGCTCTGGATCGACGTGCCGATGTACTCGGATGCTGCTGGGCATGAGGGTTTCTCCCGCACCGATTCGGCGCGGACGGCGTTGTATCGGGATGGGGTGAAGGTGGCGGAGTCGAAGCTGCCTGGGTTGTTCGAGGATGTGGTGACGGTGCCGGCTGCGGGGGCGTCGTTCCGGTTGGAGGTGAGTGCGTCGCGGTCGTCGTTCTCGCGGTTGTCGACTCGGGTGGAGTCGGTGTGGAGGTTCGGTTCGGCTCGCACGGGTGAGCAGGAGGCGTTGCCGTTGTGGGCGGTCCGGTTCGCGCCGAAGCTGGATCAGCGTAACCGGAGTCGTGAGGGTGTCGAGGCGATAGTGCCGGTGGTGGTGGCGTCGCAGGCTGGTGCGCCGGTTGGTGTGCTGCGTCAGCTGGTGGTGCAGGTGTCGACCGATGATGGTGCGACGTGGCGGAAGGCTCGCACGGTGGCGGCGGGGCAGAACCGTTGGGTGGCGGTGGTCGAGCAGCCTGAGGGGACGAGGTATGTGTCGTTGCGGGCTGAGGCGGTCGACTCGAAGGGCAACGGGGTCGAGCAGACCGTCATCCGGGCCTACGCGGTCGGCTCTTAGCGGGCTGCCGGTGCCTGGACGGCGGTATCCGGGTGAGGACCACCCGGATACCGCCTGTCCGGCGGCGGCGTCCGGGTGACGGCGACCGGAATGACCGTGTGCACTCGGGCTGTTGGGGGTGTGACACGTGCCGACACATGTCACACCACCGCGGCGCGTAGTGCACATGGTCATTTGGGCCGGGTCACAAGGCGGGAGTAGACCTCGGCGGTGCGCCCGGCGATCCGTGCCCAGTCGAACTCCGACACCGCCCGCGCCCTCCCAGCTTTGCCCAGCTGTCGTGCGCGGGCGGGGTCGGCAATCAAAGCATTGAGCGCGTCGGCCAATGCCTGTTGGAAGCGGGCGTCGCGACCGTTGTCGGTGCGAAGGTCACGTTCTTCGTACGGAACCAGCAAACCGGTCACACCGTCCACGACGACTTCCGGAATCCCACCCACCGCGCTTGCCACCACGGCCGTCTCACACGCCATCGCCTCGAGGTTCACGATGCCCTGTGGTTCGTAGATGGACGGGCAGCACAGCACGGTCGCATGGCTCAGGATCTGGATCACGACGTGTCGTGGCAGCATCTCCTGGATCCACACCACACCCTCACGCTGTTGGCGAAGCGTCGCGACCGCCTGCGCGGTTTCCCGGCCGAGCTCAGGCGTGTCGGCGGCGCCAGCGAGCAGGACCAGCTGTGCCCTCGGGTCGAGACGATGCGCGGCAGCGAGCAGATGCGACAGGCCTTTCTGGTGCGTGATCCGGCCGATGAACACCACGGACGGTCGATCCGGGTCGATGCCCAGCCGAGTCACGTGGTCGGTTCGCAAGTCGGGCGCGTACTGGCTTGTGTCGATACCGTTCGGGATCACATGGACCTGGTCCGGTTGCAGCTGCGGATAGCACCTCACGATGTCGTCGCGCATCGCCTCGCTCACCGCGATGATCGCCTGCGCAGCTTCGTACGCCGTTCGCTCGGCCCAGCACGAGAGCCGGTAACCCCCACGGAGCTGGTCGGCTTTCCACGGCCGGAGCGGTTCGAGCGAGTGGGCGGTGATCACATGGGGGATGTCGTAGAGCAAAGACGCGACATGACCGGCAAGGTTCGCATACCACGTGTGTGAGTGCACAAGCTGCGCATCGCTCACCGCAGCTGCCATCTCGAGGTTGGCGGCGAAGATCCGCAGCGCCGGATTGGCACCGTCGAGT
>DATCKU010000065.1:0-43580 GCA_036564245.1 Actinopolymorphaceae bacterium
ACGGCACCAGCGACGTTGAAGATCCGTAACACGACCGCTCCGAGTGCACCGGTTGCCGCCTGCCAGCGGATGATCTCCTCCGTCGCCACTTTCGAGGCCGGATACGGATTGAGCGGAGCAACCGGCGTCGTCTCCTTGATCGGCTGCTCGGCCGGCGTTCCCCACACCGCCCCGCTCGAGCTGAACACCAGCCGTGACGCCGTACCCGTCCGCTCAGTCTCACCGGCTAGTGCTTGGAGAAGGTGAGCGTGCCGACAACATTGACGCGGTAGTAGCGCAGCGGATCGGCGGCTGCCTCCCGTACGCGGGACAACGCCGCCAAATGCACGACGCCGTCCACGCCACGAACCGCTGCACTCAGCGACTCTGGATCGAGGAGGCTCCCGTGCCGGATCTCCACACCTTCGGCAGCTCTCGGCTCCGACTCGTGGACCAGAGCGACGACCTGGTGGCTTGCAGCAGCCAGCTGATGCACGACTGCGTTGCCCACATAGCCCGCCGCCCCGGTGACGAGAACCCGCATGCACCTATCCCAGCAGACGCCCGGAGTACCGCCACGCCAACTTCAAGCGTCCGGTTACCTGGCGTCGCCAGCAGCTTCCGAAGTGGAGCCTCGTCGGGACTTCGACTGAGATCGAGCGAGTCGTGCGTAGTGGATGGGTCCTCGACGAGCTCCGACGCGATGTTCTTCATTCGGAGGTACGAATCAAGCGCTTGGTAAGGTCGTGTGAGTACGTACTCCGTCGAAGGCGCAAGATTTACGATGCGTGCTAACACAAGCCGGAGCGGTGCACTGGCCTTTGGCCGACTTGTCGATGACTATGACTGAGGCCGTCTTTCTGTCTCTTCCGACCAAGCCGCAACCATTCGCTCGCATGCGTACCGTGGAAATGTGCCGCCTCGATTCGGCCATGTCCTCGAGGTTGGCGCTGGAACGGGCCAGTTGACGAGAGCTTTGGTGAACCAGGCAGAGCACCTGAGTGTCGTGGAGCCCGATGCGGTGTTACCCGATACCAACCTGCATCACCACCGTGGATCTGGTCGCTTGGTCGGCGCAGCGTGACGGTGCACAGCCGTTGCCGGTCACACTGGCCTCCGCACCGCTGACTGGCACCACCGAGCCGTAGCTCCCCGATCTGGAACGTTCAGAAGCTGCGAACACATAGCGTCACGGTGTACGCGTACGGCCCGTGCGTCGGCTCCGTCTGCCGTCGCCCTACCCCGACTCCGGTCTCATCCGCGCCTGGGTGCAGCCTTCCAACGACGGTCCAGCGATTCATCCCAGTCGCCGAGACGGTTGAACGACGCGGCACGGCACCCTACGTTGCCGAGACGTCCCGGGGTTGGATTGTTCCAGTCCGGCTGAGGCTCGTGTACCCAGCTCGTGTCGCCAGGATGCCGGATGATCGGCTGGTGACAGTGGCGGCAGATGGCATGGTCGCTGTCGTCCCTGCTCCAGTCCAGCTCGGTGTAGCTTTCGCTCAGTTCGGCTCGCTCCCAGTAGTCGGGGATCTGCATCGCCGTGAAGTGCAGGAACTGCCTCGCCGCCGGACGGTCCTGGTGCTTGCTCTCTCGCATCTGTTCATCGGCCAGCCCGTTGTCCTCCCCACCCTGGTCGCGGCGGTCCAGCTGGTTGCCGCGGCCGTGGGTCTGCTCCAGCTCGTTGCGGACATGCATGGCGATCAGGGTCGCCAAGTTCCTATCGGAGTCCTCCAGCGGCGGCAGGCCGGTCATCGCATCCTCCCTCGGGATCGACGATCCTGGCAGACATCAATCATTGTTATTCCGGACCTGGTGACTCTCTGGGCCAGCTATCCATCTGTGCCTTGTTCCCGCGCGGTGGGCGGCATCGACCAGCCATGGACGATTCACCAGCCCCCAATTCATGCGTGGGGCAGCTCGAACGCGCCGTCACAACGTCAGAGGAGCTGCCGGACTGCTGCTCACCATCCGTACTACGCCTCTCGATCCACTGACTCCTGCGAATCTCCGCCACGGCATGCCACCGAATTCGAGTCGTGCGCCTGCTCACCGGCTGGCAAGATGTCGGGCATGTCCGCCTCCCCGTCCGATGAGCTGGGCCTGGATGACGCACCGGCCCCCACGAACGCACGCCGCCCGCTCGACCGACGCCACTCTGCCGACGGGCGCCGCCCCTTCGACGCAGTCTTGTGTGACGTTGACGGCGTCGTGCGCTTGTGGGGCGACGGGATGGAACGGCTCGACGAGGTGTACGGACTACCGGCGGGGACACTGGCTGCTCACGCGTTCGCCCCGCACCGGCTGGAACCGGCGATCACCGGCCAGGTGACAGACGAGGAGTGGCGGACGGCGGTCGCCCACGACCTGTCGGCGCCATGCGGGTCGCTCGATCGTGCGCGGCGGTTGGTCGCCGACTGGTCGTCCCTCGTCGGCGAGGTCGACCAAGCCGTGCTCGACCTGCTCGCGACGGCGCGACGACACGTGCCGGTCGCTCTGGTGTCCAATGCCACCACCCGGCTGGAACACGATCTGGCCAAGCTCGGGATCCTCGATGCGGTGGACGTCGTCATCAACACGGCACAGCTCGGCGTCTGCAAGCCCGATGTCCGGGTGCTGCGACATGCGGCTGAACGCGTCGGGGCGTCCCCGGGGCGCTGCCTGTTCGTGGACGACTCCGCAGGAAACGTCGAGGCCGCCCGGACGCTCGGAATGACCGGCGTGCACTACAGGTCCTTCGAGGACCTACGCACTGCTTTGGCCTGGCTACCCGAAGGCTCAGTACCTGCGCCTGCGCACTCCCCCGCGCCGACGAGGACCTGGACAAGGACGACCTCCGAGCAGTCAACGCGCGCTTGACGGCAAAGTTGGTCACCACTCGCCTTCCCGAAAGGGGGCCGCGCTCTCATCATCGTGCTGTGAACGTGCACTCGGCCAAACGTCGGAACCGTCCGTTGATCTCATCGTCTGAATGCTCGAACATCTGCTCGACACCCCCTCGAAGGCGTCCGAGGACACTGTCACCCACCGGCTGAGCGACGTTTTCCTCTCGTTGCGGCGGGCAATCTGACACCGGGGTTACCCATGCGCACCAGATTCCGACGTCTGTACGGAATCGATGAACGCGTCGCGAATGGAGCAAGGAGTCGCGCGTGGAGTCCAGTGGACACGGCCGCCGGTCACCCGTACCAAACCATCGCCAGGTGCACGAGCAGTACGACGGACTGGAGCAGGCACTCAAGTCCAGGATCCGCGGCGAGGTCCGCTTCGACGCAGGTAGCCGGGCTGCCTACTCCACTGACGCGTCGAACTACCGCCAGATCCCGATCGGTCTCGTCATCCCCGCGACCGTCGACGATGCGGTCGAGGCTGTTGCGACATGCCGTGAGTACGACGCGCCCGTGCTGTCTCGCGGCGGCGGTACCAGCCTCGCCGGTCAGTGCTGCAACGAGGCGGTCGTCCTCGACTGGTCGAAGTACTGCCGCCGTGTAGTGGAAGTCGACCCGGACCGTAGGACTGCGATCGTCGAGCCGGGCATCACTCTCGACGCGCTCAACGACCAGCTGTCTGCGTACGACCTGATGGTCGGCCCGAAGCCCTCCACACACGTGAGCTGCACGCTCGGCGGGATGGTCGGCAACAACTCCTGCGGATCCGCGGCGCAGGCGTACGGAAAGATGGTCGACTCCGTGGTCCGGCTGGAGGTGCTCACCTACGACGGCTTACGGATGTGGGTGGGTGAGACCAGCGAGGAGGAGTACGCCGAGATCGTGCAGGCCGGCGGTCGACGTGCGGAGATCTACGAGGGTCTTCGGCGGCTCCGCGACGAGTATCTCGCCGACATTCGGCAGGGCTACCCCAAGATCCCTCGGCGAGTCTCGGGTTACAACCTCGACTCGTTGCTGCCGGAGAACGGCTTCCACGTCGCCCGAGCTCTGGTGGGCAGCGAGGGAACGTTGGTCACAGTGCTACACATCGAGCTGGACCTGGTGCCGGTACCACCGACGAGGTGCCTTGTCGTGCTCGGCTTCGACGACATCGCCACTGCCGCCGACGCCGTACCGCGGGTCGTCCCGCACGAGCCGGTTGCGCTCGAAGGCATCGACGACCGTCTCGTGGATCTCGAACACATCCGCCACCTCGCCGGTGACGCGATCGCACGACTCCCTGCCGGGAGCGGGTGGCTGATGGTGCAGTTCGCCGGTTCCGACAAAAGCGATGCGGATTCGAAGGCACAGGCCCTCCTGGATGACCTCAGCCTGGGCCAGCACTCCCCCCGTGTGACGTTGCTCGACGACCCAGCCAGGGAGGACGAGTTGTGGACCGCACGGGAGGCCGGGCTCGGAGCGACCGCCTACCCGCCGATGCGACGGGAGACTCACGAGGGCTGGGAGGACGCAGCAGTCCCGCCTGATCGGCTCGGTGACTACCTGCGCGACTTCCGCGGACTGCTGGACGAGTACGGATACGGCGGCGCGTCTCTCTACGGGCACTTCGGGCAGGGCTGCGTTCACACCCGGATCCGCTTCGATCTGCGTACCGCCGACGGCATCGTCACATTCCGAAGATTTGTCGAGGCGAGCGCCCGTCTTGTCGTCTCCTACGGCGGCTCCCTCTCTGGTGAGCACGGAGACGGCCAGTCCCGAGCCGAGTTGCTCCCGCTGATGTTCGGAGACCGGTTGATCCGGGCATTCGAGACCATGAAGGCGATCTTCGACCCTGGCAACCGGATGAACCCTGGCAAGGTTGTGCACCCGTACCGCCGCGACGAGAACCTTCGCCTGGGTACGGGCTACCGGCCGTGGGAGCCGGCGACCTACTTCGCCTACCCCGACGACGACCACAGGTTCAGCCAGGCGGCCAGCCGATGCGTCGGAGTCGGCAAGTGCCGGGGCGCTTCTGGCGGGGTCATGTGCCCGAGCTACCGAGCTACCCGCGAGGAGGAGCATTCCACCCGCGGCCGTGCCCGACTGTTGTTCGAGATGGTTCAAGGCGAGGTGGTCCGCGACGGCTGGCGATCGACAGAAGTCCGCGACGCGCTCGACCTCTGCCTTGCCTGCAAGGGATGCAAGAGTGACTGTCCGGTGAACGTGGACATGGCGACCTACAAGGCGGAGTTCCTCGCCCACCACTACGCTCGGCGGCTCCGACCCCTGTCGCACTACTCCATGGGCTGGCTGCCACTGTGGTCGCGGATCGCGGCGGCCGCACCAACTCTCGCCAACGCCGTGACGCAAACACCCGGGCTCTCTCGGCTGGTCAAACGCCTCGGCGGCGTGGACAGCCGACGCGACCTACCGACGTTTGCCCGGCAACGGTTCACCGCGTGGTTTCACCGTCGTGGCTCGCACGGCGCCGGGAGGAGGGGCCAGGTGGTCCTGTGGCCGGATACCTTCACCAACAGCTTCGACCCGGACATACCTCGCGCCGCCGTCGAGGTTCTCGAGGATGCCGGATTCAGTGTCTCCGTACCCGGCCAGACGCTTTGTTGTGGCCTCACCTGGATCTCCACCGGACAGCTCGCGACTGCACGCCGCGTACTCGGCCGTACCCTCGCAGCCTTGCGTACCTACCTGCGTGACGGCACGCCTGTCGTGGTGCTCGAGCCCAGTTGCGCCGCGGTCTTCCGTTCTGACCTGACCGAGCTGCTCCATGGTGACGAGGACGCTCGCAGACTTGCCGGGCAGACGCAGACCCTCGCGGAGCTTCTGCAGGAACGTGCGCCCGACTGGCGTGCGCCGACGGTCGGTCGGCACGCGATCGTCCAGCCGCACTGCCACCAACATGCCGTCCTCGGCTTCGATGCCGACACGGCCGTGCTGAAGAAGTGTGGCGCCGACGTCGACGTCCTCGACGCTGGCTGCTGCGGGCTGGCCGGCAACTTCGGCTTCGAACGCGGACACTACGAGGTCTCGATGGCCTGCGCTGAACACGCCCTGCTTCCTGCCGTCCGGGCCGCCGACCCAGACACGCTCGTGCTCGCCGACGGTTTCAGTTGCCGGACTCAGATCGCACAAGGGGGCACGAACCGAACCGCGCTGCACATGGCACAGGTCCTGGCAGCAGCGGTGCGAGGCGACGCGGCTGTGCGGAACGAAAGCTGACCACGACGGACGGCATGCCCTTGCTCAACGTCGGCGAGCAAGACGCACGGCGATGGCGGCTCCGGCCGTGGCGAGCCCGACCCCCAGCGCGCCAACCAGCCAGGGGCGGTGCGCGACCCACATCTGGAAGCTGTGCTTCGACGAGCGGGAGTCAAACGGCCCGTGCGCACCGAAGTCCTGGCCTGAGGGGGAGTCTGCAGGCTCCCAGAGGTTGACCGGTTGATCCGGGTCGCGCGGTTCGCCAGTCTGCTGGGAGGCGTAAGCCGTGCGGGCGAGATAGCGGTCGAGTAGACCTGGCGCGATGGCGTTCGCCACGAGGGTGCCGACAGTGCTGCCGCCGACCCAGTACTCACGCCGAGTGGGATGATCCGCGGCATAGAGGATGCTGCGGGCGGCCACCTCCGGCTGGTAGATCGGCGGTACGGGCTGGGCACGTCGTGGGAGACGCGAGAGCACCCACCGGAACTGCGGCGTGTTGACGGCCGGCAGCTGCACCATCGTCACGTGCACGTTGCTGCGTTCGTGGAGCAACTCGCACCGCAGCGACTCATGGAACCCCTGGATCGCATGCTTGGCTCCGCAATAGGCGCTCTGCAGCGGTATGCCCCGGTACGCCAAAGCCGAGCCGACCTGCACGATCGTCCCCGCGTCTCGCCTTCGCATCCGAGCGAGGGCGGCCATCGTGCCGTGCACGTACCCGAGGTACGTGACTTCGGTCACCCGCCGGTACTCCTCGGGGGTGAGGTCGACAAAGGGGGCGAAAACCGACGTGAACGCCGCGTTGATCCACACGTCGATCGGCCCGAACTCTTCCTCGACCCGGGTGGCAGCAGCGTCCACCTGGTCGAAGTAGGCCACATCTGTCGGAACCGCCAGGGCCCGTCCGCCAGCCTCCCAGACGTCGCGTTCTGCACCGGCAAGCCCTGCTTCGCCTCTGGCCAGCAGGCCGACGGACGCACCGCGTTCGCCGTACGCTCGGGCGACCGCCCGGCCTACTCCTCCGCTCGCTCCGGTCACGACGATCACGGATGGGTGTGCCATGGGGTCCGTATACCCTGGTGTTGCGTGTGGCCACGCATACGCGCGCACCTGTGCGGGGTAAGTGATCTCACACCCGTGATCAAACGCCGGGCGCGCTGACCGGGCGTCCGCGCGTGACCTCCAGGAGACGCGATGGACCGACGTGGCGGGATCGAACACGTCGCGGTTCATGCATTCGAGATCCCGACGGACGGGCCCGGAGGCACGGAGCAGGACGGCACCATGGAGTGGACGTCCACGACGATGGTGCTCGTCGAGGTCCATGCGCGCGGAGAGATCGGCATCGGGTACACCTACGGCGACGTGTCGACCGCCCGATTCATCGAGTCCATGCTCGTGCCGGTGATCCTGGGCGCCGACCCGATGACCCCACCCATCCTCCACAGTCGTATGTCGGCCGCTGTCCGCAACGCCGGCCGCACAGGTGTGGGAGCGATGGCCTTGTCCGCTGCCGACGTCGCGGTGTGGGACCTCAAGGCCAAGCAGCTCGGACTGCCACTTGCCCGCGTACTCCCCGCCTACCACGACGACGTGCCGATCTACGGGAGCGGAGGTTTCACCAACTACTCGCTCACCCGTCTGGTCGACCAGCTTGCGGGATGGTTCGGCCAGGGCATTCCGCGGGTCAAGATGAAGATTTCCCGGCATCCCACTGAGGACCCCGAACGCCTCGCCACAGTGCGCCGGGAGCTCGGCGACGCGCCTGAGATCTTCGTCGACTCCAACGGCGCACTCAGCCGGAAGGCCGCAACGTACTGGGCCGGACGGCTTGCCGAGGACTGGGACGTACGGTGGTTCGAGGAGCCGGTCAGCTCCGACGATCTCGCCGGTCTACGTCTCGTACGCGAGCATGCGCCCGGCCTGCTCGAGGTGGCCGCCGGTGAGTACGCCTTCATTCCGCGTGACTTCACCGACCTGCTGCATGCGGCGGCGGTCGACTGCCTGCAGGCAGACGTCACGAGGTGCGGTGGCATCACCAGCTTGTTGGAGGTTGCCGGCCTTGCCGCCGCGGAGCACGTCGACCTGTCAGCACACTGTGCGCCAGCGATCTCTGTCCATGCATTCAGCGCTGTCCGCCGGCTGCGCCATCTGGAGTACTTCCACGACCACGTACGCGTGGAGAACGTGGTGTTCGACGGCATTCCGACCCCGGTCGACGGCACCTTGCGTCCCACCGCCGATCGGCCGGGTCTGGGGTTGCAGGTGCGTTGGGCAGACGCCGAGCGCTATCGCACTCACGGCAGTGAGACACACGCGTCGGCGCACAGCGGCAGCGACCGCTCAAGCACGTGAGCCGGCTGTTCCGCGGTAGCACGCACGTGGAAGCCCGCGACGACACGACAGACAAGGAGAGCAGGCGATTTCCACTCCTCACGAAGCAGCTGCCGCAGCGCACGCACTGCGCGACTACGCGCTGGTCGCGGATGGCGAACGCGGCGCGCTGGTCGGACCGGACGGCGAGATCAGCTGGATGTGCATTCCGTCCTGGCACTCCGAACCGGTCTTCGCCACTCTCATCGGCGGACGTGGCGTGTACGCCGTCACCCCCCGCGATCCCTGGCGCGTCGAGGGTGGCTACTACGAAGACGGCTCACTGATCTGGCGTAACCGTTGGGTCACGTCCGACGGCATCATCGAGTGTCGCGACGCCCTTGCCTGTCCAGGCGACCCTTCCCGAGTCTGCGTTCTTCGCCGTGTCATGGCCACGGAACCTCATCGCCCCGCTCGCCTGACCGTGCGCCTCGACACCTCCGCCGGCTTCCTCGGGGAGGCGGGGCGGGACTTCCGCCGCGGCGACGACGGAACGTGGACCTGGCGCACCGGCAGGCTCTTCGCACGCTGGGCTGGAGCCGGCGACGCCCGGCCGGAGAACGCCGAGCTACGGCTCGACCTCGATGTTCGCCCAGGGGATCACCATGACCTGGTGCTGGAACTCTCCACCCATGCGTTCGATCACTCCCTCCCACGTCCGGATCAGGTGTGGGAGGCGACAGCGCGTTATTGGACCGACTGCGTGCCACCCTGCGACGACACGCTCGCCCCTCGCGACGCCCGTCAGGCGTACGCCGTCCTCCGAGGTCTCACGACAGGTTACGGAGCCATGGTCGCAGCCGCGACGATGTGCCTACCGGAACGTGCCGAGCGAGGCCGCAACTACGACTACCGATACGCCTGGATCCGGGACCAGTGCTACGCAGGTCAGGCCGTCGGGGCCCACGGTCCGCATCCCCTGTTGGACATGGCTGTCACGTTCGTCGCCGAACGGATCCTCGCCGACGGGCCCACCCTCAGGCCCGCGTACCTCGTGACCGGCGAGCAGGTTCCTGACGAGCGTCCCTTGCCTCTTCCCGGCTACCCGGGCAGCGCGGCGGTCGTGGGAAATCGAGCTGGTGCACAGTTCCAGCTGGACGTCTTCGGCGAGGCACTCCTCCTGTTCGCGGAGGCGGCTCGCCATGACCGGCTGACAAAGGAAGCCAGCGAGGCAGTCGACATGGTCATCGCTGCGATCCAAGCCCGATGGCAGGAGCCGGACTCTGGTATCTGGGAGCTGGGCAATGAGTACTGGACACACTCACGGCTGATCTGCGCAGCTGGGCTCCGTAGCATCGCCGGCATCCGGCCGAACCAAACGGATCGCGACATGTGTCGGAGGCTCGCAGATGAGATCGTGAGCACCGTGTCCCGCACGTGCGTGCGTTCCGACGGCGCATGGCAACGAACCCCGGTCGATCGACGCGTGGACGCCGCCCTGTTGCTCCCAGGCGTGCGCGGTGCCCTTCCACCTAGCGATCCGCGGACGAACGCAACCATCTCCGCGGTACTTCGGGAACTCGAGCGCGACGGCTACCTTTACCGGTTCCGCCACGACAGCCGCCCTCTGCATGAGGCCGAGGGCTCCTTCACTGCTTGTGGATTCATGATGGCGCTCGCCCAACATCGGCAAGGCGCCGCCCTCGACGCCCTACGGTGGTTCGAACGGAACCGCGCCGCCTACGGCACCACCGGGCTGTACGCGGAGGAGTTCGATGTCGTCCAGCGCCAGCTCAGAGGAAACCTTCCCCAGACGCTCGTCCACGCGCTCGGATTGGAGTGCGCGGTCCGACTAACCGGATAAGTCCTACCTGCCCGCCGCCACGCCTTGCCGGCTTGCGATCAGCGATTCCGGCATCTGTCGTCTGACGACGACCGACGCACTCACCTATCGCACGTAAGGCCTGGGCATAAGTTCCCTGGGCGGTGTGATCGGCTGGTGATGGCGTGAAGTAGAGGACCAGCCAGTGCCGAGGAGGTGGCGAGCCCATGGAGGCCAAGGCCAAGCAGGACAGGTCCCCTGTGCTCACAACCTTGCTGCACGAGCGTCCACCGTTCATCCCCGAGTCAGCCGAGGTGACGACCTTGCTGGTCAAGTCGCCTCCCGGTAGTGCGGGTCTACCGCCACACCGGCACCCCGGACCTGCATTCGGTTATGTACTCGACGGTGAGATCGTCTTCGAGATCGAGGGCGAGCCAGCCCGGGTGGTCAAGGCGGGTGAGACCTTCTGGGAGCCCGGTGGCGACGTCATCCACTATCAGGACGGCAACAACCTCCCCGACGCTTGGAGCCGGTTCCTGGTCGTGATGCTGTGCGTCCCAGGCCAGCCGATGGTGATCCCGGTCGACGCTGACGAGCTGGCACGCCGCCGCGGCCGCCGCGTGCCACGGCCGCGCTGACCGACACCAAGCACGAGATCCGAGGGTAGGACATGAAGATCGTAGTCATTGGCGGTACCGGGCTCATCGGCCGCCAAGTCGTCGAGAACCTACGTACACAAGGACACGATGCCGTGCCAGCTTCACCGAGCACCGGGGTCGACACAATCACCTGCGAGGGCCTGGATACAGCGCTTGTCGGTGCGCAGGTCGTCGTCGACCTCACCAATTCGCCGTCCTTCGACGACGCTGCAGCGCTCGAATTCTTCGAGACCTCCGGCCGAAATGTGCTGGAGGCCGAGGAGAAGGCAGACGTCGGGCACCACGTCGCGCTCACCATCGTCGGCGCCGACCGGGTGCCCGACAGCGGTTACATGCGTGCCAAGCTGGCACAGGAAGAGCTGATCCGAAAGGCCTCCCGGCCGTACACGATCGTCCGCTCCACCCAGTTCTTCGAGTTCATGCGTGCCACTGCCGACGCGGCGACCGACGGTGACACCGTGCGCGTTCCGGCGGCCAACCTCCAGCCGATTGCCGCCAAGGATGTAGCCGTCGCAGTGACCGAGGTCGCAGTATCGGATCCAGTGAACGGTGTCATCGAGATCGCCGGGCCGGAGAAAATCAAGTTCGCCGAACTGATCCGCCGCGTCCTTGCCACCGACAACGACCCACGCAAGGTCGTGAGCGAGGAGCATGCCCGCTACTTCGGAACCGAGCTGACCGACACCTCGATCACGCCCGGTCCGGACGTGAGTCTGGGCAAGACTACTTTGGCGGAATGGCTCGCCTGTCAACACAGGTAGCCGCGGCCGAACAACCAAAAGGAATCGAGCATCGGCGAGCAGAAAGGCACGCACCCAGGAGGTTACGCCTGAGCGCTCTCGCGGACGTGCGACCGGATCACCTGCTCCGATCGGTGGAGGTGCGCAGCCAACCGCGACCGTGCCGCCTCGGCGTCGCCAGCCTCCACGGCGTCGTAGATCTGTCGGTGTTCCTTCGCGATGGTCTTGGGTCCGAGCAGATGGTGTACCTGCTTGACCACCATGGCAAGATGCGCCTCGCCGATGATCGAGTCGTACATGCGCAACACCCGTGGGCTGCCGAGCTGCTCGACGAACGCGTGGTGGAACGCGACATCGCACCGGATGATGCCCTCGACCGACCCGTCTTTGACGGCGGCGTCGAAGTCACGTAACGCCTTTCTCGCCTTCTCAGGCCGCAGCCCCTCAGTCGCGAGGTAGGAGGCTGCCATGCTCTCGATGACGAGACGGCTGAAGTACAGGTCGTGAACGTCGTCTTCGGTGAGGCGTGGAACCCGCGCCGACTTGTTGGCCGAACGACGGAGTAGGCCGATGCTCACCAAGCGGTCGATCGCGGCCTTGGCCGTCGGCCGGGAGACACCGTAATGCTCGGCGGTGGCCTGCTCGTAGACCACCTCGTCCGGACCGAGCTCGCCGGTCAGGATGCGTTCCCGAAGCGCCTCGAAGACGGCGTCGACCATCGACACGGTCCGAAGCTGCTCCCTCATACACCTCCCCTCGCCGACGGCCAAGTTCGGCCGAGACGACGCGTAGCTCTGTCTAGTGTGTACTGATGCCTGCTTTGATTACTTGTCAGACAAGTACTCTAGCGCGAGGCTCCCTCCGGCCACGACAGCCCCGGTGCCGCCGCCCCTGACCGGGAGTGAGGAGGCAGGCGTGAGCACGAAAGTGGCGACCGGCTACCGCGTGAGTCGACGCGACCTCGTCGGGGCAGGAGCTCTTGGGTTCCTGACTCTGACCTCGGTGTCCGCGTGCGACCTGCTGTCCACCAGTCCACGACGGGAAGGCGGCGACGAGCGCTTAGCGCAACTGCCGATGGTCGTCCCAGATAGAGCGCACCAAGCTCACGGACGTCAAGTGCGATATCTGGCCCACGCTTACATCGCCTGCACGAGCCGCCGCGACGGTCTCCCTCACGGTGCCAACGACCTGCATTCCACGCACACAGTCGGTCCCGAACCGCAATGACGACATCCACTGGGCAGGCGTAGCTACGCTTCGAGAGCGCCGCCTCGACGTCGACCACTCGTAGCCAAAGTCCGTCCCGGCGCCAGGCCTTAGCTGCGCGGACATCCTCAAGGATGTTGAGCAGTGGATCATCTCCTGGGAGGTGATCGTGTGTAGTCAGGGCCATCAAATCCTGATCGAGGAGGAACATCCACAGGCGTATGTAGGAAGCTAGGTCCAATGCGTGAACCCGACGCACCCGGACCCGGCCTTCTGGAATCGCAACTGAGTACCTCGGGTAAGTGCAGTATAGTGCATATCCTGTGACAATATTCTCGCGCTGGGCGAGCACGCATCGGAGGCCGGAGAAATTCGGGCCAGGAGTTCTGGTATCCATGACCTCCCGAGTCCGCAAAGCTGCATCGTGTTTTACTGAGCCCGGCCGATCCTTCAGGGCTGTCTCCCGGATATCGGCTATTAGGTCCCGAACTTCACCCGCTACCGCGGGCCGCAGGGGCACTTCGTCAGTACCTGATACCGGTCGCAGCCCGTTATGACACCTTGCGACTTCTACGCTGAACCCTTCGCTGGCAATACCGTAGCCAAATCGACCGTAGATCCCGGCCTCAGTCGCCTGCAGGATAGCCACCGGCTCCCTTCCGTATTCATAGATATCGTTCAACTGATGCCGCATCAGCGTTGACAGTACCCCTTGCCGACGATGCGTAGGCAGCACGCCGACCAAACACACTGCCGCAGCATTTACAGCCCCGCCCGGAATTCTCATGCGCATCGCATAGCTGGACGCATGTCCAATCGGACCGCAGGCACCATCGTAAGCAACCAAACTCCGCTTCGGATCGAAAAGCAGCTTTTCAAAGGAACGCGCTCTCTCTCCGAGCGATTGCCCAAATGCATGCTCGAGGAGATCGGCTACCTCACTCCACTCACCGTTTGTCACGATGCTTAGGTTAGGCATCACCATAACTACTCCGTTTTGCAGAGCTCATCATGCCCCACGGGCAGATCGGTAGTGCTCTTCAAGAACCGTTTGCACATCTGGATCGCCAGCGCGCCAGCCACCGGCTAATGCCTGCGTCGTGGTAGTCGAGTCCTCTTCGATTCCACGCCAGGTCATACATTCGTGTCGCGCACTGATGATGCAGGCACTACCAATAGGATTCAATGATTGCTGAATAGCAGTCGAGATCTCGTAGCCCAGGTGCTCCTGCAGTTGCAGACGGCGCGAATACCCCTTCACAAGTCGAACCAGCTTCGATAGGCCAACGACTTTATCTCCGGACTGCGGTCGATACGCAACTGTAGCCATGCCTACAATCGGCAAGAGGTGATGTGCGCACGTGGACACAACTCTGATACGTGAAATCATCACTAAGCCTGGCTCAGAAGGTCCACTGAATTTTTGTGATAGATGCACTCTGGGATCTTCCTCGTAACCTACAAGTGCTTCTTGCCACGCCTCGGCAACCCGTCGCGGCGTGTCCCTCGTGTTCTCGTCGTCTTGCACACCCAGGGCAATGAGAAGTTCTGCTATCGCACCCGCAGCTTTTTCAACGTCAACCACTGAAGTCCTTCCGCCTCAATATCGAACGGCATAGATATTGTCTAAATTGACCAGTACCGAGTCGATCTTATCTATTTGGCTATGATCGAGAGAAGTGGGAACATCTCTAGGTGGCACTTGTAAGTTTAAGGAAAAGCATTTGTGGCCTACCGAGTGAGGTCTCTCCGAGAACCTCCCGAACATTTCCTAGCTACCAGAAAGGCGTATCCGCATGAATGGTACAGATCGAAACGTCGACATCTTGATTGTTGGTAACGGCGCACTCGGGATCTTCCTTGCGAACGAATTGGCCCGACGCAAGTTGGGTGAGGTCACCGTTGTGGGTCCGTCCAGCAGATTTGGTGGAGCGAGTCGTGCCGCCGGGGCCATGCTGGGATGCTTTTGCGAGGTGACTTCGTCAACCTTATCGTCCGACCTCGGGCGCAGGAAGTTCGAGATCAGTCTTGAGGCCCACCGGCGTTGGAAGAAGTTGCGCGCCGAGATCTCGGACGTGCACTCCGGTGCCATACATGTAGTCCCCGACACCTTTCTTATTCTCAATTCAGTGCGGCAGCCACCTGGATTCGGTGAACTTTGACGCGGTGCTTAACGCTCTTAAGGAGTACGGTGCTCCGTGGGAGGAAGTCTCGGTATCGGACATTCCTGGCTACCGCCCGGAGCCAACGTCCCGTGCTATGCGTGCGATCTATCTTCCAACGGAGTCTGCAGTCAATGGCCAGCAAGTCCTCCGAGTAATGGAGATTGAGGCGACCCGAAATGGGGCAAAGTTCCTCGACGACAGGGTCAGTTCGATCGAACTAACCAAGAATGGTGGCTCCGCCCGCGTAGAACTATGCAACGGTGTTCGAATCAATGCTCAAACAGTCGTGGTCGCCGCTGGAGTGGCGACTCGCAACTTGGTACTAAGAGCGGCTCCGTCTGCTGAAGTGATGCCGACTTTCGCTGGCGTGGGTGTCGCAGCCGTGACATCCCGCACGGCCGGCGATGGGTTTGCGAGCGTTGCGCGCACCCCGAATAGAGCCTTCGCCTATGGCCTGCATGTTGTCCCGTTAGGAGACGGACGCGAGTACGTAGGAGCCACGAACGTCGTCGAGACGGTGCCGCAGTTCGATGGTGCGCTCGGAGACATCTATTTCCTCCTTAGATGTGCGATGCGGCAACTAGATCAACAGTTCTTCCGTCATCGAATCAGCGAGATGCGTGTAGGCAACCGTCCGATCACCCTCGACGGCTTCCCCCTCGTCGGTTGGGTTACAAAGCCGAGCCTGTTCGTTCTCACTGGGACGTACCGAGACGGGTTCCATTGCGCTCCGATCCTAGCCGAGTACGCCGCCGACGAGATCTCGATCGGTCGAAGCGCGTTAGGCGATGTCTACTGCCCGACCCGTCGACCTATCCTTGTCCGGCCGGTAGAGGAATCTGTGGAAGAATACGCAAGCCACTCGGTCGCCCAGTGGTTCGAGTCTGAGGCCGATCTACCACCGCATGTCAGCGTTGAGTCAATGGCGAACAGCTTCCGACAGGAAGCGCAGCGGTTCTACGACAGGTTCCAAATTACTAAAGGGCTCGGGCCGGACATCCTCTGGTATCTGTTTAGGAGTCTGCCGTCGACGGACGCCCGCCGCTGCATCCGTTACCTCCAGTCAAGCCTCAACGGATGAGCTGACGAAGCTCATAGTCGCCGGCGCCATCAGCCGGAGCCCTCTCCCGAAAGAATCGTGAGCCCAAGTCAGGCGCTCCAGACCGGACCTATGGCAGCATGACGTCCATGCTCAACATCATTTCGGGAGAGCTGGTCAAGCGGTACCTGTTGCACGTGCGTATGCTCTGGCATGTCGCCCCCCGTCTGTCGGCCCTGTGTCTTGTCTCGACACTCCTGAGCCCTCTAGCGAGCGCAGCCGCGTTCGTCGGGACGGGACGACTCGTCGAGTCCCTAGCCACGTCGGGTGGGAGCACCTGGACATGGCTCACAGTCACGGCTTTGGCCCTAGTGCTAGGTCCGGTCACATCTGTGGTTTCCACTCTGGCGGGCGAAGCGATCACGTTGCGCTACATGGCTGCTGTCTCCGACATGTTGGTTGAAGTTGGGACGGACCCATACGGCACCCAGTGGTTGGAGGAGCCAGCGACATCTACGAGGCTGGACGCACTATCGCACGCACTGGACGACTGGCTGTTCGTTAGTGGCATCACCGCAGGGTGGGCTATAGCAGCAACCCGACTGACAGGCGTCAGTTCAGTCGTAGTGCTGATGACGTGGAGCTGGTGGGCACCAATTATCGTGGTCGCCGGATGGCTAGTTTTCGGCCGCGAGATGCGGAAATGGACCGCCGCTGTCTTCGACGAGATGTTGAGGGAGACGAGCCACGGTCGTCGGCGAGCCCGCTACTTTATGTCCACGCTCGTAGACAACATAACAGCCAAAGAGGTGCGACTATACGGCCTGGTCGACTGGCTAGTCGATCGTTTCGTCACGACATGGCACACAACCATGGCAGTCGTCTGGTCACGCCGAACCTCCAGCCTACGGCGCACGCTATGGGCGACGGGCCTTGTACTCGGGACGAACCTCGTCATTTTCGGATTGCTCGCTAAAGCTGCCTGGGAGGGATTCGTGTCCGTCGGCCATCTGGTCACGCTGGTCCTGGCAATCTTGTCCCTATCAGCGTTCGGCGCCCTGTATGAGGACGCTGCCTTTGCCCGGACTACCTCGGTACTTGCAGAACTTGCGAAGCTGCGGAGAGACCGAGGTTTGAGTTTCCTCCCTCGTCCGCCGGCAGCGTGCCCCAGAGAGATGCCAGTCGACCGTCCTGAGCCGATAGAAGTAACGATACAGAATGTTACGTTCCGGTACCCCTCACGGCAACAGCCGACTCTCGCAAATCTGACGTTGCACATTCCGCCTGGCCAGTCTGTCGCGATCGTCGGTGTCAACGGCGCGGGCAAGACTACCCTCCTCAAGCTCCTCTGCGGCCTCTACCGACCTGATTCGGGAACCGTACGCGTTGGCGGACTCGATCCTGGATCAGAGCCCACCGCTCGGCGGCGGATCGCCGCAATCTTCCAGGACTTCGTCCGCTTCCACTGGTCCTTGAAGGACAACATCGATGTCGGCGCCATCACCTGCGCCGACGACACGAGAATTGCAGAGCGAGCGTTAAAAGATGCCGGCGGTTTGGATTTGGTGGACGATTTGGAGTACGGCTGGCAGACCATCCTGTCAGCCGAGTACAGCAGGGGATCGGACTTGTCCGGAGGCCAGTGGCAGCGAGTGGCACTCGCGCGAGCACTGGCAGCACTCTCTGCCGGCGCCGGGCTTCTCGTGCTTGATGAGCCGACGGCGGCGCAGGACGTCCGGGCCGAGGCCGAGCTGTTCGACCGCTTCCTCGAAGTAACGCGTGGCGTCACCACCATCTTGGTATCCCATCGACTATCCAGCGTGAGACACGCTGAGCGAATCGTAGTGCTCGACGATCCTGATGGTGCAGGCGCGCGAATCGTTGAAGACGGGAACCATGCCGAACTGATGGATGCGGGTGGAGTATACGCACGGCTGTTCAGGTTGCAAGCCGCCCGATTCACTGCCGCATCTGGCCATGCCGAAGCGCAGAAGGTGGAAATCTGATGATCGCTTTACGATCTCTGTGGCTGGTCATCTCGATGTCAGTACGAACCAGTCCTTGGCAATCCCTCGCCTGCCTGGGCGAACCCGTGGCACGAGTGTTGGAGCTTTTGCAACCGCTCTACTTGGCCTGGTTCGTTGTCGGCGTTGTTCAGCATGATCTCGGCAAGATCGTCCTTGCTGCAGGCGCCTTCACTGCGTCGGTGGGGATATGGCTCGGTCTAGACATGCTGGGTATCGATGCCCGAAATCGCCAACTCGAGCGAGTAGGAGCCGCGTTCGATACACGGATTGGAAAGATCACGGCAAGTATTCCGACGTTGAATCATCTCGAATCAGCGGAGTACTTGGACCAGCTCCGGATCCTGCGCGATCAGAAAGGCGCCCTCGGCCACGCTTTCAACTGGATAGTGAACAGTTTCAGCAACTTGATTTTCGTTGGCGGAACTATCGCGCTCGCGACCACAGCAGACTGGCGCCTACTCTTAGTCGCAGCTGCAGGAGTGCCCTCCGTCGCGGCAACAAGGTGGACCGTCCGTTGGAGAGCTGAGGCCGAAGCGGAGTCAGCCGGCCCAGGCCGACTTGCTCGTCATTTGCGGGGCCTCGGGCTGTCTCCCAGCGCAGGTGCCGAGATACGGGTCTTCGGTCTAGAGCCGCTCCTGCGGCAAAGGCTAACTGCCGCGGTAACTGCTTGGCGTTCACCGCTTGCCAAGGCAGCATACCGTCAAGGTACCGTTGATCTTGGCGGCACATTCGTGTTTTTCGGCGTCGTGGCCGTCGTGCTCCTCTGGATGATCCGTGACACGATTATCGGCACTGTGCATCTGGACAGCTTCGTCCTCGCCCTGATGCTCGTGAGCCGCCTACAGACCATTAGCAGCCTGTTGCGGACATCAGTCAATCACCTTACTCGTGCCATTCGAACTGCTGGCCGCTTTCTCTGGCTTCTGGACTATGCTGACGGAGTTGAGCGCGCCCATCGAGGCACCGCCTTACCTCCGAGGCGCCTCACCGATGGCATTCTGATCGAAGATCTCTCCTATACCTACGCTGGCGCTAAGAGGCCTGCACTTGATAATGTCTCCGTTCACCTCCCTGCAGGATCCGTCGTGGCCCTGGTCGGAGAGAACGGGGCTGGCAAGTCGACCCTCATCAAGTTGCTTGCGGGACTTTACCAGCCATCTGCAGGCAGGATCATCGTTGATGGTGTAGACCTTTCCAAGCTTGATCTTGCCGAGTGGCGAGCCAGGATCAGCGGCGCGTTCCAGGACCATGCACGCTTCGAGCTCCTTGCCGGATCCGTCGTAGGAATCGGAGACTTAGCACACGTTCAGGACGAACGAAGGATCCTCCAGGCCCTGAAGGCGGCGGCTGCGGACCGTGTGCTCTCCGATCTTCCCGACGGGCTCGACACGCAGCTCGGTTCTCAGTGGCCAGGCGGCGTTGACCTCTCCAGTGGGCAATGGCAGCGCCTGGCTACAGCTCGAGCAATGATGCGAGACAAGCCACTCGTACTCATACTCGATGAGCCCACCGCCGCCCTCGACGCCGCAGCAGAACACGAGCTGTTCGAGCGCTACTCCGCGGCGGCAAGAGAGGCCCGTAAGATAGGTGGCATTACACTCCTCGTCACCCATCGTTTCTCCACCGTGGCCTTCGCCGACCTCATCATCGTGCTCGATCAGGGTCGTGTCACCGAGTACGGTTCTCACGCCTACCTTATTGCTGCGAAAGGCCAATACGCTGAGCTTTACGAACTTCAAGCTCGGAATTACCGCTGACCGAGAACGAAACATATCGAGAAAGGATCCAGATTATGACAAGGCTAACTGCTCCATGGGCGTCCGTCTTGGGCGATCACAAGATCGACGAACTTCCAGGTACGACGCAGCCTCTCTGGAGAGTCACGGCGGAGAACGGCAGCAGTTTTCTGCTTAAGCAACTTCCCGAGTTCCCGCCCGGAGTTGGGCCCATCGAGGAGTACCGCGTCCTGCAACACCTCCAGGCGAACGGAATATCTGTCGCAATCCCGGTTGTCACCGACGACGGCCGGATCTGCGCCAGCCACGGAGAATTCAACTACTCTCTCCTACCGCAGCTCCCTGCTGACGAAACTGGTCATCCGGGTGCCCGACGCAGCAAGGAGACCTGTCAATCTGTCGGCGCCGCCATTGCGCAGCTACACCGCGAGCTCGCACGCTGCCCATGGCCGATTCATTCGTTCACCCATAAGATGACGCTTGACTTTAGCGAACCGAACGTGCCAGAGCAGATTCGGGAATGTATCACACCTGAGTTCCAACAAACTCTTGAGGAAAGCTTGACCGATCTTCCTATCCAGCGGATACATGGCGACTGCAATACCGGGAACATTCTGCTTTATCGTGCTCGTGTCTCAGGCTTCATCGACCTCGACCACTTGCCAATTGGTCCACGAGTTTATGACATCGCCTACTACCTGGTCTATCGGCTGCAGGACCTTCTCGAACTTCACAATGCGGCCGGTGTCGAGCAGATCTTCGAGCCGGAGTTCGCCGAGTACCTCAGCGGCTATCAGTCTGAAGCTCCGATGCCGCTTACCAGCCAGGAGCTGAGCGCTATCGCACCCGCGATGTTCACGGCAGCCGCTGGACTAGCCGCGTGGCACAGCTTGGAGCACGTCTACGACGCGAAGAAGGTGCGGCAAGGAACCAACGCCGCTATCTGGATCCGGTGCCACCTTCCACAGCTGGAGTTTACGTCGGATCGGTGGGGTAGCTGATCCGCGAGTCTGGATAACTGACGCGTGATCAACTGCGCTGGGCCGTTCATCGTCTCCGGTGACGCGGTGATCCGCGCCGCTGTTGCGGCACGCTGCCAGTACGTCGACACCTCAGGCGAGCAGCTCTACCTCAAGCGGGTATTCTAGAACTTCTCCGGCGAAGCCGGGGTCACCATCGTTCCCGGGGCGAACGACGACTGCCTGGTCAGCGACTTGATCGCCTCTCTCGTCGGCGCGCGCGTCGCACCGGTCGAGGAGGTCACTTACCATTGCCCTGGACCTGGCAGGAAGCGCCACTGGCCCCAGCCGTGGGACGCTACGCTCGGCGCTGGCCAACCTGGATACCCTCACAACCGGCGGCGAGGTTTACGACCGCGGGAAGTGGCGTCTGGACGCCCCAGTCCGGCGTACGTCATTGGTCTTTCCCCGTGATTCATCGCCGTCACCGGTCGCGAGATTCGCCGTGCCCGGCGTCTTCACCGTGCCACGCCATCTGGCTGCCAACTGGGTCGAAGGCGTGGCCAGGCCAGAACTCGTTGCCGCGTTCGGTTCTGTTACGCCCGAACTCATCGACAAGCTGCCGGAAGGCCCCGCTGCCGAACACCGGCGCGCCTCCAGATTCGTCGTCATCGTCATCGCGGTCGGCACCGATGGCAGCCACGCACGCGGCGTGGTGGAAGGCAGCGACATGTACGGCACAACGGCCGTGATCGCCGTCGAGGCGGCCCGCCGGCTCGTGACCGACTCGCCCAAGCCCGGGCTGTTGGCGCCCGCGCAGGCCTACGACCCGACCGATTTTCTGGATTTCCTTGTCCCCACGGCGTCAGCTGGACCATTGAATAGGCGTGCGTCGTACCAAGATCGGAGCGGCCTGGTTGATGACGAAACGCGGGATCCTGACGCCGACCGGTGTCGTAGGCAGTCGTCGGCGGGCGGTGCGGTGCGATCATCCAGCTCACGTCACAGGGTGGGCCATCTACTCGTCGGGCTTTTGATCGTCGCTGCCGCCCGTTCACGGATCTAGGTTCCGGCGAGTGGGTCGGCGTGCCGGTGGATGAGCTTCCACTCACCATTCTCTCGACGGAACAGCTCGGTAACTCGCAATTCCACCGGCATTGGCTCTGGGGCGTCGCCGATTCGCACCCGGGCGCGTTGGAGGCCAACCCAGTAGGCGAGCCCGTCGGCAGCGGCCATGTGCATGGCCTCCAGCTGCGTCTCACCATCGGGACCGAAGGCAGCCGCGCTTTCCCGGTAGGCGTTCCAGTCGACCATTCCGCCCTCCGGAGCAAAAAAGGTGGCTGGTGACTGGTCGGCGACCAAGCGTCCCAGGGGAGCCGGATCACCGGTGACGAACGCGCGCGCGGCCTCCTCGCGCCGCCGCATGAACTGCTGGAAGTCCGCCAGATCGTCCGGCATACCTCTCCCCCGTCGCGCCGTCCGTTCGACGCCTCCTACTCCACGATGATGATTTCTTCCCTGCCCCGCCACGGGCAAACGACGTGCCCGACCGTAGCCTCCGTCGTGATCACGGCCCTGTCTCACCAGGGAGCGATACGCTCGAGCCACGACGGTCGACAGCCAGGACCCGACCGGGAGGGGAATCTATGGCGAACGACTCGAGCACACCTGTCGCGGTCGCGTCCCTACACGGCAAACGACTGGCGCCGGACGGTTCGAAGCTTGTCCTCGTCGAGTGGACCGTCCAAGGCAGTTCGTCCGGTGATCCGGAGTGGATGGCGCCCTTGCACATCCACAACGATGACGACGAGGCGTGGTACGTCCTCGAAGGACGTCTCCGAGTGCGGGTCGGAGACGAAGACCATGATGTCCCAGCAGGCGGCGCGGTGATCGGACCACGCGGCATACCGCACACCTTCTGCAACCCCGCCCCCGAGCCGGCGAGATACATCGTCGTCATGTCCGACCGAACCAGTGCTCTGCTCGACGCCTTGCACACGGTAGACACTTCGAACCTGACGAACTGCGTGACCTCTACGCCGCCTACGGGTGCGAGCTGCTCGGCTAACCCTTTAGTCCAGGCAAACGATCCACCAGCCTCGACGGCCTAGGGTTCGGCCAGCGGATCCGCGTGCCGGTGGATGAGCTTCCACTCACCGTTCTCTCGACGGAACAGCTCGGTAACTCGCAGATCCATCGGCCGCGGTTCTGCGGCATCGCCAAGTCGCACCCGGGCACGTTGGACGCCAACCCAGTAGGCGAGCCCGTCGCTGGCAGCCATGTGGAGAACTTCAAAGTGCGTCACGCTCTCGGGCCCGAAGGCGGCAGCACCTTCTCGGTAGGTGGTCCACACTGTGTCGGCTCCATCGATCAGTCCGCCCTGCGGACCGAAGAAGGTGGCTGGCGATCGTTCGGCGACCAAGCGTCCCAACGGAGCCGGATCGCCGGTGACGTAAGCACGAGCGGCCTCCTCGCGCCGTCGCATGAACTGCTGGAAGTCGGCCAGGTCGTCCGTCATACACCTCTCCTCCCGTTGCGCCGTCCAACCGCGGGTCGTGGTCGACGACGATGGCTACTTTCTGCCCACCCACGCAGACCGCGTGCCCGCCGGTGCGTGGTGCAGCCGTGACAGCCCGTCGACCCACGTCCGCTGTTCGGGTCAGCTCTCCGCTCAACGCTACCGGCCACCACCGACAACAACCGCGGAGTTGCCTCCGGACAGCCGGCTCCTTCGCTCCACCTGGTGTCCTCCTCCGGAAACTTCGACAGAGCCCCCTGACCAGCTCTTGCAGACGAGGTTTCAGATCTGTACGGTGTGTTACCGGTTACACATTCACGAAGAAGGTCTGAACTGAAGGTCGGTTCGCGAGAGGGTTGCGGGGGGCGCGCTAGTCATCGTCCTCTTCCGCGCCGAGTACAGCGGCGTGTCCTGTGGCTCACGGTGGGTGTCGACGCGGATCGGCTCAACGTCACGTGTCGCGTTCGTCGTCAGCGCAACGACCCATCATGCAACGCAAAGAGGCTAGCCGGAGCGTACGAAAGGAAGAGCGATGGAGCTGACTCGCAGACGGATGCTCGCGCTCGGAGGAGCAACGTTAGGTGCGGCGGTGACCGGCGGTGGCGTCTGGACCGCGCCGGCGGCCGCAGCTGGTCCACGACCGAACCCAAGTTCCCCGCTCTGGGGTCGGGTCCGAGGAGCGACCACCTCCGACGAGGTGACTGACGCCGACCTCGCCGCGTTCGCAGCCACGGGAGGAAACGTCCTCCGAGTCGCGTTCACGTCCAGGCTGATGATGTCCAAGACTCCCCCGTACGCCATCAACCAGGAGGCCTTCACCAGGCTGGACGAGATTCTGGACACCTGTGAGCGGCTGGGACTGTTCGTGGTGGTCGACCCACACACGCTGCCCGGCCTGCGAGACCGTTTCACGACCTTCCCGGACGACGAGCTCTGGAGCGACTACAAGTTCCATGACCTTGCCGAACAGCTGTGGAGCTACATCGCCGAACGCTACAAGAATCGCGGAAAGGTCATCCTCGGTTACGACCTGCTCAACGAGCCGGCGGTTCCGGACGCACGGGCCGACTCCGGACCTGCCAGTTGGAACGAACTGGCTCTCCGGCTGACCGCTGCGATCCGGGCACACGACACGGAGCGGCATGTGCTGATCGGCTCTCCCATCTCTCCGTCGGCGAGTGGGCCCCTGTGGCTGACGAGGTTCTCCTCCATCAACGAGCTGCCGCCGCCCCCGGACAACCGAGTCGTCATCACACCGCACATGTACGTCCCGCATGCGTTCACTCAGCAGGGTGTGGCCTATCCGCTAGGACCCGAGTATCCGGGTCTCGTACAGGGCCAAAACTGGGAAGGCTTGCCACCCGAGGTCTTCTTCGACCGCAAGATGCTGTACGACTTCATGAGTCCGGCGCTCGACTACATGGACAAGTACAAGGTGCCCATCTTCGTGGGAGAGTTCAGCGCAGCACGTTGGACCGGCGACAGTGGAAACCGTTACCTGGCTGACTGCATCAGGTTCTTCGAGCAGTACGGCTGGAGCTGGGCTTACCACGCATGGCGTGAGTACCAGGGATGGGACGCCGAGCGCAACAACTACGACATGGCGGACGAGACCCGGTACGAGACGACACCGCGACTGGAGCTTCTCAAGAAATACTACGCGCGGAACCAGCCAGACGTCGTTCCATGGGTGCCGAGCCTGAAGAACCTAGGTAGATAACGGGGTGGAGGCGAACTCATGACAAGGTCGAACCGGCTCAGGAGACTTCTCAGTGTCGTGCTCGGGGCCGCCTGCACAGCTCTTTTGACGACCGGCTCTGCGATGGGCGACGTGGTGGCACCGAAGCCTGCCACCGATACGACCTTTACCATCGCAGTCATTCCCGACACGCAAAACGAAGTTGTGTACCGGCTAGAGGACGAATGGTTCAAGCAGCGAACCCAGTGGCTCGTCGACAACGCCGACGCGTTGAACCTCAAGTTCGTGACACACACCGGTGACGTGGTCAACTGGTATCGCATCGACAACGAGACGGTCACCTACGACCAGTACATCCGAGCGAGCGATGCGTTGGCCGTGCTCGACAACGCCGGAATTCCGTACTCGCTGAGCATCGGCAACCACGACGCCGCGGCGACCTGCGAAGGTGGCGCAGCGTGCCCCGGTGAGGACACTCATGCGAACCTGCGCAACACTGAGGTGTTCAACTCCTTCTTCCCGCCGAGCCGATTCGCCAACCTGGTACGCGTCTACGAACGCAACAAGATCGACAACTCCTATCACACCTTCACGGCAGGCGGTCTGCAATGGCTGGTGCTGAACCTCGAGCTCTGGCCAAGGAAGGAGGTCGTCAACTGGGCAAAGGGCGTTGTTGCGGGTCATCCACACCACAATGTGATAATCGTGACCCACTCGCACCTCACTGCGTCGGGCGACATCGCCCAAACGAATGGCGGGTACGGCGACACCAGCCCGCAGTATGTCTTCGACAATCTGACCTCCCGATACCGCAACGTGCGGTTCGTCTTCTCTGGGCACACGGGCTTGCACGCCTACCGCGTGGACTCCGGCGTCCACGGCAACACGATCTACCAGATTCAGAGCACCTACCACGACCATGCTTCGACCCGCTTGGTCGAGATCGACACCGCCAACGGCTCGTTCTCTACAAGGGTCTACTCCCGCGAGACTGGCCAGGACCACGACGACGGTTCGAGCTTCTCAGTCAGCGACGTCGAGTGGGTCCAAGCCCCTCCTGCATGCAAGCCCTCGAAGAACGGTTGCAGGGATCGCCATCTCGTAGCTCGTTGACGGTGCTCGTGGCCGGGTCCGTAGTGTGTAACCAGGCCCTGACAACTGGGGAGAGCAGTGCGGCATGGTTACGATGTACGACGTCGCGAAGCTGGCTGGCGTCTCCACGGGCACCGTGTCCCGATATGTCAACAGCAGTGGGTACGTCAGCGCTGCGGCCCGGGAGAGGATCAGAAAGGCCATCGCCGAACTCGGATTCGTTCCGAGTACCGCGGCCCGGAGCTTGACGACGAAGAGGTCCGGACTGATCGGCTTCGTGACGTCCGACTTGACCAACCCCTTCACCGCGGAGCTCGCCCAGGGACTGCAGAAGAGGGCCGGCCAGCTTGGCTACTGCGTCGTGACGAGCTCGACCGACGAGGACGAAGAGCGCGCGATCCAGGTGATCACGGCGCTGCGAAGCCATCAGGTGGACGGCCTGGTCGTCACTCCCCCAGAAACCGAAGCGATCAACACCTACCTCGTGGCAGCCGCCAAGGCAGGCACCCCAATCGTGCTGATCGGCATGAAGCTCGACCCACCGCTCGCCGACCGAGTGACGACCGACACCTACAGGGGCGCACGGCAGGCGGTCAATCATCTGGTGGAGCTAGGCCACCGTCGAATCGCCTACGTTGGCGCAAGAGGGATGGCGAAGAGCCGGCGGCGAGGTTATCGAGACGCCCTTCGCTCCGCCGGGCTCACGGTGGACAGAGACCTCGTGGTCGATCGCTCGCTGAATCGTCGAGGTGGCATGGCCGCTGGCGAGGCGCTGCTTGACAGGCCCGATCCCCCAACCGCCGTGTTCGCCGCCAACGACTCGGTAGCGCTGGGCGTCATCCAGGCCGCCTATCGCCGCAGACTCCTGGTTCCGGATGACCTCTCAGTCGTCGGCTTCGATGGCACCGAACTTGCCGAACACGCGATCCCACCACTCACGACGGTTGCCCAGCCGATGGACCAGATGGGACATGAGGCGATCGAGCTTCTCGTCGCACGCATGCAGGCGACCGACGAGAAGCAGTTCACCGAACGACGACTGCCGTGTGAACTCGTGGTCAGAGACTCCACCGGACCGGCGCCGCGGCACCGCCGTTCGTCTCGACGAATGTCATGAAGGTGGCTGGCGCCCGAGGTGCTGGCAGCGCGGTGCCCTCAAGTGGACTGCAGCGTGCTGAGTGCCGCGTGACCCTGCTGGCGCAATGCCGGCACAGCCTCACGGAGCGGGTCTGGCAGGTTGTCGATGATGAGATCCACATCCTCCGGAGCGCCCACCTGGTCCAGGAAGCCGAACATCAGATGGGCGCCGTCTGGTGGCGCGGTCGCGATGACCTGCTGGGAGAACCGAGTCCAGGCTTCATCAGTGATGTGAGCACGTAGGGCAGGTAGCAGGATCTGCTCCTCGTGGTCGAGGTGACGATGGAGCAGGTCGCGAACATCGACCGCGGCGCTTTCGAGTGCCTCACGCCCTCCGGGCTCGTGAGCCACGACGGCGGAAAGGCGGTTCAGTGCCTTGTCCAACGCACCATGCTCTTCGCCGAGATCGGCAAGCGGTGCGGCTGCCTCCGGCGCGATCTTCTCGATCATCGGCCAAAGGATGTCGTCCTCACTTTCATGGTGGTGATGCAGGGCCGCGACGAGGAAGTCACGCAGCTCGACCACCGACTCAACCGGGATCGTCGAACGGGTGGCGACATCGGCAAGCAGGGACGTTGCACGTCGATGCAGGTTGTGCACCAATGTGGTTTCTCTCACCGAGGCCGGTTCGGCAGACATTGCGTTACTCATGTGCGGCGAAACTAACCGCGCCGAGTGAATTCGTCAAACACAGACCCGGCGACCAGCACAATTTCCCACCCGCGACCCACGAGCTGGTACAGGTGCTCGATATGACCACATCTCGGCAGGGCAGCACGACGTGACGACGATGCTTTGACGCTGCCGAAAACAGACAGGTTTCCGTAGCAGATGCTGGCAGTCCGCATGGTACGTCCGCGCAGTCCGCATTGACAATTCACGCCGCTAGACCGCCGATTGTCAGCAGGATGCCACGCGATCGTCAAGAATTGCTGACGTATCGGCCCCAGCGAAACGAGGAATCCGATTTCGGCTCACTCACTGCTTGACCGCACCGGCGATCCCCTCGACGAAGTAGCGCTGGAGCAGAAGGAAGACGATGATCACAGGCAGCAGGCTGATCGTGCTTGCGGCGTTCATCTGTGCGTAGTTCGTGAAGTTCTCGCCCTGGAACGAGTACACCGCCACGGCCAAGGTGCGAAGCTCAGGCTGGCTCAAGGTGAGCACGAGGGGAAGCAGGAAGTCGTTCCAGCTTGCGATGAACTGCAAGATGATGACGGTCGCGGTCACTGGTTTGGCGAGTGGCAGGAAGATCCGGAAGAACACCGTGAAGAACCCCGCGCCGTCCATCGTGGCGGACTCCTCGAGCTCCTTGGGCAGCTGGCGGAAGTAGCCCGCGTAGAGCAGCAGCTGGATGATGTGCGCCTGGCCACTTTCGGCGAGGATGATGCCGAACAACGTACCGTCGAGGTGAAGCCTTGTGATCAGATCGAAGATCGGGATGATCGTGTAGCCCTGTGGCAGGAAGACCAACGCAGCAAGGAGCCCGACGAGGATCCTCCGCCCGGGGAAGTTGCAGCGGCCGAGCGCGTAGCCCATGGTCGCTGTCGTGAAGACCACGATCGCCACCGCGGAGAACGACACGATCACGGTGTTGATGAAGTACCGGCCGATCTCGGCATCTACCCAAGCCTCGGCGTAGTTGCTCCAGAACCACTTGGTGGGGAAGAGGCCGAGGCCGGCGAAGACCTTGCCGTTCGGCCGGACCGACGCCGACATCATCCACAGGAACGGGTAGATCCAGACAAAGGCAAGTGGCGTGAGGATCACATAGATGAGAAGTCGCCGCCATCGTCCTCGTGGGGAACGACTCGGCGCGCGTCTGCCCCGATGAGCCTTGGTCGAGAGCGGACCGGCGGGCCAACGCCCGAAACGCCTTCGTGTGCTCGCCCCGCCCGACGGAGTCTTCGTGCCGAGCGTCATCGCACCACTCCCCCGGGGCTGGACCCCTGCCGAAACGTGCGGACGGCGAGGATCTGCGCCACCGCGAGCACGATGAGCAGGACGCCGAAGAGCACGCCGGCCGCCGACGCGTAGCCCAGCCGTTGCGTGGACACCTGTCCTTGGGCGCCGAAGGCCATCCGATAGATGTAGAGCTCCATGACCTCGGTGGAGAAGTAGGGCCCGCCGTGGGTCAGCGCCTGCATGAACGCGAACACTTGCATGTTCCCCACCAGCACGATGAGCGTGATGACGACCGCGAACGGTGCGAGCATGGGTGCAGTGATCGAAACCGCACGCCACCACCAGCCGGCGCCATCCACCTGTGCCGCCTCGTACAGTTCGGTCGGGATCGTCTGCAGGGCGGCGAGCCAGTAGATCATCGGCTGGCCGAGCCACTTCCAGACGAAGAGCCCGATCGCCGTCCACATCACCGTCTTCGTGTCGGTGAGGAACCCGATGGGTCGCTCGATCAGGCCGAGCGCCATGAGCGCCTGGTTGGCCGGCCCGTTGAAGCTCGAGAACACCATGCTCATGACGATGCTGACGATCGCCGTGGTGGTCACGACCGGGATGAAGAACAACGTCCGATACAGCGGCGCGAGCCGCAACGCGCGGTCGTTGAGCACGATGGCGAGCACGAGGGACAGCAAGAGCTCGATCGGCGTCGCCACGCCCGCGAACCACAGCGTCCGCCCGAACGCAGCCCAGAAGTACTCGTCGGCCGCGAGCTCAGTGAAGTTCTGCCAGCCGATGAAGTACATCTCCTGGTCGATCCCGCTCCAGTCGAAGAACGCGTAGTACCACGACATGACGAGCGGGTAGAACGAGAACATGACGATGAGGACGAGACCCGGCAACATGAGCAGGTAGACCGGGCGTGCCGCCCACATGCGCGCAAGAAGACCAGCGGTTCTCATCGCTCGTAGAGCTTCGTATAAGGCTGCCTCGGGTCCCAGTCGTCGAAGACCCAGTCGTCACGGTCGACCTGCGCGCCACGCGATCGGGCTTTGGCGATGGCGTCCTCGAGCGACTTCTCCAGCCGGTCCTCCATCTTCCGCATCGCCTGCTCGACCGATTCGCGGATCTGCCCCGTGAACAGCCCGACGAGCGTGTCACTGAACGTCGGAGTGGCGGGCACCTGGACCTCGTACACCTTGGAGACGTCGGGGTTGCGCACCGCAGGCTCCGGACGCAGAACGGTGTACTTGGTGCCGAGGTCGAGCGCCTTCTGCTGCAGCTCGTCGATCTCGAGCTTCGCAATCGCCTCCGGGAAGGCCGGCGGATCGGCGGCGCCCACGCGCAGGCCCCACTGGACCTGACCTTCCAGCGTCGACAGGTAGCTCATGACGTCGGCAATCACGGGGCCGAGCTTGGTCTTGCTCGAGTAGACGTAGGTGTTGGAGCCTCCAGGACCGTAGCTCAGCGGCCAGATGTCGTTCGGATCCTTCTGTGGCGGAAGGTTCAGCCCGAGGTGGAAGTCCGGGTTCTCGTCCCGCCAGGGCACGATGTTCCACGGACCTTGGATGATGAGCCCCGCCTGGCCGAGTGGCATCCGTGCCCGCGCACCAGGCGCGTCGAGGTTCACCGAGTCTGGATGCACGCTGCCGTCGGACTTGATCGCGAGCATCAGCTCGATCGCCTCGATCACGATGGGATTCGTGACGTTGAACCGTCCGGTCCGCAGATCGATCCCGTCCGCCCCACCGGCCACACCGGCCATCTGGCACATGGCGTTCACCGGACCGGACAGGCCGCCGGGTTGGGCGAGGCCGAAGATGATGCCGTAGTAGGCGCCGTCGCCTTGAGTCGTGATCGCCTTCGCTACCTCCCGCAGCTGATTCCACGTGAGGATTTCGGTGTGCAGGTCGACGTCGAGGTCGCGGACGAGGTCGGCGTTGAAGAGCAGCAGGGTGTTGATCCGTTGCTGTCCAGTGAGTGGCATGCCGTACGTCTTGCCGCCGAAGTCGGTGACGCCGTCGGCGAAGGCACCCGCGGGATAGCGGGCCTTGACCTCGGCGAAGTTCGGGATGATGTCGTCGTACGCCCCGATCCAGCCGTTCGACACCGCCATGCCCATGGTGATCTGGCTGGGCAGCTGGAACACGTCCGGTGCGGTGCCGTTGCGTACGCCGAGTGTGACGACCTCGGTGATCTGGTTCCAGTTCGTGCCGTCGTAGCGCACGCTGATCTGCGGATGCTTCTTCTCGTACGCCGGGAAGAAGTCCTCGAAGAACCGCGCCTTCATGTCCCCTGAGTCCATCCAGCGCAACTGGACGTCACCGGCGGGCAGCTCGACCGCAGGGTCGGGGATGCGGATGGTCCTGGACAGCCCGGGCGTCGTCCCGCGCGAGCCCGGCTCGGACGTATCCGAGGTGTCGACACAGGACGCAGCGATGAGGCCGGCACTGCCCACCCCGATGAGCTCCAGCAGTTTCCTCCGCGGAAGCGTCCCGTCGGCCTGGTGTTGGCCCGATCGGTAGTCCATCTCGCCCTCCATCTCATCGCCCGTCGATGTGTACGCCCGTTCAGCGCCGGTGCCCCGTCGATCCCCCTCGGAGCGTCACCTCCACCGCGCCTCGTGCCGGCCCCTGGCCGGCCAGGTGGCAGAATATCGATTTCACCTATTTATTCAGTAGGAATAGTAGGCACGCTTCAGGCCGGTGGTGTCATCGCCCTCCCCCCGAACCAGCGACGTGCGCAGCTCGTGAGAACCGTCTGACCGGGTGTACTCGTAGTAGAAGCGGATCCCCGAGGCCTCCCGAACAGCCTCGGCGTAGCGGACGGTGCCCGGTCCGCCGGCAGCACCCACCAGCGGCCCGTCGCCGAGCCGGCGCCACGTCTTCAGGTCGGTGCTCACGGCGAGGCCGCACCGCTCCTCGTAGTTCTCAGCGACGTCCGCGCTGCCGTCGTAGAGTCCGAGCCAACCGTCGGAGGTACGCAGCACTGTCGTGAGGCGCGCGGCGTACGCGTCCCACCGACCGGGGCGCGGCTCGAGGATGCCACCCTCCCACCGCCAGGTCACCCCGTCGTCGCTCGTGGCGAGTCCGGTGAGCGACCTCGTGAGACCCGTGTTGTACACGTCCTGGGTGGCATGCAGCCGCACACGGTCGGCACCGCCTGCGGGAGTCGGCGCGTACGACGCGATCATGAGCCACGATCCGGCGTACCGCGTCACCCAAGGGTCCTTGACCCCTTCGACCCCGATCCCACCTGCCGTGAGCGCCGGACGCCGAGCTCGCGGGTCGAAGCCGTCCGGCGTCGCCGCCTCCAGCAGGTCGATCCGCCACCGGCCGTCCGCGCCATCGACGTAGCTCACATAGAGGCGCCAACAGTCGTCGCTCACGCGTACGAGGGCGGACCGCTCGATCGAGGGCGAGGCGAAGTCGTCCTTGCTCGCGGACCAGATCGTCGTGAAGTTGGCACCGTCGACGCTTTTCGCGATCAGGGTGGTGCCGCCGCGTTCTGGCTGCGGCCTGCGCAGCCGGTAGCTCAGGTACCAACCGGAGCCAGTCCACACGGCGCTGGGCGCCCCCGCCCACCAGCCAGCGCCGCTCCCAGGCGGTTCGATGACGGTCATGCCCTCAGCCGGGTCGAACCTCGGCAAGACGTCCGGGACTTGCGAGAACCCCCGCTCAGGCATCGGACCTCCCGTTCGCCTACTGGGACGCCACGGCACGACTCGACGCCGGTTCGGCCTCCGGCATGATGCGTGGGTCGTCCGGCGGGTCGGCCATGAAGTCCGCGAGTCGTACCACCTCACCAGTGACCGCGGAGTAGTTGGCGGCGAGCGACACGCCAATGCTCAGCGCCGCCTCCCGGGCGGTCGCACGTAGCGCACCGGGATCGTTGCACCGCAGGATCGCGACGAACTCCTCGTCGATGTTCCATCCCTCACGGGCGGGCGTCTCGACCGGTTCGACACCGGGTCGGAACACCGTGGCCGACCGTGCCGTCACCCGGACGAGAAGATCTCGTGCGACGACGTCGACGCCGTTCGCTCCTGGGATCCCGGAAAAGAGCGCGTACGTCGAGTGCAGGCTGCCGACCGCGCCGCCTGCGAACTGCAGGGTGACGGCGCTCGCATCCCAGTTGGGCAACTCCTGCGGCGGGATCACGTTGTCGGAGTACGCCGCGAAGACCGTCGTGATGTCGCCGGCGAGGTAGCGCATGAGGTCGATGAGGTGGGTGACCTGCTCGAACACCTGGCCCCCACCGGTTCGCCGATCCCTGATCCACGGGACCGGCGGGATCGTCCAGTACCACCAGCCGGCGAGCAGCGTCACCTCGTGTCCAGCCAGTGCGGCCGCTGCCACGTCCGTGGCCGGGCTGTGGCGCCACTGGTAGCCGACGCACGCCAGGACGCCGTGCCGTTCGATTACATCGGCCGCAGCATTCGCCGCTCGGACCGACGGTGCCAGCGGCTTCTCGACGAATATGTTGACGCCCCGCTCGGCGGCGAACGTGATCTGCTCGAGGTGCTCGCCGGCAGGCGTGCACAGGTAGACGACGTCCGGCCTGCACCGATCCACGAGCTCCCGGTAGTCGTGTGCGGACGCCGCACCAAGCTCGCCCGCGAGCGCGTCCGCCGCGTCACGGCGTACGTCTGCGACGCCGACGACGCGAACGTCCGGAATCCTCGTGAGGTTCGCCGCATGGGCGCGCCCCATCCGGCCCGCGCCGACGATCACCGCCGTGATGGTCATCGCCCGACCTCCCGTTCGACATCGGCGGCCGAGGCGGATGGCCCAGCCGGCCACACCCCACGCAGGTACTCCACGGACCGGCGGAGGTCGTCCAGCCCGCCGACCGGCCGGCACTCAAGGCCCATCCAGCCGGTGTAGCCGAGGTCGCATACGGCCTGGAGAACCGGCGCGAAGTCGATGTCACCGTCGCCGGGCAGTTGGCGTTCGGTGTCCGACAAGTGAAGGAGCGCCACGCGCTCACCAGCGGCGGCGATCATCGCGGGAATGTCCTGGCCCTCACGCGCGCAGTGGTAGGTGTCCACCATCGTCGCGATCCTCGGCGATCCCACCGCTGTACAGACCGCCGCAGCCTCAGCCGGGTTGGTGAGGAAGTACGTCTCGGTGCGGTTGAGCGGCTCGATGGTCACCGTGACGTCGAGGTCGGCGATCCGCTCGGCGACCTCCACGAGGCCGGCGAGGAGCAGCCCGACCTCGACGGCCCGCCATGAGCCCAGGTTGCGGACCACGGAATCGCTGTCAATCAGCGTGGCCTCGCCTTGCGGTGCACTGCCCTTCTGTGCATCGCTGTTCGGCGGTATTGCCGCGCCGTCACGTGCATGGGTCAGGGGAAGCCGCAGCCTGCGCTGCCCGAAGACGGGTACCACGATCAGATTCGCTGCGCCCACGTCATGTGCCGTGCGGGCGCAGGCCACCACCCGGTCGACCGCGGCGGCGCGTTCGGCGGCGGTCGCCGACAAAAGACACGGCTCCCGGATCTGGGAGTAGATCGCACCGACGCGTAGGTCGCCCGCATCGAGCACACGGCGAGCATCCGGATCGGAGAGCGTGCCCATCCGCAGGTCGATCCCGTCGAATCCGGCGTCTCGAACGAGGGCGAGCTTCGTGGCGAGTGGACGGTCGCCCAACATCTGTTCGGCACAGGACAGCAACACGGCCCGTCACTCCTCGCGGCGTCGGCGGAACGGGACGCTCAGCCAGATAATTGCGTGATTGTGTCAATTAATTCGTGCAGTTAACGTAGGTCCGCCACACAGGCGGGTCAAGGGAATGGGGATGGTGTGACGCAATGCGGCCGGTCGGCAGCACCGGTGCGAACCACCGAAGCGTCAAGCAGGCCAACCGTGCCCTGATCCTCAAGACCATCCACGCCGCAGGCTCGATCGCTCGCGTCGACATCGCCCGGCAGACCAAGCTCAACCCCGCAACCGTCTCGCACATCGTCGACGAGTTCATCGCCGCGGGGATTGCCAGGGAGACCGGTTTTCGTTCCACGTCGCGGGCCGGCCGCCGCCCCGTCTCCCTCGAGGTCAACCCCACCGCGAGGTACGCCATCGGCGTCGACGTGGCGCACGGCGCCGTCACTGCCGGACTGGTCGACCTCGCCGGCCGCGTCCGGCACCGGATCGTCCGACCTACCGGCGGAACCTGGCGCGGCGACCTCGCCCTGCCGATCGCGCGGGAGGTCGTCGAACAGCTACTGGCCGATCTCGCACCAGCGCAACGCGCTGCGGTCGTCGGCGTCGGCGTGGGCGCGCCCAGCCCGGTGAGCATACGCGCCGGCCGATACCTCGCACCGCAGTCGTTCGACTCCTGGCAGGACCTCGAAGCGGTCACCGAGTTGGAGGACCACCTAGACCTCCCGATCTACACCGACAACAACGCCAACACGAGCGCACTCGCCGAACGGTGGTTCGGCGCCGGCCAGGGCGTCGACAACTTCGTTCTGCTGAACCTCGGTACCGGCGTTGGCACCGGCCTCATCCTGAACGGTGACATCTATCGAGGCAACCACGACCTGGCCGGTGAGGCCGGACACTTGAGCGTCAACCTCGACGGGCCACGGTGCCGATGCGGCAACTCGGGCTGCCTCGAGATGTACGCCTCGGTGCCCCGGGTGCTCGCGATGGTGCGCGAGGCGAGCACTGACGTGGGCGCCAGTGCCGGCCCGTCGTCGATCGAGGAAGCGATCAACGCCCTACGGCGTGGTGACCCCGTGGTGACCCGGGTCTTCGCCGAGGTCGCCCGGCACCTTGCCGCCGGGATCGTCACCATCATCTACACCCTCGATCCCGAGCTGATCCTCATCGGACGCGAGCTGGCCACCGCCGGCGACGCGCTGCTCGCGCCGGTCCGCGCGGAGGTACGCCGTCGCATCTTTCCCGCGCTCCGCGACGCCGTACGGATCGAGCTGGCCGCACTGCCTGAAGCGCCAGTCGTCGGTGCAGCGACGCTCGCGCTTCGTGAGTTCTTCCGGGCACCGCTGGACCAACCGACCAGCAGCCGCCATGGAGACGGAACCGACGCGCGGTCGAGTGCCTAGGACCGTCACGGGATTCTCCCGACGGATGCCGGCGTACCACGCCTACGCCGATCACCGTCCCTGGATCAGGCTGACCGCCAGGTCCGGAGCAAACTCTCCAGCCGTTGTCGTGGGGGCGGTACCACACGCGCCGTCGGATTCGCCCGGCGCCTTGATCCAGAGCTCGAACTCCTTGGGCTCGCCGAGGCCAACCAACCGGGGCGGCGTGCCGAGCTTGCGGCCGGCGGGGTTGCACCATTCGCCGTTCGCTGAGCCGTTGCCGTTCCGACTGGTGTCGACGACGTACGACTTGGTGAGGCCGTGCTTGGACTTCAGGGCCTTACGGATCGCTCCGGCGTAACGGTCGCTCTCGGCCGTCGAGTAGAAGTTGGAGACGTTCACGCTGAAGCCGCGGGCCTTGTCCACACCCGCCGCGGCCAGCCGGTCGGCCATGGTCGCGGGTGGGATCCAGTTGGCATTGCCGCCATCGATGTACGTCAGAGTCAGGGGCGCGTGCTCGGCCAGTTGTTCCACGCCGTACTTGATGAGATCGAGTCGGGTCTGCTTGCCGGCCTCGTCGGGAATGCAGTCGAGCTGGGCCAGGGTGTCGGGCTCCAGGATGACCACTGCGGGGTTCGACCCGATTCCCTTGGCGAACGACGTGATCCAGGTGCGGTAGTCGTCCGGGCTCTTGGCCCCACCGGCGCTGTGGGATCCGCAGTCGCGTCCGTAGATGTTGTAGGCGACGAGTACTGGGAGGCTGTTGGCGTCAGCGGCCGCCTCGACGTAGCTTCTCGTCTCCGCCGTGATGTCTTTGTTCCAGTCGCCGAACCAGCGCGCCGAGGGCTTGCTGGCGATGGCTTCCTCGATGATCTTGGCACGCTCGTCGGATGGATGCCTTTTGGCCCACCGTGCGGACTGCTGGGTGGGATCCACATACAATCGCTTGGCCAAGCTCTCTGAGAGGGCGCTTAGCGGACGGTCATGGAGTTGGCGTGGCGCGGTCGCATTCTGGGAAAGATCCGTCAAAGACGGCTCAGAACAACCAGCCAGCAGGCCGATTCCTGCAATCAGGCTGACACCGTATACGCCAGCTTTCATGGCTGCATCACGCATCATCACTTCCTCCCAGTCCTGCCGATAGCGGGGTTCGCGCGGGCTGACTACCTGTGCGCCTATTCGGAGACATCACGGGAGGTTCGCTGGTTTCCTCACGACTTGTCAAAGCCGGGCGACGGATTTGTCCTCAAGGTCGAGGATGTGAAGAAAAAATTCTGGAGATCATGCCCATGCTGGGCGCATTGGAGCCAAAAAGGGACAGACCCGGGTGGCAAAAGGTCATATTGAAGGTCAAACGCGTCTTACTGGGCTGACCAGACTTCACCGAGATCTGGACGGCGCGAATCGCCGGGCCGAGGTGCCGACGATGGCGTAGACCACGGGTCAACGAGGCTGTCGGTGCTCACGCTTCGGGAGCCCCGGATCACGCACCGAGATGTCGATGTACGGCTGCTGCGGATTCGCGGATTGGCTCCTAGGGCAGGCCGTACCCCTCGACTCCGTCGAAGTCCAGGCGCAGGGAGCAGCTCTCGCAACGAACCATCATCCTGTCGACTGACCAGCGTGTGGACAGCGTGTCGACGCAGGACACGTCGAGCGCCTTCGACCGACATGCCTGATCCGCCACGTCACACGAAACGATGCGGCTGTAGAGGACGGGTCGTGTCGGCTTCGCACTGCTGATGAACGGCGTGACACGTGGCGTACGCCTGGGCGTCGAGGCGACGTTTCGGCTGTATCCGAAAGGGTTGACGCTGCTTTGATCATGCTGGTTGCGTCGTTGCTGCCACGTCAGCCTCTGTCGTGGCCTGTACATCGATAGCTGGTGAACCCAAGCGGGGGACGATATGTACAAGGTTGCGAAGCGGCTGGTGCTTGCTCTGGCAGTCGCAGCAATCGGTAGCCCACTTCTGCTGACCGTAGGCCAAGCACAAACGTCGACGCCAGGGCGTATAGCGGACCAGGCAACGATGCAAGCGAGCCACGGTCAGCCAGCCGACGGCTCTCCGAGCACAAGAAGCTTTCAGGACGCGGACCGTCCGCCGCACGAACTCAGCAGCAGAGTTGCTGGCGCCTTCACGCCAGAACCAAACCTCGCGACTAATGCGGGGCTTCTCGAGCTTCGGGTGCTGCACTGGAATATCTACGGCGTTACCGGCAATCAGGGAACCCACGAAGTAGTGGACCGGCTCATCGACCGTGTGGAGCTGTTGCGGGACGACGGACTTCCTATCCATGTACTCTCGATCAACGAGACCTGTCTCGAGCAAACCCATTACGCCCGGGAGCAAATCATCGAGCGGATAGGGACGAAGAGTGTTCGCGCGTACTTCACCAAGACTGGTGAAGACTGGCGATGCAACGGCTCTGGGAATGAGGTCGGCGTCGGGCTGCTGATCATCGAAGCAGATCGGGTGCGCGACAGCGTCGTGCGTGTGTATCCGACCAGGGACGGTGGCCGACGCGGCGCAGTATGCGCACTGGCCTCCTACGAATCAACCCTCGGGCATGACGTTTGGGCTTGTTCAGCGCATCTCGCCACGCGCACAGAAGGCATTGCCGCTATGCAAGCGGTCACGCTGGTGACCGAGTTGGAGGAGAAGTCTCGGCACCAGGTTCCGATAGTTCTCGCGGGGGACCTCAATCGGGAACCAGGGCACTTCGACAAGCTCTATGCGCAAGGCGACGGCGACGGCAATTATCTCGAGGTGGACTACCCCCAGAACCGTCCGACGTTCGCACACGATCCAGACTCGGATCCGAACCGGAAGCTGGACTACATCTTTGGTGATCAGGAGCACCTCGTCCCGACATTTGCCATGCTCTTCGACGGCGGGAAGTGCTGGGGATGGGATGACCGCTGCTCGGATCACCTCATGCTGTTCGGCGCTTTCGCGTTCCATGGAGGAGGCACCGGAGGGCAGGGGCCCACGAGAATCGTTTACCACGGGCCAACCGAGGTGCCGTATCACCGCCCCTTTACAGCGTCTGCCCGGCTCACGCACAGTCCGAAGCCGGGCCAAGACCCTACCGCCCCAGTTTCGAACGCGCGGCTGACCTTCACCCTCGGCTCTGGCGGCGGCAGCCAGACGTGCACCGGGACGACGAATGCTTCGGGTGTGGCCAGCTGCCGACTCACGGCGACACAGCGCCCAGGTAGAACTACGCTCACCGTCAGCTATCCCGGAGACGGCTACGCACCTGCCAGCATCACCGTGCCGTTCACCATTACTCGGGCACCCACCACGACCACCTACTCCGGGCCGAAGCGGGTCGCGAACGGTACACCAGCCCGCCTTTCTGGGGTCCTTCGCGAGAAGGGCGGTGGACCGATCGAAGGTCGGAAGCTGCGCCTGTCGTTGGGCAGGGGAAAGAACCAGCAGGCCTGTACCGGCACAACGAACTCCTCCGGCGTCGCTCGCTGCACGATCAAGTCTGTTGACCAGCCGTTGAACGCTGCTGCGACAGTTCCTGTGCAGGTGCGGTTCGCCGGCGATCCGTACTACCTGCCGTCGTCGAAGTCGGCGACCGTGTTGTTGGAGTACTACACCGGGCATGCGTACGGACTGACGGCGAAGCTCGGAGTGCCGTTGGTGTCGCTCGTAGAGGTCTCCCCCACGCCTGACACCGGATCGGTGCGGACTGCACGCGCGTTCACCAGCACCACGCGGTGTCTTGCCGAGGTCGAAGCGGGCGTGCTGCTGACTACCGGCACGGTGTGTCCGAAGGCCACGACGACGCTGGCGCCGGGCACGTCAACGTCGACCACAACGGTCGAGCGGGTACGGATCGGTCTTCCAGGGCTCCCGGTGATCGACGCACGGGGGGCGACCGCCAGGTCGACCAGCACGTGTGGTTCAGGCGGGTCGGCTACCGGCAGCACCGACGTCGAGCTCTACATCGGCGGACGCCGTGTCCCGATCACAGCCGAGGTGAACGCCGAGATCGACTTGCCCGGTCTCGCCCGGCTCGTGGTCAACGAGCAGAAGCCCGTCGCGAAAGCCGATCACGGGCTCACTGTCAACGCACTCCACCTGACCGCAGGTGGTGGCGAGACCGACATCGTCATCGCGTCTGCGACCAGTGACGTCCACAACTGCGCCAGCTGAAGGCTCGACATGCAGTGACTGATCCGAGTGTGCAGATGCAGATGCAGCGTTCCGAGGTTCCTCGCGCTGCTGCTGATGACAGGCCGGACGAGCTGGCCTACGCGCCTCCGAGGCCGTTGGTCCTCGATCTGGGATCGTGACCGGGCCGGTCGTTGCGGAAGCGGGCGACCTTCGCGGCGTCCTCATCGGAAATGACCGCAAGATCCGGTCGCAAGATCGGGCGATCCTCGGTTTCGGGAGGCTCGACCAGCCCGATGTTCTCGATACGCCGGCCGCGCCGGGCACCTGCCACGTGTCGCCGCCCGATGACTGTCCCCACCGTCACGATCAGGATGAGCACACCCGCGCTGATGAATGCACTTCCGAGTAGGTAGGGGGCAACGAGCGGTAGATCAACGCGGACAGCGACGGCCAGGATGGCGCCAGCGGCGGTCAGCAACAGGCCGATGCTCGTGCCTAGTTCTGGCCGATCGGCTTTGGTGATCACTGCCACGACGATGATGACAAGTCCGCCCAGCGACAGGATCAGTCCGAGTGCGTCGTCGTTGATGTAGGGCAGGTCGACCTTGAAGGCGTACAGGATGGCACCCAAGACCAGCAGGACAGCCCCGGTACCGATGCGCATGGGCAACCTCCTCGATCGATGCCAAAACTCCGGCGAGCCTACCTCGTCGTACTGGATGGCGACGGTCAGCTAGGAACGCAACCGCCCCTGCCTCACGGTGTTGTGCCTGCTAGAGGGCGAGTCGATGTGACGCGGGACCACTCGCCACCATCGGTCGAGCGATAGACGCCAACGCTTCCTTGACGCCCGGTTCCTTCGCCGAAACCGTCCCAGCTGTGGCCCATCGGCCGACCTCACCGGTGGATCGCCATTGGACAAGTCCACTTCCGCGAACGGGACCTCGATGTCGAGACGCGAGCCAGTGACGTACACCTTGCGTCATGTGGCGGCGAGAGCCATCGACCTTCCCGGGGGTCAGGTCTGCCGGGTTCAGTACATCCAGGAGAAGTGGTTGAGTGGTCCGTGACCACCGCCGAGACGCCACCCTGCGCCACCGGCCAGTGCCGTGGTCACGTACTCCTTCGCGCGAGTGAGTGCCGCCGACAGGTCGTGACCGGACGCGAGCCCTGCCGCGACGGCTGCCGCGAACGTGCATCCGGTGCCGTGGTTGTTACGGGTGTCCACCCACGGCGCACACAGGTAGCTCACCTCGCCGTCCCGCCACACCACGTCCACGGCCTCAGGGCGTCCGTCCGCATCCACCTGGCCCTCCAGGTGACCGCCCTTGACGACCACACAGCTCGCGCCGCTGCGCGCCAGCTCCTCAGCGGCCCGGACCATCTCGTCGACGGTGGACAGCTCGCGCCCCAGCAGCAACGATGCCTCCCGCAGGTTCGGGGTGATCACGGTCGCGTGTGCGAACAGCTTGGGATACGCCTCCGCCGCGCCGTCCAACGACAATGGATCTCCGGTTGCGGAGACCAGCACCGGGTCCACCACCAGGTTCGGCAGGTCACCCGCCGCGGCGCGTTCGGTCACCACGCTGATGATCTCGGTGTTGGCGAGCATCCCGGTCTTCACGGCACGTACCGGGAGATCGTCGAGCACCGCGCCGATCTGCTCATCCACGAATCCCGGCGAGAGCGCCACGAACCCCACCACGCCGCGGGTGTTCTGCGCCGTCACCGCCGAGATTGCGCTCGTCCCGAACACCCCCAACGCGGCGAAGGTCTTCAGGTCCGCCTGGATCCCGGCACCACCGCCGGAGTCCGAACCGGCAATCGTCAACGCCACGGGCGGGTTCATCCCGACACCTCCTCGAGAATTTCGGCCGCCACGAAGGCGGGGTCGTCGGCGCGCATCACCGCGCCCATCACCGCAACGCCAGCCGCGCCGGCGTTCAGACAGCTCGCGGCGTTCTCGCGCGTCACGCCGCCGAGCGCGTACACCTTCACCGGCGTACGAGCACACAGCGCTCTCAACCCGTCGAGGCCAAGCGGCGGCCCATAGCCGGGCTTGGATGCTGTGGCGAAAACCGGCGAAACCGTCACGTAGTCCACGTCGGACGCGGCGTCGACCTCGGCGGCGTTGTGGCACGACCGCCCCACGACGGGTGCCTCAACTGGTGGGTCCGGCGCCGCGAGGTGCACTCCTCGGGCCGGCCCGACCGGGCGCGACGCCGCGATCAGCACTCCACCGACCGGCGCCAACACGCGCCCCAGTTGTTCCGCGAGCGTTTGCCGTTGCTGCGTCGGCAAGTCCTTCTCCCGCAGCACGACACCCCGCACGCCACCCTCGACCGCCGCCGCGACCGTCTCCACCAGCGGCCGCCGTGTCTGCGTCCGGTCGGTGAACACAAGCAGCCGCGGTAGCGCCACCGGGTCTGACCGCTCGCGCGTCATGGCGACCGCCACGCGACCGGCTCGCCGCCGCGAAGGTTCATCGTTGCTCCCGTTCACAACTCGGCCATGCCTTCGAAAGGACTGGACGCTTCGGCGTACAACCGGCGCGGAATCCGGCCGGCCCGATACGCCAACCGACCAGCCTCGACGGCGTGCCGCATCGCGGTCGCCATGCGTTCGGGGTGCTCTGCTCGGGTCACCGCGGACGCGATCAGCACCGCGTCGCATCCCAACTCCATCGCCAGCGCAGCGTCGGACGCGGTGCCGATTCCCGCGTCGAGAATCATGGGCACCTGCACCTTCTCCCGGATGAGCCGAATGTTGTAGGGGTTACGGATCCCCATCCCCGATCCGATGGGAGATCCCAGCGGCATCACCGCCGCGCACCCGACGTCGACGAGTCGGCAGGCGAGGATCGGGTCGTCCGTGGTGTACGGCAGGACCGTGAACCCGTCGTCGACGAGCTGCTCGGCGGCGGCAACGAGCTCCACAGGATCGGGAAGCAGCGTGTCCTGGTCGCCGATCACCTCGAGCTTGACCCAGTCGGTCTCGAAGGCTTCCCTGGCGAGGTGCGCGGTCTTCACCGCCTCAGTGGCCGTGAAGCAGCCGGCGGTGTTCGGCAGCAGCCGTACGCCACAACGCTCGATGACGTCGAGCAGCGATCCCGGCGCGTCCGGGTCCACGCGGCGCAACGCGACCGTCACCAGCTCGGTGCCGGACGCACGGATTGCGCGTTCGAGCGCGAGGTGACTGGACGCACCGCCGGTGCCGAGAATCAGCCGCGACCCCAGCTCGGTCCCGCCGAGGAGGAACGGATCCGCCGCGTCGACGTCGCTGTGTGGAGTCACGTCAGCCTCCCTGCTTCGCGGTGAGCACCTCGAGTCG
>DATCKU010000066.1:0-16018 GCA_036564245.1 Actinopolymorphaceae bacterium
ACTCCAACCAGCTGGCCATGGCCGACGATGCGGTGCTCCTCGACACCACCAAACTTGATCTCGAGGAGGTCATCGATCGCATCGAACAGCTGGCCAACGAGCGGATAAACCTGTCCGGCGCGCGATGATGGTCAAAGGCGCCGAAGCCCCGCGCTCGCCACACGGGCGCCCCAGAGGCAGGCGGGCGGATAGCGTGCCGACGCAGACTGTGGATCATTTGGAACATCGTGACGAATGGGTCATCTGCCATGAGTGGAGCGGCTGAGGCCTCTGCGGAGGAGGTCGAATCGGTGTCGGACGCCGATTCCGCCGGCTCGACCGCTGCGAGCCCTCCGGTCGTGGCCGTCGTCGGCCGACCGAACGTCGGGAAGTCGACGCTGGTGAACCGGGTGCTGGGCCGCCGTGAGGCCGTCGTGGAAGACGTGCCGGGCGTGACCCGGGACCGGGTGACGTACGACGCCGAATGGCGCGGCCGTCGTTTCACCCTCGTCGACACCGGTGGCTGGGACCCGGACGCCAAGGGCTTCATGGCGCGGGTGGCCTCGCAGGCCGAGGTGGCGGTGATGGCCGCCGACGTGGTGCTGTTCGTCGTCGATGTCACGGTGGGCGCGACTGACGTCGACGACGCGGTCGTTCGGATCCTCCGCCGCGCTGGCAAACCTGTGATCTTGGTGGCGAACAAGGCTGACGACCTGCGTGGTGACGCCGAGGCCGCGTCGTTGTGGTCACTGGGGTTGGGTCAGCCGTATCCCGTGTCGGCGATGCACGGCCGCGGCACCGGTGACCTGCTCGATGCCGTGCTCGAGGCGCTGCCCGAGACACCGCGGGAGAGCGGAGTCGATACGGCGGGGCCACGCCGTATCGCCCTGGTGGGCAAACCGAACGTCGGGAAGTCGAGTCTGCTCAACCGGCTGGCTGGGGAAGAGCGTGCGGTGGTGGACGAGGTCGCGGGGACCACCATCGACCCGGTAGACGAGCTGGTCGAGCTAGGCGGCAAGACCTGGCGGTTCATCGACACGGCTGGCATCAGGCGACGGGTGCGGTACGCCGTGGGGCACGAGTTCTACGCGAGCCTGCGTACCACCGCCGCCATCGAACGCGCCGAGGTCGTCGTCGTGCTGCTCGACGCAGCGCAGCCGCTGTCGGAGCAGGATCTGCGGATCATCTCGACCGTGGTCGAGGCGGGGCGCGGCCTGGTCCTGGCGTTCAACAAGTGGGATCTTGTGGACGAGGAACGTCGGCTGCGGCTGGAGAAGGAGCTGGACCGGCAGCTGCGCGTCCAGTGGGCGCCGCGGGTCAACATCAGCGCCAAGACCGGTTGGCACGTCGACCGGATCGTGCGCGCGATCGAGACTTCCCTGGAGGGATGGACCACCCGGGTTCCCACCGGTCAGCTCAACGCCTTCCTGGGCCGGCTGGTTGCCGCCCACCCGCACCCGGTGCGCGGCGGGAAGCAGCCACGGATCTTGTTCGGCACCCAACCGCAGACCTGTCCGCCCAAGTTCCTGCTCTTCACCACGGGGGAGCTGGAACCCGCCTACTGCAGGTTCATCGAGCGGCGCCTGCGGGAGGAGTTCGGCTTCGCCGGGTCGCCGATCGTGATCTCGCAACGGGTACGACCGAAACGGAAGCGTCGTCGCTAGTGGCGTGATCGGTGCATCCGGACAACTCGGGAGCCAGTCGGGGATCGACGAGATCGGCATCGCCGCGACCAGCCCTCACGTACGTCCTGCATGGGTGTTCGGCTGGGGAGGCTGCGGAGAGGGAGTGGACCTGCGGTAAGGTTGCAAATCGCTCGGGTCGTACGTCGACATCGAGCACCGGGCTGTGGCGCAGTTTGGTAGCGCACTTGACTGGGGGTCAAGGGGTCGTCGGTTCAAATCCGGCCAGCCCGACAAGTGTTCCCGCAGGTCAGGGAGCCATGCCGGCTCCAGCCGCTCAAGCTTCAAGCTCTGGATGTCCGTTTTCGGAAGTCCGGTGGGAGCGGATCTTGTTAGAGCCTGCTCTATCTGGCCGGTCCAGAGGGTCGCGTTGGGGTCGGCGAAACGGTGGGCGGCGACCGTCCCTGATCGGGTTGCTACGGCGCCGAACCGTGGCATCTTGCAGGGCGCTCACCACCCTTCCCGCATGCGTTCGCTGATGTGGCTGGAGACCCCTCGCATACCGGGTACCTCATGGCCCATCCGCTCCGACTGCAGGACGTACGGGATCCCGGCCTCGTCCATCCAGGTCTGGCGTCCGTGGCGCAAGCCGTGCGCCGTAAGTCCAGGAAGGATGGGCAGCCATGTTGCCGGGAAGGCATTCTCTGTGAGGCGAGGTCTGCCACGGCCCACTGGCGGTGTGTAGCTCACCTTGCGATCTCTTCGGAGGTTGATCGCAGCGCACGGTCACCAAACTCGGAGGATATGAACCTCGATATGTAGCGCTAGGAGCTGTGGCTGCTTGGTTCTAGGTCTGTGATGGGAACCATCGGTTCACCCATTCCGTGAGTGTGATGCGGTCGGCCCGAGGGTCGATGTAGGTGTTGTTTCGAGTGGCGGCTTCTTGGTCGCGGCCGTATCGTTCGGCCTCTTTGCGTGTTCGGAATCCGGATTTGGATACAAGGGTGCCGTCTGGGCCACGCCACCGTGCACCCCATAGCCCTGACGCTTTCTGCGTATGCCATCGTTGCTCCGCCTAATCAGTCCTGGGTCACGCGGCCACTTGTTGCCTGCGTGGGCGTGGCCTGAGTGGCTGTGCAACCTCGGCCGGGTGCTGACGGTTGACTGGGTGCAGGTGCGCGTCGTGGGGATGCGCTGAGTCGTGCATGGTCACGGTTGACTGCCGTCAGCTGACCGTGCGACCACAGGGGCGCTGAGAGACGCGGCTCGCGTGGTGGGTCGCCGCTTCACCGTGGTCGCCGCGTGGTGGCGCCCGTTGCGGCAGGTGTTGTCGTCGTCAAAGCTGGATGTCGTCTTAGTCAATGCCGCGGTGGGCTGCCCAAAGCTGCGCCGCCCGGTCGGCCGCCCTCCTGACCAGGTCAGCGAGCTCCGGGCGGTCGGGCACGCGGAAGGACGTGTACGTGCCTCGGCCGCCGTCGACGGGACGGCCGTAGGCCTTGGCGGCCAGCCGACCGTCCGGCAACAGCCGCACGTTGAGCGTGGTGAGGACGAACTCCACGCCCCGTCGGGAGTCCGTCCACCGCAACGGCTCTGGGATCTCGACGTTGATCGCTAGCGCGCTCACGTTCACGTCAGGCGAGCTCTCTGTGGTCACGCCCGTATCGTCCCAGCCCCGCCACGCGGTGTCGCCCAACGATCGAAACTGGGGACTGTCAAGCGGTCCATGACGAGGGTGTCTGCCCGTCCTGGCCAGGTGTTCGTCAGCGGTAGCGCGGCCGTGGGCTCGTCGAGGATGAGCGGGAGCGGGTCGGTCCGCATCATGCCCCGCGCGATGGCGAGGCGCTGCCATTGGCCGCCGGACAGGTCGACGCCGTCGGGCCAGGTGGGGCCGAGCTGGGTGGCCAGGCCGGCAGGCAGCGCGCTCAAGACATCCTCGGCGGCGGCGTCGCGCAGGGCGCGGCGCACCTCCTGCTCGTCGTCGACGCGTCCCAGGTCGCCGCAGCCGATCGACTCCCTGGCGAGGAGTTCCAGCTTGGCGTAGTCCTGGAACGCGCCGGACAGCCGCGCCCGCCGGGCCGTGAGGTCGAGGGTGGTGAGGTCGATCCGTCGACGAGGATCTGGCCGCTCGTGGGCCGGTAGAGGCCGGCGAGCAGCTTGACGAGGGTGGATTTCCCGGCGCCGTTCTCCCCCACGAGGGCGACCACCGAGCCGGCTGGCAGGTGGAGGTTGACGTCGACGAGCGAGGGAGACTCCGCGTCCGGGGTAGCTGAAGGTGAGATCGACCAGGCGGATGCCGTCCCGAAGCGTCTCCGGTGGGGTGGCCCTCCCACGATGGTCGGCCCGACCTGTCGGGCGTACTCGCGAAGCCAGAGGAACCGACCGGCGGTCCTCGACAGGAGAGTGAAGCGCTCGATCGCTCCTTGGATGATGCCGGCGGTGTTCTGCAGCCGCTGGCCACGACCGAGCCCGCCTCGGAGCGGGGCTGGGGCCGTGTGGTTGAGGTGGTCGACGGCGACACGATGAAAGTCGAGCCGGGGGAGAGACCGTCAAGAACCGGGGTGCGGGCCTGTGGGGCGCCTGTACCGGGGCCGAGGCTAAGCGGCGCGCCGGACTCCAGCCCGTCGGTGACGGGACCGATCCCCGGTTTGAAGCCTCTCGGCGGGTAGCGTCAACTGCAATTCATGATCATCCGACACTGTAATCGTCACAGGCGGTAAGTCTTCGAACTGCTCTGCGTCTCGTCCTGGATCGGTCGATCGCATTCGACCGCGCTGCTGTAGGCACGCAGGTGATCGCTTCCGCGCACAGCGACCCACTTACCGCCGGTTCGATCTCCTTGTGCCCTGTGCCATTGTGCGCATGGTTCCGATTCCCGACAAGACAGGATCTGCGCACCGTAATCGTCGCTCCGTCGCACACCTGCCGTTGGAGCCGATCCTCTGGAGTGGCTGCACCTGACCGTGCAAGGGGTTGAGTCCACTGACGAGACCAGCGGCGACGATATTGCGGCCGCCGGCGGACGAAATCATTGCGGCTGTCGAACATGTGGTCATGGAGCCTGTGGAACTCTGCGTCGACACCGTGACACTCATCGAGCTGTATCGAGACGGCCGCCTGTACAAGTGGCGCAACGTCGAGCAGGTGAGTTTACGATCGTGCCAGGACACCACACCGACGTGATCGTGGCGAAGGACAAGAACCGCCGTACCGGCATTCCGGTTCCTGGCCGCGTACATATCGCGGCTTGGTGGGCGGCTCAGTCTCGGCCCTTTCGGGGGTGTCGATGCCAATCAGCCGCAGGGCGACGGTCTCGTCGTCGCGCTCGACTTTGACCGTGTCGCCGCCGACGACCTGAACGACTGGCGCCCAGCCCCGCCCTGAGGCGGGCTGGGTCGTTGCCGGCTCGTTGGTGGCTGGCTGGTCGGCGGATGGCGCGCCCGTGACCGCGGCCAGCAGCACGGCCGCCGCAGCGATGCGCCTCATGCTTCCTCTGCCCAGTCGGTAAGCGTCGGCTGCACGTACTCGTTCGCCAGCCGCCACGGGCAGCTCGGCGCGTGGTTGTCCTTGTCTTTGCGTAGCTCGTCGGGGTTGTTGCTGAAGGCTTGGCAGAGGGAGCAGCGCGCCTCGATCCTGCTCTCCTCACAGGTGGGGTCGGGTAGGCGAGGGCGTGCACAATCCTGTCGATTCCGGTGTGGATGTCGAACTGGCTAGTCAGGACAGTTCCGCTTTCTGCCGCTGCTTTGCGTGACGGTTGAGAGCGTCCCGCATTTGCCGCAGCGTATCCTGATCCTCCCTCACCCGGCGGATGCTGCGCCGTTCGTGGAGCAGGCCTGCGACGTCCAGGGGATGACGATCGCGCAGATCAACAACCAACCCACGACGACCGCTGTCACCGCTGCTCCAGATGCTCTAGTAGGACGTCGAGCCGGGCGACGCGTCAGCGGTGACGCTCAGGTCTGTGACGTCGGCTCGGATCCTTGCTCTGGTGCATCCGGCGCTTCGCATACATTGACGGTCTCAGTGGACTCGTCCCGGTCGCCTCGGAGGTCCTTGCGGGCGAGTACCTTGAACCGATACGCCGCGTCCATGAAATCCACATCGCGGCCGCCGACGAGTTCGGCGAATAGTTTTGTAGCCGGCCTTGGCAATCTCGGCGGGAGCGATAAGGTCCATCACCTCCAGGACGTCGGTGATCTCTTCCCTCAGCTCATTCCACCGTCGGCGCTCTTCAGGTGTCGCATCTTCCCCCAGCTTGATCGCATCCACCTTCCAGACCAGGCCCAGAAACCGGGCGTACGCCTGCTTACGTTCCTCGCGGGCAGCGTCGCGACTGGCCTGCAGGGCTTGCTCCCGGCGGATCGTGTCCTCCCGCAACGCTGCCTCGCGGCGGATCCTGTCCTCCCGCTCGGCCTGCAACTGGAACTGGTGCAGAGCCGCCTTTTGGGGGCGGCTCGTGCTGATGATGCCCGCGAGGATCGTGCCAGCAACACCAAGCAGCGCCACCACCCCCGTAGCCACCGCAGTCACGAGCGCGGCCTGCACCTCTGGGGCGAGTCTCGTCCACCACTGCACCCCATGATTCATATCAGCTCCCCGATCCTGAAGATCCCGGAAGAGGGCCAGCCCACGACCTTCACCAGCTCGCTACAGCCTTCAGCCGCGCACTGCGTCATCACCTGTGATGACCCTATGGGTCGCCGTGCGTGTACGAGTGCTGGTAGCGGCTGCTGCACAATCCCCGGGCGTGCGCAGACCCTTCGACGGCCGGAGCTGGCGAACCATATGAGGATCGAGGGGGGGCGGCCGGGCTCACCACTGTGCTGGTTGGGCGAGCGTCCCTGGGTCAGGTGATCAGCTGCCGGTGACGGATGAGGCGCTGCCGACGAAGCTGTGCGATGGGGCGGTGCTGGTGGCGCGCCGCGGCCGCACGAGTAGGGCTCAAGTGAGGGACGCTGAGGAGAGCCTGGCGAACGTTGACGGGAATCTGCTGGGCACCGTGTTGGACATGGCACCAGCTGGCCGTAACGGCTACGGCTACGGGTACTTGTACGGGCAGGACGACGGCAGCTAGTCGGCGTCAGACTTCCATCCCCACCGGTATCTCAAGAGGGCTCAGGGGCCAGTCCGCGTGCACTTCCTAGAGACAGCCTTTGGCGCCATCTGGGCGGATCTCGATGTAGCGCAGCAGGTATGGACCCTCCCGTTCGGGCTTGATCTCGTGCAAGCAGTTGATGCGTTCGCGCTTGCATTCGTTGTCGTCGTAGTCCGCTGGGAAGTCGGAGAGCCAGTCGACGGGACGCGAGTCGACTGTGGCGCACCCGCCAACCTCCGCCTGTCGAGTCGGTGGCGTTGTCGGATCGCTACACCTGAGCCACCGTGCGTGGTGGGTATCGTTAGCTTCGTCCTCTTCGCATCGGGTCGCGTTCGGCTGTTGTTGCCAGTGACTTGCCTGCCTGTAGGTGAGCACCCCGCAGTGAGGATGTCAACCGGCATCACGGTCTCGACGTCCAGCGAGGTTAAGCCCGTGGTGGGCGCGTCCGACCGCAGTTCTGCTCACCGGGATTCTGGCCTACGCCTTCGTCGGCTGCTTTCCCGTCGCCGTTCTGCTCGAACGACCGAGATGCGAACCCTGCTCGGCTACGCCTCGCTCCTGTTCGGCCGTCTGGTCACCGCTGTCACCCCGACCATCTGGCGGCGAGGGATCAGCGGCTACCCAAAGCACCGGCAGCTGACTAGTTCCGTGGACGACGGGGTCATCGCAGCTCGGCGATCTCTTCCGGCACGGTGTCGGCCGTCTCCGGTGTGATCGCGGTCTTGGTCCAAGTCCCGTCTTCCTGCCGGTCCACGTGGGCAGTCCCGACGTCCGAGGAGAGGATCCACAGCTGATCGGCCGATGACAGCCAGGTGACCCTGACGCCGTGCCGGGTGCTGTACGCGTAGTCGTCGCGGAACACCTCCCGCCCGTTGGCGTCGCTGATCACCACGACTCGCGTCTCCACCCCGTTCTGCTCCGGGCCCTCCTCCAACGACGCGATGAAGGTCCCGGACGGTGACTCCTTGGGACGGCCTACGTCGACGAACCGGTCGTCGCTGTCGCGTCCGAACAGCGAGCAGCCGACCACCACGGCGAGTGCGATGACCAGTACGCCGGCAAGCCGTACTCGAGACACAACTCCTCCTCGGTCGTCAGGAAACCGGAACCTGGACGTACGGCGCGACGATCGCCAGCGGTTAGGATACCGATGCGCTCTGGGCCTCGTATCCACGCGCCACGAGCGCAGGCGGCAGTGACAGTCACGTCTTCCGTGGCCCGCGGCCAGCATCGCCCGCACGAGGATACAGCAAAAAGTTGCGTATGCTGCGCGGCGATCGGATGCTGCCCGACGGTCTGAGTCAGCGAGCTTTGAAGCAGCCTCCAACCGCGTCTGTACTCGTCACGGTTGGGCACGCGGTGGAACTCCTTGACGGCGTAGACCCGGAGGTGCTGTCCAACCGCATGAGGCGGGTGAGCGCCTTAGGCCTCCTTGCGAAGCCACTGCTCGATACCCGCGAGTTGTATGGTGCCTGACGGTGTGACTCCGGTCTGGGCCAACTGCGTCTCGATCGCCTGGGTGTCGAAACGCCCGGTGCGCATCCCGGCCTTGAGCTGCCAGGCCACCATGCCGAGACGGAACCCTCGGTAGATCGGCATGACGGCCGCCTGCTCCGACTCGCTCAACGGCCATCCAAGAGCACGCATTTCCTCGACGTAGGCCGCCCACACCTCTGGAGCGCGGTAGCAGCGAGCGGCGAGAAGGTCGTACGGTCTGGTGCCGAGGTGGGCGACACCGAAGTCGATGACTCCCACGAGCCTGGAACCGTCGTAATGCACGTTTTGCTCGGCCATGAAGTCACCGTGAAGCACTGTGCGGGGAAGCTCGCCATCGAGTCTTGCGAGCTCATCCGCCATGGCATCTGCGACGACGGCCGCCCATTCGGCCAACTGAGGGTGAGCACCCTCGAGGGCATCAAGTCCGGCCAGCCAGTCGACCGGCGTCATGACCGGTAGCCCTTCGTCCAGCGGGCGCCATCCGACGCGTTGGCCGATGCGTGCCGCTAGTGGACGCAGTGCGACGTGAAGCCGCGCGAGATCGGCACCGCGCTGACGGCGCTGCGTCGCTGTCTCCCGGCTCCGGGTCTTGCCTGCGACGTAGCGAGTAGGGCAGTACCAGCGCCCGCGGTCGTGAACAGCCGGAGCGAGCGGTTCCGGCACGCACCAGCCTTCGCTGCTCAAATGTGCGAGGATCGCGTGCTCGTACTGCAGGTCGTCCGGTGTAGTCCCGACGTGATAGCGGCGCAGGACGAAGCGCTCACCCTTCACCGGCCAGACATGCCAGTTCGCGTTGCCCTCGGGCCCGTGATTGGAGGGGATGGCGTGGATGCGTTCGGCGGCGATCCCGAGCCGGTCCAGGATCCGCTGTGCTTCGGTCACCTGTCGACCTCTCTCGCACTGCCTCACCGTGGACCATCGTAATGGGCTCTGCTAGTGCCGAGCCGCTACGAACGTCGCGAGCGCACCCACTCCGAACCAGACCACGCCACATCGGGTCAGGCGTCGTCGCGGACAACCGCACGGTCGGACGCGTGGTGGGCGGCGGACGTTATTCCGGAGACACACCGTGGGTGTACACGCTTCAATGAGGGCCACCACGAAGTGCGGGCGATCGGGAGAGGGGAACGGCCGATGAGTGAAGCGTTTTACTCGCACGCGAGGCTGTATGACTTGATGTTTCCAGGTGGTGGACCAGCGGTCGACTTCTACCGGGCCGAGGCGAATCGGCGAGGCGGACGTGTGTTGGAGCTTGGATGCGGCACGGGTCACAAACTCATCCCGATTGCCTGCGACGGCCATCCGTGCGTCGGGCTGGACTCCTCGTCCGACATGCTGGCGGAGGCTCAGCGCAAGGCTGACGAGCAGGGCGTGGCGGTGGAATGGCTGCAAGGGGACATGCGGGCCTTCGATCTGGGCGCCACGTTCGACTTCATCTTCATCCCGGCCAATTCCTTGCTCCATCTGCACCAGGCCGAGGATCTGGTGACCTGCTTCAGGTCAGTTCGACAGCACCTGGCACCTGGGGCGCAGTTCATTTTCGATGTTTTCAACCCGAGCGTGCAGCTCCTCGCCCAAGCTGACGGTGTGCGGCGCACCCGAGGCAACCTGTCGTTCGTGGATCCCGGCCGTGGCACCGTGAGGATCGACGTCGCTGAGACCTATGACACGTCTGCGCAAGTGACACGCGGGACGTGGTACCTGTCGACCGACTCAGAGCCCGACTTCGTCGTCGCACCGCTCGAGATCAGGAGCATCTTCCCCCAGGAACTGCCGCTGCTGGTGACGCTCGGCGGCCTTCGGCTCGTCCAACGCTTCGGCGACTGGTCTGGTCGACCATTCGGCTCGGACTCGCCACTGCAGCTGTGCATCTGCGAGGCTGCATAAGGAGACTGGCCAGATCTCAAGATGGTGATCTTCACCGCCAAGCCCCGGCAGCGAGGACGAGAGTCAGCTCAAACTCGCCCTCGTCGCCGGAGGCGCTCAGCTCCGCGCTGACGAACGAGTGCTGCGCCGCCGGCCGTCGACGGCGCGGATGCAGCGCAGCCCGAACGCCCGCAACGCGGCACGCACCTCGGGCGGCCCATTGGTGAACGTGAAGTCCGCGTCGACCGAGGTGATCATCCAGATCAGCGCCCATGGGCTGTCCGCGCCGACGTGCAGCAGGCAGCTGTGATCGTCCACGGCCTCCACGACCCCCATGCCCGGCCACACCCGCTCTGCCACGGCGGCGGACTCGTGCAGCGTCACCGTCGCCTGGTAAGGCCAGGCCGCCTGGGACAGCTGGCGCGCCAGGTACGTCGCGACGTCGTCGTAGGGCAACGGACGTGGCTGGAAGCGCGGCCCGGTCGGTGTACGGGGTCGCAGCCGGTCGACACGGAACGTACGCCAGTCGGAGCGGTCGAGGTCGAACGCGACGAGGTACCAGCGCCGGCCGAAGCTGACCAGCGTCTGCGGCTCCACAGTGCGGACGGACTCAGCGCCGCGTACGTCGGTGTAGTCGAAGCGCAGCCGCTCGCGTCGGCGGCACGCCTCGGCCACGGCCATCAGTGTGTCCGCGGTGACCCGCGGTCCGGGCTCGTCACCAGCTCGGACGGTCGCGGTGTGCAGGGTGTTGACGCGATACCGCAGCCGTGATGGCAGCACCTGCTCCAGCTTGGCGAGCGCTCGCAGCGCCGGCTCCTCGAGATTCGCGACCGACCCGCCCGCGGCCGTCCGCAGACCGACGACCACCGCGACCGCCTCCTCGTCGTCGAGCAGCAGCGGAGGCAGCGACGCGCCGGCGCCGAGCCGGTAGCCGGCCGTACCGCGCGAGGCGTGCACCGGATAGCCGAGCTCCCGTAGCCGTTCGACGTCGCGGCGGATGGTCCGGGTGGTGACACCCAGCCGCTCGGCGAGCTCGGCGCCGGACCACTCGCGAGGCGTCTGCAGCAGCGAGAGAAGCTTCAGCAACCGCGCCGATGTCTCCGCCATGCGCACCAGCTCCTGCCGCCACTTAGGACCGATTCTGTCCTAGGCTCACCATAGCCTCGCACCATGACGATCAACAAGCAGGACATCCGTCCGTTCCGCATTGACATTCCTGACGCCAAGCTGGACGACCTCAAGGTCCGTTTGGCCAACACCCGCTGGCCGGACGAGCTGCCTGACGTTGGCTGGGACTACGGCCTTCCGGTCAGCTACCTCAGAGAGCTCGCCAACTACTGGCGGACGACGTACGACTGGCGCGCCCAGGAAAAGCGGCTCAACGACTACGACCAGTTCGTCACCGAGATCGATGGTGTGGATGTCCACTTTCTGCACGTTCGCTCGCCGGAGCCGGACGCGCTGCCGTTGCTGCTGATCCACGGCTGGCCCTGCACGTTCGTGGAGTTCCTCGACGTGATCGGCCCACTCAGCGATCCTCGGTCGTACGGCGGCGACCCGCGGGACGCGTTCCACCTGGTGATCCCGTCGCCGCCGGGGTTCGCGTTCTCTGGACCGACGCGCCGGGTCGGCGACGCGAACAGCGACCGGTACGCCGAGGTGTTCGCCGCGCTGATGGCGAAGCTCGGCTACGACCGGTACGGCACGCAGGGTGGCGACCTGGGCTCGATCGTCGGTCCGCAGCTCGGCCGGGTCGACACCGAGCACGTCGTCGGCGTCCATGTCAATGGTCTGCTGACGATCGGTGCCGTGTGGGGAGCCGATCCGAGCACGTTCGACGAGGCTGACCAGAAGCGGTTCGCTGAGCTGCAGAACTTCGACGCGATCGGTGGCTACGCCGCGATCCAGTCGACCCGCCCGCAGTCGCTCGCCGTTGGCATGCACGACTCGCCGGCCGGGCTGCTGTGCTGGCTGGCCGACATCTTCCACAACTTCAGCAACCCAGCCAAGGAGCGGCCCGAGGACGCGGTCGACAAGGAGGCGTTCCTCACCAACGTCTCGATCTACTGGTTCACCGAGACGTTCGCGTCCTCGACCCGGATCTACAAGGAGTCGCAGCAGTGGGGCGCCGAGCTGCAGAGCTCCGGCGTGCCGACCGGGTGCGCACTGTTCCCGGGCGATACCACGATCCGAGCGATCGCCGAACGGGAGAACAACGTCGTCCACTGGAGCGAGTACGACCGCGGCGGCCACTTCGCCGCCATGGAGGCACCCGACCTCCTGGTTTCGGACGTTCGTGAGTTCTTCCGGACGCTGCGCTGATGAGAGGGGCGCCCGGCGTCCGGGGGTGCCGGGCGCCCACCTTGGTGGTCAACTCTGGCGCCGCTGCCCAGGACTGACCGGACGCGTGGCGACCGTGCGTCCGTCACACGGCCATGGGGTCGGCTGGCTTCGCCTCCGGGTCGATGCCGAGCGCGGACCGGCCGCCGTCCACCGGGAGGACCGTCCCTGTGACGAAGCGGGCGGCGGGGGAGAGCAGGAACGCCACGACGCTCGCGATCTCGTCCGGCTGGGCGATCCGACCGAGTGGGTGGACGCGGGCCAGCTCCCCGCGCACGGCCTCGGCTTGGTTCGGATCCAACCGGGCGAGGTACTCGTCAAACCTTGACGTGTGGACCGTTCCAGGTGCGACGGCGTTGACCCGGACGCCGAGGAGCCCGTAGTCGACCGCGGCCGCGCGGGTGAAGCTCTCGATCGCGGCCTTGGCGGTCGCGTACGCGGCCGCACCGGGAACGGCCCGAGCGGCCTGATGCGACGATAGATTGACAATCGAGCCCTCGATTCCGGAGCGCAGGAACGCACGGACCGCGGCTCGCGTCCCGCTGATGACGGGTGCCAGATTGGACTGGACGGCTGCCACGAAGTCCGGCGTACCGGCCTCGAGCAGCGACGGGTCGCGGAACGTCGCGGCGTTGTTGACCCATCCGGTCAGCGGCGCGGCCTCTTCGGCCAGCGCGGCCGCCCGCTCAGTCACCGCATCGTCGGCCGCGGACCCGGTAACGACGTGGACGAAAGGTGCCGCGTCCAGCAGTGCCCGGCCGGGGGGTTCGGTCTCGATCACGACGACGCGTTCGTACCGTCCGGCGAGCAGGCGAACGATCGCCGCGCCGATGCCCCTTCCGCCGCCGGTGACGACAGCGCTCTCGCCGTTGCCTGGTTGAGCTCTCATGGCGTCTAGCCAAACGCGGCGTGACAGCGTGAGCAACCGCTTTCATGTAAGCTGTTTTATCAATGGCCGCGCCGACGATCTACGACATCGCGCGAGAGGCGGGCGTCAGCGTGGCGACCGTGTCCAGGGTGCTCAACACGCCTGGCCGAGTCGCGCCGGCGACCCGGGAGAAGGTGCTGCGTGTCATCGAGCTGCGCGGCTTCGTCCCGAAGGCTGACGCGGTCAGCCGAGCCAGACGTGGCGTGGGCCGGATCGGCGTGCTGGGTCCATTCTCATCACACGAGGCGGCTCGCCGCCGGCTCAGTGGGATGCTGCGTGCGGCAGCACCTGACCTGGAGGTCGCGGTGTACGACCAGGAGTCGGCCGCGGTGAGCCCTGACCCTCTGCTGGCGACGCTCCCAGTGACCGGTCACCTCGACGGGCTGATCGTGGTGAGCCAACCGCTCGAGCCCGCGACCGCTGCGCGGCTGCGGGAGCGCGGGGCGCCGACGCTCCTGCTCGACACCGAAGCCGGCCACCTCCCGTCTGTCGTTGTCGACGACGAGGCGGGCGGCCGACTGGTCGCGAGCCACCTCGCCGAGCTCGGCCACCGCCGCCTCGGCTTCCTTGGCGAAGCGCAGCGCGCCTCTGGCCGCGAGTCGCCGTCCAGCCGCCGGTTAGCGGGCTTCCGCGCGGGCCTCGTCAAGTACGGCTTGCGTCTGCGGCCCACGGCCGTCCGCGAAGCCTCCCCACGTGGCCGGCAGGCGATTGCGGAAGCGATCCTGCTGCTGCGCTCGGCCAACCGGCCCACCGCCGTCTTCGCGGCCGACGACCTACTGGCGGTCGCTGTCATGCGAGCGGCTGCGGGCCTCGGCCTGCGGGTTCCGGACGACCTTTCAGTGGTGGGCTACGACGATGGCGACCTCGCCGAGACCATCGGCCTCACAACCGTTCGCCAGCCCTTGGAAGCCTCGGGCGAGCTCGTCGTCCGCCTCTTGCGGGACGCGATGGCCGGCAACTCCGACGCCGGCCGGGTCGAGCTGCGGCTTCGCCTCATCGTCCGCTCGACGACTGGTCCAGCGCCAACGTCGCCGAGCTGATCAGCGTCGACCGGGACCATGCCCCGCGGGACGATTCGAAGGACGCACATCGAGGAGGATTTCCATGCGGTTCGGCGGCCCGGTCAGGTGTTGGCCCTCTCCATGGGGTCGTGCTCACGGCGCGAGGCGAGAACCTCGTCGAGGTGCGCCTGGCACCACGCGCGGGAAGGCTTCGGCGGACCACGAGCCCGTCACGTTCCATGTCCTGCAGGGACTGCGTCAAGACCTTGGGCGTCACCGGCTCCATCATCCGCCGCAGCTCGGTGAACCGACGCGGCCCGTCGAGGAGACACACGATGACCATGCCCGTCCACTTGCGGACGCGGTCGAGTGGCTCGCGCTCGCGCCGCACCTGCTCGCGGACGCGCCCCGTACCGGGAGATACGAGCTTGGCATGAAGCCGCGACGGATCGGTCCTGCGCCGGCCAACGAGGCGTGAGGGAGGGGTTTGGGATACTGGCCAGTCGCCTCTGGGATGGGAGCTGGTCGCGTGCCGAACGCCGTGGTGCTGCTGGAATGCGTACTGGCGGGTCATCAGACCTGCTCGCGCTCTCACCGAGACGCACGTGGCCCTCAGGCTCAACGAAGATGCGCGGATCGAGGCCTTCGACGTGGCGGAGGACCTCCTTCGCGTGTATCGGGTCGCGCGGGCCGGTCTGAACGCCGTCCTCGGTTGTGATGGCTTCGGGGTGAGCTTCGCCTGGTCGTGGGTGCCGTATGGGAAGGGCGTCGGTGAGCCGTCGCCGGAGCCCGGGCAGCCGCTGATCCACGTCTTCGGCCGGTATCCAGGCGAGCGAGTCTCGCCGGTCCGCGTCATGGCGCGGCCCGTCTCCCAACGAAGGGCGCCGTTGCCGCCCACAGAGCAAAGAGAGCTTGACCAAAGGTTGACCGAAGCCCTCGCGACGGCTGCTCCAGCTCCTCCCGTCGAACCGGACGTGGATCCGGCCGCCTGCGATGGATGCAAATCGGAGGTCGAGCGAGACCAGGAGCTCTGGCGGGCTGACCGTGCGCGGGTGATCCGCCCCCGCAACCCCTGGTCCCGGCGAACGTCCTCGTGATGCCGCTGCGCCACGTCGCGAGTCCGGCCTCACTTCGACCTGACGAGGTCACGTCGTACGTCGAACGGCTTGGTGAGGTGCGTGCGAACTTCGCTCGACGGTACGGGTCAACCGGACTGAGCTGCATCGCCAACGACGGGACTCGTGCCGGCCAGGAGACTCCGCACGTCCACGTCCATGTCTTCGGCCGCTCCGTGGACGAGCGCGAGAACCCGTTCGAGGTTCTCGCCCGACGACTCGGCCTCTTGCCCGCCGGCTGAGACCCTCCGGCAGTCGTCGGTCCGCCCACTCTCGCCCCAGGTTCGAGGATCTGGTGGCCTGGCGGCGGCCCGGCTGTGACCGCGAGACGCTCGCGCGGGACGCGGAAGGCGCGTCCGCGATAGCGCCACGCCCCGCGTAGCGAGGGTGAGGGAGGGCATCCTCGCAGGTCAGGGACGATCTCGTCGGGGAAGGAGCCCGCGCAACCAGGGTTTCACAGACGCGCATACCGGCGGCAACCGTCGGCTCGCAGCCTTAGCTGCATGCATGCGCTACCGGACAACCTCGCAAGCGGCGGATCACCGCGGGCAGGTCGCCTGTCTCAGGGGGTCTACGGG
>DATCKU010000067.1:0-93551 GCA_036564245.1 Actinopolymorphaceae bacterium
CATCAACCGAACCCTCGCGAAACACTCCGGCTCGTTGCACGAAAGCTCCGAGAAGTATCGGCTGCGGATTATGTGTCGATCAGCTTGGCTGATCCGCGCTATCCGGAGGGCGCGGCGCTCGTCCAGGCCGTCGAAGGTTTGGGAACCGAGAACCTTTCTGGTCAGATCCTGTTCAACAACGAGCAAGCGCTCTGGACGAAGGTGGCGCGGTCAGGCAAAGGCGTCGTGAGCCGGGACATCACGTCCCATCCGAACTACAACCCGCCGAGCGAACTCGCCGAGAAAGTCTCCATTCTCGGTGTGGGCATGTATCTCCCCATGTGCGCCGCGGGACAGGTGCTGGGTGTCATGGTGGCGGGGTGGCGTCGCGGATCTCCGTACGAGGAGATCGCCACCCAGGAGGTGCCGCTCATGGAGCTGTTCGCAGGTCAGGTGGCGCTGGCGCTGCAGCAGGCTCGGGCCGAGATGCTCGTGATGCAAGATCGTGACCGGATCGCCAGGGAGTTGCAGGACGTTGCCCTGAACCGGCTGTTCGCCATCGGCACACATCTGCACGTGCTGACCGGGATGGCTGGTCGATCCGAGCTGCAGCGACGCCTGCGCCTTGCGATCGACGACCTCGACGAGACGATCCGCCAGATCGGACCGGCCATCTTCGCCGTCAGCGAGAGCAGGATGTCAGGGCAGCACCCCGTGAGCGCACAACTCGTGGAGGAAGTCGATGCCGCGAGCAAGTCGCTTGGCTTCACGCCGCGGCTTGTGGTGCACGGTCTGTTGGATCACCGCCTACCCGCACGCGTGGAGTCCGAGCTCATGTCGGCAGTGCGTGAGGCGCTCGCCAACGCAGCCACCCACGAGGACGTGAGCAGCGTCGAAGTGAACGTCCACGTCACTGGCGATGAGCTCTCCCTGACAGTGAGCGATGACGGCAAAACCGAACAGCCGTCCAGCGGCACCGCCGTCGACCGACTGCGAGAGAACGCCCGACGGCTTGGTGGGAAGCTGGTGGTCCACGCAGGGGTACCAAGCGGCATGGCGCTTTCCTGGCGGGTCCCCTTGCAGCCGTCCAGCACGTAGCCGGGCGACACCACGTGCGTGGGCGCCAACGCTCGGCAGCGCTCCGATCGAGCAGGATTCAAGAAGCCCCGGTCGATCCGGCCTCGTAGCGTTGTGGCCATGAATTCTGCACGGCCGCGATCACCCCGTGAGGTACGAGGCCACTCGGCCGCCGGCGCCGCGCTCCGTCGCTCACGACTTGGATCGTTCGAGCCGGTGCTGCGCCAGCCGGTGCTGCGTCGGATCCTGCCTGGGATGGCAGCGTCGGCACTCGGCGACGGCATGAGCATGGTCGCGGTGGCGTGGCTCGCCCTTCAGATCGCCCCCGCAGACGAGGCCGCCATGTGGACCGGCGCGGCGGTCGCCGCATACAGCCTGCCTGCAACGTTCGGTGCCGCGCTGTTCGGCCGGTTCATCCGCCACTTCAGCGGTGCCGGCCTGGTTGCTCTCGATGCCTCGCTGCGAGCGTTGGCGCTGGGAACGATTGCGGTGCTCGCGGTGGCCGACCGGCTCAACCCACCGGGGTACGTGCTGCTGCTCACCATCTCGTCACTGCTGCACGCGTGGGGCAACGCCGGCAGCTACACCCTGATCGCCGAACTGCTGCCCGACCGCGACCGCATCGCCGGTAACGCCTTGGTCTCGACGTTCACTCAAGCCGCGATCGTCGTGGGCCCAGCCCTCGCCGGTGCCGTCAGCACACTCGCTGGCCCGGGTTGGGTGATCGGACTCGACGCACTGAGCTTTGCGATCCTGGCTGTCAGTTGCATGGCTGCCCGGCCTGGAGCCGCAGCCGCACGGACCACTTCACCTGCGCCCACCCCAGCTGCGCCCGATCGCACGACTACCAGTGGTTGGCGCACGATTCTGCGTCAGCCCAGGCTGGTCGGTCTGCTCGCCGTCACGTGCGTGTTCTTCTTCTTGTACGGGCCGGTCGAAGTTGCCCTGCCCATCTACGTCGCCCACGACCTGCAGGGGTCGTCCGCGTTGCTCGGCGCTTACTGGACGGCGTTCGGCATCGGGGCAGTCGTCGGCGGACTGAGCGCCGGCCTGCTCCGGAAGCACCGCCTGTCCAGCGTGGTCGTCGGCATCATCATCGGGTGGGGTGCCGCACTCCTGCCGATCGCGCTCACCCACGCGATCTGGGCCGGCATGCTCGGCTTGGCGATCGGTGGCTTGATCTATGGCCCGTTCACCGCAATCTGCGTCGCGTTGTTCCAACGCAGCAGCCCACCACACCTGCTGAGCCGCGTCCTCGCCACGCGAACCGCTCTCACCATCCCGTCGACCGCGCTCGGCACCCTCGCCGGCGGTCCCGTCGTCGCCGCGATCGACGCGCAACCGACGCTGCTCGCCTCTGCCCTTCTCACGATCGCACTCGGCGTCGCCATCGTCGTGGCGCGCCGCGTCGCCATGCTTGTGCACCAACCGGCTCGTCGCGCGTCCCCCGATCTTTCCGTGGACGTCTGAGCGGAGAGGGCTGATGCCTGGCGACGACACACCACACCCGATGTGCTGACGCCCATCGTTGAATCATGGTCACGGGCAACCGCGACCGGATGCCACAGGGTGCGACTGACTTCTGTCTGAGGAAACGGCTCCTCCGCCGACGGCAGCAGCAGCGGAGTCGTTCAGGACCTACCTGCCGGACGGCTCCGTGGCTCGTGGGGCGGGCGGGACTCGAACCCGCGACTGGCAGATTATGAGTCTGCTGCTCTGACCAGCTGAGCTACCGCCCCGTCGGCTGCCCGCGCAACGCTGCCCGAACCCGGCAGAACGTTCGACTCGAGCCTAGCGGAGCTTACCCGGCAGGCCGCGAGGGTACGACAGCAAGCCACGCGCAGACGATCTCCAGCGAAACGCGGCGCATCTGTGCGCCAGAATGGACCTGGCTGGTGTCGACGTCCTTCGGACTGAGATCATCTAGTCGTTGCCGCGGCCGCGGCCGTCGGCCGTGGCACCGCCTTGAGCCAGTGGAGGTGTGGCATGCCATTGCCTTCGGTGCGGATCCTCTACATTCGCCACGGCGAAAGTCTCGCCAGCACCCTGCATCAACTCTCCCACAAGGTCGTTGATCACCCGTTGACCGATCATGGACGCGAGCAGGCGGAACAGCTCGCCCGCACACTTGCCGACCAGAGCTGGCGTTACGACGAGGAGATCATCAGCTCACCCGCACGCAAGGCGATGGAGACCGCGCAGATCTTGGCGGCCAAGCTCGACCTCACCGTGGTGCCGGACGAGCGGCTACGCGAGATCGACGTCGGAAGCCTCGACGGCCGCAGCGACAAGGAAGCGTGGGACGAGTTCGCCGAGATCCAGCGGCGCTGGGCCGCCGGCGAATGGTCACGCCGGTTCCCCAATGGGGAGAACCTTCGCAATCTCGCCAACCGGCTTCGTACCGCACTGTTGAATGCAGCATCGTCCGCGTCCAGGCGACCGGAGACCCAGGGAGGCCGGGATACCCCGCTGGTGATCGTCGTCGGTCACGCGCGCGGGTTCCGAGCGGCCCTGCCCTACCTCATCAAGAACGTCGCCGACGCCTACCCGTACCAGGATCTTGCGAACTGCTCCGTCTCGTACCTCACCGCGACCCCGGCGATCCGACCGACGGTGCTGCACTTGAAGGCATGGAACGTGAAGTGCGCCGACATCTCCCAGCTGCAGGTTGGCAGTGACGACGAGGATCGCTGACCAGACACGCCGTCGCAGCGGTTCGGTGCCGACCGCTACTTGGTCGCCTTGCCAACCGTGATGTCGAACTCGCGATAGACCCGTGCCCAGAACCCGTTGCGAAGCCAGACCCGCGCTTCGGGATATGGCCGCAGCGAGTGCCCCAGCTCCTTCTCGGCCTCGATCAGCAGCTCGGTGTCGATCACGGTGGGCAGGATCGGCCCGGGCAGCAGGTCACGGATGTTGTCCCGGCCACGGGTCAGGATCCACTTCTGGGCGACGTGCTCGCCGATCTCCTCAACCGTGTCGGGATTCGGGCCGAGCTTCGAGACCGTCCCCGGACCGGTTGCTCGCGCCGGCTTGACGGGCGGGCGCCCGGCGAAGACATCGGCAGGCGTCGGCATCGCCCCGTGGGTCGTGGGCGCCGGAACTGGATGCGGTGCGCGTCGGAAGTACGGCCTCAGTAGGTCGGCCGAGAGCACCTGGACCGTGTCGGCTTCCCAGACCAGACGCTCGGCTTGGTTGCTTCCGTACGAAGGCTCGACACCCCACAAGTGGACTCGTACGCCGTACGCCTGCGCCGCCTCCACGGCCGACACCAGATCCTCGTCGCCCGCGAGAAGCACCGCATCGGTGACCGCGCCATGCCGGGCGAGTGCGTCGAGGTCACCCCGGATCAGGGCGTCGACACCCTTCTGCTGCCCCTGCTTGTTGAGGTTGCCGAGCCGAACCTTGACCATGGGCAGCGCGGCGATCACGCGTTGGTCGACGGTGGGTACCCGGTCGTGGGCTGCGTCGTACCAATACACACGGAGAAGCTCACCCGGCAGACCTTCGGCCGCCTGCTTCTGGAGCATCTGGATCAGCTCGTCGGCCGTCACGCGGTATTCACGACGTTCCCGCGCGCCGAACAGGACTTCGCCAGCGGCGGCGTAGAGGTAGCCCACGTCGATGAGGATGGCGTACTTGGTCGCAAACGCCGAGGTGCTGAGGTCTGGGACACCCATCACAACCTCCCTCGACCTCGACCGATGCCGCACGGGATACCGACCGCGGCCCCACCCAGGAACCTGGGCCAGCACCTTGCAGCGAGACTACACGTTTGCCCCATAACGCAGGGGTCGGACACACTAAGTAGCTACAGATATGCGCTGAGTGCTGACAGTCACGTCGCGGTTCGACAGGAAAGATCGCAGGAAGCCAGCGAGACCTCAGCCGCCGCAGCTTGGAAGGTCGACAACGAGAGGGCCTATGCGCCGCGCGCTCCATGCGCGACCGCTCAGAGGTCAACCGCCGGTCCAACGGGCAGAGACCCGACATCCTTGCTCCCGCGGCTGGACTCGAACCAGCAACCTGCCGGTTAACAGCCGGACGCTCTGCCAATTGAGCTACGCGGGATCGCCGGTCACACGAACGCGCCCCGACCCATCGATCGCCTGGGCGCGTCGCCAAGCCTAGCAGCCCTGCCCGCTTGCTCTCACGGGACCAGCGCACCGTGGCGGCGCAAGATCTCGATCACCCGGGGCTCGCTGCGAAAAGCCTGCACCACGTCGTCGTCGGTCGCGATCTGGTGGGCGTTGGCGTCGATGTAGTCGCGCAGAAGTCGGTCAAACGTCGCAGGTCCGACAGCCCGCCGGGCTCGATGCAACATCGCGCCGCCCTGCCGATACACGCCGGCACCGTAGAAGTCGGGCTGGCCCAGCTCGGCGTACCACTGCATGGTCTGGCCCACGCGGTTCCGGACCGGCGGCGGCACCCGGAAGCGCAGCGACTCGCTGACGGTGCCGTTGGCCAGGACCTCCGCGTACTCTGCGAACGCCTCGTCGAGCCACGGATCTCGAGCCTGGTTGTTGCCGACCAGACCGTAGAACCACATGTGCGCGACCTCGTGTGGGACCAGCTGGGGGTATCGACGCACGTCGACGTTGCCGAACTGGATCGCGCCCGGGAACTCGATGCCGGTCGGGATGTCCGGCACGATCGCGACCCACAGGTCGTCGTAAGGGAACGGCCCGAGGTAGCCGCTCAGCTCGCGGACAGCGTCGACGATCTGGTCCGCCCAGATGTCGACGGGCGCACGCAGCGGGACGCCACGCGGCACCCCGATGTGAATGCGTACGCCGTCAACCTCCCGCTCGGTCATGCGAAATCGGCCGACCGCGACTGCCACGTCACGCACGGAGTCGGCACGGAACCGGTGGATGACGGTGCCTGGTCTGGGTCCCGCTCTCGAACTGACCCTGCGACCTGTCCCCAGCACGACATCTCCCCTCGGCACGACGACGTCGAGCGCGTCCAGCCGGAACTCCTCACTGGTCGCCATCTCGCCGAACAGGTCGACCGCCGGGTCAGTGGCCCAGCCGCGGCCACGCTCCCACGCGAGAAGCGGGAACGCCGTGGCGAGCCACGTCGTCCGGTCCCCCGTCGAGAACCCGACACGTTCCTCGCTATCTACTGCCAGCGTGAGCGTGAAGGCGAGGTCGATCTGCACCGAGCGGCCGGGTGCCACACATCCGTCGACCGGAACCTTGATCAGCGTGCCCGGGACGCCGCGCGGGGCACCGGCTGCCTCGACCGTGGGCTTGACCAACTTTCCCGATACGGCTGCGTGCGTCACGACGAGTCGCGTGCCCTCCCGCGCGGTCTCCGGCTTGTTCGGCCATGCCCGGAAGATCACGTCGCAGGTACGGCGGTCAGGAGTGAAGACCACCGTCTCCGTGCCGCGGACCGTCCGTCGGTCGGCTGGTACGTCGAAGCACAGGCGTACGACGGGACGTTGCCTCCAGGGAGCCGCCCGGCGGACCGGAACGCGCTGGCGTGCCGGCATGGCCACTGGCTGGGCCTGCGGGTCGTCATAGGCGATCTTGGAGCTGCCACCGCCGCCATCCCCGGCCGGGCACGCGGACGGCACGTCGGGAGTCGACTGGTCTGGGCTCGGTGTCTGCGGTCGAGGTGGAGTTGCTGGTGGACGGCTGGCACCGAGGGTCGGCCGCCGTACGACATCGTCAGAGCCGTCGAGCCGATTCAGCGCACTCGGCGCGCATCCACCGGCCACCAGGGCGGCGAGAAGGACGACGAGCAGGCCGGCCCGCAGCAACCTCATGGCTCGACCTCCGAACGCACCATCTCGAGCGCGGCCTCAGCCTCCGCCCGGACCCGTGGATCGTCCGGATCGACCCCCTCGTCCAACGCAACCGCCCACGTCATCTCTCCTGGCATACCCGGGGAACGTCGGGCGATCACTCGCGCACCACCGCCACTGGCCAGGCGTACCGGACGATCGAGTACGACACTCGCCGTGATGCGCTCCCGGATCAACGACAGCAGGCGGAAGGTCTCCGTCGGCACGACGGTCTCGAGGCCAGCGTCAGGTGCCGCGGCGAAACGCACGACCCACACGGGCAACCGCTCGCCGAGTGGTGCCGTTTGGGTGACTCGAAGCACCCTGGCGTCACGGTCCCATTCGGCATGCTCGACGCGTTCCCACGCAAGGCGGTGAAACCTCGCCTTGGGTGCTCGGTCCGCCGGAACGTACAACGCCCGGTCCGTGCCGACGACCCAGCGACCCGAAGCGTCGAGCGAGGACGCCAGGATGCGCTCGCCGCGGTCTCGAGGCAATGCCTCGACGACGTCACGTGGCAGCGCCGACCTACGCGCGAGTCGAAGCTTCCACCGAAGTCGCACCAGCTCACGGTACCCGCCGAAGCTGGTGGGCCGGTTCAGGCCAGGTACTCGCGCAGGCCGACCGCCCAGCCACCGCCGCGCAGCTTGGCCAGTGTCTTGGCTTCGATCTGGCGTACCCGCTCCCGGGTGACGCCGAACCGACGACCTACCTCTTCCAGCGTGTGGATCTGACCGTCCGTCAGCCCGTAACGCATCTGGACGACGAACCGCTCGCGCTCCCCTAGCTGCGCGAGGGCGCGATTGATGTGCTCGCGCATCAAAGAAGACGCCGCCGCCTCCAACGGGGCGACGGCGTCGAGATCCTCGATCAGGTCTCCAAGCTCGGACGCTTCCATCTCGCCGATCGGCGTATGCAACGAGACGGGTTCACGCGCCATCCGGAGCAGCTCACTGGTGCGTTCCGGGTCGAGTGATACGGCCTCGGCGATCTCCTCGATCGCAGGATCACGGCCCAGCTGTTGGAAGAGCTGTCGCTGTGCCCGCAGGATCCGGTTGATCGTGTCCACAACGTGCACGGGCACGCGGATCGCTCGGGACTGGTCGGCGATCGCACGGGAGATCGCCTGACGGATCCACCAGGTCGCATACGTGGAGAACTTGTAGCCGCGTGTGTAGTCGAACTTCTCGACCGCCCTGATCAGACCGAGGTTTCCCTCCTGGATCAGGTCGAGCAAGGGCAGGCCGCGTCCGGTACACCTCTTGGCCACGGACACCACGAGGCGAAGGTTGGCCTCGATCAGCTGCCGCTTCGCCTCGCGTCCCATGCGCACCAACGCCTGCAGCTCGGCAGGCGTCGCGTCGATGGCGCGACCAGCAAGGCCACCTTCGGCAAGGCAGTGCTCGGCGAAGAGACCGGCTTCCACGGCGCGCGCCAGCTCCACCTCTTGCTCGGCGGTGAGCAGCGGTACCCGCCCGATCTCCCGAAGGTACTGGCGGACCAGGTCGGGTGTCCGTTCATTGGGCTCGTCAAGTGATGGCAAGTCCTCGACCGACGCGTCCAACGTGGCATCGCCGACCTGAGGCTCGGCATCCAGCTCGTCGTCTGGTGTGGCCGGGGCGACGCTGGCCGGTTCAGCTGCCACGACGGCGTCGTGAGCGACTGGCTGGCGCAGGTCGCCGGCATCGTCGACGGCCGCAGTTCCGTCGACCCTGTGGAGCTCGGATACATCCCCTACTGCATGGGCTCTGTGAGCCGCCTTCTTGAGCGCGATGACCGGCACGGCGCATCTCCCTCCCCGAGAGGACCACCAGCGTGATCCAGTCTGCCGCGCGGTAGACCGCGACGTTGGGTATTTGCGGATAATCGCAGCGCATTGACCAACCCCGGCCTTCGTGCGGCCGCAGAAGGACACGTATGCGTCCCTTGGGACGTTCAGATGAGCCGGCGTATCCCGCGCTACGGCAGAGTAAGTTCTTTGGTTCGCACCCAGTACCCCGCAAGCTCACCTGTCGCGAGGTGGCTCGCCGGCGCGCCATCGATCCACGCGGACTTGTCGAGCCACACGGTGGTGTCGCGTGACGTCACGACGTCGTTGGTGCCGAGCAGCCGGCCGTTCGCATCGTACGCGCGACCCCGATAGGTGCGGCCACGCCGCAAGATGGCTGCTCGGAAACCCTTGTACTGCACCTCGGCAACTGGGCCGCGCAGCATGGCGCGCTTGTTCTCGACAACCCACCAACCGGCCAGCGGACCGTCGTCCAACCGGTAGAAGATGCCTCGGTCGCCGAACCGTAGCCGGCGCCTCGTCATGGCAGTCGACGGATGGGACAACGTGACCTCGGTCCGGTCGAGCACCTGGCCGGTCGAGATGTCGAACGCGTACCCGGCGTGGCGTCCGGCTTGGAGCTTCACCGCGCGCGGCTCCGGCAGCTCCACGGGCGGATAGTCGTCGCGCAACGCGTCGGCCATGGCGATGAACTCGGTCGCTCCGGTCATCAACCACAGATGGACAAACTGGCTGATGTGCAACGAGTGGTAGCTCCCGGTCGCCAGGAACCCGTGCGGTACGCAATACATGGACGGCCGTCGCGGTACGCGCATGACCGAGAGGTAGCGCCGCATCGTCGTGACCGAACCGTCGAAGAGTGCCATCGCGGCGTCGGCTCTCGCGACCCGGTAGTAGTCCCAGAGCCCGAACAGAGCCGACATGTGGCCGTTGAAGACGTGGTCCGACCGTGACGGGTCACCGACGTACGGATACTCGACCAGCCACAGCAGGTTGTGCTGGTCGACCCGGGTCACCCACGGTGCCGACTTGCTCGGCAGGTTGAGAAAGCTCGCGAACGTACGACGGGCCGCCTCGAGCCACCGGCGTTCCCCGGTGATTTCGTACAGCCGGCTGAAGAAGCTCAGCACCTTGCCCTGGGCGAGACCGGAGTACCACGGTGCCCGCATCGTCTCGTTCGGATTCGCGTGGACGCGGAAGTCGAATGTGTACGGGAAGAACCAGGCGCCGCGGGACTCGACACGGTGCTCGACCAGGTGCTCGCCGTGGCGGAGAGCGAGTTCCAGATAGTGCCGGCGACCGTTCAGGCGATAGGTCTCGAGGCAGTTGAGACCGTGGCCGGCTTGGAAGTTTGGGTGCTCGTACAGGCGTCCGGCGATTTCGTACAGTCGTACGCCGTCGGCCGTCTGCGGCATCGAATCGTCGAGTACGACCGCTTGCCGGAGGGTGTACGGCATGGCCTTGCCGGAGAGCTCGTTCAACCGGAAGCCATCGCGCTGAAATGCGAAGCTGACTGTCGGCCGTGGCGCAGGTGTCCCGGGTGGCGCGGATCCGTCGTCGTGCTGCGCGATGCGCTCGGCCACGTTGCCTGTCGGCGGGACGGCCAGGTCGGCGCCGGCGGGGCGCGGTTTGGGCTGCACCGGCTCGACCGGTGTGACGCTGCTGCGCGGAGCGGAAGCCGGCTCCGATGGCGGCCTGCTGCGGGTGCGGCTAGCTGCGCTCGGCATGCAGCCAGTCGCGGCGGCGATCGCCGCCAGCGCACCGCTCAGCATCACTCGACGCCGCACTGAGCCGCCTTCCGTCGTCGATGGTGTGATGGGCCCGAGAACCCCCCTGGCCCTGAGCCTGGCGAGTCCCCCCAACGGGGGAAATCTACCGGCACGCGGCTCGACTGTGTCCTGTGGATCAGGGAGGCAGTGCGACTCCAGACCCGGACCGAGCTCGCGACTGGCATGGGACCAGACCGTTGTCCCGGGCCTGGTCCAGCCAGCACGTTGTTACCAACGGTAGTGCCGGCTCACCAGTTCCTTCGGCTGGACGTCGCGGCTGCCGGGTCAGTGAGTGCAGGCGTCGTGGCAGTCCGCTGTCCCGGCTGCTCGCCTTACCCGTCGGATCTGCACCGGCTCACGACGACTCGACGGCCGGGACGGCCACGCCGTGCGCACGACTGTGTCAGGGACGTCAGCCGACGTTTGCACCAGTCCCAGCGCAAGCCTGGATGAGGTACGGGGATTGACGAGATGAGAAGCTTCGAGTACGGATGCCCGCAACCGCAGCACGGGCCCCTCGAATTTCCACTGGTCGCTAGCCGGAGGGGTTGGGATGACCGCCATCCTTGCGTTCATCGCCGCTTGAGGACGCTGTTACCCGTCGATCGAGGCGCCTGACATGGCAACCGTGCACGATCGCGACATCATGAGATGGCTTGCGGCCACTGGCCAGCCAGATGCCTTGCCATGGTCTAGCGGGTACTTCTTCGAGATCCGTTTCGGCGAGGAGCCCAGCAGGATGTCAGACGAGCCCAGTTCGATGATCTACGACGAAGAGTTCGTGAACCGCGTCATCACGGTTGATGCACCACAAGGCATTGTGACGATCATTTTCGACGAGCAGGGGCTGTTGAAGTCGCTCGAAATCTGCTGAGACGACTCGTTCGCGGCGTTCCTCGGCGCAGCCCTAAACTCTCCCTCCGAGCTCGCGGAGTATCTGTAGGAAACGCTGCCAACGACTGAGTAGGCGCACCTCGCCGGCCGACCCGCTCGACCCTCGGTTGCTCGTATCTCCGCACGCCGGCGTACTGATGCGGCCATCACGTACGACCACCCCGCCGACCTCGTGCAGGCCCGCGGGTAACGCCTACCACCGACAAGGCCCCAGCTGGCCCGCCGACGGAGTGTCGCACCTGTTGCGACAGATTCCTTCTTGTCGCAAAGAGCCGACACGATGTACCACTAGCTGTCGGCCCAGCAGCTTCGACGTACTAGAGCCCAGACAGTGGGAGGTCGATCAGTGGATAAGCCGGCGACAGTCGGATAGCAGGTCTCAGCCTGCTCTTCGAGAGTTATGGCAATACTTAGGAGTCAACCAATGAGGATGAATGCCAGCATGCGGCGGCTGCTGGAAGGGCTATCGATCGACTATCGCCAGGAGCTTCCTGACGACGCCGCCTACGTTCTGGAATCTGGCTGGCAGGTAGGGCCGCAAGGGGCACTCCTGCTGCGGGCGCTCTGGGGCAGCGGCTGGGGAAGGGATATCAATCCAGCTGAGCTTGGCAACTATGAGTACGAAGTCAACGACGTCTATGTACCGCTCCGCGACCTCGCGGTGGATATGGACACTTATCTTTCGAAGGCTGTCAGCCGTACCATGTCGTTCACTGTCCGGATGCTCGAACAGGCTAAGACGCTGCCTGAAGCGGACAAGCTTCTCTCTCTAGTCAGTGTGGCGATCGATATTGACAGCGAGGACTTCCTTCTCCAAGGTGGGATCGTCCGCTTCTTCACCACACGAGGCAACTACCCGTCTTGGTTGAGCGATCTGGAAGGATTCGAGCTGGAGGCTCTCGCCTTGCTTCACTTGGACGATATTCCGTTGAAGCCAGCTTGACCGTAATCACAAGTGCATGCCACGTCAAAGTGAAGACAGTGACGGTCTACGTAGTTACCTCGACCTGTTGAGGTCGGGCCTGCGGAGTAGCGATGAGGCTTTCTGACTAAGAGCCTTCTTAGAGAAGGAACGAATTGATCCTGAGGATACTCGCGTCCAGAACTTCACCCGAAGGCAAGGCTAGCTCTTTCGGCCCAAGCGAGCTCTAAACGATCACCCTGGACTGGCCGGTTCGTAGTCGGACACACCGCCGGCGACCGTTACCCACCAGCCGGCGTAGCGACCCGACGCCAGGCGGATCGCCGAACGGCCTTCCAACCACCCGCTCCTGTCGACACTTACGACCGTATTCTCGTCGAATGGCACACGTCGGGTCTCGACACGATTGCCCACAGCGTCAAGTTTGGCGAGCACATACGAGCGCCCGGCTTCGAATACCATGCGTCGATGGCCGCGGTACGAAATGACTGCGACCGGCCCACGGATCATCACCTTACCTGCTTCCTCTCGCACCCACGTGTCATAGAGGGCACGAGGGCCGGAGGCAAGCCGGTAGTAGACGCCGCCAGGCATGTCCGGCTGCCCGCGCAGCCGCATGCGTCGTACCGTGGTTGCAGTTGCCGCATGCTGGAGTGCGACCTCGCGTCGCTCGAGCACCCGATTGGTCGCCAAGTCCACGCGGTAGCCGACATGGTTCCCGGCACGCAGGTCGACGGTTCGGCGTCGGGCAAGCACGGGATACGGATTGTCGTCTCGTAAGGTCTCTGCGAACTGGATGAATACCGCCTTCCTGGTCATGAGCCACAGCTGGACGAACTGTTCCACATGCAACCTGTGGTAGGTGTTGGCGGCATCGGCGCCGTGCGTGAGGCAGTAACGAGAAGGCCGACCAGGAACTCGAATGTCACCGAGATGCTCGAGGATCGTCGTGACACCGCCGTCATACAGCGCAAGGGCATCAGGATTCCGGCTCAGCTTGTAGTACTCCCACAGCCCGAAGACGGCTGCTAGGTGACCGTTGTAGATGATGTCGGAGTCGGCGAGTGTCGCGCCGGGATGCTGGACGAACCACACAAGCTTGTCAGAGTCGACCGCCACGAACCACGGCCCGTCCTGCTTCATGGATGATGGCCCCGGAAGCAAGAGTCCCACGACGAAGCTGGCGAACGTGCGATCCGCTGCCTCTCGCCACTTCTCGCTGCCAGTGACATGGGCGAGACGGGAGAACAAGCTCAGCGCCTTACCCTGCGCAAGCCCGCTGAACCACGGCGCATGCACCATGTCATCGGGATTTCCGTGGAGGGGAAAGTCGAACGTGTACGGATAGAACCAAGCACCCCGCCACGCGACCCTGGTATCTATCAACCGCTGCGCCTGGGCTTCTGCTCGTTCGAGAAAAAACCGATCTCCGGTCTGACGATACGACTCAAGGTTCTCCAAGCCGAAGTTCGCCTGATAGTTGGGATGGTCGAAGTAGCGGCCGTCCACCTCGACCATCCGGACGCCATGCTTGTCGTGAACATCCTCGTCTCGACGCGGCGCGCGAACGTTTGGACCTCGCGGAAGCTGCGCGCCATCAAGGTCGTGGAACGAGAAGCCAGCTCGGTGGAACGTCACACGTAAGCGAGGAAGCTCCACACGCGTTCCAGGAGGAGCCGAGCCATCGTCGGTCTCGCGCAGCCTCACCTCGACGTCGCGTGAGGGTGCACGAGCACCGGTCGTCGCCGACCGCACGCCCGTCGCTTGAGGATCCTCATCGATTGTCGGCGAAGCATGGCACGACGTGGCGAGAACCCCGGCGACAATCCAGCACGCAACCAGCCGCCACAGCACATGACCACGGTTCACGCGCCTTCTGCGGCCAGCGCCCGACATCGTGCCGACGTCTGGCGAAGTCGCGCTCCCCGTGGTCATGTGCAGCTGTGGCGATAGACCCGATGCCGGACGATCAGCTGTCGGAGCTGAACGCGGCGTCGAAGGACTCCGCCGACGGCTCGATCTCGCAGAGCGCACGGACGACCTTCAGCGCCTCGGGAGCGCCGATCAGCCGGTCCATGCCGGCGTCCTCCCACTCAACCGAGATCGGTCCGTCGTAGCCGATCGCGTTGAGCGCGCGGAAGCAGTCCTCCCACGGCACGTCGCCGCGACCCGTCGAGACGAAGTCCCAACCACGACGCAGGTCACCCCACGGCAGGTGCGACGACAGCCGCCCGTTGCGGCCGTTGCCCACCCGACGCTTGGCGTCCTTGCAGTCGACGTGGTAGATGCGGTCCTTGAAGTCGAGGATGAACCCCACCGGGTCGAGGTCCTGCCACACGAAGTGGCTCGGGTCCCAGTTCAACCCGAACGCCGGGCGGTGGTTGATCGCTTCCAACGTCCGAACGGTCGTCCAGTAGTCGTACGCGATCTCGCTCGGGTGCACCTCGTGCGCGAACCGCACACCCACCTCGTCGAACACGTCGAGGATCGGGTTCCACCGGTCGGCGAAGTCCTTGTATCCCGCGTCGACAAGCTCAGCCGACGCGGGCGGGAACATCGCGACGTACTTCCAGATCGACGATCCGGTGAAGCCCACCACGGTCTTGACGCCGAGCTTCGCCGCCGCCCGGGCGGTCATCTTCATCTCCTCGGCGGCCCGCTGGCGCACACCCTCCGGATCACCGTCGCCCCAGATCCTGGCGGGCAGGATGGCCTTGTGCCGCTCGTCGATCGGGTCGTCGCACACCGCCTGACCCTTGAGATGGTTGGAGATCGCCCAGACCTTGAGGTTGTACTTCTCCAGCGTGTCGAGCTTGTGTTGGACGTACTTGTCGTCCTCCACCGCCTTCCAGACATCCAAGTGGTCGCCCCAGCAGGCGATCTCCAGACCGTCGTAGCCCCACTCGGAAGCCAGACGACACATTTCCTCGAACGGTAGGTCGGCCCACTGGCCGGTGAACAACGTGACGGGACGCGGCATCTCCCTCTCCTCCTTGTCAAGCGCTTGCGATCGAGACCCAGCCAGATCCGGATGTGGCACTCTTCTCCACAGCATCGAGCACCTGCTGCACCTGCAGACCGTCGGCAAAGCTCGGCTCCGGATCGGTGCCGTTGCCGATCGCCGTGACGAAGTCGTAGACCTCGTGGGTGAAGCTGTGCTCCCAGCCGATGATGTGACCGGCCGGCCACCAGGCGGACATGTACGGGTGCTCTGCCTCGGTGATGAGCACGCGCCGGAATCCCTGCGTGGTGTTGTCGTCCTCGTCGAGGTAGAGCTCGAGCTCGTTGAGTCGCTCCAGGTCGAAGACGAGCGAACCCTTCGAGCCGTTGATCTCGATCCGCAGGCCATTCTTGCGGCCGAGGGCGAACCGCGTCGCCTCATACGTAGCAACCGCTCCGCCGGACAGCCGCGCGACGAACAGCGCACAGTCGTCCACCGTGACCTGTCCGCGTTCGCTCGATCCCGTGCCACGCAGGCCCTCGGTCGAGGCCACCAACGGCCGTTCCTTGATGAACGTCTCGGTCAGCCCGCTCACGCCGGTGATGGTCTGTCCGGTGATGAACTGGCTGAGGTCGACGATGTGCGAGGCGATGTCGCCGAGCGCTCCCGACCCCGCCTCTTCCTTCTTCAACCGCCAGACCAGCGGGAACTCCGGATCCACGATCCAGTCCTGCAGGTAGACCGCCCGGACGTGACGGATCGTGCCCAGCTTGCCGTCCTGCACGAGCTTGCGGGCGAACGCGGCGGCCGGCACCCGGCGGTAGTTGAAGGCGACCATGGCCTTCACGCCCTTGCTGGCAGCGGCCTCGGCGGCCTTCACCATCTCCCGCGCTTCCTCGACCGTGTTGGCAAGGGGCTTCTCACACAGCACGTGCTTGCCTGCCTCGAGCGCGGCGATCGCTACCTCGGCGTGGTTGCCACCCGGGCTGCAGATGTCGATCAACCCGACGTCGTCCCGGTTGACCAGTGCACGCCAGTCGGTTTCGTACGACTTCCATCCAAACTTCGCCGCGGCCGCCGCGACGTTGTCCTTGTTGCGGCCACAGATCGCCGTCATCTCCACGGCGTACGGCAGGTCGAAGGCGGCGTTCACGGTGCGCCAGGCTTGCGAGTGCGCCTGGCCCATGAAGGCGTAACCCACCATGCCGACGCCGAGCGTTGGCTTGTCCGTCATGCCCTACTCCTTATCTTCGTCACAAAGCCAGGGTGGTCTGCGGTCCTTTGCTCGGGAGAGTCGCTCACGCTTCCCCGTCCGGCCGGTGTCCCGCGACGCTTAGTGCACATGGTCATGCGTGGAGGTGTCCCCTTTCCTACCGAACGCCGAGCAGGTGGTCCATGGCCAGCTGGTCGAGGCGTTCGAACGCCATGCCACGGTCTGCCAGCTCCGCGACACGGGCGTCGCTCCAATCCTCTTCGAGCAGGTTGGCATAGGTCTCCCCCTCGGCCAGAGTCGGACGCGCGAGCTCGTCCAGCTTGGCCGCCCGCAGCGCCTCCTGGACCTCAGGATCGCTACGGAACGCCTTCACCTTTTCACGGAGGATGAGGTAGTTGCGGATACAACCGCGCGCGGACTCCCACACGCCGTCCATGTCTTCCGTACGCGGCGGCTTGAAGTCGAAGTGCCGCGGGCCGTCGTAGCGTGGCCGCTCCGAGCCGTCCGGAGCCGTCCCGCCCTCCAGCGTGTCGACCACCCAGAACGCACCGCGCAGGTTGCCGGCACCGAACCGCAGGTCCTGGTCGAACTTCGGCCCGTTCTGCCCGTTGAGATCGACGTGGAAGAGCTTGCCGTGCCAGAGCGCCTGGGCGATGCCATGCGCGAAGTTCATGCCGGCCATCTCCTCGTGCCCGACCTCCGGGTTGAGCCCGACGATCTCCGGGTGCTCCAGCTCGTTGATGAAGGCCAGCGCGTGACCGATGGTCGGCAACAGGATGTCGCCGCGGGGCTCGTTCGGCTTCGGCTCGATCGCGAACCGGATGTCGTAACCCTTGTCGAGGACGTACTGGCAGAGGATGTCGAACGCTTCCTTCATCCGGTCCAGCGCGGTGCGAACGTCCTTCGCCGCCCCGGACTCCGCGCCCTCGCGTCCGCCCCAGCAGACGTACGTCTTCGCGCCCAGCTCCGCCGCAAGGTCGAGGTTGGCCATCACCTTGCGGATCGCGAACCGCCGCACGTCCCGATCGTTGGCGGTGAACGCGCCGTCTTTGAAGATCGGGTGACCGAAGAGGTTGGTGGTCGCCATCGGGACGATGAGACCGGTCTCGTCCAGCGCCTTCTTGAAACTCGCGATCGCGGCGTCGCGCTCGGATGGGCTCGCGTCGAACGGGAACAGGTCGTTGTCGTGGAACGTCACGCCGTAGGCGCCGATCTCGGCGAGCTTGTGGACCCCGTACGCCGGATCGAGTGGCTTGCGTACAGCCGTACCGAAGACGTCGACGCCTTGCCAGCCGACCGTCCAGAGCCCGAAAGAGAACTTGTCCTCACGGGTGGGTGTGTAGTCGTTCATCTGATCTCCCTTCTGCGGGTGTACGCACCTGCCCGCCCGATGTGCCGGCACTACCGGCTGCGGCTGACACGTCCCTGTCGGTGTACGGCACGAGCGCGGGGTCGTCGACGACTGGCTGCAGCGCGGCATACGCCGCGCCGGTCGCTGCGGCGGCGAGGCCGAGGCGCGAGAACTCCACGCGGCATCCGCCAAGGTCCGGCGCCACCACCCGCTCGGCGAGCTCGGCCTCGACATGCGGGCGGAGCTGGTCCGCGACGCGTGCGAAGTAGCCGCCGAACACGAGTACTCGCGGATTGACCAGGTTGACCAGCATCGAGGCGCCGTGCCCGAGCCAGCGTCCGACCGCGGCGAAGGCCTGCCGGGTCCGACGGTCACCTGCCCGTGCCCGATCGACCAAGATCGCAAGACGCTCGTCGAGGTCGCGGTCGTGATCGTGGATGAGGTCCGGAGGATCCGCGGCGAGCCGGAGCAGGGCCGAAAGACCGCAGAGCGTCTCCCAGCAACCGCGCCGACCGCATCCGCATCGCTCGCCGTCCGATGCGATGGCGAGGTGCCCCACCTCACCAGCGAATCCCGCGCTCCCGCGGACGACCCGCCCGTCCACGACGAGACCGGCACCGACACCCACGCCACCGGTGACGTACACGAGATCACGATCGTCGTGGCTCGGGATCGTCGCGTACTCCGCCAGCGTTGCCAGGTTGGCCTCGTTGTCGACGTACACCGCAAGATCCGGTGCCGCAGCTCCGATCACCTGCCAGCAAGACGCCAGGTCACGCAGGCGCTGGTGGACCAGCTCGCGAAGCGGCACGTCGCGCCAGCCCAGGTTGGGGGCGAACCGCACGACGCCGGTCGCGAGATCGACAAGCCCCGGCGCGGCCACGCCGACACCAGCCAGCAAGCCGTCGGTCCCGCTCCGTGCCTCGGCGGCAGTCTCGGCGAGCAACGCTGCGGCCTGCTCCACCGTCTCCTCGACGCTCGCGCGCACGTCGTACGCCTGGCGTCGGACGGCCCGCTGCTCGCCCGTGAGGCTGACAACGGCGGCGACGAGGTAGTCGACGTTGAGCTCGATGCCGAGTGCTGCGACCCGCTCCCCGACCAACTCCACGTGCTGGCCGGGGCGACCGACACCGCCGAGGCGTGCCGGCTCGTGCCCGCGGACCAGCCCGCGCGCCGACAGCTCACTGACCAGGCTGGAGATCGTCCCCTTGGTGAGCGCGGTCTCGCGGGCGAGGCTGGCTCGGGTCCGCGGACCGTGGCGGAGTGTCTGGAGGACGGCGGAGAGGTTGGCGCGGCGGACCGCCCCGTGATCGGCTGCCCCTCGCAGGCTCGGCGATCCGATCACCAGCCGCCTCCCCAGCCAAAATGACCATGTGCACTACGGCCGTCGGAGCTGTGACACGTGCCGGTACGTGTCACACCTCCGATACGCCTGGAGCCGTACCACTCAACACGGGCGATTCGTTCAGGCTCCGAACAAACTAGGCCCAGGCGTGCACTGGGTCAAGGGTCAGAACGGGCAGCCGTGACAGACCATGATCATGTACGCAGTGGCGGCACGGATCGACACGTGAGTGGCGCGCCCAACGAGTACGTCTCCGCGTGACGCCCGGATCGCGTCAGGCCACTTTCGCCACCGACGGCCTCACGAAGCGGATTCGTCCCCAGCCGTGGGACCAGCAGGACGCCTCTGTCCCCCAGCAGGTCGACGCAGCGGCGGCATGGGCATCTGGGGGCCAGATGCCGGGCGAGCTGGCGGTGCAGTGCCGACGCCACGACGAACCAGTCGACGGCCGTCATTCGGCGGGCACGGCTCGACGGGCTGTCCGGACGGCGTCCGCATCGGTGCCCGCCCTTCTGGTCGCGGAGCCGGGCGCTGCATCGGCAGTCGATCAGGCTCCCACTTGGCCGGCTCCGAGGTCAGCCCGAGCAAGTACGTGACGGTGCATTCGAGGGCGCAGGCCAGCTCCGGCAGTTTGGCGACGTCCAGACCGGTGCCATGTTCCAGGCTGCTCAGCGCCTTGTTGGTCGTGAGCACGCCCAACCGCGCCAGCCGATTGACCACCTGCTTCTGCGTAAGGCCAAGATCGCGCCTACGTTCACGCAGTCGCTGTCGTACGACAAGTCGACGACGCGCCCCGGCGCCACCAGGAACCATCGCCATCATCCCTCCCGACGCCACCATCCCCACCCAGGCGCGAAGCCAACCACCCAACCGGGCTTCGGCTTTGACCGTGGCGTCGGCGATCAACGGCGAATCGTCAAGCATACAAGGAGTTTCGGGCCTTCGCGTACGCCGAACGAATCTCCTCGCCCAGGCCGGCGTCGACGTCTGCGTCTTCACCCACAACGGAGGTTGCGATGCTCCACTGAGGGGGTTCGGCATTGCCCGACAGCGCCCACGCCGCTTGCCGAGCCGCGCCAAGTGCGACGTATTGCCCCGGCTTCGGCACGGTGATCGGCACACCGAAGATCGTGGGTGCCACGGTCTGTACGGCAGCAGACCGCGCCGCACCACCGATCAGAAGCACCCGGTTGACCACAACGCCCTGCTGGCGCAACGCATCGAGGCCGTCGGCGAGGCCACACAACATGCCTTCGACAGCAGCACGAGCGAGGTTTTGTGGCGTCATCGTGGTGCGACGCAGGTTGTGCAACGAGCCGGCCGCCTCCGGCAGATTTGGCGTGCGTTCCCCATCCAGGTAAGGAAGCAGCACCATCCCACCGGCACCTGGTTGCGCTTCGAGCGCTAGCCGATCGAATCCCTCGATGTCGGTGCCCAGCATGGTCGCCGTCGCGGTCAGAACCCTTGCAGCGTTGAGAGTGCAGACCAGCGGGAGGAATCGACCCGTCGCATCGGCAAAGCCCGCCACGAAACCGGAGGCGTCGGTCGTGGGCTCGTCATGCACGGCGAAAACGGTGCCGCTCGTGCCGAGCGACACCACGACATCGCCGGGCTCGATGCCCAGCCCCAAGGCCGCGCCCATGTTGTCGCCGGTACCGGCCGACACAAGGGCGCCACGCGCCACGGTCGTACCACCGGCGATCTCGCCGATCGCCTCCCCGGCCGGCTCCGATGGGCCGAGCACTTTGGGCACCCCGGGAGTACGACCGAAAGCCATCTCCAGCAGATCGAGCCGGTACTCCCCCGACACCGGTGACCAGTAGAGCGTGCCGGACGCATCACCGCGGTCGGTGACCGGCTGATCCGGCTTCCCGCAGAGCCGCCAGGTGAGGTAGTCGTGCGGCAGCATCACCCGGTCGACCTTGGCTGCGTTGGCCGGCTCGTTTTCGGCAAGCCACGCAAGCTTGGTGATCGTCATGCTGGCGACGGGCACCGACCCAACGGCCTCTGCCCAGGCCGCGGGACCGCCGAGCCGATCGATCAACTTCGCCGCTACGCCGGCCGAACGGGTGTCGTTCCACAGCAGGGCGGGGCGGATCACCTCGCTGTCGGCGTCGACGACCACCATGCCGTGCTGCTGACCGGCCACTCCGATCGCAGCGACATCCTCGAGCAGGCCCTGGCCGGCCTCCCCCAGTGCAGCCCACCACGCCTCCGGTGGGCATTCGGTGCCGTCCGGGTGTGGCGCCGAGCGCTCGGCCAGTATCTCCCCGGAGTCAGCGTCACAGACGACGACCTTGCATGACTGCGTGGACGAATCGATCCCAGCAACCTTCGTCATGGCCAAAAGCTATCGGTCCCCAACGAAAGTGACCACTCATCAATCCATCGTGCGGTGTCGTGGACGCAGGCCCGCGTCGCTCGGCAGAGGCGGTCAGTGAGGCGAGACGTCGGGAACGGCGCAACCATCTCAAGCTCCTCGAGACGGGACGAACCTCAGATCGCTCGATAAAGCGCCAATACCAGACGAGCGTCTGCGAAGACCGTGACCGTCCATCACGATCGCATCGCCGACCGCGACGATCAGACGCTCAGTCAGCGCCGGCCGCCTGGTCGCGCAGGCCACGACGATGCTGCTCGAGCGCGACCAGCTCACCGAAGAGCTTGTTGTACGCATCGGTCTGGGTCACGGGGTTCATGCGTTGCAGCCGAGACTTCACCTCGGCAATCCGGCGCGCGACCGCGAGCTCCTGCACCCGCGCCAAGAGCGACTTCGCATAGCGCAGCTCCAGCTCGTCGGTCGCCTTCAGCGGCTCCACGGCGAGCTGGCTGACCAAGCGACGCACGCCCTGGTCCGGGCAGCTGTCGAGGAGCGCCGCCACCCAGGCATCCCCTCCGGCCGACGTACCGGCACCACCGGCGGCGGACACCGCCGCCTGGACCCCGCGATAGGCGGGATGGGTGAAGACGTCTTCGTCGAAGGTGTCGAACGTCGGGCCGACCAGCGTGGGTCGTTGAACGACCAGCTTGAGCACCTCGCGCTCGACGGCCAGCCGCGGGTCGTGAGGATCGGGCAGCTGCGTTACCTGCTGCCCGGCCTTGGCAGGAGCGGCCTCCACCTTCGTACCCCGTCGACTCCCGCCTCGCTGCCCGCGAACCTCGCGTGGACCTCCCCCTCCGCGGTGGCTCACCTCGCGCTGGGAGCGTTCGACCTCGGCACGCACCTCTTCGATGTCCATGCCGAGCATTCCGGCGAGCTCACGTGCATACGCGACGACTTTCGCCTTGTCCCGAAGGGATGCGACAAGCGGTGCCGCCGCACGCAGCGCATCCACTCGGCCGTCAGCGCGATCGAGGTCGTAGCGGTCGAGGACGTTCGTGAGGACGAACCGATACAGCGGAATACGGCGTGCGATCAGATCCCGTACTGCCGCGTTGCCCTGCTTCAAGCGAAGATCACAGGGATCGAGTCCGGAAGGCTCGACCGCGACGTACGTCTGCGAGACGAACTGGTCGTCCCCCTCGAACGCCCGCATCGCCGCGCGCTGCCCGGCCTCGTCACCGTCGAACGTGAAGATGACCTCGCCACGGAACTCGTCATGGTCGAGCAGCAACCGTCGGATGATGCGGGCGTGTTCGTCACCGAAAGCCGTTCCACACGTCGCGACCGCGGTCGGCACGCCCGCGAGGTGGCACGCCATCACGTCGGTGTAGCCCTCGACCACCACCGCCTGCTGCCGCCGGGCGATCTCCCGCCGCGCCAGGTCGACACCGTAGAGCGCCCGGCTCTTGCGGTAGATCGGGGTCTCCGGCGTGTTGAGGTACTTCGCCTCGATCCGGTCGTCGTCGAACAACCGACGAGCGCCGAATCCCACGACGTCGCCGGAGAGTTCGCGGATCGGCCAGACCAACCGTCCCCGGAACCGGTCGTAGTGTCCGCGCGCGCCAGCGGCCACGAGCCCCGCTTTGATCAGCTCCTCGTCGGTGAAGCCACGGGCCCGCAGATGATCGAGCAGAGCCGATCCACTCCGAGGGGCGTACCCGACGCCGAACATCTCCGCCGCTTCCTTGTCGAAGCCGCGTTCTGCGAGGAAGACCCTCCCGGCGACCGCCTCGCTCGACTCGTGCAGGTGCTCGGCGTAGAACTGCGCAGCCAGCTTGTGCGCCTCGACTAGTCGGGCGCGGGTCCCCTCCTGCTTGCGTTCAGAACGACCACCGTCGACATAGCGCAGGGTGATTCCCGCTCGCGCCGCCAGACGCTCGACGGCCTCGACGAAACCGATGCCCTCGATCTTCTGCAGGAAGGAGATGACGTCTCCGCCTTCACCACAGCCGAAGCAGTGGAAGGCGCCCACATGGGGCCGTACGTTGAACGACGGAGTCTTCTCGTCATGGAAGGGGCACAGGCCCTTGAGCGAGCCACCGCCGGCTGGTCGCAGGCTGACATACTGCTCGACCACCTCATCGATTCGCGTTCGCTCGCGAACCGACGCGATGTCTTCATCGCGGATGCGACCAGCCATGGCGCGAGTCTACGAGCCTGCGGGTTCGCGATGCCGTCGAGTCCCGGCAAATCAGGCAAGCAAGCGAGCGATGTGATCAACCAGGCGATCCTGCTCGTTTGCCCACGGTAACATTCGAGCGCTACAAGGCCGAGGACGAGACACCCTGGTCGAGGAGTGGACGGTTCGTCGGATGGGACGCGCTCACGGGTTCGTGCGACCGCTGCTGGTGGCTGTGCTGCTTGCGGTGTCCCCCTTGGGCACATCCTGCAGCGACGATGCCCCGGACCGACGAGAGTCGACACGATCCCCGACCGCCCGTCCGACGACGGCGACACCGTCGGACCCCATGGCCACGGCGCGGGCCAGTGTGGTCCAGGTCCGGTTCGACGAGTCGACCATCAGCTTCGGCGTCATCGTGTCGGACGAGGGCCACGTCTTGACCTCTCCACCGACGTCGACCACCGGCAACGGCCGGACTGAGGAGACGGATCGCACGACCGAGGTGACCGTGGTGACAAGCCACGGCGAGCTGAAAGGCACGGTGCTGGCCTCGGACTCCCGGACGAGGCTTGCCGTGGTCGAGGTGACCGAGCCGGTGGACGCCGCACCACCGGTGGTCGGCACCAGTGACGCGGTCGCCGAGGGCGACCAGGTGACGATCTTCGGTCTCCCGACTGGCGGCACCGGTACGCAGCTTTCCGGGACCATTCAGAGCACCCGCCGGGTGGTCGGCGGCATCGGAATGCTGACGGTGCAAGCCACAGGCGGATCCCTCCGGAGTGGTGGGCTCGTGGTCGATCGGGACGGAAAGGTCGTCGGCGTCCTGTCCGGCACGATGATGTCAGGTGGCGCTGAAATCGGCCTTGCGGTCCCGGCCGAGCTGGCCTTCGACGTGGCCGGTCAGCTCATCGAGAACGGGTCCGTCGCCCACCCGTACCTGGGAGTCTCCGTCAAGTCGACTCGTGACGGGGTGGCGGTGGTCAGCGTGTCCGCCGGGAGCCCAGCCGAACGAGCCGGCCTCCGGCAGGGCGACCTGATCGTCGACGTCGCTGGCAACGCCGTACGCACTCCCGACGACCTGGTCGCCGCCGTCCAGTCTCGTGCCATCGGCGAGGAACTCGCCATCACCTACCAGCGCGGTGGGACGGAACGGAAGACCACCGTGACCCTCGCGCAAGCACCGCAGTAAGAGTCGGAACCGCGCACGCCGCCCGTCGCCACCGCACGGGAGGACGCCGCGAGCGCTGCCACCAGGTCATTGACGGCGACAGCGAGCGAGATTACGCCGTGCTGGCACTACTCCGGTCTGGGCTTCAAAGGCAGGTACCTGCACGCACCCGCGTCAGGATCAGGCAAACAACCCGCGTCACAGATCGCCGAGTGGTACGCCGGGGTCGGCGAGCCTCGCCCGATCGACCTGCTTGCCGGACCGTATGAGCGCCTGGATGTCATCCTGGACGTCCCAGATGTTGACGTTCATGCCGGCGACGACCCGCTCACCACGCAACCAGAAGGCCAGGAACTCGCGGGCCTGCAGGTCACCGCGCACCACGACCTCGTCGTAGCCGTCCGGACCGATGTCACCGGCGAACTCCATGCCGAGGTCGTACTGGTCGGAGTAGAAGAACGGCATCCCGTCGTACTCCGCCTGGGCGTCGAGCATCAACCGGCCTGCCGCCGCACCGCCGTCATATGCGTTCGCCCAGTGCTCGACTCGCACGGACCGCCCGAACAGTGGCGAGTACCTGCGCGCGACGTCCCCGGCGGCGTAGATGTTCGGGTCCGACGTACGAAGCTTGGCATCCGTCACGATGCCGTTGGAGACCTCGAGGCCAGCAGCCTGCGCGAGCTCTACGTTCGGTATCACGCCCACGCCGACAACGACGACGTCGGCCGGGATCTCGTTGCCGTCACTCGTGACGACGGCCGCCACGGTCGACCCGCCACCACTCGACACCTTGGCACGGAACTCCACGGCGCTCTGTCCGAAGCGGAACGCCACACCGTGCGCGCGATGCAGCTCCGCGAACACCTCTCCCATCTCGGGTCCGAGCGAGGCATGCAGCGGCGTCGCCAACGGCTCGACCACGGTGACCTCCGCACCGGCTGTACGTGCCGCAGCGGCCGCCTCGAGTCCGATCCAACCGGCGCCGACCACCACGACGCGCTGGGCGCTGGCGAAGGCCTTCCGCAAGCTGGTCGAGTCGGCGATGGTCCGCAGGTAGTGGACCCCGTCGAGATCCGCGCCGGGAATCCGCGGACGGCGCACCGAGGCACCGGTCGTGAGCAGGAGCCTGTCGTAGTGCACGCCCGACCCGTCGGCCAGCTGCACCTCACGAGACTCCCGGTCGATGCACTGCGCCCGGACACCGAGCCGCAGATCGATGCGCTGCTCGTCGTACCACTCCCGCTCGTGCAGGTATGCCACCTTCGGCTCGTCGTTGCCGAGCAACACACCCTTGGACAGCGGCGGACGCTCGTACGGAAGCTCGGACTCCTCGCCGACGAGGATCACGTCGCCGGAGAACCCCTCGGCCCGCAGCGCCTCGGCCGCCCGGACACCAGCCAGGCTGGCGCCGATGATCACGTACGAAGAAGTGTCGGAAGTCGCAGCCATGTGGGCGAACCTATCGCGTCTCGTCCCGGCCGTCAGCCCCGACACCACGCGCTGAGCCCTGGCCACCGTAGGAAAACGTGGAAAACACGCGGCCGGGGCGCCTGCCGAGCGAGCCGGCTACGCGGCGTGGAGCGCCCCGAAACGAGCCAACGCGGAGGCGTCGGTGAGCGAGGCCACTTGATCGATGATGACGCGGAGCCGGGCGGCGTCGTCCGGTGCCGCCTCGAAGTCGGCTCGGAATGCCGGGTCCAGGCCGTCAGGTGCCCGAGCCCGTAACGCCGCCACGAGACCGTGCACGATCTCCCGCTGCCGGTCGAGCAAGGCCATGCGTTCGTCGGAACGCATGACGTACCGGGCCGCGATTCCTTTGAGAACGGCGATTTCCAGCCGGGTCGCGTGCGCCACCACGAGCGAGGCGCGGTAGCGGGTGAGCCGTCCGCGCCCGTAGGCCTCGTGCGTCGCCTGTTCAGCGGCGACGCAGAACCGCCCGATGAGCTGGCTGGTCATGTCCTTGAGGGCCGCGAGGGAACGCCGCTGGCCGTCGTAGTCCGACTCTGGCCAGTAGCCGAACCGGGTGAGCCGTTCGTACGCCTCCTCGAGCGCTGCGACCTCGGCATCCGGCTCGTACCACTCCCGTACGACGTCCCAGATGCCAGCCCGCTCGACCGGATCGGCGAGTGCGGTCAGCGAGATCTGTCCGGAGACGATGCCGTCCTCGACATCGTGCACGGAGTACGCCACGTCGTCGGCGAAGTCCATCACCTGGGCTTCCAGGCACCGCTGGTCTCCCGACGCCCCTTCCCGCATCCAGGTGAAGACGTCGAGGTCGTCGGCGTACACACCCCATTTGTGCGCAAGCCCGCTGGGGCCCTTCCCCCGCGGCCACGGGTACTTCGTCGCGGCGTCGAGCGAGGCACGCGTGAGGTTCAGACCGGCGCTGCGCCCACTGGGGCTGATCGCCTTGGCTTCCAGGCGGGTCAGCAGTCGCAGGGTCTGCGCGTTCCCCTCGAACCCGCCGATCGGTCGCGCGATCTCGTTTAACGCCGCCTCACCGTTGTGGCCGAACGGCGGGTGGCCAAGATCGTGCGCGAGGCACGCGGTGTCGACGACGTCGGGGTCGCAACCCAGAGCCTGGCCGAGCTCGCGACCGACCTGGGCCACCTCGAGGGTGTGGGTGAGTCGGGTGCGGACGAAATCGTCGGTCCCCGGGACGACCACCTGGGTCTTCGCGGCGAGCCGGCGGAGCGCCGCCGAATGCAGCACGCGGGCACGGTCGCGCGCGAACGGGGTACGCCGAGCGCTCTTCGGCTGCTCGGGTACCCAACGTTCGGTGTCGGCCGGACCGTAGCCCGATCCGTCCATGGATTCGGTAGCCTCCATCGAGCCCGACCCTAGCTGAGCCATTGACAATGACCACGTAAGGTGGCATTCACATCGTTCAGGTGCCTGTATGGGCATCTCGGCGTGGAAAAGCGGAGTCGGGTGCGACCCAAGTGGTCGTACGGAAAATGCGCACTCAGCCGAGACGCTCGATGATCCGGTCTCGAAGGTCGCATACCTCGCCGATACGGGAATGCCGCGCAGCGATTCCATGCAACGTCAGCAGATCGCTCATCGCGCGCCGGGACCGCAAGGAACCGATCTCGTCGAGCGCCTGGTGGCCGAGCGCCACCGCCTCCATCGGGTCCTCGGTCGCCATCACCAGGCTGGCCAACTTGATCCTGGACATGGCGCGAGAGCGTACGTACTCCGGTGCATGACCAGCCACCGCAGCGCTCAGGCGTTCTCGACCGTCGGTCGGATAACCGCGAAGGCTGAGATCCCACATCGCGTGGCCGGTGTCCCCGGCGTGCTGCGCTTCGTCGTAATACGCCATCCACGGCGGGTCGTTGGCACGGTCGGCGCCCGCGAACGCCTCGTCGGCCAGGTCGACCTCCACGATCGTGTCGCGGATGTGACCGATCCGTGCGTAGGCACGTGCCCGCGCGACGTGGATCATCGCGCGTTCGGTGCCGGTGAGACGGTCGGTGCGGGCCAGGGCAAGGTCGGTGAGTGACAGCGCCAGGCCGTAGTTGCCGCGCCACGTGGCGAGCCGCGCCATCGAGGACAGCACCTTGGCTCGCAGGTGCCAGTTTCCGCAGACCTCGGCGCACGAGAGCGCGAACTTGAAGATCCGCTCGGCCTCCTCGAAGGCCAACGCGTCGAACGCCATGAACCCTGTGACGGCCGCCAGCTCGCCGATCGCCTCCTGAAGCGGCCGGCGTACGGAGGCCGGTGGTTGGGCCTCGAGCAGCTGGGCGGCCCATCGCAGCTGTGCCGTCACGGCCTCGCGAATGAACCCGCCACCGTACGAGTGGTCGGACTTGCGGAAGAGCGCCGCAGCGGCCCGGATGTGCTCGACGTGATCATGCCCGATCCGTGGCGGGACGGGGTTCGGCTCGGTTGGCGCGAGCAGGTCGTAGACCGACGGCTCGGCCACCGACCGGCTCTCGACCATCGCCGACGTGAGCAGCGAGTCCTCCGGCTTCGACGGGCTGGAGGTCGCAGGGCGGCGCGGATTGCGGAACCCGAGCTGGGCGTCGTCGGAGACGTTGAGCACCGCGCGGAACGCCTCGCGGTAGATCTTGTGCGGCCACCGAATCACGCCCCGCTCGAGCTTGCCGACGTAGTTGGCGTCAAGGGCGAACTGCCGCTTGGTGAGTCGATAGAGATAGCGGTTCACCAGCTCGGCCAACTCCTGTCGGGACATCGCCTCTCCCGGAGACCGGGTGGATGGCGTGCGTTCTCGAACCGATCTGAGCGCGTCGTTCGGCTCCAACTGTCCACCCCCGCAGACGATGACGTGATCACCGTTCATGAAACCAGGTGAGACGCCTGCAATTCGGCTGCCTACAAAAGATCCCAAAAGCCTCCCCCAAACCTCCCCCGAAAGATCCCTTCCCGACGGGCCTCTTGACGCGCCATGCTCGACAACGAGGCGCGGCGACCCGGTGGACACCCCGGCCCATTCCCCTGGACGGTCGCCGCGCCTCACCTTCCTCCGCCGGCCTGGAATGACCACGCAACGTGGAGCATTGGCCTCTGTCAGAGGCATGATTGCCTCTGTTTGCTACAGATTTGCTGGCAGAGCTTGGGTCGCGTTGTCTGCTGCCGGGACGAATCGTCCAAACCTGGCGTACGAATGGGTCGAAGCCAGACGTACGCGCAATGGCTCGTACGACTCGTACGTCAACGTGGTAAGGCTGATCTCAGCGCGGCCCGGCTGTCGGGAGAAGCGAGCTGAGAGGCCACGGCGATCGGCAGGTACCTCGCGTCACGGTGGTTGCGGCGCCTATCGGCCGACTCCCGCTTAGGCTCCGACGTGACTTGAACGCGTACGTTCACTTGTGTCCGAGCCCTGATCAGAACCCGAAGAGGGCACCAACACACCTCTTCTCCTCACGGTCGCTCCCCGCGCACACCCATCACGTGCGTCGAGAAGTAGCTGCGCCCGGCCTTCCGTAGCGGGCCGCAGACGTTCAGCTGCTGCCCACGTGGATGGGGACGGGCGCGTCTGCATGCGTCCGTACGCCTACGTTTCGTACGCCTGTGTTTTTCGTACGCCTGGGTTTTTCGTACGCCTGAGCCTGTAGCGACATCCCGCATCCGTACACTCCCCGAGGACATCCCTACCTGCCAGCGGCATACATGCCTCTGACAGAGGTCAATGCCCCACTTAACGTGGTCATTTTCGAAAGCGTCACTTGTCGGAGGGAGACAGGGTGCCCACCGCGGCCCGGGCCGCCTCGAGTCGGGCGACCGGCACCCGGAACGGCGAGCACGACACGTAGTCCAGACCGACATCGTGGAAGAAGTGCACCGACGCCGGGTCGCCTCCGTGCTCTCCGCAGACACCGATCTCGAGATCGGGCCGCGCGGATCTGCCTTCCTCGCAGGCAATTCGCACCAACCGACCAACGCCCTCGACATCCAGCGACTCGAAAGGCGACGAGCCGAAGATGCCGCGCTCCAGGTATGCGGCGAAGAACGCCCCTTCGACGTCGTCCCGGGAGAAGCCCCACGTCGTCTGAGTCAGGTCGTTCGTGCCGAACGAGAAGAACTCCGCCACCTCCGCGATCTCACGAGCTGTCAACGCGGCCCGCGGAAGCTCGATCATGGTCCCCACGGGAATCGCGAGCGACATCCCGTTCGCTTCCGACACCTCGCGGATCACCCGCAGCACGTCCTCGCGAATGAGCTCCAGCTCCTGCACGGCGCCCACGAGCGGGATCATGATCTGCGCATGCGGATCCCCTCCCGCACGCAGACGCTCGGCCACCGCCTCGGCGAGCGCCCGCACCTGCATGGCGAAGAGCCCTGGCACCACGAGTCCGAGACGGACACCGCGCAGACCCAGCATCGGGTTCTGCTCATGCAGGCGGCGTACCGCAGCCAGGAGCCGCCGGTCGGACTCGCTGACCTCCTCGCCGCGTGCCTCCGCCGTGGCAATCCGGACCGAAAGCTCGGTGATGTCGGGAAGGAACTCGTGCAACGGCGGGTCGAGCAGGCGTACCGTCACCGGCAGACCGTCCATCGCCTCCAGCACACCGACGAAGTCCTTCCGTTGCAGCGGCAGCAGAGCGTTCAGCGCGTCCTCGCGCTCGGCGTCGCTCTCGGCAAGGATCAGCCGTTCGACGTAGTGACGCCGGTCGCCAAGGAACATGTGCTCCGTGCGGCACAGCCCGATGCCGCCCGCACCCATCGAACGGGCACGCACCGCGTCGTCCGGCAGGTCGGCGTTGGCCCGCACGTCGAGTCGGCGCCACATGTCGGCGATCGTCATGACCCGATGCACCGCTCGCACCAGCTCGTCGGCGTCCGCGGACACCGGGTCCAGCTCGCCCTCGAAGTAGCGCATCACCGGAGAGTCGACGACCGGTACGTCACCGAGGAACACCTCCCCCGACGTCCCATCGATGGCGATCACGTCGCCTTCCCGCACCACCACCCCGCCGGGCGCGGTGAAGAGCCTCCGCTCGAGGTCGACGTCCAGCTCCTCGGCACCGCACACGCAGGTCTTGCCCATGCCTCGCGCCACGACCGCGGCATGTGAGGTCTTCCCACCCCGGCTGGTGAGGATTCCACGAGCCGCGATCATTCCGTCGAGGTCGTCTGGCGTGGTCTCTCGACGCACCAGGATCAGCGCGTCGCCCGCCCGCGCCCGCTCGACGGCCGTCGTCGAGTCGAACACGGCCCGGCCGACAGCGGCTCCCGGCGAGGCGTTGGTGCCGCTCGCGATCCGGCGACGCGGAGCGTTCGGGTCGAAGCTCGGGAACATGAGCTGCGCGAGCTTTTTCCCATCAACACGGTGCAAAACTTCCGGCTCGTCGATCAGCCCTTCATCAACCAGTTGAACGGCGATCCGGAAGGCGGCGGCCGCCGTCCGTTTGCCGACCCGAGTCTGCAGCATCCAGAGCTTGCCGCGTTCGATCGTGAACTCGATGTCGCAGAGATCGCGGTAGTGCCGCTCGAGCGTCGCCATGATCTCGAGGAGCTGGTCGTAGCACTGCCGGTTCAACCGAGCGAGCTCGGTGAGCGGAAGCGTGTTGCGGATCCCGGCCACGACGTCCTCGCCCTGTGCGTTCGGGAGGTAGTCGCCGTAGATGCCGCTCGCCCCGGTCGCAGGGTCGCGAGTGAACGCCACACCTGTTCCGGAGTCTTCGCCCAGGTTGCCGAACACCATCGCCACCACGTTCACCGCCGTGCCGAGGTCGGCAGGGATCCGCTCCTGGCGTCGGTACGTCACGGCACGAGGAGCGTTCCAGCTGTCGAAGACCGCGCGAATGGCGGCATCCAGCTGCGTCCGGGGATCCTGCGGGAACTCCTGGCCAGTCTCCTCGCGGATGATGTCCTTGTACGTCGTGACGAGCTCGGCGAGCGCGTCAGCGTCGAGGCCGACGTCGTGCTCGACCCCACGGACCGCCTTTGCCTTCTCCAGTGCCTTGTCGAAGAGCCGAGCGTCGACGCCCATCACCGTCTTGCCGTACATCTGCAGCAACCGGCGGTAGGAGTCCCAGGCAAAGCGCGGGTCGCCGGACTGCGCCGCGAGGCCCTCCACCGAGGCGTCGGTGAGGCCGATGTTCAGAACCGTGTCCATCATGCCGGGCATCGAGAACTTCGCTCCCGACCGCACCGACACCAGCAACGGGTTGCGCGGATCGCCCAGCTTCTTGCCCAGGGTGGTCTCGATCGTCCGAAGATGCGCCGTCACCTCGTCGCGAAGCTCGGCGGGCACTTCACCGGTTTGCAAATAGACGCGACACGCCTCGGTCGTGATGGTGAATCCCGGCGGCACCGGAAGCCCCAGTCTGGTCATCTCAGCGAGATTTGCCCCTTTGCCACCAAGAAGGTCGCGCATGTCCTTGTTGCCATCGGAGAAGTCGTATACGAACATTCGTCACCACCCCTTTGGTGACAAGGCCGTGTGAGGCACCAGCGGCGCTGTCCCAGAAGACCGCCTGGGCAGGCGTACGTGAGGTGCGCTACGCGGCAACCACGCCTCGGGAGACGTTCATAGATTCACGGTACGTCTCATGTGGAGCCGGCGTGGTCATCTAACGCAACGCCGAACGCTCACGAACAGGTGGCGGAACCGGCCGGCGAGGAATGAGCTGCGTTGCCTGCCGCACCAGACGAAGCGTCACCGTCGTGGCGAAATCGCTTCCCGGAAGGACCGGAAATCCGTACAACTTCCTCGCCCAGCCAGGAAGTGTGGCGATCGACAGTGCATTGAGCGAGGGCACTCCGACGTGGAGAAATGCAAGACGAAGCGGCAAAGGCGGAAAGAAGCTGTTACGTAACCCCTGCTTGGCTTCGGCGCAGGCATAGAGCTTTGGCCGCATCGAGGCGAAGTAGTCCGCGAGCTCGGCACGACTCGACGGTGCGTCGGAGGCCGGAATGCCCACAACCTCGGCAGCACGACGGCTTTCTGCGACGTAGCGGTCGGCTTCGGCGTCCGAGCGCAGAATCCCCGAACGCCTTGCCACGTCGACGTACGAGTCGATTTCTCCACAATGCACCCAGAGCAGGTTCTCGGGCTCGTCGAGCCGGAACGTCTCGCCGGTGTCCGGGTCGTAGCCGGTGAGGGAGGCATGGATCCTGCGTACCCGTGCGCCGGCCCGCTCGACCTCGGCCGTGCTGCCGTACGTTCGGATGGTGACGAACTCGGTGGTACGAACGAACCTCGCCCACGCCCGCTTGCGGTCGAACAGCGCGGAGTTCTGGTACGTGCCGCGCATCACCCGGGGGTTGAGCGACTGGAGGTAGAGGGCACGCAATCCGGCCACCCACATGATGGGCTCGACGTGCACCCGCCACGTGACCGAGTCGGGTCCGAAGAGTCCGTGGTCCGCCCGCGCCTTCCCCACCCCTTCACTCTAGAGGGCGGGCCACCGGCGGGAAGGCGGGCTACCGGCGAGTCGGAGGTGCACTACGTGCCGGCACGTGTCACACCTCCGGCAGGCGTAGTGCACATGGTCATTTTGGGACGTCAGTTGGGGGCGGGGCGGAAGGCCAGCATGCCGTCGGGAAGCAGTTCCCCGTGATAGGTCGTCGACTCGTTGTAGACGTCGGTCACCCAGCACGTGAACCCATGGCGGTTGCCGACCTCGACCAGCTCGAGCCTGATGATGTCGCAGGTCACCCGCGCAGGCTTGAAGCTCTGCCGCGTCGCTTCGTAGACGGCCTTCTCCTCCGACACGGGCAGCTTGCGAGCCGACCAGGTCCAGACCACCTTGGTCCGAGAGACCTTCGCGCGGATGTAGAACCTGCTCGACGAGGCCCACAACGAGACGTCGCAGCGGAACTTGTACGTCGCGACCTTGATGATGTCGTTCTCACCGACGGTGCACCGCGCCTTGGTCGTCTTGGGGTCGACGACACCGGCCGACTCCCACACCACCTTCTTCAGCCCGTACGCGATCCTGTCGAGCTCCTGGGTCTTCTCGCCCGGCGGATCCGGCATGGGCGGTGTCTTGAACGGCTCCTTGGGCTGCTCCAGGGGCTTCAGCCTGACAGGTGGCGGCGACGTCGTCTGCTGGGCACGCGGCTTCGCATCCTTGCTCCGGTCCGGCTTGTTGCCGATCGGGTGGGCGAAACGCCGCGGCGAGAACTCCCCCTTGTGGGTGGCCGCCGAGCTGTCGTCGGCGTTCGGTACCGTGACGAAGCCGCAGCCTGGCAGGAAGGCGAGCCCGCAGGCGAGCGCGGCGCACCCCAGCGCACGTACGACACGACGCCACACCGGTCCGAGCTTCATCCGTACCATCGCGATCAGCATCCAACGAGCCGTTCTGCCAGGATGGCCGACACCTGGTCGATCGGCAGCCGTTCCTGCCGCATACTGTCCCGCTCGCGGATGGTCACCTGGTCGTCCTCCATGGTTTGGAAGTCGATGGTGACACAGTATGGCGTGCCGACTTCGTCCTGGCGACGGTACCTCCGCCCGATCGCGCCCGCATCGTCGAACTCGACGTTCCAGTACTGCCGCAGCCGCTGGGCCAGCTCGCGTGCCCGTGGGGACAGATCCGGGTTCCGGGACAGCGGCAGCACCGCGACCTTGACTGGTGCGAGGCGGTGGTCCAGCCGCAGCACGGTGCGTCGCTCCAGCTTGCCGTGCGAGCTCGGCGCCTCGTCCTCGGCGTACGCGTCGAGCAGGAACGCAAGCAACGAACGCCCGAGGCCCGCCGAAGGCTCGATCACGTACGGTGTCCACCGCCTGCCCTTCTGCTGATCGAAGTAGGAGAGGTCGGCGCCGGAGTGCTTGGCGTGCGTCGTGAGGTCGAAGTCGGCGCGGTTGGCTATTCCCTCGAGCTCGGCGAACTCCTCACCCGCGAAACCGAAGCGATACTCGATGTCGACCGTGCGCTTGGAGTAGTGCGAGAGCTTCTCCGTCGGGTGCTCGTACAGCCTGAGGTTGTCCGGTGAGATGCCGAGGTCGACGTACCAGTTCCACCGAGCCTCGAGCCAGTAGTCGTGCCACATCTCGTCCGTACCCGGCTCGACGAAGAACTCCAGCTCCATCTGCTCGAACTCCCGGGTGCGGAAGATGAAGTTGCCCGGCGTGATCTCGTTGCGGAAGCTCTTGCCGACCTGGGCGATGCCGAAGGGTGGTTTGCGGCGAGCGGACGCCATCACGTTGGCGAAGTTGATGAAGATGCCCTGCGCGGTCTCCGGGCGCAAGTAGTGGAGGTTGTCCGCCAGGTCACCGCCCGGCGAGGTGACGACCGGGCCGACGTGCGTGCGCATGAGCCCGTTGAACATCCGCGGCTCGGTGAACGAGCCTCGCGCACCACACGCTGGGCAGGTCAAGCTGTCCAGGCCATCGGGCGGTAGCGCTCCGTGTTTGGCTTCGTACGCCTCCGTGAGGTCGTCGGCACGAAACCGGTGGTGACAGCTTTGGCACTCGGTCAGCGGATCGACGAAGGCGTCGACGTGGCCCGACGCCTCCCAGACCGCGCGCGGGAGGATCACCGACGAGTCGATGCCCACCACGTCGTCGCGCGCCTGCACGACGCTGCGCCACCACTGACGTCGGATGTTCTCCTTGAGCTCGACACCGAGCGGGCCGTAGTCCCACGCCGCACGCGTACCGCCGTAGATCTCCCCGCAGGGATAGACGAACCCGCGACGCTGGCACAGGTTGATCACGGCGTCGATCCGGTCGGCAGGCACAGCTCACGCTCCATCCGGCTGGGTGTCGGCGGATTCCGTGCAACACCACATGACCACGCGTAGTGGCAACTCCACGCCACGACGCGTCGGACCGTCGTGAAGGTGCCGCAGGCGTGTCGTACGTGGTCTTTGTGGTGTGCCCAGGTTAACGGCGCAGGTGGGGACGGGAGGCGGCGTTGCCGGACAAAAGGCCTCGCGACGCGCAGTCCGGCGGGAGGGAGGCGTCAGGCGTCGGGTGCAGAACACCCCCGCGGCTCGATCCGCACGCCCGGCGCGACATGATCGGACTCGTGGATCCTCGAAGCGCGTCGAACGGCGCACCGACACGACGGACGTTACGCAATCGGATCGAGGCGGCCAGCTACCCGCTGCTGGTACGGCTCCACACCATGCCGCGCTGGCTCGTCGGCGCCGTCGTCGTGGTGCTCGTCGTGGCTGGCCTCCTGGCACCGTCACCGTACGGTCCGATCTGCCTTGCGGTGGTCATCGCTCTCATGGCCTGGGTGATCTTCCTGGCCTGGCACCACGGGGACGCCACGCGCAAGGCGATCCGGCTGGTGGCCTTGGTACTAGCAGTCCTGGCTCTCGCACTCCGTCTGGCCAGCTGACCTGACCTGTTCCGTACCTCGGGACTTCCGTACTGCGACCTCCCTACCTGCGACCGCGATCGTCCAGAAGGCGCGGCATTTGACAGGCCTCTCGGTCTAATTGAGAATGATTCTCATGTTCTTTTCGTGGGAGCGCCGCACGCTGGGCCACATCGCGCTGTCCCTCGGCCTGCTGCTACTCGCCGCATGCGGTCCATCCCGCTCGACGCACGCCTCCCAAGGTGAGGAAAAACCGCACGTCATTGCAGCTTTCTATGCACTCCAGTACGCCACCGAACGGGTGGCTGGCGATCATGCGACCGTCGACAACCTCACCAAACCGGGCACCGAGCCCCACGATCTCGAGCTCTCTCCGCGGGACATCGCGACCCTGGAACAGGCCGACCTCGTGATCTACCTGCGCGGGTTCCAACCGGCGGTCGACGAGGGCGTCGCGCTGACCGCAGCTGACCACAGCCTCGAGGTCTCCCGCCTCGCCAACCTCTCGCCGTCCCCCTCAGCTCACGGCCACGACGACGCCCATCCGGACGGAGAGCACGACCACTCCGAGCCTGCCGACTCGCCGGCTGGCCTCGACCCCCACTTCTGGCTCGACCCGCTGCGTCTTGCCCGGGTCGCGGACGGGATCGCCCGTCGGTTGAGCGAGCTCGATCCCCACAACGCGCGGGTGTACGAGCGCAATGCTGCCCAGCTGCGCAAGGACCTGGTAGAGCTCGATCGGGAGTACCACAGCCGGCTGGCCGCGTGCGCAAGCCGTGACCTCGTCACAAGCCACCGGGCGTTCGGATACCTCGCCGAGCGGTACGGCTTCGAGCAAGCCGGCCTCGCGGGACTCTCGCCGGAGCAGGAACCCTCGCCTGCCGAGCTCGGTGACCTCGCGCGCTACGTACGCCAACACGACGTGCGCACCATCTACCACGAGACCTTGGTGAGCTCCACCATCGCCGAGACCCTGGCCCGGGAGGTCGGGGTGCAGGTTGCGGTGCTCGACCCGCTGGAAGGGCTCACCGACGCGTCCGCCGGGAACGACTACCTCGACGTGATGCGAGCCAACCTCGACACGCTACAGAAGGGGCAGTCGTGCTGAGACCAGCCGCTCCACACACCACGACGCCACCAACGGGCGAGGACGTCGCATCGTCTCGGCCCGTGCTACGTCTGCGCGACGGTTCGGTCACGCTTGCGCACAAACCCGTCCTCACGGGGATCGACCTCGACATCGCGGCCGGCGAGGTCGTCGCTCTGCTCGGCCCCAACGGCTCGGGCAAGTCGACGCTGATCCGGGCGATCCTCGGGCTCGCTCCGCTCTCCCACGGCAGCCTCGAGCTCTTCGGCATGCCAGCGGAACGGCTCGCGAAGCGACACCGGATCGGCTACGTGCCGCAGCGCCACACGGTCGGCGGTGGGGTGCCGGCCACCGTCGCCGAGGTCGTGGGATCCGGCCGGCTGGACAGGCGTCGCCTCTGGCGGCCGTGGCTCACCGGCACCGACCGTGGCATGGTCGCGCACGCGATCGCGACCGTCGGTCTCGCCGAGAAAGCCCACCAGCTCGTCTCGACCCTCTCGGGCGGGCAGCAGCGACGCACCCTGATCGCCCGCGCTCTCGCAGGGCAGCCCGACCTTCTCGTGATGGACGAGCCGTTCGCGGGTGTCGACCTCGCCAACCAGGAGATCCTGAGCGCCACGTTGACGAGCCTCGTCGCCGCTGGCACCACCCTGCTCATCGCGACACACGAGATCTCACCGATCGCGTCTCTCGTTCGCCGTACGGTCGTGCTCGACCACGGAACGGTGACATACGACGGGCCGCCGACCCGCGACATCATGGCCCGCTTCGCGGCGAGCCCTGACCCCCATGCCGGCCAGGGACACGGCTCCGACACGAAGGTCCCGCCCACCGACGCTGAGGACGCCAGCGAGGGTGGATTCGAGATTCTCTGAGCTGAGGAGACCATGGAGATCCTGCAGTTCGACTTCATGCAGCGGGCGTTGCTCGCCGCGCTCTTGATCGGCCTCACGGCCCCGGCCGTCGGAGTCCACCTCGTGCAGCGCCGGCTCGCCCTGATCGGGGACGGCATGGGTCACGTCGCGCTGACCGGCGTGGGGGTCGGCTTGCTGACACAGACCGAGCCGATCTGGACTGCCTTGGCTGCCACCGTCGTCGGTGCCGCTGTGATCGAGCTCATGCGAGCGAAAGGCCGGACGAGCAGCGACGTGGCGCTGGCCGTGCTCTTCTACGGCGGGATCGCAGGCGGCGTGGTGCTGATGGCGAAATCGCCGGGCAGCACGCCGGCCAACCTCAACTCGTACCTCTTCGGCTCCATCACGGCGACCTCACCAGGCGACGTCATGGCGTTCGCGGTGCTCGCCGTGCTGGTGTTGGGTACGACCGCGTTGTATGCGCGCATGTTCTTCGCGGTCGGCTCGGACGAGGAGTACGCGCGCACGCGCGGCCTGCCCGTACTCCCGCTGAATCTCGCGCTCGCGATCCTCGTGGCCGTGACCGTCGTCGTGTCGATGCGGGTCGTGGGGTTGCTGCTCGTGAGCGCACTCATGATCGTGCCCGTGGCGGCGGCGTTGCGGCTTCGGCTGAGCTTCGCCAGGACGGTGATCGCGTCGATGCTGATCGGTGTCGCCGTGAGCCTGGGCGGCGTGCTGTTCTCCTACTACGGGGACACCCCATCGGGCGCGACTATCGTGCTCGCCGCGATCTGCGTGTTCGTGATTGCGGCCGTGGGCTCCGGTGTGCTTCAGGCGGTTCGCCGGCCGCATCGCGAGGCCGAGGATCACCTGCATCGACACGGTCCGGAGTGCGGCCATCCGGCCGTACCCCACGACGACCACGTGGACTACGTTCACGGCGGGCATCGCCACGCCGCCCATGGCGGACACTACGACGAGCATTGACGCGACGAACGACGTGGAGTATCGACCCCCAAGCACTCCAGAGGTGCATCACACGGACCGCGGCCAACGGCGGGTGCGACCAGCACGCACGCCGGCGAAAGATGCCCGATCGTACGCAAGAATGTGTCAGGGCTCGCGTTCCGCGCAGGGCGTGCCTGGGTTGACCGATATGCAGTGGATCATGGAGGTGTCCTCGTGAGCACCGGGCCGAAGCTTCGTTCGACCCGTCAGCGGGCGGCCGTCGCCGAGGTCCTTGCGGAGTTCGACGACTTCCGCAGCGCGCAGGACATCCACGCTCTGTTGCGGAGCCGAGGGAGCTCGGTCGGCCTCACCACCGTCTACCGCACGCTCGCCTCCCTTGCCGAGGCTGGCGAGGTGGATGCGATCCGTACCAGTGCGGGCGAGACCGTCTACCGCAGGTGTACGACCTCGCGTCACCACCATCACCTGGTGTGCCGGTCGTGCGGTCACACCGTTGAAGTGCAGGGACCGGCAGTGGAACGGTGGGCCGAGCGGGTCGCGGGTGAGGCTGGGTTCGTCGACGTCACGCACACGGTCGAGGTCTTCGGTACCTGCTCAACCTGCGCCGGCCGCACCTAAGCCCAAATGACCATGTGCACTACGCCTGTCCGACCTGTGACACGTGTCGACACGTAGTGCACCTCCGACACGCCTGTCCCTAGGGCTTCGCGCCACCGAAGCGGCGGTCCCGTTTGGCGTAGATCTCGATCGCCTGCCACAGATGCCGTCGGTCGAAGTCCGGGAACAACGTGTCGAGGAAGACCATCTCCGCGTACGCCGACTGCCAGAGCAGGAAGTTCGACGTGCGCTGCTCTCCCGACGAGCGGATGAAGAGATCGACGTCCGGAAGGTCCGGATTGTAGAGGTACCGACTCACCGTCCGCTCGTTGATCTCGTCGACACGCAACCGTCCGGCGGCGATATCCGCCGCGATGGCCCGGGTCGCGTCGGCGAGCTCGGCCCGACCACCGTAGTTGACGCAGAACTGCAGGGTGATCACGTCGTTGTTGCGGGTCCGCCGCTCGGCCTCCTCGAGCTCGGCGATCACGCTCTTCCACAGCCGCGGCCGCCGGCCGGCCCAGCGCACCCGCACGCCCATCGCATCCAGCTCGTCCCGTCGGCGATGGATCACATCCCGGTTGAACCCCATCAGGAACCGCACCTCTTCGGGCGAGCGGGACCAGTTCTCGGTCGAGAAGGCGTACGCCGACAAGGTCTTCACACCGATCTCGATTGCGCCCTTGATCACGTCGAGCAACGCGCCTTCGCCCCGCTCGTGCCCCTTGGTCCGCGGCAGGCCACGAGCCTTCGCCCACCGACCGTTGCCGTCCATGACCAGGGCGACATGCCGTGGGAGCAGCTCGGGTGGGATCTCCGGTGGCCTGGCGCCAGACGGATGTGGGTCGGGTGGTACGTACGTCCGAGCCCCGCGTCTGGTCATGCCGTCCTCTCCCTCACCGGAGCCTTCCCGGATCGATTAGCGCTGGCTGGCGCGGTGTGCTCGCGCCCCGGACTCCACCTCTCCACGTGTGGCAACGACCGCAGCTCGCGCTCGAGGTGCCACTGGAGATAGGCCGACACCAGTCCGGTGGCCTCACGACGGGTCCACTGGTCACTCGCGTCGGCCACGTCCCACTCCCCCGTCAGCAACGCGGCCAGGAGCCTCACCGTCTCCGGTGCCGGCATCGCCACACCGGCAGGTCGGCAGTCGGCACAGACCATGCCGCCCGCTGCGGGCGAGAAGGCGCGATGTGGTCCTGGGGTGCCGCACCGTGCGCAGGCATCGAACGACGGCGCGTAGCCTGCGATCGCGAGCGAACGCAGCAGGTAGGAGTCCAGGATGAGTCCCGGATCCCGCCCGGTCTCGGCGAGCGCGCGAAGCGCTCCGACCAGCAGCAGGAACTGCTGTGTGGCTGGCTCCCGCTCCTCGGCCGTCAGCCGCTCGGCAGTCTCCAACATGGCCGCGGCAGTCGTGTAACGGGCATAGTCCGCGTACATCTTCTCGGCGTACGTCCGCCTGGTCACCGCCTGTGTGATCACATCCAGCGAGCGTCCGACTGCCAGCTGGACCTCGACGTAGGAGCACGGCTCCAACCGCGCACCGAACCGCGACGTAGTCCGCCTGACCCCCTTCGCGACGGCCCGGATCCGGCCATGGTGCCGGGTCAGAAGCGTGATGATCCGATCCGCCTCGCCGAGTTTCTGGGTACGCAGGACGACGGCCTCGTCGACATACAGGACCACGCAGCTATTCTGACGCACCCACCACTGCATCAGGGCCTTCCGGCTCACCGGGTCGAAAGACCTGGCGTCGACGCCTCACCAGCTGGGACCTGCCGCTTAGAGCTAGAGCATGCTGAGGAGGCCGATCACCCCCAGTAGGTTGATCAGGAAGTGGGTGACGATCGCAGGGCCCAGCCGATCGGTGATCATGCGTACGTAGCCGGCTGCCAATCCGGCCGCGAACAGCAACGCGCTGCGAGCAGGCTCGAGGTGGAGCAACGCGAAGAGAATCGCGGTGACCAGGAGAGTCGGCCACCCGCCGAGTCCGCGACGACGCAGAGCCGTCCACCACATGCCGCGAAAGTGCAGCTCCTCCACAAACGGCGCGCCGAGCGCGAGGGCCGCCAGAGCGAGCAGCTGCCAGTCGGCTCGCGCCCCCTCGGCGGCGATCCCCAGGCTCGACGTCGGCGCTCGCCCGGTCACCTGGAGATAGACGAGAACAAAGATCATCCCGACGACCAACATGATCACACCGGCCAGCAGGCCAATCCCCAGATCCGCCGGACGGAACCGCAAGGCGAAGTCCGACCGTGGGCCGTTCCCCCGCCACCAGGAGACGACGATCGGTACGCCGGCAAGTGACAGCCATCCGGCGAGGGTCCCGATGATCCCGGCAGTCACCTGATCGGTTCCCAGAACCACGGCGGCGGCCGAGACGGCAAAACTGAGCACGACAAAACCGAGCAAGGAACCGATCGCTGTCGGGATTCCCCAACGCGGCCACTGGTCCTGGGCCGATGCCACCGATCCGGGCGGATTCGTGCTGGTCATTCCACCCATCATCTCGCACCGTGACGTCGTCTCGAGTGCCACGTCGGGCTGGAGCACGCCCGAGGTCCGGCCACGTGTGACCGAGCAGATGTGCCTGAAGGTTTGACTAGACGCCGAATAGGGGGAAGGGTGGGGGTAACCGGCAGCCGATGCATGAGGGAGTGATCATCACCCGCGAGCCGGTCAGGCACCACGCCTCGCGTGGAGCGACAATCCGCGCGGACGTTCTCAAGTGGGCCTGAAAGAGTCCCAGTTATCTCAATCGAGGAGCAGATCTTGCTTGCGCTCACGAACAACGCTGCACTCGTCATCCAGTCCCTGACGAACAGCCCCGAGCTTCCCGGAGGCGCTGGCCTGCGCATCACAGCTCAACCCGACGACCAGCAGACCCTGAGCCTCGCAGTGGCTCCTGAGCCGAGCGCGGGAGACCAGGTGGTCGAGGAGCAAGGCGCGCGGGTCTTCCTCGAGCCAGGCGCGTCTCACATGCTCGACCAGATGGTGCTGGACGCAGAGGTGGATGCGCAGGGCAGCGTGCAGTTCTTCCTGGGCACGCAGTCCGGTGGCACGCCAAGCGGCCCGCCCACTGGCTGAGCCTTAGTCGGCGGGGGAACCTGACCGACGCACACACAGCGTCGCGGTATCGGTGGTGCGTTCCGTGACGCGGGTTGTGGGTCGTGTCTTGACGCACGCCCTCATGGCGTGTGTCAAGCCGACGTTGCATTGCCGCTGAGTCCTGTTCGACCCGCAGACGTCAGTGGACAGCCGGCCCGAACGGCGACCGAAGTCCAGCGAGGCTTGCCGAGCTTCTCGACCGGGTTGAGCGTGCTTACGGCGGATTTCGCGCCCATGCCACACCCAACATCGGCCCGTTCAGGTCGAAGCGGTCGTCGCCGTCGCGCCGATCGAACGTGGCATCAAAGAGGCGCCGCACCAGCACGGCATCTGCGTTGGCACTGCATGTGTGGTCGGTGTCGCCGCGACTGATGGCGATCAGCTTTCCCAGTACCACGCCTCCGGGTCGTAGACCGCGGGCGTCGGGTGATGCCAGTCGTTGACCAGGCCGCCCAGCGCGGTCTGCTCGCGGGTCGGCACGTTGCGCAACCCCTTCTTGACCAACTCGATGCGTGGGAAGTTGGCGACCGCGCCCATGATGAACGGCCCTTCTTCGATGTGAATCTTCACCATCTCCCAGAAGAGGCTGTCGCGCGCGAGGGCATCGGTCTCCACCCGTGCCCGGTCGGCGAGCTTCCAGAGTCGGTCCACGGGGCCGCCCGGCTCCGGTTCCATCCTCGGCGGCGTGCGCTTGTACGGATCGACGTCGAGCTGTTCCTTTTCCGCCGGCGTGCCTCGCAACGAATAGAACTGCCCTTGCAGCGGCGCCCATCGTGAGGTCTCCATCGGCATGAGCCAGAGCAGGTCGGCACCGAAGGTCAGCGTGCTGGTCTCCCACGCCGTAGTGCTCATGATCTTGCCCTGAGCCCACTGGTCGCCGAACGTCGTCGGCGGCACCGGATTGAGCCGGGTGTCGATGCCGATGGCATCCCAGCTCTTCTTCAGCAGGTTGTTCTTCTGCATGTGCTCGCCCGCGGGGTCGATGTCGGCTGGATAGTCCAGCCGTACCACCAGTCGCGAGCCGTCGGGCATCTCGCGTCTACCGTCACCGTCGCGGTCGACGACACCGATCTCGTCCAGCATCGCCTTGGCTCGCTCCGGATCGTACGCCACCCAGGAGTCCCGCCACTTCTTGTAGACCTCCATCCCGTCACCACGGTGGAACTCCCGAGTCTTCGGACCGTAGCCTCCGGTCGTGAGCTCGCCGGTGTTGAAGTAGATGGTCTTGCGAACCTCTTCACGGTTGTACGCGAGAGACAGCGCCTGGCGGAACGCCGGCGTCCGGATCAGCTCCCGCATCTTCGGGTCGTCGTAGTCCTGGCTGAAGAAGAAGATCGAGCCGGTCCCCGAGCCGCTGTCCCAGAAGATCAGATCCATCTGGTGCTTTTCCTGCGTGCTCTTAAGGCCCGACACGTCCTTGAGCTCGACCCCGACGAACGCGCCATGGACGTAATCGAACTGTCCAGTCTGGATCTGCAGGAGCCTGGTCTCGGGTTGGTCGACCGCCCGGAAGGTCAACGTGTCGATGTACGGGAGCTGGTTACCCTCCCGGTCGACCACCCAGTAGTACGGGTTGCGCTCGAACTTCGCCACGCGGCCCTCCTGCCGCGACACGAGACGCCACCCGGTCATGGTGGGAACCTCGGGGTTGAGCATCGCGTTGCGCTTCTGGTCGAAGACCTCGGTCCAGTTCTCCGCGACGTTCTTGTTGTAGCGCGGGTGGAACTGCTGCATGTAGTGCTTCGGTTCCATCCAGGTCGCCGCGATGCCGCGATTCACCCAGTTGGCGATCATCTCCGGCACCATGGGGGCCGGGGCGTCGAACGTCATGACCAGGGTCGTCTCGTCCGGCGCGGAGAACGTCGCGATGGTTCCCGTTCCCGAACGTGCCTCGTCTGGAATTCCCTCGCCGAACTCCTCGTTGAGGACCATGTCCTCCCACCAGAACATGATGTCCTCGGTGCTCCACGGGTGGCCGTCGGACCACTTCAGTCCCTTGCGGAAGTGGAAGGTCCATTCCGAGGCGTCCTCGTTGCTCTCCCAGCTCTCAGCCAGTCCGGGCCCCAGGTCGAGGCCGTCGTTCAGCCACCGCAGCAGCGAGTGGCCGTACATGTATTCCTTCATGTCCCAGCCATCTGTGTTGGCCGTGACGAGCCGCAGGTCCCCGCCGTACTTCCCGATGGTCATCCAGTTGTGTGGGATCACGTACGGGTGCTCCGGCAGTCGACGCTCGACAGGCGGCAGTTCGCCCGCCTCGACCAGGCGGGCAAGCGACGGCGCCTCCTGGAACTTTGCCGGTGGCGGGAGGGGCTTGGTCTGCGAGCCCTTCCGGTTGGTCGCCGGTCCGGCATCGTCTCCACCAGATCGAGAGCCCGTGTCTTGACGTGAGCAGGCACCGAGCACCAGGCTGCCTGCGGCGAACGCAGCGGCATGCAAGAAGCCGCGGCGGGTCAGTGCTCCTTCTCGGGAAGCTGAGAGTCGTCCCTTTGGGGCGCCGTTGTCGAAAGCAAGCATCGTCGAGGACCTCCTCCTCCTCGCCCTCCCCACCGAATCGACGGACCGACGACTCGTCGGCTACATGAAGACAGATCGCCGCCAGGGTGGGTCGCCCGCGACCACGACCTCCTTCGCCCAAGGTCCACGGTCGTGTCTTGATGTTGTCGATTCGATTCGACGAGACCGTGGCCGAAACGGTAGTCTCGCGGCGGATCAAACGGCAAGACGCTGAACGTGGCGACATCATTGCCATGTCCTGGTTTGGACACGGCATCTGCAGAGAACGGCATCTGCAGAGAACGCCGCGACACCCGTCCTGGCTAGTCGAGTCGAATGGATTCGACGTCGAGGCGCAGCGCCAGACGACTGCTTGCCCTCGCTCACCCGCCGAATGCCACGCTAGAGTGTCCTGGTCGAGAAGGAGTACTGCGTGGTCACGATGGTCGACGTGGCGCGCCGGGCAGGCGTCGCCCCGAGCACGGTGTCGTACGTTCTGACGAACCGCCGGAGCATCTCGGATGCGACCCGGAAAGCCGTCGAGAAGGCGATTCGCGAGCTCGACTACCGCCCACACGCCGGGGCGAGGTCACTGCGAGGTGCCAGGACCCGCGTGCTTGCGTTGTCGTACCCGCAGGAATCGACGCCCTACCACGCCATCGCCGGCCGGTTCATCCACGACGTCAGCACGGCCGCGCGGGCAGCTGACTACGATCTTCTGCTCCTTGCCGGCGAAGAGAAGGTGGCGGGGATTCGCCGGATCGCCCGGAGCCGACTTGCCGACGGAGTGGTCGTCATGTCGGTCCTCACCGAGGATCCGCGGATCAACGCACTCCGTGAGCTCGAGTTCCCGGCAGCCCTCATGGGTTGGCCTCGTGACAGCCGCGGCATCCCGTCGTGTGACTACGACTTCGAGGGAGCCGCCGCCCGCGCGGTCCGCGAGCTGGTGCGTGCAGGCCACCGCTCGCTCGGCTTCGTCGCCTCGAGCGACACCGAGTTCAAGCACGGGCTCAACTACGCGCCGCGCGCGCTCGCCGGGGCCCGCGCCGCCGCGCGAGAGGCCGGCGTACGGCTCCATGTCATGCGCGCCTCCGCGTCGCACCGCATCGTCGTCCGTCGGACCCGAGCCTTGCTCGCCGCCGATCCGCCGCCTACTGGAATCGTCGTCCATCACGGGTTTCCTGCCCTCTACGCCGTCCTCCGCGAGGAAGGGCTGGCGGTTCCCGACGACGTATCGCTCGTCGTCGTCGGCGCGACGCCGGAGTTCGGCAGCGAGCTTTCGCTGAGCCGCTCCGATCTGCCTGTCGCGGAGATGGCACGCACCGCCGTGGAGCTCGCCCTCGCCGCGGTGGAAGGCGACTCACCGTCGAGCCGGCTGATCCCCGCGCGGTGGACCCGAGGACAGACGATCGCGCCACCGCCCGCACGCCAGAGAGTGAGGCGACGCTCATGAGCGACCATGCGCCTCTCCGTGCCTTGCTCATCGGCCTCGGCGGCATGGGCCGCGCCTGGCTGAGGACGTTGCTCGCGTCCCATGACGTCGAGCTGGCCGGTGTCGCCGACCTCGATCCCAACGTGGCCAAGGCGGCACTCGACGATGCCCAGGTGAGTGGCGTCCCGGTGGCGTCCACCCTTGCAGAGCTCGTCGACGAGGTGCCGGCTGCCGACTTCGTGGTCGACGTCACCATTCCGGAAGCGCATTACCCGGTGACCATGGAGGCGTTGCAGCGCAGGCTTCCCGTGCTCGGCGAGAAGCCACTCGCAGCAAGCCTGTCGGAGGCGGTCGAGATGGTCGCCGCGGCGCAGGCGTACGACACGCTCTTCATGGTCAGCCAGAATCGGCGCTACGACCCCAACCTGTTCGCGTTCCGGCGAGCCGTGCGGCAGCTCGGCCGGCTGGGCATCCTCACCGCAGACTTCTTCAAAGCACCGCACTTCGGCGGCTTCCGCGACGCGATGGACCACCCGTTGGTGCTGGACATGGCGATCCACACGTTCGACGCCATGCGGTTCGTCACCGGAGTCGACCCCGTCGCGGTGTACTGCGACGAGTTCAATCCGGCCTGGAGCTGGTACGCCGGCGACGCCGCGTCCACGGCGATCTTCGAGATGGCCGACGGCTCGCGGTGCGTCTACACCGGCAGCTGGTGCAGCGCCGGCCTGGAGACCTCCTGGAACTCGGCGTGGCGTGCCAGTGGGGAGTACGGCGCGGCGGTGTGGGACGGCGAGGGCGCGCCGACGGTCGAGATCGTCCGCGGCGAGGACGACGAGGCAGGAACGCACGGTCCCGGAGCCACGGATCGGGAAGCGTCACCGGACCAACAACCTCGGCCGGGGATCGCGGGCTCGTTGCACGATTTCGTCCAAGCCCTGCGCACAGGCACCCGACCGATGTGCGAGGCCCGTGACAACCTCATGAGCCTCGCGATGGTCCACGCGGCGATCGAGTCGGCGAAGAGCGGGCGACGAGTCGTCATCGCCGACGTGCTCGCGCAGGCGTACGCGCAGGCACGGCAACGGGCCACCGGCCCGGTCGCGGAGGCACTCCCCTCGCCCGAGTGAGCGGAAGGGCGTCACGGCACCCAGGACGTCGACGCCCTTCGAGGCCGCAGCGACCCTTCCACTCCTGGCAGACGGCTCTCAGCGCACCGGCCGCACAAGAATCGCAGCGGTCAGCGGCGGGCGCGGTTGACCGCCGAGACCACCGCCTTGAGCGACGCGCTCACGATGTTGGCGTCGATGCCCACGCCCCAGCGGACGTTCCCGCCGACCTCGCACTCGACGTAGGCGGCCGCGGTCGCATCGCCTCCGGACCCGAGCGCATGCTCGCTGTAGTCCAGCACCCGGACGTCGATCCCGATGCTGCGGAGCGCATCCACGAACGCCGCGATCGGCCCGTTGCCCTCGCCGGTGAGCGTGCGCCGCTCCCCCTTCACCACCACGTCGACGGTGAGCGCGTCCCGCTGGTCCTTTGCCGATGACGTGTGAACGGTGTCGAGCTCCAGCTCATCACCGGTGGCGAGATACTCCCGCTCGAAGATCCGCCAGATCTCCGCCGGCGGCACCTCGCCACCTTCGCTGTCGGTGTGTGCCTGCACCACCCGGCTGAACTCGATCTGGAGCCTCCGCGGGAGGTCCAGGTGGTGTTCGGTCTTCATGACGTAGGCGATGCCGCCCTTCCCCGACTGGGAGTTGACCCGGATCACCGCCTCGTACGTGCGGCCGACGTCCTTCGGGTCGATCGGCAGGTACGGCGCCTCCCACTCCAGCTCCGACACCGGCACGCCCTTTTCCTCGGCGAGGCGATCCAGTGCCTCCAGGCCCTTCTTGATGGCGTCCTGGTGGGAGCCGGAGAAGGCCGTGTACACGAGGTCGCCGGCGTAGGGGTGCCGCGGGTGGACCGGCAGCTGGTTGCAGTACTCCACCGTGCGACGGATCTCGTCGATGTCGGAGAAGTCGATCTGCGGGTCGATCCCCTGCGAGTAGAGGTTCATGCCGAGGGTGACCAGGCAGACGTTGCCGGTGCGCTCGCCGTTTCCGAACAGGCACCCTTCGATCCGGTCGGCACCGGCCATCAGGGCAAGCTCGGCGTCGGCGACGGCGGTGCCACGGTCGTTGTGGGTGTGCACCGACAGGCAGACGTACTCACGCCGCGAGAGGTTGCGACTCATCCACTCGATCTGGTCGGCGTAGACGTTGGGGGTCGACCGCTCGACCGTGCACGGGTAGTTGAGGATGATCTCGCGGTCCGGCCCCGGCTGCCAGACGTCCATCACCGCCTCGCTCACCTCGAGGGCGAAGTCAAGCTCGGTGTCGACGAAGATCTCCGGGCTGTACTCGTACCCGAAGTCGGTGTCGGGCAGCAGCTGCTCGGCGTACTTCATCACCCACTCGGTCCCGCGCACCGCGATCTGCTTGCATTCCTCGCGGTCGACGCCGAAGACCACTCGCCGGAAGAGCGGCGCTGTGGCGTTGTAGAGGTGGATCGTGGCGCGCTTGGCACCCACGAGCGACTGGGCTGTGCGCTCGATCAGCTCTTCCCGGGCCTGGGTGAGGACGGAGATCGTGACGTCATCGGGGACGAGGTCTTCCTCGATGATCTGGCGTACGAAATCGAAGTCGGCCTGGCTCGCCGACGGGAACCCGACCTCGATCTCCTTGTAGCCCATCTTGACCAGCAGGTCGAACATCCGGCGCTTGCGGGCCGGGCTCATCGGGTCGATCAGGGCTTGGTTGCCGTCGCGCAGGTCCGTGGAGAGCCAGCGGGGCGCGTGGGTGATGCGCTTGTCAGGCCAGGTGCGGTCGGGCAGGTGGACAGGTTGGAACGCGCGGTAGCGGTGGTACGGCATACGACTGGGACACTGACGGTTCGGCATCGTGTGAATCCTCGACTACTTCGCTGGAGCTGCTGGACGATTACGCGGCCAGGGCAACGGCAAACTCCGCGGCGAGGGAGCCCGGCCTTTTACTGGGCCCCGCCGCGGCAGCGAAGGAGGAGGAGTCCCGCATACCGCATGAGGATGCCCAGCTTAGCGGGTGGGACCGCAGATCTCGAGGTGGACCCCCTCTATCTCGTCGGATGTGCGACGGCCTCGTCGATGATCGACACGAGTCGATGTCGTCCACTCACTCAGCGCCACCAGTCCGAGCGCCGGCCTGGGTCAGCAGGTCGGCGATCTCGCGGTTGCCAGCCGCGACCGCCAGCTGGTACGCCGTCCGGTCCCCGTAGGCGGGGTGATAGCCCCGACCGTCCGGATCCACGCCGTGATCGAGCAGCAGGCGTACGCGTTCGATCATGCCGTGATCGGCTGCCCAGCGAAGCTGCTCCTCCACCATCTGGGTGGGTGACGGATAGGTGTGGCCGAGTCTGCGCCGCCATGGACTGCCGACGTCACGGCCCAGCCCGAACTCGAACAACAGCTCCAGATGGTCGTTCTCGGGCGTGAACATCCGGTTGTAGAGCGCCTGGTTGTCGTTGGGGTCGGCCCCGGCCTCGAGAAGCAGGCGTGCGATGGCCAGCGAGTCCGGATGCGGCGGCTGGGCCTGCTCTCCCCCGCCGAACGCACCGGTCAACGCGGTGAACGGCGACCGGAGGCCCCGCCAGAGGTATCCGGCGTTGGGATCGACACCGTACTCCAGCAGCAGTCGAGCCATCCCTATCGCCGAACGACCGGCCGCGGTGTCGCCGACCCGGGAGTAGGTCAGGTAGAGCAACGGCTCCCAGCCGAATGGTCCACCCGGCCGGCGCGCGAGGCCCGGGTCGTCGGCGAGCAGCGGCCGTGCCGCCTCGACCTCGCCCACCGCGGCCATGGTGTGGATGCTGGCGGTGGCCACCTCGGGGTGATCCGCGAGCAGCTCGCGTGCCCAGCGAGTGTGCTGAGGTCGGTCATGGGTGTACGACAGACAGGCGAGCCGGAGGAAACGATCGGCCAACGCGTCCGGGTCATCCTCGACGTCGGGCACGTCGTCGGGCGCCGGCTCGGGCCAGCGACTGTGCTCACGTACGACGTCGACCAACGCGCGCAGCCGCCGCCAGCTGGCGAAACCGTAGCTGCGCGCGGTGACCAGCTGAGCCGACGTGAGGGGGAACTCCTCGACCCTCTCCAGATCTGCTCCGGGGTCGAACTCCCGGACCAGCGCGATCGCCTCCGCATCGCCTGACCGCACCCGACGTTGCAGGGATCTCGCTTGGTGCTTGAGGTTCTCCAGACTGGGGTGGTCCGGCAGGTCGCGGATCGGCACGACGGCCTCCTTTCCTTCTGGGCCCGGCGTCCGCGGGTCGGGCCGAAAGGAGGTCGACCGACATGGAGATGCATCCCTCAGGTGGGCTTCGCCCTGTCTGCGGACCAGATGCGCCCTGAGCCGCGCAGCTGGAGCTTAGCAGGGAACGCGAGCAACAGGATACGGCGAATTCCGTCCGTCGACACGCAAAATCCATTGCCGTGCCCTGGGTCGAACCGTGAGGCTTGCGCCATGAAGCTTCAGCGCGTGGATCCACGTGACGACCAGGCCGTCACCGAGTCGTTGGCGTTGGCGGAAGCCGCACGCGGCGTCGACACGCCATGGAGTCCTCCCCAGACCCGCCGTGCCTTCGTCGCGAGCCTGGTGCACGGCTGGGATGGCGAGCCGGGTGAGCAATGGCTGTACCGGAACTCCGACGGCCAGGTCGTGGGACGCCTCTCGCTGCACTTCCCTCAGCGCGACAACACTCACATGGCGAGCCTCGAGGTGCTGGTTCATCCCGGCGAACGTCGCAAAGGTCACGGAACGGCGCTCCTCACCGAAGGCCTCGAGCGAGTACGACAGGCCGGGCGACGGCTGGCCATCGCGGGCACAGTGGCCGAACCCGGTGCGTCGGCGTTCGCCGAACGCCACGGGTTCACCAGGGCCTCCGTCGAGGTGCAGCGCCGGCAGGATCTCTCCACGGTCGACCACGCGCGGATCGCCGAGTTGCGGGAGGCCGCCCGCCAAGCGGCGAGTGACTACACGCTGCTCCGCTTCGTCGGCGCCGTACCCGACGATCTCGTCGACGACGTGGCCGCCCTCACCGCCGCCATGAACGACGCGCCCACTGACGACTACGAGATCGAGGACGAGGTCTACGACGCCAAGCGGATCCGTGCCTTCGAAGCTGCACAGGAGGCGGCCGGAACCCGCCTCTACCGGCTCGTCGCGCGGCTCGGCAACGGCGGACCGCTCGCCGGTCACACCATCGTCGGCGTGCCAGAGGACCTTCCGGGCTGGGCCTGGCAGTTCGACACCGCCGTGGCGCGGGAACATCGCGGCCACCGCCTGGGACTGCTGCTGAAGGCGGAGATGGTGGCCTGGCTCCAGGAGGCCGAGCCGGACGTGCGGCGGATCGACACCTGGAACGCCGAGTCGAACGCGCACATGATCGCTGTCAACGAGCAGCTGGGCTACAGGATCTGGGCCCGCTACTACGGATGGCAGCGCCGCCTCTGACCCCAACACAATGACCAGGCGTGGCGACGACGCACCCGCCACGCCAGGGACCCGCGCCTCCCACGGCTCCAGGACACCCTCGCCTGAGTCATTCGAAGCGCTAGTCCTGAGTCATTCGGAGCGACAGGTCAGAAGCCGAGGCGGCGGAGCTGCTTCGGATCCCGCTGCCAGTCCTTGGCCACCTTGACGTGCAGGTCGAGATAGACGGGGGTGCCGAGCAGGGCCTCGATCTGCTTGCGTGCCTTCGTCCCCACCTCGACCAGGCGCCGGCCCTTCGCACCGATCACGATCGCCTTCTGGCTCGGCCGTTCGACGTAGAGGTTGGCGTAGATGTCGAGCAGCGGTTTGTCCGGCGGGCGACCCTCGCGCGGCCCCATCTCCTCCACGACCACGGCGATGGAGTGCGGCAGCTCGTCCCGTACCCCTTCCAGCGCGGCCTCGCGGACGAGCTCGGCGACCAGGACCTCTTCCGGCTCGTCGGTCAGCTCCCCTTCCGGGTAGAACGCCGGTCCGGCGGGCAGCCGTGCAATCAACAGGTCGGTGAGCAGGTCTACCTGGAATCCCTCGGTCGCCGAGACCGGGACGATCTCGTCCCACTCCACGCCCGTCTCCTGCGACATGGCATCGACCTCGACGAGATGCTGGGTCATCTCCTCCCGGTCGGCGAGGTCGGCCTTCGTGACGATCGCGAACGTCGGCCGCCGACGGACCTTCGCGATCTCACCAACAAGGAACCGGTCGCCCGGACCGATGCGCTCGTTCGCCGGCAGGCAGACGCCTACGATGTCCACCTCGCGGAGGGTGGTGAGCACCAAGGCGTTGAGCCGCTGGCCGAGCAACGTGCGCGGTTTGTGCAGACCGGGGGTGTCGACCAGGATCAGCTGGGCATTGGGCCGGTTGACGATCCCGCGGATCGTGTGCCGAGTGGTCTGCGGACGCGACGAGGCGATCGCGACCTTCCGGCCGACGAGGGCGTTCGTCAAGGTGGACTTGCCGGTGTTCGGACGCCCTACGAGACAGGCGAAACCGCTCCGGAATGTCGTGTCCTGCTCCACACCCGACTGGTCACTCACGTCAGTTCGGACCCCACCACAACGCCATCGGGATTCGCGACGAAGACCGGGACTCCCGCACCACCCAGGTCCCGCACCGCCGTCAGGTCGTCCGGGGCGACGTCGGGCGATCCCCCGTCTGTCTCCGTCACGACCGCCGCAGCCTCGAGCCCTTCTGCGCCGCTCGATGCCGCCATCGCCACCGCGAGTCGTAGCGCGGAGAGCTGAAGCGAGGCGAGCGCCACGGTCGTGGCCGTGTACGTACGCCCCGTCGTGTCACGGACGGCGGCACCTTCCGCGCTTCCCGACCTCGCCCGGGAGGCTCGGGCAAGCGTCACGATCTTCGCATCCTCTGGGCCGAGCTCGACTGCACTCACGCGCTCGATCGTAGTCACGCCCGCCAAGTTGTCCGAAGATGCACACCTTCGAGCCCCCGCGACGGCACGGGGCGCCAATAGCATCGAGGCCATGGCTGAGCGTGTAGCGGGCAAGGTCGCGATCGTGACCGGCGGCGCGGGCGGGATCGGCAGGGCGACCGCCCAGCTGTTGTACGACGAAGGCGCCAAGGTCGTGATCGCAGATCTCGAGCCGTCCGAGCCGGATCGCGTGGCACGCGAGATCGATCCCTCCGGCGAACGGGTGCTGGCCGTCGCGGCCCAGCTCGACGAGGAGGCCCAGGCGCAGCAGGTGGTCGACACAGCCGTACGAACGTACGGCCAACTCGACATCCTCGCCAACGTCGCCGGGGTCCGCGTCTGGGGTCCGATCACAGAAGCGTCGCTGTCCTCGTGGGACTACATCCTGCGCGGAAACCTGCTCCAGGTCAGCCACTGCTCGAAGTTCGCCGTCCCCGCCATGGCCGAGACGGGCGGGGGCAGCATCGTCAACGTCTCGTCCGCCAACGCCGTCAAGGGACGCAGCGGGATGGCGCAGTACGACGCGACCAAGGCGGCGCTGCTCGCCCTCACCCGTTCCATGGCGCATGACCACGCGGCGGAGGGAATCCGCGTCAACGCCGTGTGCCCCGGACCGACCCTCACCGACTTCCACGTACGCCGCCGCGCTCAGGCGACCGGCGAGTCCCTCGAGCAGGCCCGGGCCGCACTCGCCTCCGCGACACCCACCCTGCTGCGTCGACAGGCCGATCCCAAGGAGATCGCGTACGCCATCGTCTTCCTCGCAAGCGACGAGGCTTCGTACATCACCGGCACGACCCTCATGGTCGACGGCGGCCTCTCGGCATGACCCCGACACAGCACTTCTCGGCGTCACAGTCTTCAGACCCGGCGCGTCATACCAATGGCGGGCGATCCCCGCCGAGCTCCCGAAGAGCACAGGTCTTTAGCTTGGCGAGGCGTTGGTCATGAACGTTTGGATCCGGAACCTGCTTTTCACGATCGTCGTCCCGGGCTCGGCGGCAGTGTGGTTCCCTTGGTGGGTCCTCACCCGTGGCAAGGCGCACCCGAACCCACCGCTTGGTACGCCGTAGCTCTCATCATCGTCGGGGCGGCGCTGTACCTGTGGTGTCTCCACGCGTTCGCCACCATCGGACGAGGCACACCGGGACCGTGGGACGCTCCCCGTCACTCGTCGCGACCGGCCCCTATCGCTGGGTTCGCAATCCCATGTACATTTCCGCGCTTCTCGTCGTGCTCGGCGAGGCATGGTTGTTCCTCGCGCCCGAACTGCTTGTCTACGCCGGGGCGATGGCGCTCTGCTTCCACCTTTTCGTGATCGGTTACGAGGAGCCGACCTTGGCCCGTAAGTTCGGCGAGACCTACGCAGAGTACAAACACGAGGTCCGGCGTTGGATACCACGATCGCCGCGCCGGTGAGGTGCGATCCTTCCGCTCGTGGCCGGACCTCGTCGCGTGCTCCTCGACGGGACGCTGTCACATGGGTGTCTCGTCGTCCGTCATCACCTAGAGGGAGCCGATCGGAGGGATGTGGCGATGGACGACGACGCCTGGTTGTGGCTGGCTGAGCAGTTCGAGTCCCACCGAAACCGCCTGCGGGCAGTGGCCCACCGGATGCTCGGCTCCTTCGCCGAAGCCGACGACGCCGTTCAGGAGGCCTGGCTCCGGATTCGTCACTCCGATCCCAGCGGCGTGGAGAACGTCGGTGGATGGCTCACAACGATCGTCGCTCGGGTCGCCCTCGACATGCTGCGTTCGAGGAAAGCGCGCCGCGAGGAGCCGCTGGACGCGCACGAGCTGGACGGGATGAGCAACGGGCACGGCCTCGACCCGCAACAGGAGGCAGAGTTGGCCGATTCGGTCGGCCTCGCGTTGCTCGTGGTCCTGGACAGGCTGGCCCCTGCCGAGCGGGTCGCGTTCGTGCTCCACAACCTCTTCGCCGTACCCTTCGACGAGATCGCTCCGATAGTGGGCCGATCGCCCGCGGCGACGAGACAGCTCGCAAGCCGCGCACGCCGTCGGATACAGGGCTCACCCGCGGTTCCTCACCAAGACCTCGCCCGGCAACGAGAGGTCGTCGACGCGTTCCTCTCCGCCGCCCGTGCGGGTGACTTGAACGGACTCGTCGCCGTCTTCGACCCGGATGTGGTCCTTCACGCCGACCACCCGGCCGCACCCACTGGCACGAGGACGGAGATCCGTGGGGCGCAGCGGGTGGCAGAGCGAGCGCTCGTCTTCTCCGACATGGCCCGATACGCACAACAGGCGCTGGTGAACGGGGCTGTCGGCCTGGTGGTGGCTCCACGCGGACGACTCCTGAGAGCCCTCTGTTTCACGATCACACACCAGAAGATCGCCGCAATCGAGATCGTCACCGATCCTGTACGGCTGGACCAGCTCGAACTCGGGGTCTTGGCGACCCCGTGACCGTCACGCGGATTCCTCCGCCACTTCCTCCGAACTGTCGAGCCGGGTGACGAGGATGGTCGGGATGCGATTGCGTCGGCCGACCGGTCCCTCGGCCAAAAGACGCAGCCCGTCGACGACGATGGTGGCCCCGGGTATCGGCACCTTGTCCAGGTGCTTGGCCATGAGCCCGCCCACGCTGTCGACGTCCTCGTCGTCGAGCTCCAGATCGAACAGCTCACCGAGCTCGTGGATCGGGAGCCTGGAGCTCACGCGGACCGCCCCACCGGCCAGCCGCTCGACCGCCTGAGGCTCCACGTCGTACTCGTCGGTGATCTCCCCGACGATCTCCTCGAGGATGTCCTCGATCGTCACGAGGCCCGCGGTGCCGCCGTACTCGTCGAGCACGATCGCAAGATGCGTCCGCTGCTGTTGCATCTCGCGCAGCAGTTCGTCGATCGGCTTGGAGTCCGGTACGAACGCCGGCGGGCGCATCACCTGCTCGACGCGCTCGGTCGACTCAGCCTTGCGGTTGTCGTACACCCGCTGCGTGACGTCCTTGAGATAGGCGATGCCCACGATGTCGTCGAGGTTCTCGCCGACCACCGGGATCCGCGAGAAGCCGCTGCGCAGCGCAAGCGACATGAGCTGCCGCAGCGTCTTGTGCCGCTCGATGAAGACGATGTCGGTCCGCGGCACCATCACCTCGCGGACGATGGTGTCGCCCAGCTCGAACACCGAGTGGATCATCTCGCGTTCGCCGGACTCGATGACCCGGCTCGCCTCGGCCAGGTCGACCAGCTCCCGCAGCTCGGCCTCGGTCGCGAACGGTCCCTCGCGGAACCCCTTGCCCGGTGTCAGGGCGTTACCCACGACGATCAGCAGCTTGGGCAACGGGCCCAGGACCTTCGTCAACGCCATCAACAAAGCCGACGTGACGATGGCCACCCGGTCGGCCCGCTGCCGGCCGAGAGTCCGCGGTGCGACGCCGATCACGACGTACGACACGACGATCATCACGCCGGCGGCGATCAGGACGGCGGCCCAGGCGGGACGCACCAGGCCGATCACCACCTCGGCCACCAGGATCGTGGCGAGGATCTCGCATGTGATGCGCAGCAGCAGTGCAGTGTTCAGGTAGCGGGCGCTGTCCTCGACGAGTCGCCGTACCCGTTCCGCGCCGCGCCGGCCGGCCGCGACAAGCTCGTCGGCACGCGTCTTGGAGAAGGTTGAGAGCGCCGCCTCGGCAGCCGCCAGGACACCCGCGATGAACACCAGCACCGCGGCGAGGACCAAAAGGCCCGTGTCACCGTTCATCCGTAGATTCGCCCGTAGAGGGCTGCCTCCTCCGAAGCGGTTGCCACTCCCCGAGCAACCGTGCCTGAAGCGAGAACATCTCCTGGTGCCCCTCAGGATCGGCGTGGTCGTAGCCGAGCAGATGCAGGATGCCGTGGATCGTGAGCAGGTGGAGCTCGTCCTCGATCGTGTGTCCGGCCTCCTTCGCCTGCCGTTCGGCGACCTGGGGGCACAACACGACATCGCCGAGGAGCCCGAGGGGCGGCTCCTCGCCCTCCCTGCCCGGCCGAAGCTCGTCCATCGGGAAGGCGAGCACGTCGGTGGGACCCGGTTCGTCCATCCACCGCATGTGATGCTCCGCCATGGTCTGCTCGTCGACCAGGACGATGGAGAGCTCCGCCTGCGGGTGGACGTTCATGCGGTCAAGGGCGAACCGGGCGAGCCGCACCAGCTCGCGGACGTCGACCTCGACGCCTGACTCGTTGGCGATGTCGATGCTCATGTGTGCAGAAGAGACGGTTGGGAAAGGCGTGTGGTTTCCTCCGCGTACGTTTTCACCGGCCTGAAGTGGTCACGAACGCGTCGGCCCCTGCTTACGGCGTCGCACGTCGGGGCTTCCGGCGGCAGCACCACCGGAGTCCTGCTCGGCGCGCCGGGCTTCGTACTTGTCGTACGCCGCGACGATCCGGCCGACGAGCTTGTGGCGTACGACGTCCTGGCTGCTGAGCGTGCAGAAGTGTACGTCGTCGAGGTCGGCGAGGATCTCGCGGACCACCTTGAGCCCGGAGAACGTGCCGTTGGGCAGGTCGATCTGGGTGATGTCACCTGTCACCACCATCTTGGATCCGAACCCGAGTCGGGTCAGGAACATCTTCATCTGCTCCGGCGAGGTGTTCTGCGCCTCGTCGAGGATGATGAACGCGTCGTTGAGCGTGTTGTGGGTGAGGAGGAAGTCCTCCGTGACGTAGAGCGAGTCGGCCGCAGCCACCTGGATGCAGACAGCCTCGGCGGTGCCGGCGGACTCGATGCGGTCGATGAGGCGCAGCGGGCGCCCGCCGCCAACCCGGTCGTAGGCCTGCTGCTTGCGCGCCAGCCGGAACGGCTCGATGCCTGCCGGCAGGCTGATGTCCAGGGCATAGACGCCATACCGGGACGAAACGTCGAGGCTCGCCCCATCCGGCGTGTCGCCATTGGCCTCGCCGGTGCGCCAGGACGCGACTCCACCGAGCGAGCGGACGAGGAACAGCACGTCGTCGCGCAGGCGTGGTGAGGTGGTGACGTACCGAATCCGGCCGGTCTGTTCGCTCGTCGGCTCACCGTCGGTGTCAAGCAGACCTTGCAGCACCGCGAGCCGAACGTCCGCGGTGTTGTAGAGGTACGCCTCAGGCACGAACCTCGTCTCGGGCCGCACGTCCTCCAGACCGAGCTCACGCACAGCTGCGGTAACGGGGTCCGCGATCGTGACGACCTGCCCAGGCTCGCTGCTGACCCCCAGTGCGACGTCACGTTCGCCTGGGCGTCGCACCTCGACACCAGGGACACGCTGCCCGAGGCCCTCGGCCAGCGCAGGATCCAGCGTGGAGCCGCTCGAGCCGGCACGCCGACCGCTGCCCAGGAGGTGCCCCAGAGCGTACGGGTCCAGCGGCACGTCCTGAGCCGGGAAGCACACCGGCTTGCGCAGCAGCGGGAGCTCGTACCGATGATCAGTGCTGTCCCACGATGGGACCTTTGAGCTCCGAGCGTCGGACCGCAAGCTCTCGATCAAGAACTCGGTCGTGACGACTCGCCAGGACCGTCCACGATGGCGATCCTCGGGGGCGCGCACGGTCCAGAGGTGATCGGCCGTCGCCAGCGTCGAGGCACCGTCTTGAGTCGTGACGCGGAAGATGTCCTTCTCACCCTGCGGGTACACGCCCAGGACGGGCGTGGGCTCACCGTCCGACCCGACGACCAGGTCGCCGACCCGAAGGTCGCCGATGGCCCGCCATCCATCGGGTGTCAGGACCTTGCTGAAGACCGGCTGGGCACGACCGCGCATGTAGGCGAGCGGCGCGACCTCGATGGTCCCCGCCGTGAGGAGCCGGGGGATCGAGTCGGGATCGATCATGTCGTGCAGCGCGTCGTACAGCGGACGCAGGTAGGGATCGATCTTCTCCGACAGGGTGCCGGGCAGGAAGCCCAGCCGCTCCCCCGCCTCGACCGCCGGTCGGGTGAGGATGATCCGGTTGACCCGCTTGGCCTGCAGGGCCTGCACGGCCTTGGCCATCGCCAGGTAGGTCTTCCCGGTGCCCGCAGGGCCGATCGCGAACACGATGGTGTGCTCGTCGATCGCGTCGACGTAGCGCTTCTGGCCGAGCGTCTTGGGCCGGATCGTCTTGCCCCGGTTGGACAGGATGTTGAGGGTCAGCACCTCGGCCGGCCGCTCGGCTTCCCGGGCGCGCAACATCGCGATGCTGCGCTCGATTGCGTCTGACGTCAGTCCATGCCCAGAACGGACGACTGCGATCAACTCGTCGAAAAGCTGCTCGACCAAGATCCGCTCGTCTGGCTCGGCGATGACCGTGATCTCGTTCCCTCGTACGTAGATCTCGGCGTCGAACTCCTTTTCGGCGACCCGGAGGAACTCGTCTCGCGGCCCGAGCAGGCTGACCATCGAGATGCTCGACGGGACGACGATCTTGGTCTGTGATGGGGTGGTCTTTCCCATGGGTGGCCTAATGCAGGCCTCTCCTCCGTCAGTTGGTCGGCTGAACGACAGCCATCGTAGCCCGCGGCACCCCCTGACCGGTTACCGATTTCTCCCAGCGCGCACGAGCCGCCGATCGATCCCGGCAGGCCGGCTGCGCTGCCTGCGGACGGTACGCCGACGGCTGACCGGTGGCCGCGGCCACCGGTCAGCCGAGCTGGCCTGCGAGGTCCCGGCCACCGAGCACGTGGGCGTGGCAGTGCCGCACCACCTGACCCCCTTGCGACCCGGTGTTGAAGACGACCCGGTAGCCGGAGTCGGCGATCCGGAGATCTTTGGCGACCATCACGCATTCGGACAACACGGTCCCGGCCAGCTCGGGGTCGGCGGCGGTGAGCTCGGTCAGGTCGGCATGGTGCGACTTGGGGATCACCAGGACATGCACCGGCGCCTGGGGCTCGATGTCGTGGAATGCGAGCGTGCGGGGCGTCTCCCGCACCACCGTCGCCGGGATGGAACCCGCGACGATCCGGCAGAAGAGACATTCGGACGTGGTGGTCATGGAAGGAACCATGCCCCACAGCCCAGGAGCTTTCGCCTCGAGCAGCGAAAACGCCCCGCCTCGCGACGCCCGACAACGCTGTGTGGTGACCTCGATCCGGTCAGCGGTCGTTGAAGGCGTCGCGGATCCGGGAGAACACGCCCTTCCGCTCGGTGGTGAACTGGCCGGTCGCCTTCTCCTCGCCACGAAGCCGCGCCAGCTCGACCAAGAGCTCACGCTGCGCTGCGTCGAGCTTCGTGGGTGTCTCCACGACGACGTGCACGATCAGGTCACCTCGGTGGGTGCCCGACAGGTGCGGCACACCTCGGCCGGGGACCACCAGACGCTGGCCGGACTGCGTGCCCGGCTTCACCTCGACCTCGAGCGTGTCCTTGTCGAGCGTCTCCAACTCGATCGTGGTACCGAGGGCCGCCGCCGTCATGGGGATGGTGACCGAACAGTGCAAGTCCGACCCCCGGCGGGTCCACACGTCGTGCGGCGCGACGTTGATCTCCACGTAGAGATCCCCTGCTGGGCCGCCACCGGGTCCCACCTCGCCCTGACCGGCCAGCTGGATCCGGGTGCCGTCGTCCACGCCGGCCGGAATGCGGACCGCGAGGGTCCGCCGAGCGAGCACCCGGCCCTCGCCGGCACATTCCGAGCACGGGTTGGGGATCACCGTGCCGTATCCCTGGCAGCGAGGACATGGCCGGCTGGTCATCACCTGGCCGAGGAACGAGCGCTGCACCGAGCTGACCTCGCCTCGACCTTCACAGACGGAACAGGTCGTGGGCGAGGTGCCACGGGCTGTCCCCCGACCGTTACAGCTGGAGCACAGCACCGCAGTGTCGACCTGCACCTCCTTGACCGTCCCGAAGACGGCCTCGTCCAGGTCGACGGTGAGGCGGAGCAGCGCGTCCTGCCCTCGGCGGGTCCGTGGCCTGGGCCCACGTGAGGCCGCCCCACCGAAGAAGGCGTCCATGATGTCGGTGAACGAGAAGCCCGCCCCGAAGCCAGCGGCCTGACCGGACTGGCTCAGCGGGTCACCGCCCAGGTCGTACACCTCGCGCTTCTTCGGGTCGGACAGCACCTCGTAGGCGCGGGTGATCTCCTTGAACCGCTCCTGCGTCTCCGGGTCCGGGTTGACGTCGGGGTGCAACGTGCGCGCCAGCCGCCGGTAGGCCTTCTTGATCTCCTCTGGCGACGCGTCTCGGGAGACACCGAGCAGCTCGTAGTAGTCCTGGCTCATGCTGTGGGTGGCCTCGTGCACTGGCTCATGTCCTCTTGGCTCATGTCCCTCAAACTCACGTCTCCCGGCTCAGGCGTCTCATTGTCCGGCAAGGATTCTGCTGAGGTAGCGGGCAACCGCGCGAACCGCGCCCATTGTGCCGGGATAGTCCATCCGGGTGGGTCCGACGACGCCCAGGTTGGCAAGCGTCTCGTCTCCAGGACCATAGCTTGTCGTGACAACCGACGCCGACGAGAGCTCGGCGTATGGGTTCTCATGCCCGATTCGCACCGTCAGCCGGGCCGGCGCTGTCGCCTCACCGAGAAGCTTCAGGAGCACCACCTGCTCCTCGAGCGCCTCCAGAACCGGACGGATCGAGGCGTGGACCTCGTGCCCGACCGGGATCAGGTTCGCGGTACCGGCGACGGCGACACGCTCGTCAGGGTGCTCGACCAGCGTCTCGAGGAACGTCTTCACGATGGTCTCGACGATCGGCTGCTCCTCGGGGGCGTACGCCTTGGAGAGGTCCTTCACCAGGTCTCGCGCCTCGCTCAGCTTGGCGCCCACCACGGCCGAGTTGAGCCTCGCCCGGATGTCGCCGAGCAGGGTGTCGTCCGGAACCTTCGCCATGTCGACCACACGCTGCTCGACCCGGCCTGTGTTGGTGATCAGGATGATCAGCAGTCGAGTGGTCGACAAGATCACCAACTCGACGTGGCGGACCGTCGATCGGGTCAAGGTCGGGTACTGCACGACCGCCACCTGACGGGTGAGCTGGGCCAGCAGGCGTACGGTCCGGTTGACGACGTCGTCGAGGTCGACCGCGCCCTCCAGGAACGTCGAGATGGCGCGCCGCTCAGCAGCCGACATCGGCTTGATCGTGGTCAGCTTGTCCACGAACAGGCGATACCCCTTGTCGGTCGGGATCCGCCCGGCGCTGGTGTGTGGTTGGGCGATGTATCCCTCTTCCTCGAGGGCCGCCATGTCGTTGCGAACGGTTGCCGAGGACACGCCCAAGTTGTGGCGGTCCACCAGAGCCTTCGACCCGACCGGCTCCTCGGTCTGCACGTAGTCTTCGACGATCGCACGGAGCACGGCCAGCTTCCGTTCGTCGAGCACGAGCACGCACCCCCTCGAACGACGCTACGAACTCCTCGTGGTCCTACGCGGCGAGCGGGCACGAGCAGCGGCCTCAGGTGAGCCGACCGGTACCACTCCTGACCCTGACCGAGCCGGACCCCAGCACGTGCCTTGCTCGACGCGGCAGGCCGGTCCCTGACCCGTCGACCCGGGCGAACCCGACCACGAGCAGGAGAGTTCGGTCCCTGGAGCCAACCATTGGCACTCCCCGAACCCGAGTGCCAGTCTACGTGGAGCAGGGCCGAATGTGCGCACGCGCGCAGAGCGAAAGGATCCCCGCAATCCGGACCGGCCGTGGCTGGTGCGACGCTGGAGGGATGCGGATCAGCGGGAACGAGTGGACCGAAGTGGGCGATCGGTGCTTCGCGCGCCGGTATGCGTCGTTCGACGTGACCATCGGCGCGGTCGTCGGCTCAGAGGGCCTGCTCTGCATCGACACCCGGGCGTGCCTCACCGAAGCCGACGACCTGCGCGCCGACCTCCGGTCTCTTTCCAGCCAGCCCATCCGGTGGGTGGTCAACACTCACTGGCACTACGACCACTGCTTCGGCAACGCGCGGTTCGGTGAGGCCGTGATCTACGGTCACGAGTCCGTGCCCGACATGCTCGCCGACCGAGTCGGCGCCGTACGCCAGGAGCTGTCTGCGCTCGGCCCCGAATGGGCGCGGGCCATGCAGGACCTGGTCGTCTCGCCACCCACCGCGACGTTCGCGTCCGTCGCGGCGATCGACCTCGGCGACCGTCTGGTCGAGCTGGTGCATCCAGGACGTGCCCACACAAACGGTGACGTCGTCGTCCGTGTCGGTGACGCCGACGTGCTGTACGCGGGCGACCTCGTCGAGCAGTCCGGTCCGCCGAGCTACGGCGACGACTCGTACCCCCTCGACTGGCCGGCTGCCCTCGACGTCGTGGCGGGTCTCGTGACTGCCCAGACCACGGTGGTGCCGGGGCACGGCGACGCCGTCGACCATGCGTTCCTCGCCGAGCAGCGCCACGAGATCTCAGCCGTCGCGCAGAACATCCGGCAGCTCGTCGAGCAGGGGGTGCCGCAGGAGCAGGCCTGGAGCGCGGCCGAGTGGCCATGGTCGCAGGAGGTCCTGGCCGAGGCGATCCGGCGGGGGTACGAGCAGCTGCGGGACGAGCGCGCTCGCGACACGAACCGCCGACGGACCCTTCCGCTGATCTGATCCGGCTACGCTCGGCCGTCGTGGCAGCCGATCATCCACGACACGCGAGACCCCACGCGGTTCGTGCCGACGCCGGCAGCCGATCCGGCGACGAGTTCGACGACACGTCGCGAACCAGATCTGGACGGCGGTACGAGGACAGGTATGGCCGCGACGTCCTCGCGACCGACTGGCGGGCTCCCAAACGAGGACGGACCGTCGACGTCGCCGTCGAGCCCGGCATGGTCGTGGAGGATCCGTCGAACGGATTCTGCGGCGCTGTCGTGCGGATCGAGCGCTCGCTAGTCGTCCTGGAGGATCGCTTCGGCAAGCAGCGCAGCTATCCCTACGGGCCAGGTTTCCTTCTCGAGGGCCGTCCGGTGGCTCTTCGCCCGCCCCGGCCGCAGACGTCGACCGCGCCACGACGCACCGCATCCGGCTCGATCGCCGTGGAGGGAGCGCGAGCTCGGGTCGCGCAGGCCAGCCGGATCTACGTCGAGGGACGACACGACGCGGAGCTGATCGAGAAGGTGTGGGGCGACGACCTGCGGATCGAAGGGGTCGTGGTCGAGTACCTCGACGGCATCGACGACCTGGTGAGCATCGTGGCGCAGTTCCAGCCGAACGCCGAACGCAGGTTGGGCGTCCTGGTCGACCATCTCGTGGACGGCAGCAAGGAGAGCCGGATCGCGGCCGAGGCGATGTCAGGCCCGTATGGCGCGCACGTGCTGGTCGTCGGGCACCCCTTCGTGGACATCTGGCAGGCGGTGCGCCCCGCTCGGCTCGGCCTGGACTCGTGGCCGGAGATCCCGCGGACGACCCCGTGGAAGGAGGGCGTCTGCGCGGCCCTCGGGTGGCCGTACGAGGATCAAGCCGCGATCGCATCGGCGTGGCGGCGGATCCTGGGAGCGGTTCGCGACTACCGCGACCTCGAGCCCGCCTTGCTCGGACCGGTCGAACGACTGATCGACTTCGTGACCGTCGGGGCCCGCTGACCTTGTGCGACACGCCTCTCGACGGGCATGGGCGTACCGACGCGAGTCGAACCTCTCCACAGCCTCTCGCACATGCTGCGCCATCCCACGTGCCGCCCGGCCTGGCGTTGGGCGTGGGTCAGCTGGCAGGTCACAGAGTCAGCAGGTTTCGCACGACGGCGTCAGCGAGGAGCCGGCCGCGCAGTGTGAGGACCGCTCGCCCGGCGGCCAGCCGATCCGAGTCCAGGAGCCCTTGCTCTGCGGCCTCTCCCGCCGCGGCACGCCCCGCCTCATCGAGCACGTCGAGGTCGAGGCCGTCGGCGAGCCGGACTTCGAGCATGACCCGCTCCGTCCGGCGGGTCTCGGCGTCCAGGACCTCACGCGCCTGCGCGGGGCTCACGCCATCCGCCAGTCGTGCGGCGTAGGAGGCCGGGTGCTTGACGTTCCACCACCGCACGCCGCCGACGTGACTGTGCGCTCCCGGTCCTACGCCCCACCAGTTCCCGCTGGTCCAGTAGAGCAGGTTGTGTCGACAGCGATCTGCCGCGGACCGTGCCCAGTTCGACACCTCGTACCACGCGAACCCCGCCCGCCGCAGCGTCTCGTCCGCCTGCAGGTAACGGTCGGCCATCACGTCGTCGTCGGGTGCTGCGAGCTCACCGCGGCGGATCCGTGCCGCGAGTCTCGTGCCCTGCTCCACGATCAGCGCGTACGCCGAGATGTGGTCGGGGCCGGCGGCGACCGCCGCGTCGAGACTCGCCAGCCAGTCGCCGTCGCTCTCCCCCGGCGTTCCGTAGATGAGGTCGAGGTTGACGTGGGCGAACCCTGCGGCTCGCGCCTCGGCGACACATTCCTGCGCTCGACCCGGCGTGTGGCGGCGGTCGAGCGTGGCGAGGACGTGCGGTCGCACACTCTGCATGCCGAACGAGATCCGGGTGAATCCCTCGGCACGCAGACGATCCAGTGACGCGCGGTCCACCGACTCAGGATTGGCCTCGGTGGTCACCTCCGCGTCCGGCAGCAAGCCGAACTCCGACTCGATCGTGCGCAGGATGAGGCCGAGGTCCTCCGGCGGAAGCAGGGTCGGTGTGCCGCCTCCGAAGAAGACCGTGGCAGCCGGCACGTCTGCCGTGCCGAGCACCTTGCGGGCGAGCAGGATCTCGTCGACGGCGGTTCGGGCGTACGTACGACGCGACGCACCGCCGCCGAGTTCCTCTGCGGTGTACGTGTTGAAGTCGCAGTATCCGCACCTGCTGGCACAGAACGGGACGTGGACGTAGATGCCGAAGGGACGCGACGTCAGCTCGGCCAGGGCAGCCTCAGGTAGCGCCCCGTCGGGCGGAGCGGGATCACCGTCAAGTAGAGGTCGAGGCATAGAACTTGTCGAGCAGGTCGGCGTACTTCGCCTCCACCGCCTTGCGCCGCATCTTGAGGCTTGGCGTCATCTCACCTTCCTCGACGCTGAAGTCGTGGTCGAGGATCGCGAACTTCTTGATGGTCTCCCATCGGTTGAGTCGGGAGTTCAGCTGGTCGACGTACTTCTGCACCATCTCGCGTGCCTGGTCGGACGTCACGATCTCGGCGTACGACTTCCCGCCCAGGCCGACCTCCTGCGCCCACGCACCGATCGAGTCCGGGTCGAGCGTGATGAGTGCCGTGCAGAAGTTGCGGCCCTCCCCGTGCACCAGGATCTGGCTGGCGTACGGGCAGATCGCCTTGAACATCACCTCGATCGCCTGCGGCGCGATGTACTTCCCACCCGATGTCTTGAACAGGTCCTTCTTGCGGTCGGTGATGCGCAGCAGGCCACGTTCGTCGAGCTCACCGATGTCACCGGTGTGGAACCAGCCGTCCTCGTCGAGGACCTCCTTGGTGAGCTCGGGCAGGTTGTGGTAGCCCCGCATGACACCCGGACCCTTGATGAGAACCTCACCGTCGTCCGCGATCCGGATCTCGGTGCCGGGAAACGCCGGACCGACCGTGCCGAAGCGGAACCGTCCGGGCAGGTTGACGCAGGTGGCCGCGCTGGTCTCGGTGAGGCCGTATCCCTCGGTGATGAGGATGCCGGCCGCGTGGAACCATTCGGCGAGGTCGCGGCTCAGCGCTGCCGCGCCGGACACGAAGAACCGCAGCCGGCCGCCGAACCGCTGCCTGATCTTGGAGAACACCAGCTTGTCGGCGATCGCGTGCTGGACGAGGAGCGGGAGCGTCGGCTGCTTGCCTTGCTGGCGAAGCTGCGACACCCGACGGCCGACTCCGAATGCCCAATGGAAGAGCTTCGCCTTGATTCCACCCTCGTGCTCGATGGTGGAGACGATGCGCGCGTGCGCCTTCTCGAAGATCCGTGGCGCCGCCGCCACGAAGGTCGGCCGGACGACCCCGACGTTGTCGATGATCTTGTCGACCCGCCCGTCGACGGCGGTGGCGAACCCGATCTGCAGCTGGGCGGTGAGCAGAACCTTCCCGAACGAGTGAGCGAGCGGCAACCAGAGGTACTGCAGATCGTCGGAGTGCAGGATGTCGACGGCGTCGATGGCGGCGGCGGTGTAGGTCCAGCAGTCGTGGACCAGCCGCACTCCCTTGGGCTTGCCCGTCGTCCCTGACGTGTAGATCAGGGTCGCCAGGCTTTCCGGACCGACCGTCGCGAGTGCGTCGTCGATGGCCGACGGATGACTCGCCAGGTGGTCGCGACCTCGCCGCTCCAGCTCGGAGAGGTTGATCACGTCGATGTCGCCCCCACCATCCGCGCCAGCGTCTTCGATCATCACGACGGTGGTGAGGTCGGGCAGCTCGCTACGGTGCTCCCGAATCTTCTTGAGCTGCTCGTCGTTTTCGGCGAACACCACCCGGCTCTGTGAGTCGCTCACGATGAAGGCGACGTCGGAGGAGGTCGTCGTGGGGTAGATCGTGGTGGTCGCGGCGCCTGCGCACATGATGGCCAAATCGGCGAGAATCCACTCGTACCTCGTCGTCGAGGCGATTGCCACACGCTGCTCGGGCGTGATGCCGAGCGCGATGAGCCCGGCCGCGAGCGACCTGACGCGTTCCCCCACCTCACGCCACGTGACGGACTCCCACCGATCTCCGACCGGGTGGCGGTAGGCCTCGGCGTCGGGCGACGCGGCGACTCGATCGAAGAACAACTGCGCAACAGTCGCCGCCCGGTGGTCGATCTTGGACGTGTCCGGCTCGGACGCCTTCGTACCCCAAATCAAGTCAATGGACATGTGCGCCACCTGCTGCGTCGAAGAACGGCATCTCACTGGCTGCAACGAAGCGTACGCCCTCCAGCGCACTCTCTGAAACGACCACGCCCCTCCGAAATGACCACGTTACGTGCCCTTCTGTGAGCCGTCAGGGGGCCTGCATGCCCGTGATGGGGAGGACACGCCGCGGGTGGGGTCCACTTGCGGGCAGGGCAACTCGCGGCGGGCTGGCGGTGCGTGGAACGTCCGGACCAGCCGCAGGCTGTGGAGCCTTGTCGTACGTATAGGTGCCACGACGCTCCACAACCTGGTTGACGACCCCCTCCCACCTCACGGGACAACGACCGTCTCGACGCGACGACGACCTGCCTTACCTACCGCGGCGTCTCCCAACCAGGAGGGGCATGTAGGCCTCTGACACCTGCCAGCCGCGCACGTAACGTGGTCATTTTCGCGAAGAGGTGTCGGTGGTCGAGAGCGCCGCGACGAAGGCCTCCTGCGGTACCTCGACCCGGCCGACCATCTTCATCCGCTTCTTGCCCTCTTTCTGGCGCTCGAGCAGCTTGCGCTTGCGGGTGATGTCGCCGCCGTAGCACTTGGCGAGGACGTCCTTGCGCATGGCCCGGATCGTCTCACGGGCGATGATGCGCGACCCGACCGCGGCCTGGATCGGCACCTCGAACTGCTGGCGCGGGATGAGCTCCTTCAGCTTCTGCGCCATCGCGACGCCGTACGAGTACGCCTTGTCCTTGTGCACGATCGCGCTGAACGCGTCGACCGGATCACCGTGCAGCAGGATGTCCACCTTCACGAGGTCGGCCGGCTGCTCGCCGCTCGGCTCGTAGTCGAGCGAGGCGTACCCACGTGTCCTGCTCTTCAACGCGTCGAAGAAGTCGAACACGATCTCGGCGAGCGGCAGCGTGTAACGCATCTCGACCCGGTCCTCGGACAGGTAGTCCATGCCCTCGAGCCGGCCGCGACGTGACTGGCACAGCTCCATCACCGGGCCGATGTAGTCGGCCGGTGTGAGGATGGTGGCGCGGACGACAGGCTCCAAGACTTCCGCGATCTTGCCGCCGCCCACCGTCGACTTGCCCTTGCCCTTTCCTGACCGCATCGTCGAGACGCCGGACGGGAACTCGCTCGGGTTGGTGACGACGACCTCCGAGCCGTCCTCCATGCGGACCCGATAGACGACGTTGGGCGCCGTGGAGATGAGGTCGAGGTCGAACTCGCGCTCCAGGCGTTCCCGCACGATCTCCATGTGCAGCAGGCCGAGGAAGCCACATCGAAAGCCGAAACCCAAGGCTCCCGACGTCTCCGGCTCGTACACCAGAGCCGCGTCGTTGAGCTGCAGCTTGTCGAGAGCGTCGCGCAGGTCGGGGTACTGGTCGCCGTCGACCGGGTAGAGCCCCGCGTACACCATGGGGTTCGGGTGGCGGTAGCCGGCGAGTGGTGTGGTAGCGGGATTGGCGGCCACCGTGACCGTGTCACCCACCCGGCTCTGGCGTACCTCCTTCACCCCGGTCATGATGTAGCCCACCTCGCCGACACCCAGCGATTCGGCCTTCATCGGCTCCGGCGAGATGACGCCGACCTCGAGCGTCTCGTGCGATGCCTTGGTGGACATCATGAGCACCCGCTCCCGGTTGGCGATCTTGCCGTCGACCACCCGGATGTACGTCACGACGCCGCGGTAGCTGTCGTACACCGAGTCGAAGATCAACGCCCGCGGGGGCGCATCCGGGTCGCCCACCGGCGGCGGCACCCGGTTCACGATCTCGTTCAGCAGCTCCTCGACGCCCTCCCCCGTCTTCGCCGAGACGCGCAGCACCTCCGACTCGTCGCAGCCGATGACCCGAGCGAGCTCGGAGGCGTACTTGTCCGGCTGGGCCGACGGCAAGTCGATCTTGTTGAGGACCGGAATGATCTGCAGGTCTGCGTCGAGGGCCAGGTAGAGGTTGGCGAGCGTCTGCGCCTCGATCCCCTGCGCGGCGTCGACCAGCAGCACCGCGCCCTCGCAGGCGGCAAGAGACCGGGACACCTCGTAGCTGAAGTCGACGTGTCCGGGCGTGTCGATGAGATTCAGGATGTACGTACGACCGGCGTGCTCACCCGCACTCGCGCGAAAGGGCAGGCGTACCGCCTGGCTTTTGATCGTGATGCCGCGTTCGCGCTCGATGTCCATCCGGTCCAGGTACTGCGCGCGCATGGCGCGCTCGTCGACCACACCGGTGAGCTGCAACATGCGGTCGGCAAGCGTCGACTTGCCGTGGTCGATGTGCGCGATGATGCAGAAGTTCCGGATCAGGGACGGATCGGTCTGGCCGGGCGCCGGGATCGTTCCAGCTGCCGGCCCAGATCGCGGTCCTGGTGCGGGTACGGAAGCGGACACGAACCATCCATTTCCAGTCAACGGGGGGATCGCCCCCATCATCCCACGCCCACGGCTCACCCTTTCGAGCCCGCTTCCTGATCACCAGGCTCGGGCCATGCGAGCCGGTCCAACCGGGCTTATCGGACGGCGCGCCGACTCGCCCTCGCACACGGACCCCGACGGTTGCAGGTAGACGGTTGCAAGTAATGGAGTTGGTCGGTCGCAGCTGGACTGGCAGGATCGGCGTCCGTGAGCTCCCCTTCGGCCGTCCCGGAAGAGAATCGGCACCGTGGTACGCGAGCAGCTGGCGTGCGCGCTTCGTACGACTCGCTGCCCACCCGCATCACACGCTGGATCGAGCGGGAGCTGGGCTCGGTGGTCGTGTCGGCGACCGACCAGACCGGTGGCTTCTCGCCGGGACCCGCTGCCCGCCTGGTGACCGCGAGTGGGCGGCGGGCGTTCGTGAAGGCCGTGGGGTACGAGCTCAATCCCGACAGCCCTGCCATCTATCGGCAGGAACGCGCCGCCATGGAAGCCATGCCGGAGCTGCCGTGGACGCCGCGGTTGCTGTCGGCGTACGACGACGGCGAATGGATCGGGTTGCTGTTCGCCGACATCGAGGGCCGCGAACCCGCCCATCCCTGGACCGCCGACGACGTCGACCAGGTCTTCGGTGCGCTCGCCGATCTCGCGGCCGCCCTGACACCGTCGCCGTGGTCCGACGCACCACATTTCACGTCCAGCGACCTCTTCACGGGGTGCTGGCTCACGCTCAGGGAGAGCCATGCGGCCGACCTCGACCCGTGGGCAGTCGACCATCTGGACGACCTCGTGGCGTTGCAGGCCCGAGCACGACAGGCGGTCGCCGGGAACACGCTGACCCATCTGGACATCCGCGCCGACAACGTGTTGATCACACCGCGGAACGACGTCGTCTTCATCGACTGGGCGTGGACCACCCACGCCGCGCCATGGGTCGACACCACGCTGACGGCGTTGGACCTCGTGATCAGCGGGACGACCGTGGACGTCGACGCGCTCCTCACCCGCCATCCGTGCACGAAGGACACCGACCCCGACGATCTCACGGCGTTGATCGCCACGATGACCGGAATGCTCACCCACGGCTCGCTGCAGCCGCCGCCCCCGAGCCTGCCGACGCTCCGGGACTACCAGCGCATGGCCGCCGACGCCCTGCTCCGCTGGACCCGACACCGCCTCTCCAATTGACCATGTGCACTACGCCTGCCGGACCTGCAACACGTGCCGACACGTAGTGCACCCCCAAAAACCGACCCGCGCTCCCCCAGCCCCCCGCATCTCGGTTGTCTCTTGCGCAGACCGTACGCACTTGGTAGTCCTATGCTTACGATTTGTGCACGACAGTGGGGGGTACATGGTGGGGGGACAGGCCCTGCTGGGCCAACCCGTGTCCCGGGGGCTGGACGCGTGGGCACGCCTGGCCGACGACGATCTACCCACGCCTGACAGCCATCCGTTCGTCGAACTCGCCCGGTCGGTCCTGGGCGACGACTGGCGGGTCGTCACGGACGGCTCCTGGTGCGCGGCCCTCCCACCGGAACCTCCGACTCAGCGGCAGGCGTGGCTGCTGCATGTCTCCGCCGCTCCCCATGCCGCGTACCAGGTGCTCGACCAGGCCCTTCCCGTCCTTCGTGAGTACGAAGCCGCCTTCACCTTCGCCGCCGACGACTCCCTCGTCGCCTGGTTGACGAGCCGCGACCGCGACCCGGAGACGGCCTGCCGATTCCTCACCGTCTACCCCCGCGACGACGAGCAGGCACCCCGCCTTGCTGCAGACCTGGACGCGGCGACCCAGGACCTGCCAGGTCCACGGATCGTGGCCGACCGTCCGCTCCGGCCCGGAAGCCTCGTGCACTACCGGTACGGGTCTTTCCAGGACACGTACGAGCTGGACGACGACGGTGTTCTGCGACCTGTGCTCGTCGCACCCGACGGCAGCCGTGTCGAGGACCGTCGCGACATCTGGCGGCCACCGACCTGGGCGAGCTCACCGTTCGACAGCCGGACCGACGAAGCGGCCACGGACGAACGACCGCGTCCGCGCGCCCTTCTACGTCGCGGCGATGTCGTGGCCGAGCGGTACGTCGTCGCGCACGTCGTACGACAGCATCCGGCGGGCGGGGTCTACGTCGCCCGCGACCAGCGCACCGACCAGGACGTGATCCTCAAGCACTCCCGGGCCTACACCGACGTCTCGCTTGATGACTTCGGTGGTGACGGCGGGCGCCCAGGGCGTACGAGGACGACGTTCAGCGCACCGGATGGTGTGCTCGCCAAGTACACCGACGGCCACGACCGACTCCAGCGCGAAGCGTCCATGCTCGAGTTCCTGTCGGGCCAGGCACCCGTCCCCCGGCTCGTCGAGCTCTTCGACGACGGCGGCGACCGCTACCTCGCGACGGAGCGGCTGCCGGGGTGTTCGTTGCTGCGGTGGACCAAGAGCCTCACGAGCGACCCCTCCGACCTCGGGGCGAGCCGCGCGCTCCTCATCGCCCGGCGACTGGTGGCCCTCCTCGCGAGCGTCCACTCGGCCGGTGTGGCCCTCGGCGACCTTGGCCCGACCAGCATCCTGGTCGGCACGAACGGCTCGCTCTCCTTGGTCGACCTCGAGTCCGCCACCATCATCGGCACCCAAGGCATCGGGACCCAGAGTCGAGGACGCGGCAATGCCGCCGGCCGGACCCACGGTCCGGAGAGCGACCTGTGGCAGCTCGGCGCGCTGCTCTTCCTCCTCGGGACCGGTATGGAGCTGGCGCTCCCCGACGACGAGCCGGCTGATCGCCTGCTGCGCGACCGGGTGGCCGCCGTGCTTCGCACCATGTCGCGCGACTACCGCGCCGCGGAGGTGCTCGCCCCGGCCGTCCTCGGGCTGCTCGCACCGACCGCCCAGTGCCGCTGGAGCCTGTCGCGCGTCGAGAGCTACCTCGCCAACCCGCATCGACGAGCATCGCCGCTCTTCGTCGCCCGCGTCGCCATTCCGACCCCCTCCGTCGACCGCCTGATCAACGACGGGCTGGTCGCACTCTGCGAGACCGCGGCCCGCTCCGACACGGACGAGGTCACGAACGGCACGTCGCGGGGCACGGATCCGTTCGCGGTCCGACACGGTCTCGCCGGCGTGCTGGGCACGCTCGTGCAGGGTGCGAGAACGAGACCAGACGTCGGCGGTGACGGCGGCCTGATGCAGGCGATCCGCGACGCCGCCTCCGCCGTCGCCGGTGGTGAGCCACCGGGCGAGATCGGCCGCGTCCTGCCAGGTCTCTGGACCGGTCGCGCCGGGATCGCCGTCGCCCTCGCCGACGCCGGCCACGTGCTTGCCGAGGCAGGTGACGCCGACGAGGGATGGCAGCTCGTGTCACGTGGAGTCGAGATCATCCACTCGCTGCCGACCACGTGGCCGGTGCCCGGCGTAGCGCACGGCCTCGCCGGTGCCGGACTCGCCAGCCTTCAGGTCCTGCGGCGCTGGCGCGACTTCCTCGAGGGCGATCGGCCGCCGCTCGACACTGCACCAACCGAGGAAGCACGGGTCGACGATCCGCGTCAGGCGACCGACCCACTCCTCGGCCAGGCTCTCGCCATCGCCGACCACCTTCAGCGGGCCGTCGTGGACGGACCGCATGGGCTCCTCTGGCGGATCCCGAATGACGCATGGTCGCGAATGGCAGGCGCCTGTCACTACGGGTTCGCCCACGGGGTGGCCGGGATCGGGTACCTCCTCCTCGCCGTCTCCGAACACACTGGAGACGAGTCGTACGCCAAGCTCGCTCGTGAGCTCGGCCACACGCTGTGTCAGGCCACCCACATCGACGCCGATGGTGCGGCATGGTGGCCGGTCGGCCCCGATGACCGAGCGCCGGTCTCGCCGCTGCGTTCGGACTCCGCAGGCGTCGGCACGTTCCTGCTCCGTCTCTACGCCGCGACCGGCGAACCCGCGATCGGGGCGTACGCCAGCGCCGCCGCGCTCGCCGCGTACAAGGGACGGTGGCAGGACCGCCCGGACGCCTGCTGCCACCTCGCCGACTGCGGCCACTACCTGCTCGATGCGGCGCAGCTCCTCGGCGACGATCCGTACCGCTCCTGGGCGGAAGACCTCGCCGAGGCCATGGCGGTCCGGCACTGTCGGCGAAAGGGGCGGCTGCTGCTCGGCCCCGAACCCCGGGCCACCTCGAATGCCGTCTCGTTCCTGCTCCGGCTGCAGGACGCGGGCCCCCGCCCGTGGCTCCCCGACATCCCGACGATTCGTACGATGCCGGGGTGACACGCGATGCCAGCAGCACGGCGGCCCAGGCACCGACGATCCCGCACGGTGACACCGCCCAGCGACCCGACTGGCTCGAGCTGCCCGAGGATCTTCGCGAACGCATCGAGGCTCGGCTGGGCGGTCGGGTCACGGCAGTCGCGAGCCAGCGTTCCGGCTTCACCTCGGGTTTCGCGGCTCGGCTCCTCGTCGAGGGCGGCGGCAGCCACTTCGTGAAGGCGAGTGCCACCTTTGCCGACGCCTACCGTGCCGAGGCCCGCATCGTTCCGCGGCTGCCCGACGGCGTGCCGACGCCAGCGCTCCGGTGGGCCCTGGAGCACGGCGACTGGGTGGTGTTGTGCTTCGACGACATCCCGGGCCATCCACCCACCCGACCCTGGCGGCCGGACGAGCTCACCAAGGTCCTCACCACCCTCACCCCCATGGCGGAGGCCCTGACGCCCGCGCCGCCCCAGCTCGTGGTCCCGGAGGCACGGGACTGGATGCGCGAGGACTTCGGCTACTGGCGGCGTCTCGTGGATGCAGGTGGCGGATCGACGGCAGCCGCAGCAGACCACAAGAACGCCGACGACCACGCGGTCGACAGGCACCTGACCGAGCTGGCCGAGCTCGACGACCTGGCGCTCGAAGCGCTGCATGGCGATGCGGTGGTCCACTGCGACCTGCGCGACGACAACGTGATCATGGCCGACGACGGCACGGTCTGGATCTGCGACTGGAACTGGCCCAGTCGCGCGGCGCCCTGGCTCGACCTCCTCACGATCCTGATCTCCGCCCACGGTGACGGCTACGACGCCACCGCGCTCTTCACTGCCCATCCCCTCGGTGCCGACGTAGACCCGGAGGCTGTGGACGCCGCCCTCGCCGGTCTGGGCGGATACTTCACGCGGGCGTCACAGCTTCCGACGGTCGAGGACTCGCCTTTTCTTCGTACGCATCACGCGTGGTACGCCCAGGCGTGCCTGTCCTGGCTCGCCGTACGCCGCGGTTGGGTGGGCTGACCCGTGAACCCGGTGATCCGTACGTACGACCTCACCAAACGATTCCCGCGCGTCACCGCACTCGACCAGCTCAACCTCGAGGTGCGGCCCGGCATCACCGGGCTGGTCGGCGCGAACGGCGCCGGAAAGTCCACCTTGATCAAGATCCTGCTCGGATTGCTCGAGCCGACCGCCGGACGCGCCGAGGTCCTCGGCTTCGACGTTGCGCGGGACGGAACGCAGATCCGGCGACACGTCGGCTACATGCCCGAGCACGACTGCACACCGCCGGACGTCTCGGCAACCGAGTTCGTGGTCCACATGGCCCGCATGTCGGGCCTCCCCGCGACGAACGCTCGCGAGCGGACCGCCGACACGCTGCGGCACGTCGGCCTGTACGAGGAGCGCTACCGGCCGATCGGCGGCTACTCGACCGGTATGCGGCAGCGGGTCAAGCTGGCCCAGGCGTTGGTGCACGACCCTCGTCTGGTGCTCCTCGACGAGCCGACCAATGGGCTGGACCCGGTGGGTCGCGACGACATGCTCAACCTGATCCGCCGCATCGGGCGGGAGTTCGGCATCTCGGTCCTCGTGACGTCGCACCTGTTGGGCGAGCTCGAGCGCATCTGCGACCACATCGTCATCATCGACGGCGGTCGGCTGCTGCGGTCGTCCGCGACGGCTGAGTTCACACAGGCGACCCACCAGGTCGCGGTCGAGGTGCTGAGCTTCGACACCGACCCGGTCGCCGGCCGTGACCGCTTCGGCGCCGCCCTTGCCGCGCGAGGACTTCGGGTCGAACCCGACGGAGGGACGCTCGTGATCGACGTACCGGACGAGGCGTGCTTCGACCTCATCCGCGACACGGCGGCGGATCTGCAGCTCGGCCTGGTCCGGATGCAGCGTCGCCGGCACCGGATCGACGAGGTCTTCCGGACGCACGACCCGACGCCACCCCACACCCCAGGAGGTCCTCAGCATGTCGCTACCTCCTGACCCGACAGCCCCGGCAGCGTCGCCTGGGGGCGTGATCCACGACATCGGCTACCGGCGGTACGACGGACCGCGCCTCGGCCGACGGCACGTGCTTGCCAGCCTGTTCGTCGCGAGCCTGCGCTCCACCTACGGACTCGGGCGCTCGGCGAAGGCCAAGGTCCTGCCCTTCCTGCTGCTCACCACGATGCTCCTGCCGGCGCTGATCGTCGTCGCCGTGATGATCTACGTACGCCTGCCCAACCTGCCACTGCCGTACGAGCGGTACGCCATCGTGACCCAGGCGCTGACCGGGATCTTCGTGGCCGCCCAGGCGCCCCAGCTCTTCTCCCGAGATCTTCGGTATCGGACGATCAGCCTGTACTTCTGTCGGCCCCTCACCCGGCTCGACTACGTCGTGGCCAGGTTCGCCGCGCTGGCCGCCTCGCTCGCCATCCTGATGCTTGCTCCCCTGCTGCTGCTCTACGTCGGCGCGCTGTTCGCGAAGCTCCCGGCCGGCGACCATACGACGGAGTTGGCGAAAGCCGCCGTCGGCGTCCTGGTCCTCGCTCTCGTCCTCGCCGGCCTCGGCAGCCTGATCGCGTCGTTCACCTCACGGCGAGGCTTCGGTGTCGCCGCCATCATCGCCGTCCTGCTGACGAGCTACACCGGGGTGACGATCGCGATGGGTATCACGTCGTTCGCAGACCACGACGTGCTCGCTGGGTATCTCGGCCTGCTGTCGCCCTTCACGCTGGTCGACGGGCTGCAGGTGGTGGTCTTCGACGCCGAGTCCTCCTCCGTCGCAGCACCACCCGACGGGGCGGTGGCCGTTCTCGCGTACGTCGGCGCGGCCGTCGGGTTCATCGCCGGATCCTTCGGTCTTCTCGTCCACCGTTACCGAAGGGTGGCCGCCGCATGAGCCACAGCATGTATCGCGGAGGCCCGTCATGAGCACGACACCGCGTGGCGCCATGGAGCCGACCGGACCCGCGCCGGTCAGCCCGCCGCCGGCTGCCCCGCCGCCGGGTGGCACGGTCACCCGTGGCGTGGTGCGGCTGGATCGTGTGTCACGGTGGTACGGCAACGTGGTCGCGGTCAACGACGTGACGATGACGCTCGGCCCCGGAGTCACCGGCCTTCTCGGACCGAACGGTGCCGGCAAGTCCACACTGATCCACCTGATGGCCGGCTTCCTCGCGCCCTCGGCGGGAACCGTCACCCTCGATGGCGTACCCGTCTGGCACAACCACCTGGCGTACCGGCGGATCGGACTCGTGCCGGAGAGCGACGGCACCTACGACGGGCTCACCGGCTGGCAGTTCGTTCTCGCCAACGCCAAGCTGCACCGGTTGCCGGACCCGGAAGGTGCCGCGCGGAAGGCGATCGACACGGTGGACATGGCGCATGCCCAGCACCGCCGGATCGGTACGTACTCCAAGGGAATGAAGCAGCGGATCAAGATGGCCACGGCCCTGGTCCACGAGCCCGCCGTCCTCTTGCTCGACGAACCGTTCAACGGGATGGACCCGCGGCAACGGCTGCACCTCGCCGATCTGCTGCGGGCGATGGGCGCGCAGGGACGCACGGTGGTGTTCAGCTCGCACATCCTGGAGGAGGTCGAGCAGATCGCCACCCAGATCGAGGTCGTGGTGGCGGGCCGGCACGCCGCCTCGGGCGACTTCCGCGCGATCCGACGGCTGATGGTGGATCGCCCGCACCGCTATGTGATTCGGTCCAGCGACGACCGCAAGCTTGCCGCCTGGCTCATCACGGACGGATCGTCGACGGGGGTCGAGGTGGACCAACAGGAGGGATGCCTTCGGGTCCAGGCGGTCGACGTCCCGCGGTTCACCTGGCTGCTTCCCCAGGTAGCTCGAGACGCCGGCGTGCGGCTCTACGACGTCACACCCGCGGACGAATCCCTCGAGAGTGTCTTCTCCTACCTGGTCGCAAGGCCAGGCCCGGCTCGCGAGGTCGCGACATGAACCTCACCATCGCCAGACTCACCACGAGTGCGCTGCTCGGCCGGCGCCGGGCGCTGTTGCTCGTCATCCTTCCGGCGACCCTGCTCGGCCTGGCGATCCTGGTGCGAGTGGTCGCCGGCCCCGACGCCCCCGTCGGTCAGCCGCTGCTTCACCTGCTCGCGATCGGGACCATGGTGCCGTTGCTGGGCCTGATCGCTGGCGCCGGCGTCATCGGGTCTGAGATCGATGAGGGTTCGATCATCTATCTGCTGGCCAAGCCGGTGCCGCGATCGGTGATCGTGGTGACGAAGCTCGCCGTCGCCGTGGTGTGCCTGCTGACGTTCGCGGCGCTGCCGACCTTCGTGGCTGGTGTGATCATGTCGGGTCGTGCCGGTGATGTCGCCATCGGGTTCGGCCTCGGCGCCGCGCTGGCGGGTGTCGGCTACGCCGCGGTGTTCCTCCTGCTCGCGGTCGTGACGCGACACGCGGTGGTCTTCGGCCTGGCGTACGCGTTGATCTGGGAGAGCTTCGTCGGAGGATTCGTCCCGCGGGCACAGATGCTGAGCATTCAGCAGTGGGCGCTCGCGGTGGTGGACAAGGTGGTCCGACAGGATGAGATCGAGGCCGTGATGGGCGTCTTCCCGGCGCTGCTCCTGCTGGTCGTGGTCACGGTGGTCGCCACGTGCGCCGCAGGTCTGCGCCTGAGGTCGTTGTCCCTCACCGAGTCCCTCTGACCCCTCCCCTCGGCAAATGACCACGTTGCGTGGGCGACTGGCCCCTGGCCACGGCGTGCATGCCTCGGGTGGGTCACGCTCGCCTCGGCCAGTCTCGCGCCCTCCTGCCGGTCGATCTGCCGAGATGCCCCGCGGTTTCCGGTATCCGGGCGCCCGCTGGTATGCTCATGCGTCGCGCCGGCATGCTGGCGCGTTTTCCAATCCATCCCCAAACGTCCGATCGAGGCAGCACTTTCGTGGCGAACATCAAGTCGCAGATCAAGCGGATCAGGCAGGACGAGCGCCGGAGGCTCCGGAACAAGGCGGTGCGCTCCTCCGTCAAGACGGCGATCCGTCATTTCCGGCGGGCCGTCGAGGCTGGTGACGCCGAGAGGGCGCAGGAGTACGCCCGTAAGGCCGGCCGCCTGCTCGACAAGGCCGCCTCTAAGGGCGTCATTCACAAGAACCAGGCGGCGAACAAGAAGTCCGCGATCTTCAAGCGGGCCGCGCAGTTCGAGAAGCAGCTGGAGAAGTCAGGCACCAGCTGAGGCGCCCACTACACCCGCCCCGCGCGAAATGACCACGTTTGGTGGGTTATTCGCGCCTTGAGGCAGCCTCCTCCCACCGCATGGGTACGACAAGCCTCCGGCGGGGCGGGTCATTTCCCATCTCCGCAAGCAACCGCCGAATCCGTGACTGTCGTTACGGCGTGATCCATCACCGTCGTTGCGGCCGGCGCGCCCGCGCCACCGTGAGAACCGCCTTCTCGAGCGCGTAACCGGGATCGTCAGCCGCGCCCTTGATGTCGGCGTCAGCTTCCGCCACAGCCTGGACGGCCTCCGCCAGCTCGTCCTCCGTCCAGCCCCGCAGCTGTGACCGGAGCGTCTTGATCTTCCACGGGGGGACCCCAAGCTCTCGCGCAAGGGCGCCGTCACTCAGGCCGGGCGGGGCGCTCGCAAGCTTGGTCAGTCCACGCAAACCGGACGCCAACGCCGCAGTGACAAGGACCGGAGCCACACCGGAGCGCAGTGCCCATCGCAGCTGCTCGAGCGCCTGGACCGCTTGCCCCGCCAATGCGGCGTCGGCCACCGCGAAGCTCGTCACCTCGGCTCGTCCCGCGAAGTACCGGCGTACCACCTCGTCCGTGATCTCCGCGCCCGCCGTATCCGCGACCAGCTGCGCCGTCGCTGCGGCCAGGCTACGAAGATCGCTGCCCACCGCCTCGATCAACGTGCCCGCCGCCTCTTCGGTCATCCGCGCACCCCGGGCACGCGCCTCGCGCACCACGAATCCGGGAAGCTCGTAACCACGGAGTGGATCACATGCGACCACTCGGACACCGGCCTTGCGGAGCCGGTCGACCAGCGCCTTCCCTCGCTGGCCTCCGGAATGCACGACGACGATGGCGACGTCGGGTTGCGGCTGCGTCGCCTGACTCACCAGCGCATCGGCAGCCTCGGCCGCTAGGCCCTCGGCGCCACGAATCACGAGGACTCGAGCCGCAGCGAACAGGGACGGACTGGTCAGCTCGGCGAGCGCAGCTGGATGCAGCTCGCTCGCTTCGACCTCGGAGACATCGGCCGACGGGTCGGCAGCACGTGCCGCATCGACCGCCGCGGCCACTGCTCGGTCGACCAGCAGTGACTCGGATCCGAGCACGAGCGTGACCGAGCCGAAGACGTTGTCCGGCGACGCAGCGGAGGAGCGGGATCGAGACCTGGAACGAGATGTGGGTGGCATCGTTCGCCAGCATCTCACGGCCTGGGGACATCGCCGCACCCGCCGCACAGCTCAGCGCGTCTGGCGTGCCGGCCCTGTACCGCTACAGCATCGGAGGCTGGACCACTCCCCCTCGCTTGCGAGTCACGAGCATCAGATCGCCCGATCTTTCGACGATCGCGACGGGACCAGCCAGGTCGGTGCGGACCACAGTGCTGCCGAGAGCGGTGAGCATCTCGATGGTCGAAGGGCCCGGATGTCCGTACTCGTTGTCGGCTCCCACGCTGATCAAGGCGATCGACGCACCCGTGGCTTCGAGGAAGTCTCGGTCCTGGTAGCGGGATCCGTGGTGCGGCACCTTGATCACGTCCGCGTGAAGGTCCACACCGGAGCGCAGGATGGCCTGCTGGGCCGGAGGTTCGATGTCTCCAGTCAGGAGGATCCGCAGCCCTTCGACCTCGGCGAGGATCACGACGCTCGCGTCGTTCTCCACCGAACCCAGGTCACCGGAATCCACGTTCAGCGCCGACCCTTGGTGTCGCTGGGCAGCATCGAGACCGGACGGATCTGCGCCCATGCTGTCGAAAGCCTTGGCCACCGCATCGCCGGAGGGCCACAACACCGACCACGTCACGGCGCCGGCTCGCCTGCGTTCACCGACTCCGATCTCGCTGACCACCACGTGGCGAGCGGCAGCCATACCTCGAATCCGCTCGGTCGATTCCTCGCCGCGGTGTGGCCGGACACCGATCTCGCCCACGCTCCGACCGCTCAGGACGCCAGGCAGGCCGGCGACGTGGTCGGCGTGGAAGTGGGTGAGCAAGAGGTACGGCACACGATCGACGCCGAGGTCGTCCAGACAGGCGTCGACCACGGAAGGTTCGGGACCGGCATCCACGACGAGCGCCGAGCTCGGTCCAGCGCGCAAAACGAGCGCATCACCCTGCCCGACATCACACATCACGACCAGCCAGCCACGCGGCGGCCATCCGGTGAGCCGGGCGACGGTACCGGGAAGGGCTACCGGGTGCACGAGCCAGATGGCGAGAACGGCCGCGAGCCCCGCCACGACGGCCCACCGTCGTAGCAACGCCGGAGCGACGAGGGCAGCTGCTGCGCACAACGCTGTGAGCACGACCACCCGCAGTGCCGTGGCCGGCCACGACACGCTGGCACCTGGCAGGCGCGCGGCCAGCGTGCCGACCTCCACGATCCAACGGGCCGCCAGCCCTGCCAGCTGCCCGGGTACAGCGGCGACCGTCACACTCAACGGTGCGAGCAGGGTGGCGACGAACCCGCAGACGGTCGCCGGGACTACTGCCGGAGCCGCTACCAGGTTCGCCACGACTGCCACGACGCTGACCTCGTCCGACAGCATCGCCACGATCGGTGTGCACGGGAGCACGGCCGCCAAGGGCACGGCAAGGGCGGCCGCCACCGTTCGAGGCAGCCAAGAGCCCAACGCTGCGGTGAATCTGGGCCCGAGGACGACGATCCCGGCCGTGGCGACGACGGACAGTGCGAAGCCGTACGACCGTCCGAGCCACGGATCGAAGAGGAGTAGAGCGATGACCGCCGTGGCGAGCGCGGGTATACCGTGCCGGCGGGTTCCCGCCGCCATCCCGACGACGCCGACCAGGCCCATCGCGGCGGCGCGCAGCACGCTGGGCTCTGGTCTGGCCACGATGACGAAGCCGAGTGTGCAGACGACACCGAGCACCGGAAGCCCCCAGGACCGTACGCCAGTCCACCGCGCGACGCCGAGAACGAACGCCAAGACGATCGTGAAGTTCGTGCCCGAGACCGCGGTCAGATGCGAGAGCCCGGCCGTGCGAAGGTCCGCGACAAGGGTGTGCGGCAGCTGCGAGACGTCACCCACCACGAGCGCAGGGACCAGACCTCGTTCAGCCTCCGGAAGTCCGGCGACGGCCTCGCGAAGCCCGGCACGAAGACGACCAGCTCCGAGCGAGAGTGGGCCCGGTGGCTCGACCAGCGTGGGAGGTGCGCGCGCGGAGAGAACCGCGACTTCTCGCTGCCCACGATCGGTCGGTGACAGCCGCCCGACGGTACGAACGACCGAACCGTGCTGAACCGTCCACCAGGATTCCGGTCCTGTGAGAAGCACGGGCGTCTTGACCTGCACGGTGGACTCGCCCACCGTGATCCGCACGATGTCGGCCCTCAGCACGACATAGCCCGATCCGAACCCGCGTGAGGGCGGGCGCAGGACCGGATCGGTACGGATTCGAAGCTCCGCCGACACCAGCGCGGTTCGCTGGGCGAGCGTCGGGACCGGCCCCATCCGCGAAGCGACGACGTGTGCGGTCGTCACGAGAGACGACGCACCACCACCGATGACGGCGACCACGACGGCGAAGACGAGCGTCGGCGGTAGGCGACTCGGCAGGAGCGGAAAGGACTGGCGTAGTCGGGACAGGCGTGGCGGCGGAAGCGGAGAGGAACGGTGCCCGTGCCGTACCGCGAGGACGATGCCCGCGACCACCAGGCCGACGGATCCCACCACCGCCTGCGTGACAGGAAGGACGGGCACGACCAGGGCACCGAGCCAGATCATGGCCGCCAACGGCACGAGCCTCGCGTCGACCGCGCCAGAAGCATCAGCCAAGCGCTCGTCACGCACGGGGTGAGGCACGGTCGTTCCGCCACCCTCCTCACACCGTGACGAGCTCGCGCAGCTCGGCGAACCTGCGCTCGCCGATTCCGGTGACGTTTCGCAGCTCCTCGACGCTCGTGAACCGGCCCTGCGCGGTGCGGAACTCGATGATCCGCTGGGCGAGTACCGGACCGATTCCCGGGAGCTCAGTCAGCTGCTCGAGCGTCGCCGTGTTGAGGTTGAGCAACCCACCAGGTTCACCGGCCGTGGCCGCAGGAACGCTCGGCACGGCCGCACTCCCTCCGGCCACCGCGCCTGGACCGGCACCGACGAACACCTGCTCTCCATCGACGAGCGGCCGAGCCAGGTTGAGCCGGTCGAGATCGGCGCGACGTATCGCACCGCCCGCGGCATCGATGGCGTCGAGGACCCGCGCACCCGCCGGTAGCCGAATCACACCGGGGTTGCGTACCTTCCCCGCCACGTGCACGACGATCGCTGGCGGGCTCGGCTGCGTCGGGCTGGCAGCCGTGGCAGGGCTCGCCGACGCGAGGAGTGTGGCGGTCACCGTCGGCCGTGGCACCACCTCCTGCACCGGGCGGTTGCGGAGGAGCATGATCGCGGCACCGACGACCGCCACGAGCAGGAGAACGGCGACGACCATGACGTGACCGCGACGCAAGCCCCAGGAGACGTCATCTGCAGACGCGAGGACCGGTGCGTCGGTCGAACGGGAGTCGGGCATGGGCGCGGCGCTCCCCTCCTGGTCGAGCTGCGGGAGTGCGTCGAACGAGTCGCCCCGGTGGTCATGGAGGTGCGACGTTCCGGGCTCCTCGTCCGCCTGACGGTTTTCACCTGGCATCTCTTCCGGAACGGCGGCAGACGACTCGTCCGTGCTCAGGCCACACCGGCCGGCGGCCGCCTGCTCGGCGGCCACCAACCCACAGGACACCGCCGGCGTGGGGGCACGGGACGGTATCCACCCGCCCACGCGAAACCCACTGGACGTGCGCTGGCATGCCTTCCTGATCCGACGAACCGCCAACGCGACGTCCTCGGCCGCAGTCCGGCGACGCTGTCTTCGTCGAAACATGCATGCGACGCTAGAGATCTCATCGACTCGACGGTCGACCGCGCCGCGATCTGTGGATGACTCAGCCGGCGTACGGATCTGTGGACAACTGGCGTCCTGCTCAGGCCCTCACGTGAGCGACGGCCACGGTCGTGGCGGACCCTGGGCGAAGAAGCGAAGGATCTCCAGGATCCGGCTCATCGGTGGGACCGTCCACGCACGCTCGTCGGTCCGCGGCTCTCGGGCGACGCTCTGCAGAGCCCAGGACAGGTGGTACCACAAGACCCGCGCTGCCCAGGTCGACAGCAGATCCGTGTTCCGTGCCGCTCCCAGCTCGGAGAGGTATCCCTCGAGCGCGTACGGCACAGCACGCAACGGAAGCTTCGCGAAGTCGACGGCTGGGTCCGACCAGGCGGCGTCACCCCAGTCGACGAGGGCAGCCAACTCGAAGGCGCGTCCAGTCGACCCGTCCGCCGAAGCAGCCGAGTCAGCCGCCGCCGTCACCACGAGGTTGGTCGGAGCCACATCCCCATGGACGACGACCGGTTCGACGTCTGCCGGACGCAGCTCGTCGAGTCGATCGAACCATCCGATCAGCCAACGGCTGGCGTCGACGTCGATGTACCCGGCTTCGGCCAACGCCTCGGCCGTCGGACGGGGATCGACGTCCTCGTGGACGTGCAGACCGGGGAGCGCACCGACGGTGTGGCGGGTCAACCGGTGCAGGCGCGCGAGACTGCGTCCGACCGCGCGGTAGGCGCGAGCCGCCGCAGTAGGTGGTACGGCTAGCTCGGCAAGGTCGCGGCCATGAACCCGTTCCAGGACGAGGTACGGAACGCCAACGACAGAACAACTGTCGTCGTACGTCACCACAGCGGGCGTACGGACGCCGGCCCGCCGTGCCAAGGGAATCACCGTTGCCTCCTTGGCAAGCTCCGCGAGCCGGGCGCCTCCCCCACGGGGTATCCGTACGACCAGATGATCTCCGAGAAAGTAGACGTAGTTGGCGGCACCAGGAGCCGGCGCTGGGGCGATGTCTTCGGTCGGAATGTGGTATCGATCCGCGATCGCAACCAGCGCCTGACGCCGTGAGTCTCCACGCAGGTCCACGAGCGCCCAGGCTATGTCACGGCAGGCTGAGAGCTCAGCACAGGCGACACGACCGCGCCCACCATGCCTGGACCCAGATGGGCCCCCATCACACCATCGGCTTCGCGGATGACCACACGACCGATCCCACGCCCCGCGCCACCCAGTCGCTCGGCGAGCTCGGCCGCGCGCGCCGGCGCCTCGAGGTGATGCACCGCGATCTCCACCTCAGCCAGGTCGCCCCGCAGCAGGCGCTGCGCCTCTGCACGGGTGCGCCGCTCCAGCTCCGCCACGGCGCTGGTCGTCGTACGCGAGCTCGTGAGCAGCTCGAGCTGGCCGCTAGAGATTCTCAGGACCGGTACCCGCTTGGCGGCGAGGAGGAATCCGACGAACGCCCGGGCGGCGCCGAACCTGCCGTCGGACCGCTGCGATCCGAACGGGTCCACCGTTACCAGCGTTTGCGTTGCGGCGGCACATCGACGCGCCAGGTCCGCCACTGTCTTCGCGTCGGCGCCCTCGCGGGCCGCTCGGGCCGCGGTGAGCACGGCGAAGCCCAGCCCCATCCCGACCTGCCGAGAGTCGACCACGCTGACCGGTACGTCGGCCTGCAGCGCCCCGAGGCGGGCCGCATCATGCGTACTGGAAAGGTCGGCGGACAGATGGATCGACACGACATGAGTCGCCCCACGCGCGGCGACGGCGCGGTACGCCTCCAGGAACGACTGAGGCGACGGCCGTGAGGTTGTCACGCGCTCACCGCCACGGAAGGCCTGAGCCAGACGACGTCGTGCGTCCGAGCCACCGTCGGCACATGACGAATCGCCGACCACGACGTGCAACGGGACGACCGTGATGTCGTACCGCGCCACTTCCACGTCCGAAAGACACGCGGTGGAGTCGGTCACCACCGCGACCCGCTCGGTGCGTTTCGCTCGTGACGTTCGCTTCGCAGTGGTACGCGTTGGCTTGGCGGGGCGCTTTCCCGTCTTCTTCGCGGTCGCCTTGGCTGCCTTCTTGGCGGTCGCCTGCGTTGTCCTCGTGCTCGGCGTCGTCGTTGCCGTGCTCACCCGGATGGCCATGCGGCGAGGCTAGCCTGCGCCGCGTTCGGCGAGGAGACCAGCATGTCGGTGGCACCGTCGATACTGCCCGTCATGTACGAGACGCAAGCAGAGGTTCGCGACCTCCAGAAGCTCCTCGACTCCTCCTTGTCCCGCTCCACCCGTCACCTGCGTTCGATCATCGTTCCCGGCAAGACCGCCGTATCGGCACGCCAGCTCTGCGACATGCTCACCGGGATGTGCGTGCTCTCGATCGCCACCGTGACCGCCAAGGGCGAGCCTCGCATCTCCGCGGTCGACGGTCACTTCTGGCACGGGCGGTGGATCTTCGGTACCGACGCCTCCGCGGCCAAGGCACGTCACCTGCGCGCACGGCCTGCGGTGAGCGTGGCGCATCTGCGTGGTGAGGAGCTGGGCGTCTTCACCCATGGGAAGGTCGAGCCGCTCGTGGCCGACCACCCCGACTGGCCGGCGATCCTGGAGCACCTCACCAACCACTACGGCGTCTCGCCGACAACGTTCGGAGACGAGGTGGTCTACTACCGACTGCAGCCGCACTGGATGGTGGCCTACGGCCAGCTCGAGAAACTGTCCACCTAGCGTACGGCTCGCATGACGGTGCGCGACCGAAGCCGCTCACGCCCGGCCCGCGAGAGGCGCTCACCGGGGCACGACGTTGACGAGCCGCGGCGCCCCCACGACGACCTTCGCCACCTCCAGGCCAGCGAGCGCGGTGCGCACCTTGGCCGATGCCAGGGCCAGCTCCTGCAACTCGGCTTCGCCAATCTCCCGCGGCACCTCGAGCCGGTCACGCACCTTGCCTGCCACCTGGACCACGCAGGTGACAGTTTCGGCAACAAGACAAGCCGGATCAGGTTCCGGATACGGTACGTACGCCAACGAGCGTTCGGCACCTTGCAGCCGCGCCCACAGCTCCTCGGCGATGTGCGGAGCGAACGGCGCCAGCATGAGGACGTACGGCTCGGCAGCCTCCCGAGGCATCGCGTCCAGCCCGCTCAGGTGTTTCGACAGCTCGATCAGCCGAGCGATCGCCGTGTTGAACGCGAGGTCGTCCATGTCCTTGCCGACCGCGGCAATCGTTCGGTGCAGCTGTCGTCTCGTCTCAGGCTTCGCAGGAGCGTCCACCACGCGCAGGTCGCCGGACTCCTCGTCGACGAACGTCCGCCAGACTCGCTGCAGGAACCGGTGCAGCCCGACGATGCCCCGCGCATCCCACGGCCTGCAGACGCGCAACGGTCCGGTCGACATGACGTACAGCCGGAACGTGTCCGCGCCGTACGTCTCGCACATCTCGTCCGGCGTCACCATGTTGCGCAAGCTCTTGCCCATCTTGCCCAGGCTTCGCCGGACCGGCCTTCCCTGATGGAAGAACTGACCGTCACACTCTTCTACCTCGGCCGCAGGAACGTAGACCCCGCGCTCGTCGGTGTAGGCGTACGCCTGGATGTAGCCGATGGTGACCAGCCGGCGAAACGGCTCCTTGCTCGAGACATAGCCCAGGTCGTAGAGCACCTTGTGCCAGAAACGCGCGTAGAGCAGGTGCAGCACGGCATGCTCGACCCCTCCGACATACAGGTCGACGCCACCTGGATCGGCTTCGCCACGCGGCCCCATCCAGTACTTCTCGATCGCCGGATCGCAGAACTGCCTGTCATTGCGGGGATCCAGATACCGCAGCTCATACCAACACGAGCCCGCCCATTGCGGCATCGTGTGGGTCTCCCGGCGATAGGTCTTGGGTCCGTCACCGAGGTCGAGGCGTACCGTCGCCCAATCGGTCAGCCGGGCCAGCGGTGGTTCCGGCTCGGAGTCCTTGTCGAACGGATCGCGTGGCTCAGCAATGGGACGGGCCTTGTCCTGCGCGGCGTCGTACCACGAGTTGAAGATCTGCAGGAACATCCACTGCGTCCACCGGTAGAACCGCACATCCGTGGTCGAGACGCTCCGCCGCTCGTCGTGGCCGAATCCCAACCTGCGCAGCTGGCCACGAATGGTGGCGATGGTGCGTTCGGTCGTGGTGCGTGGATGCTGTCCGGTCTGGATGGCGTACTGCTCGGCAGGGAGTCCGAACGCATCGAATCCGAACGCGTGCATCACGTTGTAGCCACGTATCCGCAGATAGCGTCCGTAGACGTCGGTGGCGACATAACCCAGCGGGTGCCCGACGTGCATCGTCCCGGATGGGCCGATGAACATGTCGAGGACGTAGAACTTCGGTCGCGTGTGGTCGACGTCGGCGTGAAAGGTACGGTGCTCTTGCCAATACGCCTGCCACCGAGTCTCAATCTGGTTCGCTAGTTCGGCCGCGTAACGAAAGGGACGCGGATCAGACGACTCTGACATGGTCGAATCCTCTTCTCCTTGAGCCTTCTCACGTCTCGAGTCGCATGCGTGAGGGCCGCGCCAGCGGATGCTTCGACCGAGCATCCGCTGGAGGTCAGCGCGGCTGGCTAAGGAGAAGGATCATTCGCACGATCGCAGACTAACTGTGCCCACAAGGTCCATCACCCGAACGACAGCAGCGCTCAGGCGACGGAGTCAATGGTCGTGTGGGCCTGACCCTCGACATCGAGGGCCACGACCCGTCGACCGCTGCACCGGTTGAGCAAACCGGCGAAGAGGTACGCAGCGAGCTACGCCGGCACGACGTTGACCAGTTTGGGTGCGCGTACGATCACCCGAGCGACGGCGCGTCCACCAAGCGCCGTCTGCACCTTCGTCGACGCCAGCGCCTGCTCACGCAGCTCGTCCTCGCTGATGTCGGGCGACACCTCGAACTTGTCCCGCACCTTGCCCGCCACCTGCACCACTGCGGTAACGGACTCTGCAGCGGCCAGCTGGGGATCGTAGGTCGGCCATCCGGCCAGCGCGACCGTCGGCGAGTGTCCCAGGCGCTCCCACATGTCCTCCGCGGTGTAGGGCGCAACCACGCTGAGCATCACGGCCAGCGCCTCGACCGCCTCACGAACGGCTGGATCCGCCGGGCCGCATCCGCTGTCGATCGCCTTTCGTACGGCACTCACCAGCTCCATGAGCCGCGCGATGCCGACGTTGAACTTAAACGCCTCGACGTTCTCGGTGAACTCCTTGATGGTGCGGTGGGTCGCACGGCGCAGAGCCACGTCACCGGTCGAGAAGTCGACGCCGACCGGGCTGGTCACGTCTCCCGACAGCCGCCAGGCGCGCTGCAGGAACTTCAGCGACCCGCCCGGGGACACGTCGGCCCAGTCGATGTCGTCCTCCGGAGGTCCGGCGAACGCCATCGTCAACCGGATGGCGTCGACGCCGTACGTCTCCAGTTGCTCTCCCAGATCAACGCCGTTGCCCAGCGACTTGCTCATCGCGGCGCCCTTGTTGATGACCTGGCCCTGGTTGAGCAACGCGGTGAACGGCTCGACGAAGTCGACCGCGCCCATGTCGTACAGCACCTTCGTGAAGAACCGGCTGTACAGCAGGTGCAGGATCGCGTGCTCGACTCCCCCGACGTACTGGTCCACCGGCATCCAGCGCCGCACCGCTTCGGGGTCGAACGGCCCTTCGTCGTACGACGGCGAGCAGTAGCGCAGGTAGTACCACGACGAGTCGACGAACGTGTCCATCGTGTCGCTGTCGCGCTTGGCCGGTCCGCCGCACTTGGGGCAGGACACGTTGACCCATTCAGTCGCCGCGGCGAGAGGCGACGTGCCCTTGGGCGCGAGGTCGGCTCCCCGCAGATCGGGCAGCTCCACCGGCAGCTCCTCGTCGGGCACCGGTACCTCGCCACAGGCCTCGCAGTGCACGATCGGGATCGGGCAGCCCCAGAACCGCTGCCGCGAGATCAGCCAGTCACGCAGCCGGTAGGTCACGGCCCGCTTGCCCAGGCCCTTGGACTCCAGCCAGTCGATCATCCGGGCCTTCGCCTCGGCGACGCCCAGTCCGTTGAGGCTCACCTCGTCGTTGGCCGAGTTGATGGCCGGGCCCTCACCGACGTACGCCTCACCGTCGAAGTCCTCCGGCGGCTGCACCGTCCGAATGATCGGCAGGTCGTACGCCTTGGCGAAGTCCCAGTCGCGCTGGTCCTCGCCTGGCACCGCCATGATCGCGCCGGTGCCGTAGTCGGCCAGCACGTAGTCGGCGGCATAGACGGGGATCCGTTCGCCGTTCGCCGGGTTGACGGCGTAGACACCCAGGAAGACACCGGTCTTCTCGCGTTCGGTCGACAGCCGCTCGATCTCGCTGGCGCGCTTGACCTGCTCCAGGTAGGCCTCGAACGCCGGCCGCTGCTCGTCCCGGCAGATCTCGTTGGCCAGCTTGGCGTCCGCGGCCACGACGAAGAACGTCGCACCGAACAACGTGTCAGGTCGTGTGGTGAACACCGTGACCGGCTCGTCGCGCACGGCCGAGCCGTCAGCGGTGACGATCGAGAAGTCGATGTACGCGCCCTCGGAGCGGCCGATCCAGTTGCGCTGCATGGTCAGCACACGCTCCGGCCACTTGCCCTCCAGGAGCTTCATGTCGTCCAGGAGGCGCTGCGCGTAGTCGGTGATCTTGAAGTACCACTGCGTCAGCTCGCGCTTGGTGACCTGCGCCCCACAGCGCTCGCAGTTGCCACCGATCACCTGCTCGTTGGCCAGCACCGTCTGGTCCTGCGGGCACCAGTTGACCATCGACGCCTTGCGGTAGGCCAGGCCGCGCTCGTAGAACCGCAGGAACAGCCACTGCGTCCACTTGTAGTACGACGGATCGCAGGTGTGCAGCCGCCGCGACCAGTCGAACGACACGCCGTAGCGCTGGAACGAGCTGGCCTGGGTCTCGATGTTGGCGTACGTCCACTCGGCCGGGTGGGCATTGCGACGGATGGCGGCGTTCTCGGCCGGCAGACCGAAGGCGTCCCAGCCGATCGGGTGCAGGACGTTGTAGCCCTTCTGCCACCAGTAGCGCGCGATCAGGTCGCCGAACGCGTACGCCTCGGCGTGCCCCATGTGGAGATCGCCGGAGGGGTACGGGAACATGTCGAGCAGATAGCGACGTTCGCGCGGGTCCGGCTCGGTCTTGGGGTCCTCTCCGGCGAGGCGGTCCGCCCGGAACGGGTCCATCCGCTGCCACACCGGCAGCCACTTGTCCTGGAGGCGGACGAAGTCATAGGTCTCGGTGCCCGTTCCCGCTCGAGGATCCGTTCCCGCTCGAGCGGTGGCCGGCTCCGGCTCTGCCGCGTGGGACTTGCTCATCGTTCGTGCTCCGTGAAGGCTGGGCGGATGGTGACTTCTGCCGGGGACGCGGCGACCCCACCACCGGCCGGCGCCGGCATCTCGGGGACGCCCCTCAGACCTCGAACGAAAAACCCCTCAACACAGGAGGGGTTCGCCGCGCCGACGCGGTGCTCACGCACCCGCTGATGGTCAGCGCGGCCCGCTAAGGAGCAGAGCCACTGGCATGGTCTTCAGGGTAGCGCACGTGGACGCTCGGTCGTCGCGTGGCATGACGCGCGACGCCGCGGGGCTGACACCGACCCGCGCAGGGCGGCGTACCGGGCTCAGGGCGAGGGACTGGGACCGTAGAGCCGCCTCCGGACGATCTCGAACGACACCACAGCCGCGGCGCAGGCGACGTTGAGGGACTCCACGTCGCCTGGCATCGGGATGCTCGCCCACCGCGCGACGAAGGGCCGCACCGGGTCCGTCACCCCCTCGGTCTCGCTGCCGAGGACGAACGCCACGGGAGGCTCCACGCGGGTCTCGAAGATCGTCTCCTTCGCGTCGGCCGCGAGCCCCACCACCTCGTAGCCGGCCTCGACCAGCCGCTCCACAGCCTCCTCCGCCGTCCCGCACCGGAGCACCGGCGCCCGGAACGCCACGCCGGCGGAGGCCTTCACCACCAGGGGATCGAGGTCAGCGACACCCCGATGGGGGACGACCACCCCGCCCAGACCGGCCGCCGTCGCGGTGCGCAGGATCATGCCCACGTTGGCGGGAGTCTTGATGCCGTCCAGGACGAGAACCGTGTCCGGACGCTCGTGG